>CAZXUI010000001.1:0-71239 GCA_964643885.1 uncultured Planctomycetales bacterium
CCGATTGGACAGGTCAGAGACCTGTCTTCCAGACCGGTCAGAGACCGGTCCCCCAATCAGACCGGCCAGAGGCCGGTCCCCCGATCGGACAGGTCAGAGACCTGTCTTCCAGACCGGTCAGAGACCGGTCCCCCAGTCAGACCGGTCAGAGACCGGTCCTCCAATCAGACCGGTCGGAGACCGGTCCCCCATTCTCGGAGCAGCGATTCTGGGAACAGGGGTGCGCGGAGCGCAGGTCAGGCTTGCGTGAAGCGGCTTGCAGGGGGCGGGCAGACCGAATCGGCCAGCTCGTCGAGCAGCCGCTGCCAGCGTTCGCAGAGCGGTCCGATCTCGAACTGCATCACGTCGGCCAGGCGGACGACGTCGCCCGATTCGAGCGCGTCGCGCAGCTCGCGAAGCTGCGCGGCCAGGTCGTCGCTGTGCCCGTGGATGGGGCGGTCTTCGAAGAGATGCTCGGTCAGGTCGCGTCCGAGCGCCTCGCCGCTCTGGCGGACCACGACCTGGCAGGCGCGCCACGTCTCGATGATCGGCGCGAAGTAGCCCATGGCCTGGCTCTGCCGGCCGGCGGTCAGCAGCGACGCAAGCTCGTCGATCGAAGCCCGGACCGCGGCCAGTTGCTCGGCGACGGAGCGCATCGCTTCGGCCGCGACGGCATGGCGCGGGGCGGATTCCAGCTCCACCCGGCGGCCCGACGACAGCGGCTCGCGCAGGGCTTCGCTCAGTTGCGGCTCGAGCAGGGACGTTCCGTCGACCAGGACGGCGACGATCATGCGGTCGTCGGGCAGCAGGCGGCGGGCCTGGTCTACGGCGGCCCCCAGCGTCTGGCCGGGCTGAAGCGCGAAATCGACCGGCCGGCCGTCGAGAAGAAGGTCCATGGGGGAGTCTCCTATCCGGCCTCTATCGGCGGTCCGGGTGGTCCGGGCTGAGGTGGGTTCCGGATTCTTGCCCGCGGTGGGCCGATTGTTATCATCCCTTGCGTGAAGAAGCGTCCCGCGTGGCTCGAGGATTGGCTACGGCGGCATCGCAGCCGGCTTTCGATCTGGCTGCATGTCATCGGGATTCCATTGACTATCGCGGCCGGGGTGGTGCTGGTCTGGCAGCTCGTGGTGGCGACCTCCGACCCGACCATCTGGGCGTACTGGTGGCGGCCGCTCGTGCTCGCTGTGATCGGTTACGGGCTTCAGTGGATCGGCCACGTGCACGAGGGAAACGACATGGGGGAGATGATCCTGATCAAGCGCTGGCTGGGGATGCGGTACACGGACGTGTCGCCGCGCTACTCGCGCGACTGAACGGGGCCCCGGCGGCGGGCGGGTTGGGTCGCGGGCTCGGGCGAGCTCAGCCCGGCGGGGGTGACTGGGCGAGCTGCCTGCGAAGCATCTCGACGATGGGGGCAAAGACCTTCGCGTTCTGCGGGTCGCGGGCGGCGAGGTTTTCGTGCGCGGCCAGCATGAGTTTCAGCGTGGCGGCGTCGGGGCGGTCGCTGGTTTCGCAGACGAGCTGCTCGAGCGTCTCCGGGGGCGGTGTCTGCTCGAATCGAAAGAGCGTCTCCAGGTGCATCTTGGCCAGCGACGCGCGGCAGCGCGGCGAGCAGCGGTTGAGCACGACCTGCGCCCCGGGCGTTGAGCGAAGCCGCGCCGCCAGGCCCGTCATCCAGCCGGCGAAGGTGCTGTCGACCCAGTCGCAGCCGGCCACGTCGATGATGATCTGCGGCTGCGGCGGGCCTGAGGCCAGGTAATCGGCGGCGAGGCGGTCGGCGGCGGGGCAGGTTCGCTGCGTGGCCCGGCCGCAGACGGCGATGTAGAGCCCGCCGCCGGAGGCGCCGAACTGAATGGTGGGTGAGTCGGCGGCCATGTTGAATCCGACGCGCGCGCCGCGGGATGCGGATTCGGTTCCACGGGGCCGTCGCCGCGGCGCTTCGCAATAGCCTACTGCGGGCGGCGGTGCGGTCAACGCGAATCCGGCGACGCGCGGCGAAGCCTGTCAGCGGCGGCGCGCCGGGCCGCGGGGCGGCATCTAAGATCAAGAGGCCCGGTCTGACGGGCTGCGAAGGGAGGCGGTACTGTGGAGAAGGGCAAGACCGTTGCGGTCGTGGGTGCATCCTCGGATCGCTCGAAATTCGGCAACAAGTCGCTGCGAGCGCACATCAAGCAGGGTTGGCGCGTATTCGCCGTCAATCCGAAGGGTGGAAAGATCGAGGGGGTGCCCGTTTATCGCTCGCTCGAGGAGATTCCGGACAAGCTGGACCGCGTGACGATGTACGTGCCGCCGGAGGTGGGCGTCGAGTTGCTGCCGGCGGTCGCGAAAGCCGGGCCGGCGGAGTTTTTCGTCAATCCGGGCGCGGAGAGCGAGGAGCTGATCGAGAAGGCGCGCGAGCTGGGGCTCGATCCGATTCTCGCGTGCAGCATCGTCGACATCGGCGAGCGGCCGGCGGCGTTTGCGGACGCGTGAGTGCGGTTGCATCGCGCGCGTCGGGCACGGCTGGCTCGGTGCGCGCAGCTTGAGACGTGTGTTCCGGTCGTCTCGCCCGGGTGGTACGGGCGTCTCGCCCGGGTGGTACGGGCGTCTCGCCCGTACCACCCAATCAAGGCAGGCAGGTTGCCTGCCCCACCCGATTGCGCACGACACGCCCGCGCTCGCCATGTTGCGCGGCAAATGCCTACGCACGCTAGTCGAACAGGCCCGGTTGGCGCGGATCGTCGGCCGTGCTCCGGAATTCGCCGTCGCTGACTTCGGTGACCAGCCGCTGGCCGTCGCGGACTTGCTCGAGCGCGCGGATGACGCTTCGCGTGCGGGCGTCGCGGGTGATGCTGTAGCCGCGGTGCAGGACGCGGCGGGGGTTGCAGGCTTCGAGCGTCTCCAGCCGCGCCGCGAGGCGAGCCTGCCGCGCGCGGAGAATACCGCGGGCCGCCCCGCCGGCGCGGGCCGCGAGCTGCTCCAGCCGCTCGGCGCCGCGGCCGAGCCGCTGCTGAGGACCCGCGCGATGGCAGCGCGCCGCCGCGGCCGCGAGCCGCCGTTCCGCCCGCGCGATCACTCCGCCGAAAGCCTGTTCGAGCCGATGAATGCGCGCCTCGAGCCGCCCGCCGGCCCGCGCCAGCCCCGCGCCTGCGCCGAACCGCGCGATGGCCGCCTCGGCCCGGACGAGCTGTGCGCGGGAGGTCGAGATGCGCTCATGCATATCGTCGCGGAGGAGGGCGACCAGCTCGTCGATCCGCTGGCCGGCCTCGAAGAGCCAGATCTGCGGCCGGGCCAGCACCGGGCGGGCCAGCAGCTCGGTCAGCGCGTGCCGCAGCGAGTCGACCGCGTGGCGGATCGTGCGCGAGGCCGTGGCCGCAGCGCCGGCCACAAAATCGCGCAGGTCGTTGATATGCGGCGCGACCAGCTCGGCCGCGGCGGTCGGCGTGGCGGCCCGTTGATCGGCGACCAGGTCGCTGATGCTCGTGTCCGTCTCGTGGCCGACGGCGCTGATGATCGGAATGTGACTGGCGGCGATCGCCCGCGCGACAATCTCTTCGTTGAACGCCCACAGGTCTTCGAGCGAGCCGCCGCCGCGGCCGACGATGGCGACGTCGATGCCGCCCAGCTCGGCCGCGCGGCGGTTCATCAGCTCGATTGCCGCGGCGATCTCGGCGGCGGCTCCTTCGCCCTGAACGCGAACGGGAAACAGCAGCACCTGCGCGATCGGAAAGCGCCGCGCGAGGGTCTGCAGTATGTCGCGGATGGCGGCGCCGCTCTCGCTGGTGACGACGGCGATGCGCTGCGGCAGCCGCGGCAGGAGCTTCTTGCGGCGGGGATCGAAGAGCCCCTCGGCCTCGAGCTTCTGGCGGAGCTGGCGGAAGGCGATCTCCAGCGCGCCGACGCCGCGCGGCTCCAGCGAGCGGACGACGAGCTGCACCGCGCCGCGCGGTGCGTAGACCTCGATCCCGCCGGTCGCGATCACCTCCAGCCCGGTCTCCGGCTCGAAGCGCAGCTTGCCCGCGGCGCTGCGCCACATGACGCAGCGCAGCTCGCTGGCGTCGTCCTTGAGCGTGAAGTAGACGTGACCGGAGCCCGCCCGCGAGATGTCGCCGATCTCGCCGAGCACATGCAACGTGGGCGGCAGGTAGCGGTTGATCGCCCCGCGGATCAGTTCGTTCACCTGCCTCGGCGTGAGCATTGCGCGACGCAGATGGTCGCCGGAGCGCTCGCTTTCGGGCACGCGAATGCGGCTGGGATCAAACAGGGGCCGCTCGGCCATTCGAGTCACCTGTCCGCGTGTGCGGGTTCAACGTGAGCTGCGTCGAGCCGGCGACGCGCCGTCAGCACGTGCTCGACGATTCGCAGGCGGACCCACGCATCGCTCAGGACGCGGTAAACAGACCATTCGCCCGAGGGCGCGATAATCATATGGTAGGGCGGAGCGAACTGCGGCCACAGCGTGCCTGCCACATCCGCAGGCGAGGGCTCGAGCGGGCCGGCCGGGTGAGAATGAAAACAGCCGACGATTCGCAGGCCGGCGGCCAGCACACGGCGCTCGGCGCGGAGCCGCGGCAGCGGGGCGAGGCAGAACCGATCAGGTCGGGCTACCGCGTTCTCGACCTCGATCGCGGCGAGAACGCTCGTGTCCCGGGCGGCGAGCAGGCCGCACGCCTCGAGCGGCGCGCGCTGCCGTGCGGCGGCGGCGGCCGCCTCGATCGCGCCGGCCGCGATACGGAGCCGCGGCGCGTCATCCCCCGCATCGCACAAAAAGAAACCGGCCCCGCCGCGAGCCGCGACAGAGCCGGGTGGATACCTCGAGATCACGGCCGAATCAGCGCTTCGAGAACTGGAAGCGGCGGCGAGCCTTGCGGCGGCCGTACTTCTTGCGTTCGACGATGCGGCTGTCGCGCGTCAGCAGGCCGCGGTCCCGCAGGAACGGCTCGTAGCGGGTGTTCGCGGCCACGAGCGCCCGGGCCAGGCCCATCCGCACGGCGCCGGCCTGGCCGGTGTGGCCGCCGCCGGAGACGCGCACCAGCACGCGGAACTTGCCCAGGGTGTTGGTGACCTGGAGCGGCTCGTTGACGGCCTGGTGCTCCTGGAGCTCGGTGAAGTACTTGTCCATCGGGCGGTCGTTGATCAGGAATTGACCATCTCCGGGGATGATGCGCACGCGGGCGATCGCCGACTTGCGCCGGCCGGTGCCGCGATACTCGCCGCCTTCGGGCGGCGGCGGGGGCGTCGTCGGCCGGGGCTCGGCCTCCAGCACCTGCGATTCCTGCTCCATCGTGTTCGGACCGTCGGCCACGCAGATACCTCCAGATTGCTACGCGGGAAGCGGAATCGGCTGTTGCGCCTGGTGCGGGTGCGTATCGCCCGCGTAGAGCTTGAGCTTTTGCAGCATGTGCCGGGCGAGCGCGTTCTTGGGCAGCATGCGGCGAACGGCCTCGCGCAGGACGCGCTCCGGATGGCGATCCAGAACCTGGTTCATCGTGCGGCGCTTCTGGCCGCCGGGGTGGCCCGAATACGACATGTAGACCACCGTTTCCTTCTTGCGGCCGGTGACCTTTACGGCGCCGGCGTTCAGCACGATCACGAAATCGCCCGTGTCGACGTGCGGCGTGTAGGTGGGCTTGTGCTTGCCCATGAGCACGGTCGCGATGCGGGCGGCCAGGCGGCCCAGCACCTTGTCGGTCGCATCCACGACGTACCAGTTCTGCTGCACGTCGCCGGCGCGGGCCTGAAAGCACTTGTTGGCGGTCTTCATCACGATTCCCTGAAACACCCCGGCACAGCAACGGGCCGGGTCCGGCCGGTCGACCGGAATCGGGTAGTATACGACCGCGCGGGCCGGCGTCAATGCGCCGGGCGCGGGCGGCCGCTCCGCCGTCGCGAATCGGTCCGATAGGGGTGACAGTGGGCCGCCAGGGTCGGCCTGTGGCGATTGCCGGGAGAGCGAATGGCGAAGTTGACCTACCGTACCGCGGGCGAATCGCACGGACCGGCCGTGATCGTGCTGGTGGAGGGGCTGCCCGCCGGCCTGCCGGTCGATCTCGGGCGGATCAACGCCGAGCTGACCCGGCGGCAGGGGGGGTATGGCCGCGGCGCCCGCATGCGGATGGAGACCGACACGGTCACGATCCTGAGCGGGGTGCGGCGGGGGCGCGCGATCGGCTCGCCGCTCGTGATGCAGGTGGTCAATAAGGACTCGCGACTCGACAAGGCTCCGGAGATCAACCGGCCGAGGCCGGGCCACGCGGACCTGGCGGGAAGCATCAAGTGGCTGACGACGGATTGCCGGGAGACGCTGGAGCGGGCCTCGGCCCGGGAGACGACGGGGCGGGTCGCGGCCGGCGCGCTCGCACGGCAACTCCTTGAGGGTTTTGGCGTTACGTTCGTAGGATTCGTCTCCGAAATCGGTTCCGTGCGAGCCACGATTCCGGCGGACGCGACCCCGGAGCAGCTTCGTTCCGCCCGGGACACCAACGAGGCTTATACGCCCGACCCGGCCGCGGCGGAGCCGATGATCGCGGCGATCGGGCAGGCGAAGGTCGACAAGGACACGCTCGGGGGGGTCGTCGAGACGCGGGTGTACGGGTTGCCGATCGGGCTGGGAAGCTGCTTTTCGTGGCCGGAGAAGCTCGACGGGCGCTTGATGGGGGCGGTCGGGTCGATCCAGGCGTTCAAGGGGGTGGAGATCGGGCTGGGTTTCGAGGCGGCCCGCCGGCCGGGCAGCCAGGTGCATGACGCGATCTACTTCGACGCCACGCAGCGGGAATCGCCGAACTTCGGCTTTGTGCGGCGGACGAACCACGCCGGTGGGCTGGAGGGGGGCATGACCAACGGCATGCCGCTGGTGGTGCGCGGGGCGATGAAGCCGATCAGCACGCTGCTTCAGGGGATGGACAGTGTGAATCTGCGGACGCTCGAGCCGGAGCGGAGCGATTATGAGCGCAGCGACGTGTGTGCCGTGCCGGCCGCGAGCGTCGTGATGGAGAACGTCGTGGCGTTCGAGGTCGCGGCGGCGTGGCTCGAGAAGTTCGCGGGGGACACGCTGCGGGAGGTGCAGGCGGCGTACGAGTTCTTCTGCGGCGCGGTGCGGGGGCTGGCGCCTCAAGGGGACGAGCGCCGGTCCGGATGAGAACCAATCCCAATGGTCGTCAGCGGCGGCCGGGGCGAAAGTGCAATGACGGCCTCGCGGATCGCGGCGGGGTTGGCGGGCTGAGTGCGCGGCGTTATCGGTCCGCTGGCGGCAGTGCTTGCGACGGCCCATTTCCATTTCGAGACTCAGCGACAGGGGCCGCGAATTCGGCAGGGCTATTCGATCGTCGCGCGTGTGGCTGGGACCGCGCGCTGACGGGGGCGTTTGGGGATGAACAGGAGTCGGGTCATGCGTCTTCGTCTCGCAATTCTGGCAGTCGTGCTGCCGGTGGTGAATTCGGGCTGCGTCGTGGATCCGTCGCTGAGCGGCGGCGGTGATGGTGCGGCCATCGTCGGGCGCATCGTCTCACCCGATGGATCGAGCAAGCTGATGTCGCTGATGCAGGGCTCGGACTGCCCGGAAGTCGAGGTGACGCTCAACGGGGTCGGTGTGACGATCGTATTCGACGATGATTGCAGCTTCCTGATCCGCGATATCGAGCCGGCCGAGCTGCTGGAGCTGCGGGTCGAGCTGCCGGAGCTGAATGTTGCGGGCACGGCGGAGATCGGCGACGTGATCGACGGCGAGCTGATCGAGATCGAGGTCGCGGTCAGCGACGAGTCGCTTTCGATCGGGATCGTGCGCCGCGTCGAGCCGGGGCCGCCGGGCGGTGATCTGCCCGGCGTGGTCACTGAGAACAACGTTTCGATCAAGATCGACGAGGGTGTCTATGAGCAGGACCTGACCGTTCTGGGCAACAACTTCACGCTGGCGGGCGAGGCTGGCGAGGACTGCGACGACGACGGCTGGAGCGTGATCGACGGCCATGTGCAGGTGAACGGCAATAACGCCACGTTCCGCAATATCGCCTTCGAGGGCAGCCTTGAAGTCCGCGGCAACAATGCGAAGTTCATCAATTGCTGCTTCAACGGGCAGTTGATCGTCTTCGGCAACAACGTCGGGATCGAGTGAGGCGCTACGGGCGGGACGCCGGCGAGTCTGTTCCGAGCCGCGACCGTGAGGGGGATCCGAGCCGCGACCGTGAGGGAGATCCGAGCCGCGACCGTGAGGGAGCGGGCGGGGGGTGGCGCGCTGCCCGCGCAAGCGTCTGATGAGATCCACCTACATCAATATCCCGCACATGTCCTCAGGTGTGTGCGTCTTGGCGCGTGGCCGCGGGTGCGCTTGTCGAATCCGCCCGCTCCCTCACGGCCGCGGCTCGGTGCAATCGGCAGGCGAGACGCACGTGCTACCCAGCGCAGTGAGAAGCACGGTACGGGCGAGGCGCCCGTACCACCCGGAGGATTGCGGGCGAGACGCCCGTGCTACCCAGCGCAGTGAGAATCACGGTACGGGCGAGACGCCCGTACCACCCGGAGGATTGCGGGTGAGACGCCCGTACCACCCGGAGGGTTGCAGGCAGGACGCACGAGCAGATCCAGGCGAGCGCCCGCGTTTCGGCGCGCGGCCGCGTTTCGGCGCGCGGCCGCGTTTCGGCGCGCGGCCGCGTTTCGGCGTGCGCCCCCGTTTGGGCGTGCGGTCCGGCTCTGCGCGCGGCCCGGTTCAGCTCGCGGCCGCTTTCCTGGTCAGCGCGTCGCGGATGGCGGGAATGCTGTTGAGTTGCGAGCCCTCGTCCGGCTCGAAGGCCACGCCGAACTTCTGCTCGAGCGTCAGCAGCAGCGTCAGGTGCGTCACGCTGTCCCAGGCTTCGAGCGATTCCATGCTCAGGTCGGGGCGGTATTGCTCAGGCCCCAGTCCGAAGACATCCATGAAAATCTGCTTGAGCTGCTCGTCCATCGGTTCCCTTCAGGCCTGGCGGACGTTGATCCAGTCGTCGGCCGGCGGCACACCCTGCGTCAGATCGTACTCGTAAATCTCGTGCCCGTCGTCGTCGCGCCGCACGAGCTTCATGCCGAAGCCCGACAGAAACTCGCGGCTGACCGCGTTCTTGGCGGTCGGAATGAACTCCGCCTCGCAGCGGCGATAGCCCGCCGCGGCCATGCGGGCGAGGATCAGCCGCAGGAACGAGTTCTCCACGCCGCGGCCGATCACGCGGCAGCTCATCAGAAAGACATCCAGCCGGATGACGCCTTCGTCACCGGGCCGCAGGATCGCCAGGGCGATGCGGCCGTAGTCGCCGAAACGGTCGGAGAGCGAGGCCAGAAAGATCGGCGTTTTCGCTTCATGCAGCGCGGAGATATCGGCCTCGCTGAATCGCCGCGTGGTCAGGTTGAACTGGTTGGTCTTCTGCGTGAGCTGGGCGGCGCGGCTGAGGTGCTGGGCGGGGTCGAAGGGCTCGAAGGCCATGCGGATCTCCAGCCCGCGCAGGTACGTCTCGAAGCTGGCGGCGGTGTGCTGAAACTGCCTGCGCTGCCGCTCCTGCTGATACATCTGGGCCTTCTTGCGGTCCTCGGCCGTGATCGCCAGGCGGTCGATGACGCGCGCCTCCGGCAGCAGCCGCGGCAGCAGCCACGGCTGGCGCGGCACCTGGAGGCAGCGGACCATCGGCAACTGCTCGCGCACCAGGTTGATCTCGAAATCGCTGTCGTCGATGAAGACGAAGCTGTCCAGGCCGATGTTCAGCTCCTCGGCCAGCTCCTGGAGGTTCGTCACCTTGTCGGTCCAGTTGACGCGCTCGGCGGCGATCTGCTCCGGCCGCAGGACCATTCCGGGATGCTCGTCGAAGACGCGCTGCACGTCGGCCGGGTTGTTCTTGCTGCAAATGGCGAGCAGGAAGCCCATGCGGTTGAGGTCGCGGAGCTGCCGCTGAAACTCCTGGAAGCACAGGCCGGGATAGGTCTCGCCCAGCTTGATCCCGCCCGGGCCGTCTTCGCCGATGATCCCGCCCCAGAGCGTGTTGTCGCAGTCGAGCACGATGCACTTGACCGGTGTCGTGCGAAACAGCAGGCACAGATCGGCGATCTGCCGCGCCAGGCGCGGCATGGCCGCGGCGGAGAGCGGCTGCATGCTGGTCAGCATGTCGCGCGGTGACCAGAACGCGTCCAAGCCCATGCGTGCGGCCAGCCCGGCCACGTCGCAGACGAGCAGATTCGCGTGGCGGGCGGCCAGCTCGGCCAGGGCGCGGTTGGCGGCGTCGATCGCGTAGCGGCCGCTGGTCGTGAGCTGCGATTGGAGCTGCGGCGCGACGAGGGCTGCCGGCGCGGCGAGGTTGCAGACGATGACCAGCCCTGCGAAGCTCTCCGCGAGATGGCGGAGCTGGGCGAGAAAGGCTTCGAGCGCTTGCTGGCGGGCGTCGCTCGCGCCGGCGTCGGCCAGGTCGGGCAGCACGTGCTCGGCCAATGCCATCACGACGCACGCGTCGAAGCGTTCGCGATGCACGAACGAGCCCGGATCGAGGCATTCGGCCGCGATGTTGCCGAGCTGGCCGAGCGAGCAGGTCGCGGCGATGTCGTACTCGGCCAGCCGGGCGGCCAGGACGGGGGCGAGAATCTCTGCGGTGAAAGAGCGAAGCAGGGCGATCCGCAGCGGGCGGACGTGTTTCGGGAGGTTGCCGGCCTCGACGAGCTGCTGCACCTGGCGCGCCACGCGGTTGGAGACCGCGAGTGCGTCGGCATCGCCGGCCTGCGCGACCGCGGCGGCGAGCGAGCGCCAGGTTTCAGCAGCATCGGTCGACATCGCTGAGGTTCTCTCGCACTCCCGCGGGGCGCCGCCGAGCTACGTGCCGGCCGGCTGGCTTTCGAGCCGCCGAGGATCGAGCTTCGGCGGGCGGCGCCAGCCGTTCTGCCTGGCTCGCCCCGGGCCGACGACGTTGGCAAAAGCCTCGTACGGTTTGGAGACGATCGAGTTCGGGTGGACGATCACGCCCTTGCCGAGCCGCGCCCCGGGCAGCACCAGGCAATTAAACCCGATGATCACGTAATCGTCGATGATCACCGGCGACTCGAACACACTCTGATGCTTATCGGGCACCATGTGCGAGAGGCTGACGAGCATGCCCGGCTCGTGGCGGTGCACCATCATGTTCGTCGCGCTGTAGACGTGGACACCCGCCTCCAGCGCGACGAAGTCGCGGATCGTCAGGCCGCCGCGGCCGGCCAGGTGGCAGCGAGGTCCGATATGCGTGTAATCGCCGATGACGATGCTGCCTTTCTGGCCGTAGCCGGCCTCGCCGGCCGCGAGCCGGACGTACGTATCCAGGTGGCAGCACGCGCCGATCTCGATGTTGGCCGCACCCCAGATTTCGACGCCGCGGTCGATGAGCGTGTCCTGGCCGAGCTTTTTGAGCTTGGTTTTCCAGAAGCAGGAGCGGACGAACGAGCCGATCGCGCCGCGGGTGAAGTAGACGGCGAGCATCTCCATGAAGAGGCTTAGGATGGGGATCGAGCTGAGCAGCATGATGACGGCCTGGCCGGTGCCCATGGCGATCTGCACGAAGAAGACCGCGATCCGCCAGCCGGGCGAGGTCGGCTGGCTCTGCGTGTGGGCGACGTCGCCGCGCAGGGCGCGCAGAATGAAATCCTCGCTGAAGACGAGCCAGCCGGCGGGGATGGGCGGTTTGGGGGGTACGTACCACATCCGCGCGATCTCGGCGGACTCTTCGGCGGGGGTGCGCGGCTTGGCGGATTCCATCGGTGACTCGCTGGAGAGCGTACGCTGCGCATCCGTCGGCGGGCAGGCCGACCGCTACTCTACGTCGACGCCCGCGCAGCGCGGCTCGAAGCCGGGAGCTTACTGGTCGCGGCCGGGCACGCAAGGGCGGGCGGAGCGGCGTGACCGGCGGCGCGGCTTGACCGGCCTTTCGGGGCGGCCTAGCTTCGCCCGTTGCGGGGCGCGGGAGCCTGTGTGTGGAGCGGATGAAGATTCATCATGTGGGGATGCTGGTGGCGGATGTCGCCGCCGGCCAGGCGCTGATCGAGAAGTTTCTGCATGCCGAGCGGCAGAGCGAGCCGATCGACGACCCGCTTCAGTCGGCGACGGTGCAATTCTTTTCCGCCGGCGGCGTGACGATCGAGCTGATCGCGCCGCTGGGCGAAAGGTCTCATCTGCGCAACGTTCTCAGCCGCGCCGGCGAGCACCTGGCGCACCTCTGCTACGAGACGCCGGACCTGGACGGCGAGATCGCTCGCATGCGGCAGGCCGGTGCGCTGCTGATCTCGCGCAAGCCGGCGGTCGCCTTCGGCGGGCGCGAGGTGGCGTTCCTTTTTCTGCCGAACAAGATGGTTGTCGAGCTGCTGGCGGCCTCGTAAACGCCCGATCCGTCGCGGCCCGGGCGGGCCGAAGCCGGCTTGCACCACCGAAAGCGCCCCCGGTAGGATAGTGGGCGGAAAGAGGGCCGACGGACGGCGCTGCGTGCGCAACCGTCGGGCCGGTCCGTGGGCAGTCATTTCTACAGGGTTCTGGGCAGGTCGTAACCAGGGAAGGGAGGGAAGCCCGTGCGGACTTCGCGGCATGTGCGTATTGCGTGGATCGGGTCGCTGCTTGCGCCGGCGCTGGCGCTGGCGGTGGCCCAGGTCGGCCCGCCGCAGGATGGCGGCTCCGGCCAGGCGCTGATTGAGGTTCAGCAGCGCGGGGCGCGCGACCCGCGGCGGCATTACCCCACCGTCCCGCGCGAGCCCAACAACCCGGTCGAGTGCGAGTATCGCCGGGCGCTGCCCGGCTCGCAGATCGAATTCGTGATCACGATCGAGAACCCCGGCGCGGTCAAGCTGCCACGCGTGCGCATCACCGATCAGCTCGTGCCGAGCGATCCGAACTTCGACTTCCCGCTGATCCCCGGCTCGATCCGGGCCACGCTGGACGACAAGGACGTGACCGCCTGCATCGCGCCGAAGTTCGCCGCCGCGCTGGCCAGCGGCGAGCCGGAGTGCTACTGGTTCAGCGGCTTCGGCGGCCAGACGCCCTGCCTGAGCGAGAACCCGTGGATCGCGCCGGGCCAGAAGCTGACGATCCGCTACCGTCTTCAGGTGCCCGAGGATTTCGACATCTTCGGCCAGGACGTCGACCTGACGAATCACGTGGTGGTCGAGGGGTTGACCGAGGTCTGCGTGCCGAGCGGCTCGTGCGAGGCTGACGCCGCCTTTTGCTCGCAGGAAGCGGTCGAGACGGTCGATGTGCGGCCGCCGCGGCTGGAGTGCAGCAAGCGCGTCGCGGCGGACTACGGCAACGACGGCTCGATCGACGTGCCGTTCACCGATGCGGCCATGCTCGCAAACGTCAGCTTTCCGCTGCGGCTGATCTATGAATACGAGGTGCGGAACACGGGCGACGTGAATCTGGCCGGCGTGCGCGTGTGCGACCCGCTGCTGGTGCGCTCCGGCGCGGATCCGAGCGTCGACGCGATCTTCCAGTTCTGCTCGCTGTGTCTGGGCCCGTGCGAGGGCCTGAACGATACCTGCACGGCGATCGGCGGCATGCTGGTCGGCGCGGTGGCCACGCGGCGGTGCGAGCTGATCATCGCCAGCCAGAAGAAGCTTGAGGCCCTTTTCGATCTCGATCACGACGGCGACCCGAACTGTTTCACGAACACGGCCACCGCCTACGGCAACTCGATCACGACCGGCCTGTGCGTACCGCCGCGGGAGACGCAGGTCATCTCGCAGGAGTGCGCTGCGACGCTTTGCGCGCCGCCGGGGTTTCAGGGCTGCACGCCGGGCTTCTGGCGCAATCACCCGGAAGACTGGCCGCCGCCCTTCTCGCCCGGCCAGGATTTCGACCACGTCTTCAGCGTGGACGCCTTCGATCCCAATAAGTCGCTCATGCAGGCGGTCGAGCTCGGTGGCGGGGGCCTCAGTGCCCTGGCGCGGCACGGCGTCGCGGCGCTGCTTAATGCGGCCGCGCCCGATGTGAATTATCCCATCGGTGTGGCCGACGTGATCGAGCTCGTCCGCCTGGCCATCCAGACCGGCGGCAGCCTGATCGAACAGACCAAGGACCTGCTCGAGGGGTACAACGAGGCGAACTGTCCGCTTTGACAGCTTCTGCCCGACGCTGCGCGGGGGGCCGCCGGCCTGGCGTCGAGCCGGGCCGCGGTGGCATGCCGCGCGGCCGTGCGTTATAAAGCAATGCCTCAGAGTGCTGTCCGTCGCGCGCCGCTCGCCGTATTGCGCCGGCCGCGCGGGCGTTGTCGTCCGTCAGGAAGCATGCGTGAGCCGCCATGGGTCTGTCGAAGATTCGCGCGAACATCCCGGACTATGACAAGCCGGAGCTGCCGGCCGCCCCGGAGGGCGACCTGAGGGCCTACGAGGTCTTCATCCAGGTCGAGCGCGGCAAGCCGCACATGCACGTCGGCAGCGTCGACGCCAGCGACGACCAGATGGCCCTGCTCTTCGCCCGCGAGCACTACGGCCGCGACCAGCAGTGCGTGCAGGTCTGGGTCGTCCCGCGCGAAGCGATCATCCGCACCGACTACGACCGCGACCTGATCTTCCGCCTCAGTGACCAGAGCTACCGATTCGCCAAGGGCTACAACGTCGGCGAGAAGTGGCGCCGGTTCATGGATGACCGGGAATACGGCGAATACAGGAAGGGCGACCTCAAGGAGCACTTCTGAGGCGTCGGGCGGCCGCCGCCGCGCCGGTGTGCCGAAGTTGACAAGATGAAAGCCGCGATGAAAGACCTGCCCAGCGATCTGACGCAACCGCTCGTCGAGCTCCTGCTGAGCATCGCCGACGACAAGTTCATCCTCGGCCATCGCAACGCCGACTGGACCGGGCTGGCGCCGATCCTCGAAGAGGACATCGCGTTCTCGTCGCTCGCGCAGGACGACATCGCCCACGCGGCGGCGCTCTACGGCGTCGTGGCCGAGCTGACCGGCGGCGATGCCAACCGCCTCGCCTATGGCCGCAAGCCGGAGCAGTATCGCTGCTGCGAACTGGTCGAGCTGGCGGATGATTTCGACTGGTCGGTCGCGCTCGTGCGGCAGTTCTTCTGCGATCACTGCGACGCGATCCGGCTGGAGCGGCTTTCGAAGTCGCGGATCAGCGAGCTGGCGGCGCTGGCCGTGCGGATGCGGACCGAAGAGGGGCTTTCGCTCGGACATGCGGACGGCTGGATCGTCCGCCTCGGCCGGGCGGGCGACGAGGCCCGCGGCCGCATGCAGGCTGCCCTCGACCGCCTCGCCCCGCTGACGGCCGGCCTGTTCGAGCCGACGGAGGGCCAGGAGCGGCTGGAGGCGGGGGGTGTGTTTCCGCCTGGCAAGCGGCCGGACTACGATCAATGGCGGGGGACGATCGAGAAGGTGGTCTCGGAGGCGGGGCTGCGGGTGTTGCTGTCAGCGCCGGCTGCGGACTTCGTCGGTGGGCGGCGCGGGCGGCACGGTGCCGGGTTCGCGGCGATGCTGGACGAGCTGGCCGAGGTCTACCGTGTCGAGCCGGAGGCTGCGTGGTAGACGCTATCCCATAGTCCCGTCTTTGTGGGAGAGGGGCTGCGGGAGGGTTGAGACGGTTGTAATTTGTGAGCGGTGGCCCGCGACCCGCGACCCGCGACCCGTGATCTGTGACCTGTGACTTGCGACCTGTGACTTGTGACATTTGACGTGCGACCTGCCACTTGTCACCTGCCACTTGTCACCTGTCACCTGTCACCTGTCACGTGTCACCCCGCTGAGGCGGCAATGTTGAGCGAGCAGAAAGTCCGGGCCGAGCTGGCCACGATCCTCGATCCCGAGATGCCGATCAGCATCGTCGATCTCGGCATTGTCGCGGACGTGCGCGTTGGCGATCCGCCCCGGCCGGCCGTCGAGGTGGACATCACGCCGACGTTCATCGGCTGTCCGGCGCTGGACCTGCTGCGCGACCAGATCGGCGAGCGGCTGCGTGCGGCCGGCGCGGCCGACGTGCGGGTGCGCTTCGTGAACGAGCCGGCCTGGAGCGTTGAGCGGATCAGCGATGCGGGTCGCGAGAGTCTGCGGCGGCATGGGGTGACGGTGCCGGGGCGGGGCTCGCTGGACCGGCCGGCCGTGCGGCTGACGGTCGGCGGCGAGGCGGCGGCCCGGTCGGGTGATTCTCCGGCGGGCGGCTTACGGGAGGGCTGTTCTCGGGAGGACGGGTCGGCGGAGGACGGCCCGTCAGCCGGCGCGGCGGTCCGTGCGGAGCCAGCGGAAGTCGTGGCTTGCCCGTTCTGCGGCAGCGATCAGACGACGCTGGACAGCCGTTTCGGTCCGACGCGTTGCCGGATGATCTATTACTGCGAGTCGTGCCGGAACTCGTTCGAGCATATGAAACGAGTCTGAGAGCTATGCGAAAAGGAAGCCCATGTACGAGTGAAGTCATTGAACTGCACACACGTCCATCGCCGAATGCGATCTGTTCGTTGTGCGGCGGGCAAATAAAGAACGATTCGGTCGACGTGACTGATCGACTTTCCATGGATCATGTGCCGCCAAAGCAGTTCTATCTCAAGGAGCTTCGTAGCGCGTGCGCGCTCAACTTGTGGAAGGTTCCGGCCCACAAGCGGTGTAACGAAGCGTACCGAGAGGACGAAGAGTACTTCTTGCATGCCAGCTTCCCGCTCGTTACGAACGCAAATCCCGAAATGAGGCAGCTGTTCGATCGTGAACTGAGGAGACGCGCGGCGAAGCCACAGACGCAAGCGATGTTACGACGACTGCGCAGAGACTTCAGGCGCGTGACGCGCGGAGGCCTGTACATGCCACGGGGAAAGTTGGTGGTTGAACTCGATAAGTGGCGGATCCAGCGCGTGGCGATCAAGATTGCCCAAGGCCTCTTCTTCCGCGAGTTTGTCCGGTTTCTTCCGCGAGAGAACTGTAAGGACTTTCGATTGAGCGAGCATCTGACTGACGTACCTGAGCTGTACCAAATCTCCTGGCACGGCGCCTCGGCTGAGACCGTTCTGCCGGAGGTTTTTTCATACCGGCGCCTGGAGTTCGAGGATATGCAACTATTCTCGCTGCTGTTCTGGAAGTCGTTCATGGTCTGCATGGCATTCGAAAGCCCATTCGTGGAAGTAGCGCCAGGAGGATAGCAGCCTTTCGAAAATCTCGCGCGGGACTTTCTCGATACCCCTTGGGTCGCACCGCGTCGCAGCGCCCACCAGCGACCAGTGGGCAGACTCGTCGTGCAAGGGCCGCAGGACTGAGGCTTCCGACCGCCTGTTACGGTCTCGGCTCGGATCGCAGGGGCGGAGTGCCGCGTTGCGGAGCGCCGCCCACCGGGTCGGAGAGGGCACGAACTCGGCGGGCGCAGAGGCCTTCCCCACGCAGGCGTCGCGGGCCGACCGGACGCGCGGATGGGCCGTTGCGCAGCCGCCCAGCCGTCTCGCTACGGCTGCCGCCGGCCCGTGTCGGCCTTGGCGGCCAGTTGCCGCGGCCAGGGCATCTGCGCGGCCAGCTTGACGCGCATGTGGAGCAGGGCCGTCTCGAGCTGCGGGTCGCGGTCCGGCGCTTTGTAGGGGTCGGAGCGCAGCAGGGCGATGTCCTCCGGCGTCAGCAGCGAGTCTTCATCCTCGTCCGCGTCCGCCGCGGAGTCTCCCGCGCCGTCCTCGTCGGCCGGCTTGCTGGCCGGCGCCGGCGGCTGGTCGGCCTCGCGGGTCTTCTCGTTATGGATGATGAAGGCCTTGTTCTCGCGCTCGACGATCTGGCCGAACTCCTTGGGCGTCAGGGCGATTTCCCAGTCGGGCTGGACGCCCCAGGTCTCGGCGTCGACCTCGCGATGCGGCGTGCGGCCGCTGGGCAGATAGTAGAGCGCGGTGGTGAGCTTGAGGCGGGCGTCGTTGGGCAGTGGCAGGACGCGCTGGACGCTGCCCTTGCCGAAGCTGCGCTCACCCAGGACGACGGCGCGGTTGTGGTCCTGCAAGGCGCCGGCGAGGATCTCGGAGGCGCTGGCGCTGCCCTCATTGATCAGGACGATGAGCGGGAGGTCGGAGTACTCGGCCCGGCCGGAAACTTCGAGGCGCTGGCGGCGTTCGGCGCGGCCCATGGTCGAGACGACGTCGCCATCGGCCAGGAAGGTGCTGACGGTGCTGACGGCGACTTCGAGCAGCCCGCCGGGGTTGTGGCGCAGGTCCAGGATCAGGCCGCGCATGCCGCCGCGCTTCGCTTCGCGCAACGCACGGTCGAGTTCCTCCTGCGTTTCCTGGTTGAAGCCGGTCAGGCGGATGTAAGCGATGCCGTCGCGCTCGTCGAGCAGGTAGTTCCACTGCTCGGGGTTGTCGGGCAGGCGGTTGACGCCGCGGACCGTGGTGAGCTGGATGCGGCTGCGTCGGAGCGGGAAGGTGAGCTTCTCGCCGGTCGAGGGACGGAAGATGGTGAGCTCGACGATGGTGCCTTCCGCACCGGTGATCTCGCGGACGGCGTCGTCGGTGGACCAGTCGACGGTGGAGACGCCGTCGACCTCGAAGATCAGGTCGCCGGGCTGGATGCCGGCCCGCAGGGCGGGGGAGTTCTCCAGCGGCGTGACGACCTTGAGCCGCTCGGTCTCGGTGTCGACCCCGAGCTGGATGCCGACGCCGAAGAAGTTGCCCATCATCTGCTTATCGAACTCGTTCGATTCCGACGGCCAGACGACGGAGGTGAAGTCGTCCATGACGCGCAGGGCGCCTTCGAGGAACTCGACGATCAGCAGGCGGTTGTCCAGCGAGATGCTCTGCTCGTTGAGCTCCTTGATATCGCGGTAGAGCTCGAGCAGCTCGCGGAAGCCGAACTCGCCGGCCTCGGGCAGGCGGTTGTGCCGCTGCTGGAGGTTCGAGACGAAATACTCGCGCAGGTCGGGCGTGGCGACGCCGTCGAAGACCTCGTGCAGCTTCCGGGTGTGGCAGAGGGCGATCAGCTCGTCGATGGCCCCCTCGGCCATCTTGCGGAAGTCGGGCGTCTCGTAGTAGTTCTGCTGCACCGAGCGAACGGCCTGATAGAGCATGTCCTGCGAGACGCCGCTGATGCGGCGGTTGACCGCCTCGCGGTCCTTGTAGATGTACTCGAGGCGGGCGTGGCTGGCGGCCCGCTTGCGCTGCTCGCGAAGCTGCTTGTCGTCCGGGAAGAGGCGCTCCAGCCGCGAGTAGTAGGCCAGCGCGTGCGACCACTTCTCGCGCTCCTCGAGCGAGCGGGCCTCGGACCGGGCCTTGTCGGCCAGGTCCTTGAGCCACGATTCGGCGCGGAAGGCCTCCTCATCCAGAGCGTAGGCGGAGGCCTGCGTCGCGAAACTCAGCGCTAGGTAGACCTTGCCGGCCTCGAGGGCCTTGGAGGCGTTCTGAACGTTCCAGTCGTACGAATTCTGCTTGAGCTGCTCGCGGGAGTCCGAGAGGTCCTCGTAAGTGTCGAGCCACGCCTCAACCCGCTTGAGCTCGTCGCTCTCGGCGCCCGACTCCTTGATCCGGTCGAGCTCGGCCAGCCCCGCCTGGTACTGGCCGAGCAGGATCAGCTCATAGGCACGGGCCAGGCGGCCATCGGCCGCTGAGGCCGCGGCGGCCTGTGCAGCCAGGGTGATGATGAAACAAAGACCCCAGGTGGACTTTCGTCGGTTGAACGGCATGCGCTTGGTTTCCTTTCACGGGGTCCCGGGAGCGGCGCCGGCCGCCGGGATCCGCCTTTCGGCCCCCTCGTGGTCGCGTTGCATTATATGACGGTCGCCAGAGGTCCGTCACTTCATGAAGTCCGGGGCGGCCGCCGATAACGCGTCGACGCATCGTGGAGATCGGTCCGCACCTTTATCGTGCAATTGCGCCTGGGGGGCGAGGAAGGCGGGATTGAGGGAAGGCGGGCAAGATGTCCGCGCTGCCCGGTTGCGGAGTTGTAAGTGGGCGGAAAAGGCGCATGATTGCGGACATGCGGAGGCCGCGAATGGCAGTCGACGAGCGGGGCGGCTACGGGGACGGGTCAGTATTGGTCGGCATCGATCCGGGATTGTTACGGACGGGGTACGCGTTTCTGTCGCTGCGGGGGGATCGGCCGGCGCTGGTCGAGGCGGGGGTGGTGCGGCTTGGGGCGGGGCGGCCGCTGGGGGAGCGTCTGGCGGAGCTGGAGGCGGCGATCGAGGAATTGTGCGAGGCGCACGGCCCGGCGGTGCTGGCGTGTGAGGAGCTGTATGCGCACTACAAGCATCCGCGGACCGCGATCCTCATGGCTCATGCCCGCGGCGTCGTGCTGGCGCTGGCTGTGCGGCGGGGGATGGAAGTGATGGGCCTGGCTGCTCGGCGGGTGAAGAAGGTGCTGACGGGCAGCGGACGGGCGAGCAAGGCGCAGATTCAGCGGGCGGTCGCGGCGACGCTGGGGCTGGCCGTGGTGCCGGAGCCGAATGACGTGGCGGACGCGATCGCGATCGGGTTGTGTGCGGCGAACCTGCGGCTGGCCCAGCGGCGCGTGACGGCGGCGGGTGTGGGAGGCGCGGGATGATCAGCCGGCTGACAGGCCGCGTGATGAGTGTGAACGGCACGGCGGTGGAGCTGGAGGTCGGGCCGCTGTGCTTCACGGTGCTGGTGCCGAGATGGCTGGAGGAGGAATTGCGGGCGGCCGCGGCCACCGGGGCGGAGCGGACGCTGTTCACGATTCAGTACCTGGAGGGGAATCTGGGCGGCAGCAACCTGACGCCGCGGCTGGTGGGCTTTCCCAGTCCGCAGGAGCGGGCGTTCTTCGAGCTGCTGACGGAGGTAAAGGGGATCAGTATGCGGCGGGCGCTGCGGGCGATGTGCGTGCCGGCGGGGCAGATCGCGGCGGCGATCGAGCGCGGGGATGAGCGCCTGCTGACGAGCCTGCCGGAGATCGGCAAGAAGACGGCCGGGCAGATCGTGGCCGAGCTGCGCGGGCGGCTGATGGAGTTTCTGACGGCCGCTGAGGCCGGGCCGGTGACGCGCACGCTGACGGAGGCGCAGCTTGTGGCCGTCGAGGTGCTGGTGGGCTGGGGGGACCGGCGCGGGGATGCGGAGCGGTGGGTGGCGGCGGCGGTTGAAGCAGATGCGGGGCTGACGTCGGCGGATGAGATCGTGCGGGCGGCGTATCGGCAGCGGATGGCGGCGCGATGACGCGCTGACGGCAGAGCAACTTCCGTTCGATCACTTCATGAGGCAGGCGCCTTCGAGACTTCGGCGAGTCTGGGACCGGCCACGCGCCGGTCTCCGACGCGGCGGGTGATCTGCTGCGCGTCGAGGTACTCGGCGAGGGGGACGACGTACTTGCGCGTCGACTGTGTGAGATTCTTGAGGTCCGCGACGCCGAGGGCCGCGCCGTCACGCAGCGTCGCGGAGAGCTTTTCGAGCAGCGCGTTCCAGTGCCGCGCGTGGAGCCAGATGCCGTCGGCGATGCGGACGAGCTGGCCGCGGGCGGCGGCGAGATCGACCAGCTCGATGACGCGGCGGGCGTTCCGGGGTGTCGTGCAGGCGAGCTCTACGGGCTGCGGGGGCTGGAACGCAGCGGAGTCGAGCTCGCGCAGGATGGCGTCCAACAGTTCGCGGTCTTCGTCGGAGATAGCCGCGGCGTGGTCGGCGGGGACGACGAAGCCGCCGGCGAGCTTGAAACGGCTGGAGCGGACGAGGAAGTCGGCGAGAACCTGCCGCAGTCGGGCCGGGCAGGCGCGGGGCATCCAGCCGGGCCACTCGCTGCGGGAGATGCCGGGCAGGCGTGGGTTGGCGGCCAGGTGCTGGCTGAGGCGATGCGCGAGAAACCCGGCGGTCTGGTCGAGCAGATCATTGTGAATCACGACCGGGTGCGAGGCGAGATCGAAGGTGCGCACGCGGCCGCGGGAGGCGAGCTGCGAGCAGCCGCGGCGGGCCTCGTCCTCGTCGGGCAGCCCGGCCCAGGCCGCGAGCCGAGCGGGCGTGGTCTCCTCCCAGGCGGCGGCGCGGATGACTTCTTCGAGCCGCTCGAGCGGCGTGCCGAGGCGCAGGCGGTTGAAACGCGCGGCGCGGTCGGGCTCGCCGCGCGTGCTGCGGCTGTGCGCGGGGCGGAGGAACTGTCCGCCGCCGACGTTGCGCGAGCCGCTCTCGTCTCGCAGGATGAAGCGCTGTCCCCATTCGACGGCGATCGGCTCGGCCGTCGCGACGCGGGCCGGTACATCACGCAGCTCGCGCTGTTCGGGCTTCTGGTAGAGGAATAGCTCGGCCAGTACGTCGCTCGTGGCCGCGTGCAGGCGCAGGCGCATCGCGCGGCGCGGCGACTTGCCCAGCACTCGCAGCGACGCGAGCCACACGTCGAAGAAGCGCCCGTCGGCGAGGTAGCCGGGGGAGGCGAGCGTCATGCCGCGGCCGACCTGATCGAGCGGGACTCCCGCCAGATTGAGCGCCAGTCGCATGCGCCCGCCGGCGGTGGCCACGTCTTCGCTGTGCGTCTGAAGATCGCGGACGCGGACGCGCCGGCCGCCGGGCCACAGCTCCAGCTCCTGGTCGCGCTGAATCTGGCCGTGGCGCACGGAGCCGGTGACGACGGTTCCGCGGCCGGGGACATTGAAGGCTCGGTCGATCGGGAGCATGAACCAGCGCGGTCCGTCGGCGGAGGTCGCGGCGCGGCGGGCGAGCGCCGCGAGGTGCGTGCGAAGCTCGTCGAGCCCGCGCCCGGTGCGGGCGGATGTGCGCACGACGGCGAGCGGCTCGATGCCGAGCCGCGCGAGCAATTCGCCGACTTCCTCCTCGACGGCGGCGGCCCACTCGTCGTCCACCAGGTCCATTTTGGTCAACGTGACGATGCAGCGGTCGATGCCGAGCAGGCTCAGCAGCTCCGCGTGCTCGTGGGTTTGCGGCATGACCGAGTCGTCCGCCGCGACGACCAGCAGCGCGGCGTCGATGCCCGTCGCGCCGGCCACCATGTTGCGGATGAAGCGTTCGTGGCCGGGGACGTCGACGAACCAGACGTCGCAGCCGTCGATCCGCGCGTGCGCGAAGCCGAGATCGATCGTCATGCCGCGGGCCTGCTCTTCGGGCAGGCGGTCGGGGTCGGTGCCCGTCAGGGCATGGATCAGGCGGCTCTTGCCGTGGTCGATGTGCCCGGCCGTGCCGACGACGAGCTGTGCTGGGCGGCTCATGGGGGTGATTTTACGGCCCGGGGGCGGGGGGTGGGGGCGACGTAATTGGCGGTCCGGGCGCGATTTGCGCTGCCGTGCGCGGGTTTGCGTCAAAAACGGGAGCCACAGCCGATAGGTATCCGTGAAAACGGGGCCTTCGCCCGGCCGGCGCGCCCGGCCGGTTTCCCCTGAAACGAGTGTCGTCAGGAGCAAACGTGATGATGCGCCCACGCTGCGCTTGCGCAACAACCGCGCTGATGCTGATCGGTCTCGCGGCCGCCGTCGTTGTCGTCGGCGGATGCGGGCCTGTGGAGCTGCTGGACCCGGCCGAAGCCTTCGGTGAGCTTGCCGGCGTGGTCAAGGGGGCCGGACCGGCGGAGCGCGTGCTGACGACCGGTGGCAAGGTGGAGGCGGGCGGCTCGAGCGTGCATGCGGCCGGGCCGGCCGTGGCGGGCGACGTGCTGCGCGTGCGGGTGGAAATTTCGGCCAACGGCGGGGGGTCGAGCGTGGCGCTGCTGGACGAGTCGATGAACCTGCTCGTGGTGCAGCGCGTGGGTAGCTCGGGTGAGCTGGAGCACATTGCGCGACGCGATCACGAGACGGTGTACGTGGCCGTGACGGCGGAACACGGCGGGCCGTACGAGGTGCGTGTGGACCGGGCGGCGGCGGAGCAATTGCCGGGGCCGCGGCCGCAAGTCGTGTGGTTGAATTTCGGCGGGGGGCGGGGCGTGAAGGTGGGCGTGAACCCGCCGATCGACTTCGGCGTGTTCGACGGGGCGATGGTGGGCCCGGCGTATGCGGGGCAGACGGAGGCGTTGAAGGCGGCGATCGTGGCGACGGTGCGCGGGCAGTACGCGGCCTACGCGGTCGAGATTCTGACCTCCGATGAGGCGCCGCGGCCGAGCGGACCGCACAGCACGGTGTACTTCGGCGGGTATCACGAGGTGCGCGTGGGCGTGGCGGACGGCGTGGACCGGTACAACCGGGATTTGAGCGACAACGCGCTGGTGTATGTCGAGAGCTTTGGGCGGTATGGCACGATGAAGCTTTCGGCCGAGCAGATGGGGCGGATGATCGGGAACACGGCGGCGCACGAGCTGGGTCACCTGCTGGGGCTGTATCACGCGGACGGGGCGGAGAACGTGATGAACACGGCGGGGTCGGCGTGGGACTACGCGGGTGAGCGGACGCTGACGGTGAGCCAAGTGGCGGCGGATGTGTTTCCGTTGGGGCAGGACGATGCGCCGCGGGTGCTGGCGGAGACGGTTGGGTTGAGGGAGTGAGGGATTAAGCGAACTAGGGATTAAGGGATTAAGGGATTGAGGGGGTCGCCGACTGCGGCTTTCGCTGCTGGCCGGGAATCATCGTCGGCGGGCGGCGCGGCATGCGCAAGCGCAGCTTGCCCGTGAGCCCACTGCTCCTATCTGCTCCCAGCGCGGGGGCTCGGTCAGCGCTGGTGCGAGATTCCCATCTCGCACGCTCCTTCACTTCCAACGCGCGAGTGCCCTGCCGACGGCTTTTCGCGCCGGCAGGGCTTCAGCTCGAACTCGCACGCGCAAGCGTGGTCCATCGATATGGCCGCGTCCCCGTCCGTGATCCGAGCCGCGAGCGTGAGCACCAGCGCACATTCACCTATTTCGCGCGCGATGATTCGTTGGGTAAGGTGTATGGGCCGCGGCGCATGGGCGCGAGAGTGGTTGCACCCGGAGCCCGCTTCCTTACGGGCGCGGCTTGGGTCACGCGGGCGGGGTGTGCGCGCCGCTCGAAGCGCGGCAGTTGAACCCGGTTTGTACGGGCGAGACGCCCGTACCACCCAAAGCTGATGCGGGCGAGACGCCCGTACCACCCAAAGCTGATGCGGGCGGGACGCCCGCGCTCCCTGAGGTGTGCGTGGCTGGAATTGCACTGCTCAAGAGCAGTGGCACCCGGTGTGCGTGGCGGGGTTTGCGCTGCTCGCCGAGCAGTGGCGCGCTGTGGCCGCTCTGAATGCGGAAGCTCGAGGCCCCGCGGGCACGGCCGTGCGCATCCCCGCCCCTTTCCTCGCCTGCCACTTGCCCCCGCCGCGAATGCCCGCGCCGCCCCGCTCGCTCGCGAACTCGCCCGGGCCGGTCAGACGGGGTCGATGGCGGCGGTTGCGACGCCCGGGATGTCGGGCGGGTCGAGCACGCTGTCGACCTCGGAGAGCTGCTTGTGCGTGCCGACCAGAACGAGCACGTCGTCGGGTTCGATCTTCAGGTCGGGTGAGGGGTTGGCGATCGGCTTGCCGCCGCGCGTCACGGCCACGACGGTGATGCCGGTGCGGGCGCGCAGATCGAGCTCGCGCAGGGATTTGTGGCAGGCGGGGCTGGCGGCCTGGACGAGATAGGTCCGTGTCGCAGCCGCCTCGAGCGCATGGAGCCACTCGGCCCGCAGGGCGCGATCGGTGGGGCGGCCGCGGAGCATGCCATATCGCCCGGCGCGGACGAGCGTGACCTGCTGATCGATGATGTTGTCGGGCAGGCCGAACTCGCGCAGGAGATGGGCGAAGATCTCGATGGAGGTCTCGAACTCTTCGGGGATGACCAGCCGGGCGCCGAGCTGATAGAGCGCGTCGAGCTCGTGGATGGCGCGGGTTCGGGCGAGGATGTAGAGCGACGGCCGGCGGGCGTGAGCCTGGGCGACGATGCTGCGGGTCGCGGCGGGGTCTGAGATCGCGACGACCAGGGCGCGGGCGCGGTCGAGGCCGGCCAGGTGCAGGATGCTGGCACGGGTTGCATCACCGACGATGACGTGCTCATTCTCCGCACGGGCCTGAGCGGCCCAGGCCCGGTTCATCTCCACGACAACGAAGGGGATGCGGACGGCGCGAAGCACGCTGGCGACGTTTCGTCCATTCAGCCCGTATCCGACGAGAATCACATGTCCGGCGAGCGATTCGGGCCGGCCGGCGCCGTCCGCGGCGGGTGCGCTTCTGGAGAGAAGGCGGGCCACGGCGAAGGAGATTCGGCCGGAGACCGGGACGAGAATCGCGCCGAGGAGCATCGTGCCGACGGTTACGGCGATGAGCTGGCGGACGAGCTCGGCGGACATCAGGTCGAGACGGGTCGCCTCGGACATGAGCACGTAGCCGAATTCGCTGATCGTGCAGAGACCGAGGCCCGCGGCGGTGGCGATGCGGATGGGCCAGCCGGCGAGCGAGACCGCGAGTCCGGTCAACAGCGTCTTGAACGTCAGCGTAGCGACGACGATTGCCAGCAGCGCCAGGGCATAGCGCAGGGCGAGCTGCACGTCGACGAGCATGCCGATCGAGATGAAGAAGAGGGCGTTGAAGGTGTCGCGGAAGGGCGTGATCTCGGCGTGCAGTTGATGGCGCAGGTCGGTCTGGGCGAGCAGCAGGCCGGCCATGCACGAGCCGAGCGCCCAGGACCAGCCGGCGAGATCGGCGAGCCAGGCGCCGCCGCAGGCCATCAGCACGGCAAACAGCGTCATCAATTCCTGGCCGCCGCGGCGGAAAACCTGCTGAATCAGCGTCGGCATGACGAGGTGGGCGAGGAGCGTTACACCCACGAGCGCGAGCAGTGCCAGGCCGGAGTTGAGCAGCGCCTGCCACGTGTGGCCGTCGCCGCGCGGCGCCAGAAGCGGCAGCAGGAGCAGCGCGAGAATCACGACCATGTCCTGAATCAGCAGGATGCCGGTGATCAGCGTTCCGACCGGCGTGTCCAGCTCGTGGCGCTCGCTGAGCTGCTTGAGCACGATGGCCGTGCTGCTCAGTGAGACGGCCAGGCCCGCCAGGCATGCGGCCGTCCAGGAGGTATCGAAGCCGAGCCGCAGGATGAGGATGGCCGCGGCCGACGTGGCCAGAATCTGAGCGAAGGCGGCCAAGGGCAGGCGGCGGCCGAGGCGAATGAGCGGATCGGGCGAGAGCTCGAGGCCGACGGTGAAGAGCAGGAGCGCGAGGCCGAGCTCGGCGAAGAAGTGGACGCGGTCCTGGTCGATCAGGTTGACGCCGAAGGGGCCGATGGCGATGCCGGCGCAGAGGAATCCGATGATGGCCGGCGCGGCCAGAAGCCGCAGCAGCCAGGCGGCGGCGACGGCGGAACCGAAGAGAGCGACGACGGCGCCGAGATCGGAGCTGGCTGCGAGCATTCGGGCACCCTGGGCCGGCGGATGGAGCGGCCGGCGAGCTGAGACTGCTCAGTTTGCGGCCGGCCGGGTCTTGTGGACAAGTCTGAGCTCGGCCGTGACGGGAAAATGGTCGGAGGGGTAGCGGCCGGCTTCGCTGGTATTGTCGATGGCGGCGTCGAGGGCGGCGAAATGCGGGCTGAAGAGAATCCAGTCGATTCGGCGGCCGTCGCGGCGGCCGCGGAAGGCGTGGTAGGTGCCGGCGTACTCTTCGGGCTTGTTGCAGGCGGTCCAGGCATCGAGCAGGGGCGCGGGGGCGTCGGGGGCGGTGAGGAGGGCGTAGGGTTCGTCCTGGGGGCCGCAGTTGAAGTCGCCCATGAGGATCACCGGCTGGTCGCCGATCGTGTTGACGAATTCGCGGAGCATGCGGGCGGATTCGAGACGGGCCTGGCGGCCGCGGTGGTCGAAGTGGGTGTTGATGACGACGAACTGGCGGCGGGGTGGTTCGAGCAGCTCGAGGCGGACGAAGGTGACGACGCGCGGCAGGGCGGCGTCCCAGCCGTGCGAAGGCGTGTTGCGGGTGGGGCTGAGCCAGAAGTGGCCGGTCTCGACCAATCGCAGGCGCGACTTGCGCCAGGCGATAGGGACCATTTCTCCGCCGCGGTTGCCGTCGTCGCGGCCGACGGCGACGAGGTCGTAATCGTCGAAGGCGGCTTGGAGTTCCATGAACTGCGTCTGGATCACTTCCTGGAGACCGAGAACGTCCGGGTCGTAGGCGCGAATCGTGCGGACGAGCAGGTCACGGCGGAGCAGCCAGCGGTTCTCGGCGTCGGGGGCGGTTCCGTAGCGGATGTTGAAGGACATGACGCGGAGGGTCGGCGGTCCGGCGCAGCCGGCCAGCAGCGTGGCGAGCGCCAGCAAGATGAGAAGGCCGAAGCGGCCGGGCGGCGCGTGCGCAGCGGTCGCGGATGATGCTGGCCGGGACGGTGCATGGTTGCGGCGGTCGGACAACGTCATGGTTCACCTGAAGTCGCAGGGGATTGAAGTCGCTCGCGGCACGGGGATGGGCGGCATCGCGATGCACCCCGTGGGCGGCACGCGAGCACTATCGTCGATGCGCAGCGGCGCGTCGAGGCGGCGCGCGGCCGGCGGGCGGGCGAGGCTCGCGCCGCCGAGATATAGCGAGTCCTCGTGGCGCGCGGCGCCGAGCGGCGTACGGCCGATCAGCGGCGGGCGGTTCGCAGGTCTCCGCTGTAGCCGGTGTGGAAGAGGAACTGGCTCTGCGTGATGGCCGGGATGTACATCGAGCCGGCGCGCTGGATGATCTCCTGGAACTCCTGCCGGGCCATGGCCTGGCGCTCGACCTGGACCTGGACGACGGGGCTGACGGGCGTTCCGGGGGGCACCTCGGGCACGACCGGCGCGGTTCCGATGACGACGAAGTCGGTGGTCTCGTCGAGCTCGCTCTGGACCTGGCCGCCCCATTCGCGGATGAGCGCGGTGACCCGTTCGACGTCGTTGGAGTCGATCACGCCGTCGTAGTTCAGATCGAACGAGCCGCGGATGACGAACTTGGGCTTGCGGTTGCGCTCGTAGGCGATGTTGACGACCAGGTCGCCCTCGACGATTGGCTGGCCGGCCGTGGTGCGCTTGACGAGGCACTCGGCGGTGTCGCCCATGACGGTGACGACTTCGACCGAGGCCTTGCCGCGGACGCTCTGGCGCGGGTCGGGCGTGGTCGAGAAGACCTCGAAGCCCATGCCGGGCTTGAGGCCGTCATTCTCGCCGAGGTTCACGTAGACCACATCGCTGCCGGGGATGGCGCGGAGGATGCGGCCGTCGGCCTTGCGGAGGATCTCCTGCGGGTCGACGCCCTGCTTGAAGGCCTGGAGCTGTGTCTGGAGTTCGTTGACCTGGTTGGTGAGCCGGCCGAGGGCGATCTCCGCCTCGCGGCGCTCGTTGGCGATCTGCGTGCGCTCGCGGTTGAGCTCTTCGGCGCGGGATTCGACCGTCGACTGGAGCGAGGCGACCTGCTCATCCTTGGCGGTCAGCGATTGCTCGTAGGACTCCTGAAGGCGGGCGAGCTCGGCGCTGATCTCGTCGATGCGCTGGTTGAAGGTCTCGCGGGCGGCGTCGAGGTTGGCGGTGAGCGAATCGCGGGCGGCCTGAAGGTCGGCGATCTGGGCGGCCTGCACGCTGAGCTGCGTCTTGGAGGCGGTCAGGGCCTGATCGAGCGCGCGGACGGCGGCGAGCAGCGACTGGCCGCCGCTGAGTGCGTCGGAATGCGTCGCGGCCGCGGATTCGATCACGCGGCGGGCTTCCGATTCGAGGGCCGGGCGAACGGCGTCCTGCTGGCCGGAGATCAGCTCGGCGAGCTTCTGGAAATCGGAGGTCAGGACGGCGAAGGCGTTGGTGCGGCGGGCGCTGGCTTCCTGGGTGTAGTAGGCGGGGGGGCTGCCGTATTCGTCCAGCCGCTTTCGGAGGCGGTCGGCGTCCTCGCGTGCCTGCTTCAGGTTGGTGAGGGCGAAGATCGCCCCGCCGAGTGAGAGGACGCTGATGATCGCGAAGGCGATCAGCCCATACATGAGACCTCCGCCGCCACCGCTGCGGACCGCTGCTGGTCTTCCGGCCATCCCGAGGAGCTCCTTGCTTGACGTCTTTTTGGGCCTGTCGGCAGGGGCCGGAAACGCACCCAGGGGTGCTGGTGGCGTCCGGCGCCGGGTCGGCAGTATCGCGACTGTGCGGAGGCTTGTCAAAGAAATCCGGGCGGGCGGGTTTGCGGGTGGGGCGGCTTGACGGGTCGGCGCGGGGTGGCGGAAGATGCGGCGGGCGGCCGGTCGGGCCATGCGGCCCGGCGGCGGCGCTGTTCGGATGGCGGGCGGCATGGGCAAATCTGCCAAGAAGCTGAAGTTCGAAGAGGCCATGCGGCGTCTGGACGAGATCGTCACGGCGATGGAGTCGGGCGAGATCGGGATCGAGGAGTCGCTGGCGCGCTACGAGGAGGCGATGGTGCTGGCGGCGCAGTGCCGGCGGATCATCGATGAGGCCGAGCAGCGGATCAAGCGGATTCAGCTCGAGGCGGACGGGACGCTGCGGGAGACGCCGCTGTCGGGGCCGGCCGAGGACGAGGCGGAAGAGGACGGCGAGCCGGAGCGCTGAGGGCCGGATCGCGGCGCGGCTGACGTGCGTTGAGCGCACATCTCTCGGGTTTCCGGATGAAGGGTGGCTGGGACGAAGCTCGCCGGTCGGGAGCGGGGCTGTCCGCGGCCGCACGGGTGGCGCGCTTGGTCTGGCATGCCGGGCTGGACGTCGTCCTGCCGCAGAGTTGTATGGGCTGCGGGGCGTGGATCGCGGGGGAGCAGGGGGACCTGTGCGGCGAATGTCGGCGGGAGGTGGCGGAGGCGCGGTCGACGCCGTTCTGCGCGCGGTGCGGGCGGACGCTGCCGCCGGCCGTGCCGATCGAGCGGGATTGCCGCGGCTGCCGGCCGGAGGAATTCTGGAACGTGGCGGAGGTCGCGCGGTGCGGGCCGTACGGCGGCGTGCTGGCGACGATGCTCAAGAATCTGAAGTACGCGGGGCACATGCGGAATGCCGGGCGGCTGGGGGCGTGGCTGGCGGAGGCGATCGGGGGGACGGCGTGGGGAGAGAAGGTCGAGCTGCTGGTGCCGGTGCCGATGCACTGGCTGCGGCGGGTGCAGCGGCCTTGCAATCATGCGCGGGTGCTGGCGGAGGCGGCGGGGCGGCTGCTGGGTGTGCCGGTGCGGAATGCGGCCGTGCGGCGGGCGCATTACGCTCCGAGCCAGACGAGTGTTTCTTCTCGGGCGGGCCGTTTTGAGAATATCCGCGGGTGCTTCGAGCCGGCGCGTGGGGCGGATGTGAAGGGGCGGACGGTCTGTATCGTGGACAATCTGATGGTCAGCGGTGCGACGATTCACGAGGTGTCGAAGGTGCTGCGTGCGGCGGGTGCGAAGCGGATCTATGCGGCGACGGTGGCGCGGTCGACGCTGCCGGGCGGCGTGCAGTCGACGGGCGAGGCGGCAGGGTAACGCGGGCGTCTCGCCTGCAATTCGCCCCGAGATGCGGCAGACGATTGACCCGCGATCACCAAGGGGCGCGTGGCCGGATTTCACTGCCCAAGAGCATGCTCACGCCTGCGGCGAGAGCATGCCACCCGCGGCGGCTAATCGAGCGGGTGCTCGCGCAGGAGCGCTTCGAGGCGGGCGCGGTTCTCCGGGGCCAGGGGGCACATCGGCAGGCGGAATTCCTCGCGGCAGAGGCCCTTGAGGGCCAGCGCGGTCTTGATCGGGATGGGGTTCGTCTCGAGCGAGAGCAAGACGCGCGCCAGGGGAAAGAGCGCTTCGTGCTCGCGGCGGGCGGCGGCGAAATCGCCCTTCAGCCCGGCATCGGTGAGCCGCTTGACGCGGGCGGGCAGCAGGTTGGACAGAACGCTGACGACGCCGCGGGCGCCGAGACTCATGAGCGGCAGCGTGATCGGGTCGTCGCCGGAGAGCACGTCGATGTCGCAGGCGCAGAGCAGCTCGGCGGCGTCGTCGACGCGGCCGGTGGCGTGCTTGACGCAGACGATGTTGGGGTGGGCCTGGCGGAGCTTGCAGATCGTGGCGACGGAGAGCTCGACGCCGCAGCGGCCGGGGATGTTGTAGAGCATGATCGGCCGGTCGACGGCCCTGGCGACGGCGGAGAAGTGCTCGAACAGGCCGCGCTGCGTGGGCTTGTTGTAATAGGGGTTCACGACGAGCAGGCCGTCGGCCCCGAGTTCGGCGGCCTTCTGCGAAAGCTTGACGGCGGCGGCGGTGTCGTTGCTGCCGGTTCCGGCGATGACGGCACAGCGGCCGCGGGCGTGCTTGATGACGCGCTCGATGACGGCGAGCTGCTCATCCTTGGAGAGCGTGGGGGATTCGCCGGTGGTTCCGCAGGGGACGATGCCGTCGACGCCGGCGGCGAGCTGGCGCTCGACGAGGCGGTCGAGCGACTCGGAGTCCACCTGTCCGTCGCGGAAGGGGGTGACGATGGCCGTGATGGTGCCCTGGAAACGTGTCATGAGCGTCCCTGCCGAGAGCTAAGGGGCCGGCCGTTCGCGGTTCGCCGGTTGCGGCGGCCGCGCGCGGTTTCCGGCCCGAACAATCTGAACCGACCCGCCCCATTGTAGCGTCGCGGGGGTGGGGCGGCGGCCGCGCCGGGTGGTCAGGCTTTGACCACTTTGCCCTTGGGCCGCTTGGCCCGGGCGGTGGCGTTGCGGGTGTCGACGACGAGCTGAGCATTCTGGCAGACGAGGTCGTAGTCAACGTTGGTGTGGTCGGTGGCGATCAGGACGCAGTCGAACTTCTTGAGATTCGCGGCGGTGAGCGGGACGCTGCGCATGTGGGTGATGTTGTGCTCGCGCATGGGCTTGCCGCTGGGGATGAAGGGGTCGTGATAGTCGACGTCGGCGCCGGTTTTCTGGAGCAGCTCGATCAGGGCGACGCTGGGCGATTCGCGCACGTCGTCGACGTCCTTCTTGTAGGCCAGGCCCAGGACGAGCACCTTCGAGCCCTTGAGCGGCTTGCCGTGGTTGTTGAGCGCTTCGGCGACGCGGCGGACGACGTGCTCGGGCATGGCGGTGTTGATCTCGCCGGCGAGCTCGATGAAGCGGGTGGGCATGCCGTATTCGCGGGCCTTCCACGAGAGGTAAAAGGGGTCGATCGGGATGCAGTGGCCGCCCAGGCCGGGGCCGGGATAGAAGGGCTGGTAGCCGAAGGGCTTGGTCTTGGCGGCTTCGATCACTTCCCAGACGTCGATGCCCATGCGGTCGAAGAGGAGCTTGAGCTCATTGACGAGGGCGATGTTCACGCAGCGGTAGACATTTTCGACGATCTTGCAGGCTTCGGCGACCTCGCAGCTCGAGACGGGTACGACAGTGGAGACGCAGCCGGCGTAGAGCAACTTCGCGAGGCGCAAGCTGTGCGGGCCCATGCCGCCGACGACCTTGGGGATGTCGCGGGTGGTCATGTCGGTGCGGCCGGGGTCTTCGCGCTCGGGCGAGAAGGCGAGGAAGTATTCCTTCTCGAGCTTGAGCCCGGAGCGATCGAGGATGGGCCGGACGATCTCGCGTGTGGTGCCGGGATAGGTCGTGGATTCGAGCACGATGAGCTGGCCCGAGCGTAGGCGCTGGCCGATCGCCTCGGAGGTGACGCGGACGTAGGTCATGTCGGGCTCGCGCATCCTGTCGAGCGGCGTGGGGACGCAGATGAGGATGGCGTCGGGTTTGTCAAGCTGCTTCATGTCGGTGGTAGGCTTGAAGCGGCCTTCCTTGATGAGCTGCTTGAAATGCGCGGCGGGCAGGTGGCGGATGTAGGTCTTGCCCGATTCGAGCATGGAGACCTTGCGGGTGTCGACGTCGAAGCCCATGACCTTGAATCCGGAGGCGGTGAACTCGCGGACGAGGGGCAGGCCGACGTAGCCGAGCCCCATGACGCCGACGACGGCCTTGCGGTCTTCGATCTTCTTTTGCAGCGTATCAGCCACGCTCATGTTCGGGGGTGCTCCATTCGCAAGCTCGCGCCGCAGCCGCCCGGCGCTGGCCGGAACCACCGGTCGAGCGGCGACTGGACGGCGATACGGTCGGGTATCAGGGACCGCGCAAGACCGGAAGCGTAAGCGGGCGGCGCGGAGCCGGTCAACGGCCGCCGGCGGCCGGTCCGGCCTGGTCAGGATCGACGAACCGGCAGGGAAGCTGGATGGCGGCGGCGAGGCGGCGCAAATAGTGCTCGCGCGAGATTTCGATCGCACCGAAGCGGGCCAGGTGAGGCGTGCTCCACTGCGTGTCGAGCAGCTCGAAGCCGCGGGCCCGCAGGCGCTGTACGAGCGCGACGAGCGCGACCTTGGAGGCGTCGGTGACGCGGTGGAACATGGACTCGCCGAAGAAGGCGCCGCCGATGGCGACGCCGTAGAGGCCGCCCACGAGCCGGCCGTCCTGCCAGCTCTCGACGCTGTGGGCGAACCCGGCGCGGTGGAGCTGCGTATACAGGTCGGCGATGCGGGGGGAGATCCAGGTGCCCTCCTCGCGCTCGGCGCAGGCGGCGATGACGCCTGCGAAATCGGCGTTGATGCGTGTTTCGAACAGTCCGCGGCGGATGGTCTTGCGCAGGTTATGGGGCACGTGAAAGCGGTCCAGCTCGAAGATGCAGCGCGGGTCGGGGCTGAACCACTCGATTCGGCCGCGCGGAGTGGCCATGGGAAAATAGCCGGCACAGTAGGCCTCGAGGATGAGCGCAGGATTGATGCGATCGCTCATGATGCGGGTCTTTCGGCCGGCGGCCGGCGGGGCTGCTCTGGAGCGCCGGGTCGCACGCAAGTATTCTGCCGTAGCGGCGGTTACGCGAATAGTGGGGCGGCCGCGGCGGGAGCGATGCGTGGGCGGCGAGCGGGCGGAATCCGGGCAGTCGGCGTCGTGGCTGGGCTGGTTCGAGCAGCAGCGGCTGAGCGTGGATGCAGCGCTTTCAGCGCATTTGAATTGGATGAAAGGGGGGCCGCAGTCGGCGGGGCGGCTGGGCGAGGCCGTAGAATACGTGCTGACGCGGCCGGCCAAGCGTGTGCGGCCGATCCTGGTGCTGGAGAGCTGCCGGGTGTGCGGGGGCGAAGCGGAGGCGGCGTGGCCGGCCGCGATCGCGATCGAGTGTGTGCACGCGTTCTCGCTGATTCACGACGATCTGCCGGCGATGGATGATGATGATCTGCGGCGCGGGCATCCGACCTGTCACAAGGTGTTCGGCGAGGCGACGGCGATCCTGGCGGGCGACTGGCTGCTGGCGCACGCGTTGAGGTTGCTGGCGGGCGAGAGGCCGGCCGAGCGGGGGGCGGTGCTGGCGGCGCGGCTGGGGGATGGTGCGGCGGCGATGATCGTGGGTCAGGCGGCGGACCTGGAAGGTGAGAAGCTGGCGCCGGAGGCGTCGCTGGTGGAGGCGATTCATCGCGACAAGACGGCGCGGCTGATCGAGACGGCGTGCCGGATGGGGGCGGTGTGTGCGGGAGCGGATGCGGAGCGGGAGGAGCGGCTGGGCGCGTTCGGACTGCACCTGGGCCTCGCGTTTCAGATTGTGGACGACCTGCTGGATCGGACGGGGACGCAGCAGCAGACAGGAAAGCGTGTCGGCAAGGATGCCGGCGAGTCGAAACAGACGTTTCCCGGCGTGTTCGGAGAGGCGGAGAGCCGGCGGCGGGCCGCTGCGGAAATTGACACAGCGCTTTCGCATCTAGTACCGTTCGGGGATTGTGCGGATCGGTTGCGCGGTTTGGCCCGCTTCGTGCTCGAGCGCGATCGGTGACAGCCCCAGGCTTCGGCCGGAAAGCACCAGGACTATGACACGGATTCTTGAGACGATCGAGCGGCCGCGGGATCTGCGGCGGCTGACGATGGAGCAGCTTCACCAGCTCGCGGGGGAGATTCGCGAGCGGATCATCGGCGTGGTCAGCCGCAATGGCGGGCACCTGGCGAGCAACCTGGGCGTGACGGAGCTGACGCTGGCGCTGCACCGGGTGTTCGATTTCGCGAGCGACCGGCTGCTGTGGGACGTGGGGCACCAGTGCTACGTGCACAAGCTGCTGACGGGTCGGAATGCGAACTTCGATTCGCTGCGGCAGGCGGGGGGCGTGAGCGGGTTTCCGAGCCGGGCGGAGAGCCCGTATGACCTGTTCGACGTCGGGCATGCGGGCACGTCGATCGCGACGGCCGTCGGGATGGCGCGGGGCGACAGCGTGCTGGGGCGCGAGACGCGCGTGGTGGCGCTGATCGGGGACGCGAGCATCGTCAACGGGGTGGCGTTCGAGGGCTTGAACCAGGCCGGGACGCTCAAGCGGCAGTTCCTGGTGATTCTGAACGACAACTCGATGGGGATCGCGCCGACGCAGGGGGCGCTGGCGTCGTACCTGGCGCGGTTCCGCGTCAGCAAGCTGTACGAAGAGGTGAAGCGGAAGGCGAAAGAGGTTCTGCCGAAGGTGCCGCTGGTGGGCAAGAGCGTGTTCGACATGCTCGATCACCTCAAGGAGGGGCTGAAGGCGACGGTCTCGCCGCACCAGATCTTCGAGCAATTGGGGTTCGTCTACGTGGGGCCGGTGGACGGGCACGACCTGCCGCACCTGATCGAGATGCTCGAGCTGGTCAAGGATGTGCAGCATCCGGTGCTGCTGCACGTGCACACCGAGAAGGGGCGCGGCTGCTCGTGGGCGACGAGCGATCCGTGCGCGTTCCACAGCCCGAGCAAGTTCCGGATCGAGGGGGATACGGTCACGGTTGCGAAGGGGGAGCGCAAGAGCTGGACGACGGCCTTCGCGGATGCGGTGATCGAGATCGCGCAGCAGAATCCGCGGGTCTATGCGCTGACGGCGGCGATGCCGGACGGGACGGGGCTGGCGAAAGTGATCAAGGCCCTGCCGGAGCGCGTGCTGGATTGCGGAATCGCCGAGAGCTGCACGGTGGATATCGCGGCGGGGATGGCGCGGTCGGGGCTGCGGCCGCTGGCGTGCATCTATTCGACGTTCCTTCAGCGGGCATTCGACCAGGTCTTTCAGGAGGTCGTGCTTCAGCAGCTTCCAGTGATTTTCTGCATCGACCGCGCCGGGCTGGTGGGTGGCGACGGGGCGGTGCATCACGGGTATCTGGATATCGCCTATCTGCGCGGCTTCCAGAACATGGTGCTGATGGCGCCGGCCGACGAGGGGGAACTGAACCAGGCGCTGCGCTTCGCGCTGACGCTCGATACGCCGGTGGCGCTGCGGTATCCGCGGGACACGGTTCCGCTGCCGCTGGGCGAGTCGCCGGCGTTCGAGCTGGGACGGAGCCGCCTGATGCGCGATGGGCCGGACGCGACGATTCTGGCGTACGGACCGACCACGTCGGCGGCGCTCGAGGCGGCCCGGACGCTCGAGGGCGAGGACGTGTTCGTGCGGGTGGTCAACGCGCGGTTCGCCAAGCCGATGGACGAGGACATGGTGACGACGGCGCTGACGCGGGGTGGGCCGGTCGTGACGGTCGAGGACCATCTGGTCGCGGGCGGGTTCGGCAGTGCGGTGCTGGAGACGGCGAACCGGCTCGGCTTGCCGACGGACGGAGTGGTGCGGCTGGGGCTGGCCGAGGATCACTTCTACAAGCACGGCTCGCGGAGCGGGCAGCTCGCCGAGGCGGGGATCGACGCGGCGGGGATTGCGGAGGCGGTGCGGCGGGCGGCGCGGTCGGCGCGCCACGTGGCGGCGGCGCCGCTTGAAGATTCGCTGCGGCCGCGCGCCGCGGAGGCGGTCGCCAAGCGGGTGTAGCTCGCGGCGTTCGGCGGTTCCCGGCGAGTGTACTGTCTCAGAAGCAAATGACGTTTTGTGGAGGTGGGGCGGGCGTCCCCGCCCGCCTTGGCACGCGCGGAGGCCTGCCCCACGTTGATGTCGTACTTCTGAGTCGGCGCACTAGCGGAAGCGCAGTTCGCGCGTGCCCGCCGGCGTGAGGCGGCCGTGCCGGGCGGCGAGGTGGACGTAGCTCTCGCGGATCGGATCGGCCGATTCGAGCCCGAGCCGCGTGCGGACGCGCTGGATCGCGGCCTCGCCGGGGCCCTCGATCTCGACGAACCAGCCCAGGCTCGGCAGCTCGTCGAGCGCGACCTCGCAGTCGTCCAACATCCAGGTCTCGCGTTTCTTCTCGTAGACGATCTGCTCGACGAAGCCGACGGCGCGGAGGATTTCAAGCAGGACGGCCGCGTCGGAGACCCGGGTTTCGTGCTCGACACGCGAGCGGACGGCGGTGTGGGTGGCGGGGCCTTTGAACGTGAGCAGGGCTTCGGTCGGGGGCCGTCCGTGCGGGTCGGATGGGGTGAGAAGGGCGACCTGGCGGATGCGGAGGGCGCTGTCCGCATCGCGCAGGCGGTGGTCGGCCGTGTCGAGAATGCGGTTGGTTTCCAGCGCCGCCGAGTGGAGGCGGGCGGCGAGCTGAGCCAGGCGCGGCCGCACGTCGGCCGGATCAGAAATCTTCAGTTTGATTTCAACTTCCTGCGCCATCGCACCCGCCGCGTATTGACAGGACTTGCTCCGGGTCGCATGCTAATCGCCACTCGGCCGACGGGAAACGCGCGCGGCCGACGGTCGCCTGGGTTCCGAGGCGCGGCGGCCGATCCCCGGCCCTCATTCGGGGCGGTCAAGGCGGAGCCAGATCTTGCGTCGACACATTGAACATCGATCGTACGGGTTCTGCGGCGCGCTGCTGGCGTGGCTCGCGGTTGGCGTGTTTCCGGCGGCGGCTCAGCAGGACACGACGCCGGCGGACAGTCTGCTGAATCAGCAGCGGGCGCTGGACCGGGAGCTGCACGAGCAGCGCAAGCAGATCGACCCCGTGGGCACGTTCCTCGACTGGCAGTGGGGCGGCTGGTTCGAGTACTACGTCTTCCACTTCGACGACGGGATTCAGTCGCAGCGCGTCTTGCAGCGGCCGTCGGCGGCGGTCTGGACGCGGCTGCGATTCGACGAGGGGGCGCACGAGGTCTTCGGCCGGATGCGGCTGAGCTACAGCTACTTCAATCCCGGCGACGAGTACGAGCTTCAGCAGGACTGGGTGGGGCCGGATTTCGACCGGGTGTGGTACCGGGTGGACATCGGCAAGGCGCTGCGGCTGACGGAGCCGGACGATCCGGTGCAGATGGGGCTGAGCATCGGGCGTCAGGATGTGCGCTTCGGTACGGGGTATGTGCTCGACCTGCCGCTGGATTCGATCGTGGCGGAGTGGAAGCTGGCGGATTTTCGCGTGACGGCGCTGTTCGGGCGGACGCGGCCGAGCTACCCGAACATCGACACGAGCGAGCCGGTGGACACGCACAGCGACCGGAACTTCTACGGTGTGCAGGTCAAGTACACGGGGATCGACCGGCACGAGCCCTTCGCGTACGCCATCTGGAACCAGGATCACACGAACGAGCATCCGGCCGACCGATTGCAGAATTACTCATACGACACGCAATACTTCGGCATCGGCTCGCGGGGCGAGATCGTGCCGCGGCTGAACTACTGGGCGGAGGGTGTGTGGCAGTCCGGCCGGAGCTTCGGCAGCGGGGCGTTCCTGTCGCAGGATGCGGTGGCGGCGTGGGGCTGGGATGTAGGGGTGGAGTACCTGCTGCCCGGGCCGATGCGCAAGCGGCTGATGGCGGAGTACATGTTCGCCAGCGGCGACGGCGACCGGGTTTTCAGCCCGACGAACGCGGCCGGCGGGAACCGGCAGGGGACGCGGGACACGAGCTTTGCGGCGTTCGGGTTCCGGGACACGGGCATCGCGGCGGGCTTCGTGCCGAGCAATCTGCACATCTGGAAGGTCGGCGGGTCGATGACGCCTTGGGAGCAGATCGAGCTGCTGCGCGACCTGGAGATCGGGACGAACTGGCTGTTGTTTCACAAGCATCATTCGCGCGGGGCGATCAGCGACGCGACGGCCGAGCAGTTCCAGGGGTTCGTCGGCTGGGAGATGGACTACTTCATCAACTGGCGGCTGGCGTCGGACGTGGCCTGGACGATCCGCTGGGGTATGTTTTTTCCGGGCGATGCGTACGTCGACCGTGACGCGCGCAGCTTTCTGCTGACCGGCGTGACGTGGAGTTTCTGACCATGGCTGCGGGCAAGAACTTGATCGATGGCCGTCGATGGGGCCGGACGGGGGCGCTGCTCGCCGGGAGTCTGCTGGCGGGCCTGCTGGCGGGTTGCCGGGCGTCGATGCCGGCCGGCGGCGACCAGCCGGACCTGGCGACGCTGCGGAACGCTGAATTGACGCAGTACATTGCGGATATGCCGCTGGTCACGTCGGAGCCGGCGTATCGGGCGGTGCACTTTCTGTGGAAGGGGCCGGAGGCGCAGTTCGAGGGGGATTTCGCCGCGCTGCGCAGCGAGCTAGCGCAGGCGCGCATCGTCGACGGGATGTGGAACTACGGCACGAACGATTTTCTGGACCGGGCGGCGGTGGGGTACATGCTGGCGCGGGTCGGGCAGATCCGAACGGGGCTGAACTGGCAGCTCTTCGGGCTGGGCCGGTATGCGTATCGCGAGCTGGTCGCGCGCGACATCGCGGTCGCCGCCGGCGAGATGAGCCACCTGAGCGGGGGCGAGTTTCTGGGGATGATGGCCCGGACCGAGATGCACATGCGGGAGAAGGCGCCGACGCAGCAGCCGGCGGCCGAACTGGGGCCGGAGCCGGGGACGGAGTGACGCGCTCTCCGGTGGCGCGCGGGCCGGGGATGGGGGCCTGCGCTGGCGGCGGATGATATTCACCCACCACAGGCGCATGCGATTCGTGGCAGGTGTGTGCGTTTCGGCGCGTGTGCGCGGGGGAGTACACGCCGTTGGCCCGCTCCTCACGGTCGCGGCTCGGATCATCGGGGCGGTCGCGGGTCGGATCGTCGGGCCGTCGCGGCGCGGAGGAACGAAGCCGTTGCTGGTCGGATCCGCGCTGGTCCGTCTACTCCACCACGGCGAAGCGCATGAAGAAGAAGAACACGAACAGCGACATCGTGAAAGTGACCACGCCGGCGTTCGCGAAGAACCCGATCCACGAGAGCTTCGAGCGGGGGTTGCTTTTCTGCCCGGCGCTGTTGAAGCCGACGAGCATGCCGATGCCGCTGGCGGCCAGTCCCAGGCCGGTGCTGCCGAGGATCGCGTACCAGCGCATGCCGTTCTGCTTGTAGACCACGCCCAATTCCGGATCGAAGGCCGTGAAGAGGCAGAAGGCCAGGCCGAACATGCAGAGCGCGCCCAGGATAAGCAAGCCGACGCTGGCCAGGGCCTGAATCTCGAACGCGTTACGTCGCTTTGCCACGCAGTCACTCCTGCGGCCGGGGCGGCCGGTCACGCACAGCACGGATTCTCGGTCGCTGAGGCGAGTCCGAGACGGGTTACGAGCCGGGCGGCGGAAGCCGGTATAGATCAAGTCGCCCAGCCGCGTGAGGCATTTTAGCAAATCCGCTGGCGAAAGCAGCGGCCGCCGGCGGGTAGCGTCTCTGGCGGGGCGATGCCGGCCGGCGGGAGCGGTTGCGAGGTGCGGCCGGTGGCGGGCGCCGGGGTGAAAGATCGGCGCAAGGTCCTAAGATGGCCGGCATGGAGCGATACGAACCGGGCAGGCGGGCCTTGCGCGTGGCGGTGCTGATCTCAGGCGGGGGGTCGACGCTCGCGAATCTTATCGAGCGGATCGGCGATGGGCGGCTGCGGGGCGTCCGGATCGTTCGAGTGGTCAGCAGCCGGCGGGCTGTGCGGGGTGTGGAGATTGCGCAGCGGGCGGGGCTGGAGGTGCGGGTCGTCCGGCCGATCGACTTCTCGGACGGGGAGGGATTTTCGGCCGCGGTGACGGCGGCGCTGGACGAGGCGGGGGTGGACCTGGTGCTGATGGGGGGGTTTCTAAGCCTCTGGCGGCTGCCGGGGGCGTATGAGGGGCGGGTCCTGAATATCCACCCGGCGCTGTTGCCGCGTTTCGGCGGGGCGGGGATGTACGGATTGCACGTGCACCGGGCGGTGCTGGCGGCCGGTGAGCGGGAGAGCGGGTGCACGGTTCACCTGGTGGACAACGAGTATGACCACGGGCCGATCGTGGCGCAGCGGCGGGTGCCGGTGCTGGCGGGGGATACGCCGGAGTCGCTGGCGGCGCGTGTGGGGGAAGCGGAGCGGGAGCTGTTCCCGTGGGTTGTGCAGAACGTGGCGGAGGGGGGGGTGGGGTGGTTACGCGACGAGGCGGAGCGGTTCCGGGCGGGATAAGGGGGGATGGTCGCGACCGGTGGGGGCGGGTCTTGCAGGTGCTCATAGAGCCACTGCTCAAGAGCCGTGGCACATCGTAGGAGCCGTGGCACATCGTGCGTCAGGGGGCGGGCTCTTCGAAGAGGCTGGGTGAGTCGGTGCGCGCGGGGGCCGGCAGGCCGAGCTGGCGGTAGGCGGGCGGGCGGGCGACGCGGCCGCGGGGCGTGCGGATGACGTAGCCGATCTGAAGCAGGTAGGGCTCGACGATGTCCTCGAGCGTGTCGCGCTCGTGGCCCATGCTGGCGGCGATGGCTTCGATGCCGGCCGGGCCGCCGTCGAAGTGGCGGATGAGCGTGGCGAGGTACTGGCGGTCGAGACTGTCGAGGCCGAGCTGATCGATCTGGAGGATTTCGAGGGCGGCGTCGACGACGTCGGGCGTGAGCCGGCCGTCGCCGCGGACCTGGGCATAGTCGCGGACGCGCTTGAGCAGGTTGTTGACGATTCGCGGTGTGCCGCGGGCGCGGGCGGCGAGCCGCTCGAGGGCGGCCGGCTCGGCGTGCACTTCGAGCAGGCGGGCGCTGCGCTGAACGATGCGGGTCAGTTCCGCCGCCGAATACCAGTCGAAGTGAAAGACCAGTCCGAAGCGCGAGCGCAGGGCGGCCGAGAGCATGCCGGCGCGGGTCGTGGCGCCGATCAGCGTGAAGCGCGGCAGGGGGAAGTTGATCGTGCGGCCGCCGATGCCGCTTTCGGTGGTGTAGTCGACGCGGAAGTCTTCGAGGGCGGGGTAGAGAAACTCCTCGACGACCTTGTTGAGGCGGTGGATCTCGTCGACGAAGAGGATGTCGCCGGTCTCCATCTGCGTGAGCAGGCTCATCAGGTCGCCCTGGCGGGCGATGGCCGGGCCGCTGGTGACGCGGATACTGGCGCCCATCTCGTGGGCGATCACGTGCGCGAGCGTGGTCTTGCCGAGGCCTGGCGGGCCGTCGAGCAGGACGTGGTCGAGCGGCTCGCGGCGGCCGATGGCCGCGTCGAGCGAAATGCGGAGCTGCTCGCGGACGACTTCCTGTCCGATGCACTCATCCAGCGTGCGCGGCCGGAGGGAGTTGAGGTAGCGCTCCTCGTCGGGCATCGTTTGTGTGAAGACCCGTTCGATGGCCATGGGCGTAGAGTAACGCGGCGTTCGCGCGGCGGGTAGGGCGGCGTTCGGGGCCGTGGGCGGTGCGTGCGTTGTTATCGCTGGCGGCGGCGCGGGGCGCTGAGCATCAGGCCGAGTGCGGCGAGTCCGACGAGGGCGGCGCTGGCGGCGGTGCAGGCGCTGTCGACGATATCGCCGGGGAAGTTGGGCAGCTCGGTGCCGCAGGGGAAGACGGCGGGGTCGTAGAGCGTCGCGCCGCGGATGCAGCCGTCGGCCTCGTTACAGATGGTGATGCAAGCTTCGTCGAGCGAGCCGACGACGCGGACCTCGTCGCCGATGGCGTAGCCCTCGTATTCGGAGAGAACGTAGCGGCCGCCGCCGCCCTCGAAGAGGACGCAATTCGGGCCGCTGACGAGCACGCCGCACTCGTCGAAGTCGCTCATCTGGGCGGGCGCGGGGGCGGTCAGCGGGAGGAGCAGGCCGAGGGCGGCGAGCGGGTGAGTGCGGTAGGGGCGGTGCATGGCGGTCTCCCGTCGGGCCGCGGGATCGTCGCGGTGATCGGGTTCCCGCGGGCGTGGTTGAGTGTACGCGAGTGCGTGGGGGTGGACAAATGGTTGAGCGGTGGGGGCCGCGCATCGGAATCTTAGTACGCAAGAGCAGTGTCACCCGGCGGGCGTGTGATCCGGTTTGCACTGCTCAAGGGCAGCGGCGCCGGCGGAGGGTCGTCAGAAGGAGGCGCCGAAGTTGAAGTTGAAGACGCGGGTGTCGTCCTCGGACTCGTCGGCGATGGGGAAGCCGAAGTCGAGCACGATCGGGACCGGGCCGAAGAAGTCGACGGTGATGCGCAGGCCGACGCCGACGGAGGCGCGCCAGGCGGTGATCTCGAAGTTCTCCTCGACCGTGCCCATGTCGAGGAAGGTCACGCCGCGGACGTTCTTGGCGTAGATGGGGAATGAGTATTCCGCGCCGGTCAGCAGGATGAAATCGCCGCCGACGCGGTTGTTGAAGATGCCGGCGCGGGGCGAGACGCCGCGGTAGTCGAAGCCGCGGAGCGAGCCGAAGCCGCCGGCATAGAATCGCTCGAAGACGGGCGCATCGCCGACGATCCAGGCTGCGTCGGCCCGCAGGCCGAGCACGCTCTTGCGGTCGAGCACGTCGGTGCTGAGCGTTTTGAACCAGGCGAAGCCGACGGCGGGCTTGGCGAAGTGATAGTCGCCGCCGAGCGCCCCGACCTGCTCCCAGCTCATGCTGAGGCGGTAGCCCTCGGTGGGCAGCAGGCGGCTGTCGGTCGTGTCGCGGACGATCGTGCCCTTGACGGCCGTGAGCGTGCTGTTGCCCTTGGAGGCGAGGATGTCGTTGGCGGCCAGCGGCTCGACGTCGGTGATGTCGATCGACTCGAGCCGCAGGGCGCCTTCGATGGCCCAGCCGGCCAGCAGGCCGCTCTCGAAACGGCGGCCGAGGCTGGGGACGACGCCGAGGCGCTGCTCGTCATAGGCGTCGCGGCCGCGTTGAAAGAGGTAGAGGGACATGTCGAAGCGCAGCGGGCGATCGAGCAGGTAGGGCTCGGTGAAGTCGATGCGGAACTGGTTGACCTCGGTTCCGGGCTCGGCGACCAGGCGCAGGCGCTGGCCGGCGCCGCGGAAGGCCTTGCCGCGGAAGAACTCGCCGGGGCCGCGCGGCAGATCGAAGAGGTCGAAGTTCCGGTTGTCGATGCTGAAGGTGCCGATGACGCCGCTGTCGGTGCTGACGCCGAAGCCGACGATGAAGTTGATCGCGTCGGCTTCCTCGACTTCGATGAGCGCTTCGCGGACGCCATCGTCGTCGGGCAGGGGCGTGACGGTCGCCTTGGTGAACAGGCCGGTCTCGATCAGGCGCTGTTCGGCCCGGGCGGTCTTGACGGTGTTGAAATCCTCGCCGGGGTAGAAGCGCAGCTCGCGGCGGACGACCTCGTCCTTGGTCTCCTTGTTGCCGCGAATCGTGATGCGTCCGATCTTCGAGCGGCGGCCCTCGAAGATGGAGATGACGAGATTCACGAGTCCGGGCTCTTCCAGGTACTCGAAGTCGTTCTCGGCGCGGGCGTCGACGTAGCCGATCTCGCCGTACAGGTCGCGGATGCGCTTGAGATCGGTGCGGACGGCCTCGTCGCGGGCGAAGTCGCCCGGCGCGAGCTGAATGGCGCTGCGGAGGCGGTCGTCGGAGAAGACCTCGTTGCCCTCGAAGCGGAAGTCGTTGACGCGATAGCGCGGGCCTTCCTCGATGACGAAGACGAGCGTCAGGTCGGAGCGGTCGACGCTGGAGAAATCCAGGCGGTAGCCGACGCGGGCGTCGAGGAAGCCCTCGTTGCGGTAGAGCGTCTGGAGTTCGAGCGCGTCGCGCTCGGCCGTCTCCTCGTCGAACGCGCCGGTGCGCAGAATCCAGAGGTAGGTCTGGGAACGGATGCGCAGGCGAAGCTGGATCTCCGGCAGCGAGCGGTTGCCCTCGAGCTCGATGCGGCGGACCTTGACGCGCGGCCCCTCGGTGACGCGGTAGAGCACGCGGTTCTCGCGCTGTAGCAGCGACTCGTCGAGCGTGACCTGGACGTAGTAATAGCCGGCCTGCTTGTACTTCTGCACGATGTTTTCGAGGCTGCGGTTGATCTCGTAGCGGTCCAGCGGCGTGTTCGGCGTGATGGTGAGCTCTTTGAAGAGGTCCTCGTTGCTGAAGCGCTTGTTGCCCTCGATCTCGATCGCGATGATCTCGGGCTTTTCCTGAAGCGTGAAGATGACGACGGCCTGGTTCTCCTCCAGCAGCGCCTCGGCGATGACGTTCAGGAACTTGCGGGTGCGCAGCAGCTCGCGGACGTCCTGCTGGACCTCGCTGCGGATGTAGTTCTGGCCGGCGCGGGTGCGGATCGTGCGGCGGACGAAGCTCTCGGAGATGGTCTCCAGGCCGCGGATCTCGACCCGGCTGATGGGCGTGCCCTCGGGCGCCTGCTGCTGCGCGGCGGCGGCGGGCGCGAACAGCACCAGCAGCAGTCCGAGCCACAGCCAACGCGCGGAGGAACGCGTGCGCAACGCACACCTCAGACCTGACGGACCGGCCGTTTCAGAGCGTGAACAGGGACGTTTCGCCCCGACCGCAGGGCGAACTCGCGCCAACCCGGTACGGCCGGGTACTATACAGCCGGCGCGCTGTGATGCAACCTGCGGCCGCTGCGGGCGGCGGGCGGTTGCGGCGGGCGCAGCGCGGAATTGCCTTGAGGAGCTTCCATGCGGCCGATGATCGGCATCACGTGCAGCTTCGAACGGTCCACACAGGGCCCGCAGCGGCTGCGGAACTACTTGAATGCGTCCTACAGCGACGCGGTCTATGCGGCCGGCGGCTTGCCGCTGCCGCTGGCGCTGCCGCCGGACGCGGATGCGGGGCTGCTGGCGGAGCTGCTGGCGCGCTGCGACGGGCTGATGTTCACGGGCGGGCTCGATGTCGATCCGGCTCGCTACGGTCAGGACAAGCACGAGAAGACCGAGGTCATGCATCCGCGGCGGGACGCGTTCGAGTTCGCGCTGTTCGAGCAGGCGGAGCGGGCGGCGCTGCCGACGCTGTCGATCTGCCTGGGGTGCCAGGTGACGGCCGTCTGTCGCGGCGGAAAGCTCGAGCAGCATGTGGATGATCTGCCGGCGGCGGTGCGGATCGCGCATCACACGCCGGACCATCGCGACGCGTTTCATCCCGTGCGGATCGAGCCGACCTCGCGGCTGGCCGGGATCGTCGGCCGGCAGGAGCTGGAGGTGAACAGCCGGCATCACCAGGTCGTACGCGGGGGTGAGCTGGGGCGGGGGCTGCGGGCGGTGGCGTTCGCGCCGGACGGGGTGATCGAGGCGGTCGAGGATACGGGCGAGCGGTTTCTGCTCGCGGTGCAGTGGCACCCGGAGGACCTGATCGACCGGCCGGAGCATTTGAGTCTTTTTCGGGCGCTGGTGGATGCGGCTCGAGCGCGGTGACTTCGACAGGGTTGGTGGCAGGCACGGAGGCCCGCCCCACCGGGGACAGGCAGGCACCGAGGCCTGCCCCACGGGTGGTGACGGACCGGGTGCGGGTGACACGGGACCTTGAGTGAGAAGGCGGCGGTGGAAAACGCAGCTCGGCGCGGCCGGCGGGATGGTTTTCCGGACATTGAGCACGGCGGATTGATCGGCGGGCGGATGGCGGGCTAGTATGAGATGAACAGGCCGCCAGGCCGTGCGGCGGCCGGTGAAACTCGCGTAAATCCTTTTCTCACTGATCTGTGCGGGTCAGCCCCCAAGGAGGGACGGCTGGCCCGCGGTTGTTTGCGCGCGCGGCGTGGGGCCGGCCGGCCGCGCTTCGCGATGCGTGCAGCAGCGCTTAGAATGTCTGGTTTCACGCGGGTCTGGAACCTGGCCGGTCCGAGAAGGTGGCGTTGTGACACGCAGTGCAGCCGACATTCGCCGCGAGTTTCTGGAGTTCTTCCGCCAGCGCGGACATGCGATCGTAGATCCTTCGCCGGTCGTGCCTTACGACGATCCGACGCTGCTGTTCACGAACGCGGGGATGAACCAGTTCAAGGACGTATTTCTGGGCGGCGGCGCGCGGCCGTACCGGCGGGCAGCCGACAGCCAGCCGTGCATCCGGGCGGGGGGCAAGCACAACGACCTGGATGACGTGGGGCACGATACGTATCACCACACGTTCTTCGAGATGCTGGGGAACTGGTCGTTCGGCGATTATTTCAAGGCGGAGGCGATCGAGTGGGCGTGGGAGCTGCTGACGAAGGTCTGGGGACTGGACCCGCGGCGGCTGCACGCGACCTATTTCGGCGGGGACGAGAGCGAGGGGCTCGAGCCGGATGAGGAGGCGCGGGGGCTGTGGGCCCGGATCGCGGGGTTGCCGCCGGAGCGGATTCACGCGGGCAGCAAGAAGGACAATTTCTGGGAGATGGGGGATACGGGGCCGTGCGGGCCGTGCAGCGAGATTCATATCGACCTGACGGCGGACCTGAGCGGGGCGCGGCTGGTGAATGCGGGCGACGCGCGGGTGATCGAGATCTGGAATCTCGTGTTCATTCAGTTCAACCGCGGGCCGGACGGGCGGCTGACGCCATTGCCGGCCCGGCACGTCGACACGGGGATGGGGTTCGAGCGGATCTGCGCGGTGGTGCGCGGGTTCGAGACGGGCCGGGTGGGGCAGGTCAGCAATTACGACACGGACGTGTTCGCGCCGGTGATGAAGGCGATCGAGCGTGTGAGCGGCGCGCCGGCGTACGGGGGGCGGTTGGAGTCGTCGGCTGGCGGAGACGACCACGCCGCGGTGATGCGGGATGTGTCGTACCGGGTGATCGCCGATCATGTGCGGACGCTGGCGTTCGCGATCGCGGACGGGGCGGTGCCGGACAAGGAGGGGCGCGGCTATGTGCTGCGGCGGATTCTGCGGCGGGGCGTGCGGTACGGGTGGCAATACCTCGGGCTGAAGCGGCCGTTCCTGTGCGAGCTGGTCGAGACGGTGGTGGGGACGATGGGGGATGCGTTTCCGAAGCTGCGGGAGAACCCGGCGCGGGTGGTGGAGATCGTGCGCGAGGAGGAGGCGTCGTTTGCGCGGACGCTGGAGCGGGGGATTGCGCTGTTCGAGGAGGCTGTCGCGCGGGCGCGGGAGCATCACGGCGAGATCCGCGGCGATGATGCCTTCCGGCTGCACGATACGTTCGGGTTCCCGATCGACCTGACGCAGATCATGGCGGATGAGCGCGGGTTGCGGGTGGATATCGGGGAGTATGAGCGGCTGATGGAGGCGGCGCGGGAGCGGGCGCGCGAGGGTGGGCGCGGCGCGGCGGACTGGGTGGCGGCCCTGCCGCCGGCGGCTGTTTCGGCGCTAGATAAGACGGACGATGCGCCGAAGTACTCGGTGCGGGAGCTTGTAGCGACGGTCGCAGCGGTCTTCTGTATCGAGAGCGACGGGCGCGTGACACAGCCGCCGCCGGGTGGAGCGCTGCGGGCCGGTCAGCGGGGCGTTGTCGTGCTGGACCGCACGTGCTTTTATGGCGAACAGGGCGGGCAATGCGGCGATACGGGACAGATTCTGACGGGCGAGGACGAAAACGACTCGGCCGACGTGTTCGAAGTGCAGAACACAATTCGAGTAGGGGACGCTGTCGCGCACGTCGGGCACGTCCGGCGCGGCGCGGTGGGGTGGAATGCGCCGGTGCGCGTCCGGGTTGACGCGCGGCGATCAGTGATCGAGAAGAACCACACCGCCACGCACGTGCTGAACTGGGCCCTGCGCGAGACGCTCGGCGAGCACGTGCAGCAGAAAGGCTCGCTGGTCGATCCGGAGAAGACGCGCTTCGACTTCTCGCACCCCAAGGCGCTCGACGCGGATGTGATCGAGCAGATCGAGCAGCGCTGCGGCGAGCAGATCCGGGCCGACTACGAGGTCTTCGCATCCGAGGCCCCGCAAGCGGAAGCGCTCAGGATCAACGGCTTGCGGGCGGTGTTCGGTGAGAAGTACCCGGAGCGCGTACGGGTCGTTTCGATCGGCCGGCCGGTCGAAGACCTGCTGCGAGACCCGGGTAACGCCGAGTGGCGGCGGTATTCGATCGAGTTCTGCGGCGGGACGCACGTGAAGCGCACCAGCGAGATCGAGGCGTTCGTGCTGGTCGCCGAGGAGGCGGTCGCCAAGGGCGTCCGCCGTGTTGTGGGGATCAGCGGCTCGGCCGCGCGGGAGGCGATCAAGCTCGGCGAGGCGCTGCTCGCCGAAGCGCAGGAGCTGGCGAAATCTCCCGGCGACGACGTGGCGGCCAGGGTGGCGGATCTTCAGCGCCGGGTCGAGGCCGCGACGATTCCGCTGCGAGCGCGGCACGCCCTGCGCGAGCGGTTGGCCGAGCTTCAGCAGCTCGTCCGCCAGCAGCAGAAGGCGGCCGCGGCCGAGTCGGCCGGCGTGGCGCGGGAGCGGCTGGAGGAGCTGCTCAAGGACGCCCCGCGGCGCGGCGAGACGACGCTGGTGGTGGGGGAGATGCCGGACGTGCCGGCCGACCAGCTCAAGCACGCGGCGGACGTGGCCCGCAGCAAGTGCGGATCGGCCGCGGTGCTGTTCGGCGTCCGGGCCGGTGAGAAGGCGATGCTGCTGGCGGCGATGACGGACGACCTGATCCAGCGCGGGCTGAAGGCGGGCGACCTGGTGAAGGCGATCGCGCCGCTCGTGGGCGGGGGCGGGGGCGGACCGCCGACGCTGGCGCAGGCGGGCGGTAAGAGTCCGGAGAAGCTGGCGGAGGCGCTGGAGGCGGGGCGGGCGTGGATCATCCAGAAGCTCGGCGGTTGACGAGGCGGTGTAGGGGGTGAATGGCGTGCAGCGCGGTGAGATGGGGACGACGTGAGCCGAGGTGCGATCAGAGGCCGCCGCACACACGTTGAATCACACGCCGGAAGCTGCTAAAAAGCGCGGAGACTCCTGCCATGTGGGTATCATCCAGCATGAGATTCATTCGCGTTGTTCAGACGAATCGTTCATCGGCGGGGACGGTTCGCTCCCGCGGCGCAGTGCTTGCCGCGCGGCTGCTGCCGGCGGTCGTCGCTCTCGTGATCTTGGTCGGCCCGGCCGCGTTCGGGCAGGATTCCGGTAAGCGCGACTCGGCGCCGGGCGAGCCGGCCGCGGGCTCGGCGCGGCCGCAGAGCGGCCAGGCGGTCACGCCGCCGGCGGAGCTTTCGGCGGCCGAGAAAATCGCGCAGTTGCGGCGCACGATCGAGGAGGACGAGAAGCAGCGGGACGACCTCGTCGAGCGGCTCAAATCGCCGAAGTACTCGCAGGCCGAGCTGGCCTTCACGGAGCTGGACGGTCAGCGGACGGAGAAGCGGCGCGAGCTCGAGCAGCTTCGCGACGCGGGCAAGGCCGCGGAGGCGGATGCGCTCGAGCAGGAGCTGGCGGCGCTGGAGCGGCGCTGGCAGCTCGCCCGGGACGAGCTGAACCTGCTGATCGAGGAGCGAAAGGGGCTTCAGCAGCAGGTCGCGAACCTGGAGCAGAAACTACAGCTCAACCGCGAGGCGCTGGCGAAGCTGACCTCGCCCGCGGCGACGCAGCCCGCGCCTCCCGGTGAGACGCAGCCCGCAGCGCCCGCTCCGAGCACCCAACCGGCGCCGCCGGCCGGCGAGACAAGGCCCGCGGCGGATGAGGGCGAGCCGGCCGAGCCGGGGTCGGGCGGGATGCTGGGGATTCCGGGGCTGTCGGCGCCGCCGGGCGCGGCGGCGGACCCGAATGCGCCGGCCAAGCCGCCGAGCAAGGAGGTGGTTGCGGCGCAGGAGGAGCTTCAGAAGAAGGAGGCGACGGCCCAGGAGGCGGAAGCGGCGGCGCGATCGCTGGAGGAGCGCGTCGCGGCGTTGCGAAAGAGCATCGAGACGGACACCAAGCTGCTGGAGACCGCGCGGGGGCAGATGGAGAACGCGCGCAAGACCGAGCGGGCGCTGCGGGACGAAGTTCAGGCGCTTTGGTCGCAGGGTGCGCCGCGCGAGCAGATCAATGAGCTCTGGCCGAAGATCGAGGCGGCCCAGACACGGTTCACCGAGGCGCGAGACGAGGTTGTGCGGCTGGAGGACCGCCTGAGCCGACAGCGGGTGGAGCTGGCGTCGCTGGAGGCGGAGCAGCAGCGGGCGCTCGAGGACGCGGAGCGGGCCCGCAAGGAAGCCGAGCAGGCGCAGCGCGAGCTGGAGACGCTCCAGAACCCCTTCACACCGCATAACATGCTGCAATGGCTGCTCGATCATGGGCCGCGGATCGTCATGATCCTGGTCGTCATGTTCGTGCTGCTGACGCTGACTCGGCTGGCTGAGAAGCGCGCCGTCAAGCTGCTGGCCGGACGCTCCGACAGGGGGACCACGGAAGAGCGCGAGAACCGGGCGCGGACGCTCGTGCACGTCGGCAGCAACGCGGTCGTGGTGGTCGTCATCGTCGGCGGATTGCTGCTGCTGCTGACGGAGGTCGGCGTGAACATCGTGCCGCTGATGGGCGGTGCGGCGGTCGTCGGCCTGGCGGTGGGTCTGGGCGCCCAGAACCTGGTGCGCGACTTTTTCAGCGGGTTCATGATCCTGCTGGAGAACCAGTACGGGATCAACGACGTGGTTCGCGTCGGCGGCGTGGGGGGGCTGGTGGAGCGGATTACGCTGCGCGTGACGGTTCTGCGCGACCTGGACGGCACGGTGCATTTCGTGCCCAACGGCGAGATCAAGACGGTGAGCAATCTGACGCACGGCTGGTCGCGGGCGCTGTTCGACATCGGCGTGAGCTATAAGGAGGACGTCTTCAAGGTGATGGACATCCTCATGAAGCTCGCCAAGGAGCTGCGCTCCGACCCGACCTTCCGGCAGATGATCCTGGAGGACCCGGAGATGCTGGGCGTGGATGCGCTCGGCGACTCGGCCGTGGTGATCCGCTTCATGATCAAGACGCGCGCGGGTAAGCAGTGGATGGTCCGGCGGGCGCTGACGGCGCGGATCAAGAAGAAGTTCGACGAGCTGGGGATCGAGATTCCGTTCCCGCATCGGACCGTGTATCACCGCTACGAGAACGGCGCCGCGCCGCAGGCCCCAGGCGACGACGCCGAAGCGAGCGAGCAGCTCGCGCGGGCACACGCGCACGCGCACGCGCACCCGCCTGCTCATCCGCAGCCCGTGCCGGGCGTGAATCGCTGAGCGGCGGCGCGGATCAGCGGCGGTAGAAGTCGCGGATGGCTTCGACGACGGCGCTCTGCTGGCTCTCGCTCAGCTCCGGGTAGATCGGCAGGGCGAGCACTTCGTCGGCCGCCTGCTCCGAGTGGGGGAAATCGCCGCTCTTGTAACCGAGGTCCGCGAAGCAGCTCTGCTGGTGCAGCGAGAGGGGGTAGTACACGCCGCTGCCGATCTGCCGGCCGCGCAGGTGCTCGACAAGCTCGCGGCGGCGCTCGACCCGGACGACGTACTGGTGATAGACGTGCCGGCCGGCCTGGGCGCGCGGCGGACGGACGAACTCGGGCACGAGGCCGGCGGCCGTCAGAAGCGTCGTGTAGCGGGCGGCGATCGCACGGCGGGCTTCGGTCCAGCGCTCCAGGTGCGGCAGCTTGACGTGGAGGATGGCGGCCTGGAGGGCGTCGATACGGAAATTCCCGCCGATCATGTCGTGGAAGTACGTGTGGCCGCTGCCGTGGATGCGCAGCTTGCGAGAAACTTCGAAGAGGCGCTCGTCGTTAGTCAGTATCGCGCCGGCGTCGCCGATCGCGCCGAGGTTCTTGGTCGGATAGAAGCTGAGCGTGCCAAAGGTGCCAATCGAGCCGGCACGGCGGCCGGGAAAGTCCGGGTGCGTCGCGCCGATGGCCTGAGCGGCGTCTTCGATCACGGCGATGCCGTGGCGGCTCACGGTCTGGAAGATCGGCCGCAGGTCGGCCATCTGCCCGTAGAGATGGACGGGGATGACGGCCCGCGTGCGGGTCGTGATCTTCGACTCGATCTGGGTGGAGTCGATGTTGAAGGTCTCGGGGTCGATGTCGCAGAAGACCGGCCGGCCGCCGAGGCGCGAAACGACGCCCGCGGTGGCGAAGAAGGTGAACGCCGGCACGATGACCTCCTCGCCCCGCTTCAGCTCGAGCGCCATCAGCGCGAGCAGCAGCGCATCGGTGCCGGAGGAGAGGCCGAGAGCATAGCGGGCGCCGCAATACGCAGAGAGGGCGGCCTCGAACTGCTCGACGCGCTTGCCGAGGACGTACTGGCCGGACTCGCAGACGGCGGTGATTTCGGCCAGCAGCTCGTCGCGGAGGGCGGCGAAGTTGGCGGCGAGATCGAGCGGGGGAACGGGCGTGACGGTCGGCTGGGTCATGGTGCTGCTCAAGGCGCCTCCAGTGCCGGGTTGCGGGTGTCGCGGCGGCGGCCGGCGGCCGGGTCGCTCACGGCCGGGTCGTCGCGGCCGGCGATTGTAATCGAAAGCGGACCGGTTGGCGGGGCGTGCTCGGTGCCTACAATGCGGCCTTGCCGGGTGAAGCCCCGGAGACACATCGCGCGTTGCGCAACAGGAGAATCGGAATGCAGTCAGCTCGCTCGTGCCTGACGATGGTCGTGCTGTTGGCCTCGCTCGCGCCGGGCCAGGATGCTCCGCCGGGAATGCCGGTCGTCTATGCCCGGCACCTGGCGCTCTCGCCGGATGGGCAGACGCTGCTGCTGGCGTGGGCGGGAGATATCTGGAGCGTGCCGGCCGAGGGCGGCGAGGCGCGGCGGCTGACGATTCATCCGGCCAGCGAGAGCCATCCGGTCTGGTCGCGCGACGGGCGCTGGATCGCGTTCGCATCGGACCGGCACGGAGCGGCGAACGTGTTCGTCATGAACGCAGCGGGGGGCCAGGTGCGGCGGCTGACGTTCTCGGATCGCTCGGAAGTGCCGACGGACTGGTCGCCGGACGGAAAGTACGTCTACTTCCACGCGCGCAAGGCGGGGGAGGTGTGGCGCGAGCCGCGGATGTATCGGGTGCCGGTGGCGGGCGGGCAGAGCTGGCGGATTCTCGAGTGTCACGCGGCGGAGGGGCGCGTCAGTCCGGACGGTTCGAGCCTGGTGTTTCTGCGGGGCGGGGCGCCGTGGTGGCGGCGCGGCTATCGCGGCAGCGCGAATTACGATCTGTGGCTGCACACGGGCGGGGAGTTTCGCCGGCTGACGGAGTTCGCCGGCAATGACCGCTCGCCGGCGTTCGATGCGCAGGGGCGGGGGGTGTACTTCCTTTCGGACCGGGGCGGCGATCCGAGTCAAGACACACCCGCGCGGCCGGCCGGCGTGGTGAACGTGTGGTACCTGCCGCTGGCCGGCGGCGAGACCGTGCAGCTCACGCGCAGCGAGGACGACGACGTGCGCGACTTCGCCGTCTCCGCCGACGGGCGGACGCTCGTCTACACGGTCTGGGACAAGCTCTATGTGCTCTCGCCGGTCGGAGCGGAGGCGCGTGTGCGCGAGCTGCGGGTCGAGGCGCCGGCGGACGCGGTGGACAAGCCGGTATCGCTGGAGCGCTTCACCCGCGACGCGGATGAGATCGAGGCATCGCCCGACGGTAAGGAGATCGCGCTGGTCGTCCGCGGCGAGATCTTCGTGATCAAGACGGAGGAGGGCAAGCCGACGCGGCGAGTGACGGAATCGGCCGCGCGGGATCGGCACGTAACCTGGTCGCCGGACGGCAAGGCGCTCTACTTCGTCTCGGACGAGGCGGGGCAGGAGGACGTGTATCGCGCGGTTTCGGCCGAGGAGCCGGCCAAGGCGCTTTCCGATTCGCTGCGGTTCCGCATCGAGCGCGTCACCGACGATGCGGCGCGCGAGTTGGCGCCGAGCGTCAGCCCGGACGGCAAGCACCTGGCCTTCGTCCGCGGGCGGGGCGATCTGATGATTCGCGACGTGGCCGGCGGGCCGGAGCGCTGCCTGGTCGAAAGCTGGAACATTCCGACCTACCGCTGGTCGCCGGACAGCAAGTGGATCGCCTACGAGATCGAGGATGAGGAGTACAACCCGGACGTGTGGGTCGTGCCGGCCGACGGGTCGGCCGGGGCGGTGAACATCTCGCAGCACCCGGATTTCGACGGGAACCCGCAGTGGTCGGCGGACGGGCAGATTCTGGCGTTCACGTCGCGGCGGCACGGAATGGATACGGACCTGTACTTCGTCTTCCTGTCGCGCGAGCTGGACGAAAGCGCGCGATTCGTGATCGACGAGTACTTCTCGGCGGCGGCCGAGAAGGTGAAGAAGCGCAAGCCGCTGAAGCAGGCGGCGGCGAGCGGGGCGATCGCGCTGTCGGGCGGGGCCGCGTCGCAGCCGGCCAGCGCGCCGGCCGCCTCGCAGCCGGGTGGTGCGGCCAGCAAGCCGTCGGACGATCCGCTCACGGCGCAGCTTCGGGCGATTCTCAAGCAGATCCTGGCCGAGCCCGACGACGAGAAGGAGAAGAAGGACGAGCCGCAGGCCCGCGAGCGCAAGTACGAATATGAGCTGGAGACGGCCTGGCAGCGCGTGCGGCGGATCACGAGTCTTCCGGACGATCAGAGCGGCTTCGCGCTGGCGCCGGATGGGGCGAGCCTGGTCTTCAATTCGTCGCACGAGGGCAGCGCGGGGCTGTTCAGCGTGAAGTGGAACGGCGAGGACCGCAAGCGCATTTCGACCGGGCCGGTCGGGGCGATGCACTGGACTCTGAACGGCGAGCGTCTGTTCTACCTGCGCGGCGGCGTGCCGGGGTCGATGAAGGCGGGCGGGGCCGATACGAAATCGCACGACTTCGTAGCGAAGATGGCGATCGATCGGCTGGCCGAGGCGACACAGAAGTTCAACGATGCGTCGCGGGCGCTGCTGTGGGGGTTCTATCACGCGACGATGAAGGGGCTGGACTGGGCGGGGCTGACGGAGCGATATCGGGGATTGGCGCTGCGGACGCAGACGGTGGAAGAGTTCAACGAGATATTCAACCTGCTCCAGGGTGAGTTGAACGCGTCGCACATGGGGATCTCGGGTCCCGCGCGCGGCGGCGGGGCGGAGAGCATCGGCTACCTCGGATGCGAATTTGACGAATCGTGGAGCGGGCCGGGGCTGCGGGTGAAATCGGTCGTGCCCCAGACGCCAGCCGATCGGGCGGAGAGCCGGCTGGTGCCCGGGGACGTGATCCTGCGGGTCGATGGGCGGCCGGTCGGGCCGGACGCGGCCCTGGATGAGGCGCTGATCAACACCGTGGGCGACGAGATCATCGTCACGTATCGACCCGTCGCGGGACGTAAGCCGGACGGCACGCGCGAGGCACTGGGCGAATCGGCGACGCAGCCGGCGAGCGGCACGGGCGAGGCGGAGTCGACCCGCGACGTTGTCATTCGGCCGATCTCGGCGGGCGAATTCGCCGGCCGGTGCTACGAGGCCTGGGTGCGCGAGAACCAGGCGTACGTGCATGAGAAATCCGAAGGGCGGGTCGGGTATCTGCACATCCTGGGCATGGGCGAGCCGCAGTTTCACGTTTTCGAGCGCGATCTGTACGCGGTCGGGCGGGGGCGTGACGGGCTGATCATCGACGTGCGCAATAATGGCGGCGGGTGGACCGCGGACTGGGTCATGGCGGTGCTGAACGTGCGGCGGCACGCGTATACGGTCAGTCCGGGCGGCGAGCCGGGCTATCCGCAGGACCGGCTGATCTTCTATTCGTGGACGAAGCCGGCCACGATGATGTGCAACCAATACAGTTATTCGAACGCGGAGATCGTCTCGCACGCGTTCAAGAACCTGGGCCGCGGGCCGCTGGTCGGCGTGCAGACCTTCGGCGCGGTGATCAGCACCGGCTCGTACGGGCTGATCGACGGGGCCCGCATCCGCATGCCGGGACGCGGCTGGTTCACCATTCCGGACGGCAAGGACATGGAGAACAACGGGGCAATGCCGGATATCGAGGTACAGATCACGCCGGCCGACGAGATCGCCGGGCGCCGGCCGCAGCTCGATGCGGCGATCCGGGCGACGCTGGAGAACGTGGATCGTGCGGGGCAACCCGGGGGTGCTCGGCCGTGAGTGAGCCGCTGCGACGGGCTCGAAGCTGGCCGAGTCTCGCGTCGCACGCTGCGGCGGCGGTGCTGGGCGGCGTCGCCGTGAGCCTGGTGTTGTGGCTGGCCTGGCCGGGCGAACGGCGGACGGCGGACGCCGCGGCGAAGCTGGACGTGATTCGCGCGGCGCCGGAGGCGTTCTCCTGGAGCGAGCTGCCAGAGGCGTCCTTCCCGATCCCGCCGTATGCGCGGTTTCTGGAGGGCGTGCGGATCGTGCTGGACCCCGGTCACGTCGGGCAGCGCGACAAGGGGGGCGACTGGAAGCGCGGGCCGACCGGCCTGCGCGAAGCGGAAGTGAATCTGCGGGTTGCGCAGTTCCTGCGCGAGTTTCTCGAGTCGGTCGGGGCGGAAGTGATCCTGACGCGGAGCGAGGACCGCAGCCTCGACCTGGAGGATGCGGAGGATCTGTTTCAACGGGCGGAGATCGCCAACAGCGTGCGTGCGGACCTGCTGCTGTCGATTCATCACAACGGCGGGCCGCCGGATGCGAACTATACAACGCTCTTCTATCACGCCGGTCCGGATCACAGTCCGGCGAGCCTGTCGGCGGCGCGCTACCTGCTGACGGGTCTGAACGACGCGCTGCGGCTCGAGCGGCACGTGGAGTGCGCGGTGCTGGCGGACTACACCATCTACCGCGGGCAGGGCTTCGCGGTGTTGCGGCATGCGCGCGTGCCGGCCGTTCTGTCGGAGGCGTCGTTCCACTCGAACCCTCAGGAGGAGAGCCGGCTGCGCGATCCGCTCTACAACCGCCGCGAGGCGTACGGGCTGTTTCTGGGGCTGGCCCGCTGGGCGCAGGCGGGGTTGCCGCGGGTGCGGCTGACGGAGCCGGGCGACGGGGTGTTCAAGCCGGGCAGGCCGCTGGTCGTGCAGCTCGACGACGGGTTGAGCGGGCGGGGCGGGTTCGGGGCGAGTGCGCCGAAGATTCTGAAGCGGTCGCTGGTGTTGCAGCTCGACGGTTCTCAGGTGCCGTTCGAGGTGGACTGGGCCAAGGGCGTGCTGACGGTGAGGCCTCCGCGCTCGGTCCGCGAGGCGCGCGAGCTGTATGTCGATTTTTCGACGATTTTCGGGCAGCACGTGCTGCATCCGCGGATCGAGCTGAAGCCGGCGGGCGGGCGATGAGACGTGCGGCGGGCGCCGGCGGGAGCGAAACAGAAGCGGCCTGCGTCGGCGGGCGACGCAGGCCGCTGGAAGAGACGAACCGGCGAATCGTGTTTAGCTCAGATCGAACTGGCGGCCTACACGAGCCGCCCCGTGCACTACTTCCAGTTGTAGTTGTTGAACGGACGGGCCGAGAGCTTGGGGCTGGCGGCGATGAGCCACGTGTTGCCCCGGCCGCGCGTGACGGCCTTGATGCCCGTGCCGAACTTGCGGCGCAGGAACTTGAAGGCCGCGGTCGGCGAGCTCTGGTTCCAGCCACTGCCGAAGTAACGGCTGAACTGGTTCTGGTTGAACGCGAAGACGCGGGCGCCGGCGTCGACCAGCTTGATCCACTTGTTGGCCGTGTTGGGCGAGAAGGCGGTCACGTTCGTGACGCCGCTGAACTGCTGGTTCAGCGTGCGGAACGAGCCGATTCGCGCCTGAATTTCCTTACGGCAGGTGTTGAACTTGGTGGGCTTGTAGGGGGTCGCCGTCCAATTGGAGCCGGTGTTGTTGCGGCGGTTCCAGTTGCTGGTCGTGCGACGGGACGAGCCCGTGCGGTACGTGCGGCTGAATGTTGGCATGTACGTCTCCCTGAATTCGCGGTTCGTCATAATTCCGAAAGAAATCCGGACCAAGGGTGTATCGGTCGACTTTGCGCGAGGGTTGAGTGATGAGTGACTATTTCCCTTGGATCGGTCTTCGAGGTGCGGCCCGCCGAATCGGGCTCGCGACCGCTATCTGGCTAGCCATCGGCGGTTGCCGGGCCGAACCTGAGCAAGAGTCCGGGCCGGCCGGCCAGGCGGCGTCGCAGCCGGCCGCGGCGGGCGGCCCGGACCGGCGGGTGGTCGTCTATACCTCGGTCGACGAGCCCTTCGCGCGGGCCATCCTGGAGCGGTTCTCCAAGGAAACGGGCTTCCGCGTGGAGCCGGTCTTCGACAGCGAGGCCGGCAAGACGACCGGGCTGCTGCGGCGGCTGGAGCGCGAAAAAGAGCGGCCGCGGTGCGACGTCTGGTGGTCCAGCGAGCTGTACGGCACGATCGAATTGGCGCGGGCGGGGGTTCTGGAGGCGTATGACAGCCCCGCGGCGGGGGATATTCCCGCGGGCTGGCGCGACCCGGGGCGGATGTGGACGGGAATGGCGGCGCGGGCGCGGGTGATTGCATTCAATTCGGACAGACTCAGCCGCGAACAGATGCCCGGAACCTGGCTTGAGGCCTGCGCGCCGGAGTGGGCGCCGCGCTCGGCCGTCGCGAATCCGCAATTCGGCACGACCCGCGGGCATCTGGCCGGTCTGTTCGCGTGGTGGGGGGCCGAAGAGGCTCAGCAACGGCTGCGCGAGCTCAAAATCGGCCGCGTTCGCATCGCGGACGGAAATGCGCACGCGATTCGCATGGTCGGCTCCGGCGAGGTGGACATCTGCTGGACGGACACGGACGACGTCTGGGTTGCCCAGCGGCGGGGGCTGTCGGTGGACCTGGTCTATCCGCGGATCACGGACGACGGGCCTGTTTTCTGGATTCCGTGCAGCGTGGCGCTGGTGCGCGGCGGGCCGAATCCGCAGGCCGGCCGGGCGCTGCTGGATTACCTGGTCAGTGCCGAGGTCGAGCGGGCGCTGGCGACCAGCGATTCGCGGAATGTGCCGGTCCGGCCGGGACTGGCAGCGGAGCTGAAATTCGGCGATCCGCTGCCGGAGCCGCACGATTTCGAGCGGGTTGCGGACGCCCTGCCCGCGGCGATGTCGGCCGCACGGGATATACTTTTGCGCTAGATTTTCACTGGCCGGCCCATCGACTCGGCGCGAGAATCGCTGTGATGAGCGAACCCGGCGCAAGGAGGGAGTGATCATGGCGCGACAGCGACAGCGACAGCGGCGGAGGTCGGAGGTCGGGCGGACCAGGCGGGTTCTGCGCGGGGCGTGGGTGCTCGCGACGGTGGCCGCCCTGGTGCTGAGCATGACGGCCCCGGTTGCCGGTCAGGCGGGTACGGCTCGCTGGCGGGCCGTGATCATTCCCGTGCGGGGCGAGATCAGCGACATTACGCTCGGGAGCATCGAGCGGCGGCTGGAACAGGCCCGCGCCCGCGGAGCGGAGGTGGCCGTCTTCGAGATGGACACGCCTGGGGGGCTGGTGACCAGCGCGCTGTCGATTTCCAAGCTGATCAAGCGACTGCCGGATGAGGGGATTCGCACCGTCGCGTGGGTGAACGATGAGGCTTTCAGCGCGGGGGCGCTGATTTCGGTCGCCTGTCAGAAGATCGTGATGTCCCCGGCCTCGTCGATGGGCGACTGTGCCCCGATCATGGTCACGCCGATCGGCGGCCTCGAGGAGCTGCCGCAGACGGAGCGGGCGAAGATCGAGAGTCCGATCATCCAGGAGTTTCGCGATTCGGCCGCACGCAACGGCTACGACCCGCTGCTGTGCCGGGCGATGGTCGCGGTCGACGCGGAGGTCTGGTGGCTCGAGCAGATCAAGCCGGCGGCCGCGGAAGAAGGAACCGCCGGCGCTGTCGTTCGCGAGTTCGTGTCCGGTGAGGAGAAGAAACGGCGGATCGACGACGTCGCCGAAGAGGAGCGGCAGTGGCGGCTTGTCACGCACATTCCGGGACCGACCGGCCAGCCGTATGAGATCTCCCAGCCGGTGGACCAGGCGGAGACGGTGCTGACACTCTCGCAAACGGAGGCCGTGGCGTTCGGATTTGCCAGCGCCGTGGTGGGCAGTGACTCAGCCTTGTGGCAGGCGCTTGCAGGCAGTGGCTTGCTCGGCGGCTCGGACGGGGAGGCCGTGCGTTCGTCTCCGGGGCCCGATGAACTGGTCCGGCTTGAGATCAACGGCTGGGAACGCTTCGCGATTTGGCTCAATAGCCCGCTGATCCGCGGGATTCTGCTCGTGATCGTTTTGATCGGCGGCTACATCGAGTTTCAGAGTCCCGGGCTGATCCTGCCCGGCGTCACGGCGCTGATCTCGCTGGCGATCTTCCTGGCCGCCCCGTATGCGGCCGGCCTGGCCGATATCTGGACGATCATCCTGCTGGCGGTCGGACTGGTGCTGCTGGCGGTCGAGATTCTCGTGTTGCCGGGGTTCGGTGTGGCGGGAATCTTGGGCGTGCTGCTGATTCTGGCCGCGTTTCTGGGCACGTTCATTCCCAAGGAACCCGGTGCGCCGCCTTTCTCCTGGCCCGCGCTGGAGGGCACGTGGCAGGCGATCCGCACGGGCATCATCGTGCTGATGTCGAGCCTCGGGGCGGCCGTGGTGGGTCTGGCCTTCATCGTTCGCTACCTGCCGAACTCGCCGCTGTCGCGCGGGATTCTGAGTGAGAATCCGCAGGCTTCGCGGATGGCGGTCACGGACCCGTTCGCGAAGGTGGCGCTGGTGGGCGACGTGGGAGTCGTGACGGGTGCGTTGCGGCCGGGCGGGCAGGCGCGATTCGGGTCGGAGATCGTCGAGGTCAGCAGCCAGGGTGAGTATGTCGAGGCGGGACGGCGGGTGCAGGTGATCCGGCACGAGGGGCGGTCGATCGTGGTTCGCCCGCTTCCGGATGAAGCATGAGCTCCGGCGAGGCACGAGAGCCGCGGTTCGGCGATGGCGCAGGCACGGGCTGCGAGGGCGGCGGGCTGCCGGTGTGCCGCTCTCGGCGCGTGCGCGCGGTGGCATACGGACTGCTCATCGTGGCGCTGCTTTCCGCGAGCGTCGCCGTGGCGCAGCTCGACGCGACCTGGGCGCGCGTGGCGCTGGTCGCGGGGCTGCTGCTGATCCTGCTGGAGCCGCTCATCCCGACCTTCGGCGTCGAATCGCTGCTCGGCGCCGGGCTGATCGTCGCGGCGCTGTGGCATCCGTTCTGGGCGGGGACCGGCTCGGTCTGGGTCGTACTGGTCGCGGCACTGGTCGCGGCGGCCTGCGGCATCGCCGGGCTGGTGCTGATTTTCCGCGAGACGGGATGGCTGACGCTCGGTCATCCCGGCAAGCCCTGGCACGCGGCCCCCGAGCCGCCGGACTGGGTTGCCGTCGGCCGGGTGGGGACGGTGCGGGCGACGCTTCGGCCGGCCGGGCGGGTGGAGTTCGACGGGGCGCTGGTCGACGCGCGGAGCGACGGGCAGTACGTTGATGTGGGACGGACCGTCCGCGTGGTCCGTCGCGAGGGAGTGCACGTCGTGGTGGAGCCGGCGAACTGACGCCCGCCCCGCGAATGGATCATGAAAGATCGGGGAGCAACGATGCTAGCGCAAGCGACGAGTATTGGCTCGATCATCGCCTGGGTCCTGGGTGCCGCGGGCATCCTGATCGTCCTGTTCTTCTTCCTGGTCTTCCTGAACTTCGGCTCGCTGTGGATTCGCGCCTACGCCGCCAAGACGAAGATCACCTTCGGCGAGCTGATCGGAATGTGGCTGCGCAAGGTCAACAGCAGCATCATCGTCGACACGAAGATTCAGGCCTGGAAGGCCGGCCTGACGGACATCACGACCAACGACCTGGAGTCGCACCTGCTGGCCCGGGGCCGCGTGCCGAACGTGATCCGGGCGCTGATCTCCGCCCAGCGGGCGGACATCCCGCTGGATTTCCGCACGGCGTGCGCGATCGACCTGGCCGGCCGCGACATCGTCGACGCCGTCAATACGAGCGTGAACCCGAAGGTGATCGATTGCCCGAATCCGGCCCTCGGGCGGAGCACGATCGACGCCGTGGCCAAGGACGGCATTCAGCTCAAGGCCCGTGCCCGCGTGACGGTGAAGACGAACATCAAGAAGCTAATCGGCGGCGCGACGGAAGAGACCATCATCGCCCGCGTCGGCGAAGGCATCGTCTCGGCCATCGGCTCGTCTGCATCGCACAAGGAGGTGCTCGAGAATCCCGATCGAATCTCGAAGGCGGTGCTGAACAAGGGGCTCGACGCCGGGACGGCCTACGAGATTCTCTCGATCGACATCGCCGACGTGGACGTGGGCGACAACATCGGCGCCCGGCTCCAGGCCGACCAGGCCGAGGCGGACCGCAAGCGGTTCCAGGCCGAGGCCGAGCAGCGCCGCGCCATCGCCGTGGCCCTCGAGCAGGAGAACCGGGCGAAGGTCGAGGAGAACCGGGCCCTGGTCGTGCTGGCCGAGGCGGAAGTGCCGAGGGCCATCGCCGACGCGTTCCGGACCGGGAATCTGGGCATCATGGACTACTACCGGCTGCGGAACATCCAGGCCGATACGGGGATGCGCGAGAACATCGGCCGCGAAGGCACCGGCGGCGGGACGAAGCCGCTCGGATAACGCCGGGCGGCGAATTCGGTGCGTCGTGCCGCGGTTCGGACGCCACGCGGCCGTGCCGGAGAGCTTGATGAGGAGCGGCCATGCTGGCCTGGGTCCTGGTTGCGGACGGCTTCGAAAACTTCGGCTTCCTCGTCTACGTGGCGCTGATTATCGCCGGCGCGCTCGGCGGTCTGCTCAAGAAGAAGACGCCGGAGGAGCGTGAGCCTGCCAAACCGCGCACCGGCCGGCCGCCGCGCGGGCGGGCGCCGAGCGGTGATGAGGACGTCATCGTTCTGACCGAAGTGCCCGACGCGCCGCAGGCCCCGCCGCCGCCACCACCTCCTCCGCGGCCGGTCGCGCGTCCGCCGCAGGCCCGGCCTCCTCAGCCGCGGCCGGCTCCGGCTCCGCCGCGGCCGGTCAAGATTCGCGAACCGGCGGCGCGCCCGGCGCCGCAGGCACCACAAGCTCCGCGGCCGCAGCCGGCTCCGGCCGGCAGGGAGGCTGCGCCGCCGCCGGAGCGGGCATTGGCCCAGATCGAGGGCGGCCGGACGCGATCGGCGACGGCGGCCGAGGTTCGTCGGTTGCTGCGGAGTCCGGTGGGGGTTCGAGCGGTGTTCGTCGCGGCGGAGATTCTGGGGCCGCCGGTGGGATTGCGCGATCTGCCGGGCGCGCGGAGCGAGCGGTAGTCTGCGGGCTGTCGGGGGATTCGTTGTTCGAGGCTGTGGCCGAGCGTGCACTGCTCACCCCGTACACTTCGCGTGCGGGGATCAAGGGCAGTGGCACGCGCGAGTGCCCTCATGGCGGGCGGGACGCTCGCGCTCCCCAAAGGCGACACCCGCGCTGCCCGGTTAGAGCGACGAGGAATCAGAACCCCGTGCGCCAAGCACGGGGTCTCTTGGCCGCCAAGGGACGCGCCGCTCGGCGCAGCGGGCTCCAACGGGGAGCAATCTCACGGCGGTCAAGCAGCCCCGCGCCACCGGGGGGCCGGACGGGAATCGGTGTTATCATGTGACCGGCCGGGCCGCTTCGCGCGATTTCGCCCGGGGTCTGATTCGTCGCAGGAGCGTGCATGAGCAGCGGTGGCAGTTACGATCCGAGGGCCGTCGAGCCGCAGATCTACGAGCTGTGGGAGCAGGGCCGGCACTTTCGCGCCGTCGCCGACTCGCAGCGAAAGCCCTACACGATCGTCATTCCGCCGCCGAACGTTACCGGGGCGCTGCACCTCGGCCACGCCCTGAACAACACGCTCCAGGACATCCTCGTGCGGGCGCATCGCATGCGCGGCTACGTGGCCTGCTGGCTGCCGGGGACAGACCATGCCGGCATCGCCACGCAGGCCGTGGTGGAGAAGCGCGTCCGAGAGCAGGAGGGCAAGACGCGGCACGAGCTGGGGCGCGAGGGGCTCGTCGCGAAGATCTGGCAGTGGAAGGAGGAGTACAACGCCCGCATCCTCGGCCAGCTCCGCAGCATGGGCTGCTCCTGCGACTGGGACCGGACGCGCTTCACGCTCGATGAGGGCTGCGTCGCGGCCGTCTATGAGACTTTCTTTCGCATGTTCCGCGACGGGCTGATCTATCGCGGCGAACGGCTGGTCAACTGGGATTGCGAACTTCAGACGGCCGTCGCGGACGACGAGGTCTATCACGAGACGGTCAAGGGGCATCTCTGGCACATTCGCTACCCGATCCTGCCGGGCGACCCCGGGACTCGGGCGGGGGCGGAGGCCGCCGGGACGGGCAGCGCGGGCGTCTCGGCCGCGACGGTCGCCGAGGCGATCGCGCGGGCGACGGGGCCGGAGGCGCAGGTGGGGCGCGACTACCTGGTCGTGGCCACGACGCGGCCGGAGACGATGCTGGGCGATACGGCCGTGGCGGTGCATCCGGACGACGAGCGTTATCGCCACCTGATCGGGCAGCACGTGCTGCTGCCGCTGATGGAGCGGCCGATTCCGGTGATCGGCGACGGGCTGCTGGTGCGGCGCGAGTTCGGCAGCGGGTGTGTGAAGGTCACGCCGGCGCATGATCCGAACGACTACGCCTGCGGCCAGCGGCACGGGCTGCCCATGATCAACGTGCTGACGCCGGACGGGCGGATCAACGAGCGCGGCGGTGCGTTCGCGGGTCTGCATCGGCAGAAGGCGCGGGCGCAGGTGGTGGCGCGGCTGGAGGAGCTGGGGCTGCTCGAGAAGATCGAGCCGTACGAGACGGACGTCGGCCACAGCGACCGCAGCAAAAGCCCGATCGAGCCGATGCTGAGCGAGCAGTGGTTCGTGAAGATGGACCGGCTGGCCGAGACGGCGATGGAGGCGGTGCGCGACGGGCGGGTGCAGTTCTATCCGGAGCGCTTCGCGCGGAGCTACCTGGACTGGCTGGGCGAGAAGCGCGACTGGTGCATCAGCCGGCAGCTCTGGTGGGGGCATCGGATACCGGTGTGGACGCGGCGGATGTCGTGGAACGAGTCGCTGCGGCTGGCCGGAAACGAACGTGATGAATTCGTACGCGGTTTTTTCTTCGGCAGCGCGGCCCAGAATGACGTGTGCGTTCGTGTGGTTCGCGATGATGGGTATGCGTACACGATCGCCGGGTGCGAAGACGATTATGAACAAGCAGTACGGCTCCGGGACTACACAGATGCCGACGAGAGGATGTGGTGGTTTGTCTGCCTGCGGAGTGAGGCGTTCGACACGGGGGTGACGGGCGCGCCGCCGATGGGGCAGTGGTTGGAGGAACACGGATTCGAGCGCGACCCTGACGTGCTGGACACATGGTTCAGCTCGGCGCTCTGGCCTCACAGCACGTTCGGCTGGCCTGGCGCGGCGGTCCGTCGGGCCGGCGGAGCGACCGATGAACGCGGCTCGGATCAGGCCGGCGGTCGCGGCTCGGATCAGACTGGCAATCGCGGCGCGGACCTCGAGTACTTCTACCCGACGAATGTGCTCGTGACGAACCGCGACATCATCTCGCTCTGGGTGGCGCGGATGGTGATGACCGGCCTGTACAACATGGGCCGCGTGCCGTTTCAGCACGTCTGCATTCACCCGACGATCCAGGACGGCCAGGGCCGCCGCATGAGCAAATCGCTCGGCAACGGCGTCGACCCGCTCGACCTGATCTCGATGTACGGCGCCGATGCGATGCGCTTCACGCTCGCCAGCCTGGCCAGCGAGACGCAGGACTGCCGCATTCCGGTCAAACCGCTCAAGCTCGACGACGGCCGCACCATCAACACCTCCGAGCGCTTCGAGCTCGGCCGCAACTTCTGCAACAAGCTCTGGCAGGCGTCGCTGGGGTTCGTGGTGCCGCAGGTGCAGGATGTCCGGATCGAGCGGCGGGCCGGCGGCCATCACACCAGCCGCCCGCCCGCCGAGCTGCCGCTGTTCGACCGCTGGATTCGCACGCGGCTTCAGCACTGCATCCGCCAGGTCGATCGCAACCTGGCGGCGTACCGCTTCGCGGCCGCGGCGGACGAGCTGCGAACGTTCTTCTGGTCGGAACTGTGCGACTGGTACATCGAAGAGGCCAAGGTCCGCCTGCGCGAGGCGGATGCGGACGCGGCCAACGACACCAAGATCGTGCTGCTCCAGGTGCTGGATGTGACGCTGGCGCTGCTGCATCCGTTCGTGCCGTTCATCACTGAGAAGATCTGGCAGGAGATCAGTGCGGCGGTGCCGAGGCATCACGAGCTGGTCTGGCCGGAGAAGCAGTTTCTGACGGCCGAGCTGGCCGCCAAGTGGGGCGAGAAGGTGCCGGCGAAGGCGCCGCCGCTGATCAAGGCGCCGTGGCCGACGGCTTGGGCCGAGGCGCTGGACGCGGAAACGGAGCGGGAAGTCGGCGATCTGCTCATGCCGCTGATCCGCGGCCTGCGCGAGATCCGCACGCACGTGAACGCGATGCGTTCGGCGAGCAAGCAATCGGCCCTGCGGACGCTTCCGCGGGCGGTCGTACGGACGGACGCCGGCCGGGCCGAAAGCCTCGAGAAACATCGATCGGTCCTGCTGCGGCTCGGCCAGTGCGACCAGATCGAGATCGGCCCGGACGCGGTCAAGCCGCCGGAGTCGGCCAGCAAGATATTCACCGGCCTGGAGCTGTATGTGCCGCTGACCGGGCTGGCCGACCTGGAGGTCGAGCGAAAGCGGCTCGGCCGGGAGCGGGACGACCTGGCCGGCCATATCGAGCGGCTGGCGGCCAAGCTGGCCAACGAGGGCTTCGTGGCGAAGGCCCCGCCGGCCGTGGTGGAATCGGAGCGGGCGCGGCTGGAGGAGCTGCGCGGCAAGCTGGCGGCGATCGAGGCGAACCTGGCCGAGATCGGCGGCTAGCCCGGCGGCCGGCGCGAGATTCGTTTTCATCGGAGTGAGCTGCGATCGTGCATCGTGTGCTGCTGCCGCTGCCGCTGGACCCGGAGGCCGAGGCTCGCCTGGCGGCGGCCGCGGAGGTCGTCCGCCCGCCGGCGACGGATGAGCCGGCGCTCTGCGCGGCCATCGCGGACTGCGACGGGGCCGTGGTGCGGACGAGCGTCCCCGTGACGCGGCGGCTGCTGGCGGCCGGGCGGCGGCTGCGCGTGGTCGGCGTGGCCGGCGTCGGGCTCGACCATGTCGACGTGGAGGCGGCACGGGAGCTGGGCGTCGCGGTGCTGCATCGGCCGGAGGCGTCGTCGGATGCGGTGGCGGAGCTGACGGTCGCGTTGATGCTCCAGTTGCTGCGGCCGGTGCCGCGGCTGGCGGCGGAGTATCGGGCGGGGCGATTCGAGGCGGCGCGGCGGCGGCCGCACGGGGTGGAGCTGCGCGGCCGGACGGTGGGGATCATCGGGATGGGGCGGATCGGGTCGCGCGTGGGGCGGATCGTGGCGGCGGGGTTCGGGGCGACGGTGATTTACAACGACATCGCGGCGGTGGGGCCGTTCGATTTCGCGGCAGAGCCGGTGGAGAAGGCGGAGGTCTTCGCGCGGGCTGAGATTCTGACGCTGCACGTGCCGTTGACGGAGCAGACGCGGGGGATGGTGAACGCGGGTGTGTTCGAGCAGATGGGGGCGGGGGCGCGGTTGATCAACACGGCCCGCGGGGCGGTTGTGATGACGGATGCGCTGGTGGAGGCGTTGCGGTCGGGCCGGCTGGCGGGCGCGGCGCTGGATGTGACGGAGCCGGAGCCGTTGCCGGCGACTCACCCGCTGTTTGAGATGGAGAAGTGCATCCTGACGCCGCATGTCGCGGCCCGGACGCACGAAGGCATGCGGCGGATGTACGCGATCGTGGATGATGTGATCGAGTTTCTGCGGCGCGGCTCCGAGCCGCGCGCGTCCGACGGCTCCGAGCCGCGACCGTGAGGGAGCGGGCGAATTCGGCGGACTTGCCCGCGTACACGCGCCGTCACGGGCACACCTGACACGATGAACCAGCGCACGGACTAGGTGAATGTCACCAGGCGCTTGCGCAGGCGGCGCGCCACCCCCAGCCCGCTCCCTCACGGTCGCGGCTCGGTGCAGACAGACGGCCGCGACTTTCGGCGCGCGAGCGCGTATAGTGTCCGCCACGTCGGGCGGACGCCGGGCTGTGCGCGGTGCACCCGCAGATTCCCTCGACTGAGCCGAAACCAGACTACGCTCGAGTCAGCGCCATGGCCGGCCGGCTGCTCAGCCATTTTCTGACCCTCTCGCTCGTGCTGCTGCTCGGGGTCGTGCTGCTTGCGCCGATCGCCACGGTTGTGCGTGAAGGATTCGTCGACGAGGGGCAGTTCTCACTTGTCTGGTTCCAGGACGTGCTCGACTTTCCGCTCTATCGAGATGGACTTGTCAACAGCCTTCTGCTGGCGACCTACACGACGCTGCTGTGCCTGGTCATCTCGATTCCACTGGCGATGCTGGCCGAGAGCTACAACTTCGCCGGCAAGCGCTGGTGGCTGGCGCTCGTGCAGGTGCCGCTGATTCTGCCGCCGTTCGTGGGGGCGATCGGAATGAAGCTGCTGCTGTCACGCAACGGCGGGATCAACGCCATGCTGGCGTATTTCGGCCTGATCGACCCGGCCGAGCCGATCGACTGGCTGGCCTACCCCTTCTGGTCGTGCGTGGTGCTCGAGGCGCTCTATCTCTATCCGATCACGCTGCTGAACGTGCAGGCGGCGCTGGCGAATATCGATCCGGCCCTGGACGAGGCCGCGGCGAATTTGGGCTCCGGCCCGTGGCGGCGCTTCTGGCGGATCACGCTGCCCCTGATGCGGCCGGGGGTCTTTGCCGGCTCGACGCTGGTGTTCATCTGGGCCTTTACGGAGCTGGGCACGCCGCTGATGGTCGGCTTTCACGACGTGACGGCCGTGCAGGTCTTTCGTGAGCTGGAAACGACCAACCCGGCCGGCGACGCGTACGCGCTGGTCGTGATCCTGCTGGCGGTCAGCGCCCTGCTCTATTTCGTGGGCAAGACGCTGCTCGGCCGCTCGCCCGGGGCGATGATGGCCAAGGCGACGGTGGCAGCCGCGCCGAAGCGCCTCCGCGGGTGGAAGGCCGCGCTGGTGACGCTGCCGTTCGCGGTGGTGTTTCTGGTGGCGGCCTTGCCGCACGTCGGTGTGATCCTGACGAGCCTGTCGGCCACGGGCATGCTCGAGGTGTCGCCGGGGCGGCTGACGCTTGAGCATCATGCCGCGCTGCTGGATTTCAAGTCGGGCACCGCCTCGGTCGGCGGCATGGCGGCGCTGAGCATCGTCAACAGCTTCAAGTACTCGATCCTGGCGACGATCGTGGACGTCGTGCTGGGCTTTGCGATCGCGTATCTGGTCGTGCGGCGGCCGAGCTGGCTGACGGTGGTGCTCGACAACCTGGCGATGCTGCCGCTGGCGGTTCCGGGGCTGGTGCTGGCGTTCGGATTCTTCGCCATCACGCAGGGGGATTCGCCGGTCGCGTGGCTGAACCCGCTGCGGCACGACCCGACGCCGCTGCTGGTGATCGCCTACGCAGTGCGGCGGGTGCCGTTCCTGGTGCGCTCGTGTGCGGCCGGATTGGAGCAGGTGTCCGAAGCGCTTGAGGAGGCTGCGATCAATCTTGGCGCGAGCCGGCTGCGGACGATGTGGTCGGTGGTGGTGCCGCTGCTGACGGCGAATTTCATCGCGGGCGGGTTGCTGGTGTTCAGCCGCTCGATGCTGGAGGTTTCCGACAGCCTGATTCTCGCCTTCGACAAGGAGACCTATCCGATGACGAAGGCGATCTGGAACCTGGCGCAGATTCCGCTGGCGGGGCCTGAGACGGCCTCGGCGCTGGGCGTGTGGGGGATGGTCATTCTGCTGGTGACGATCGTGGGGGCGTCGTTGATGTTGGGCAAGCGGCTGGGGGCGCTGTTCCGGGTGTGATCTTCTGTGCAAGGCAGAGTGGCGTCCGGTGTGTGCCC
>CAZXUI010000001.1:71339-242551 GCA_964643885.1 uncultured Planctomycetales bacterium
GAGCGGCGCATCAGCAGCTCGATCCGCATCTCGCCGATCGTCCGCACGTCGACGCACTCCAGCAGCCGCAGATCCCGCTGCGGAAAACCCGTCCGCGCAGAGTGCCGCAGCACAGCGACGCCGTCGGGAGCGAGCCGCGCCGCGACACGCTCCAACAGATCGATCACGCGGGTCGTGTGTTCCACGTCGCGATAGGGGGGGTCGAGAAAGACCAGGCCGAACTGCCCGCTCGGCGCGAGCGGCAGCCGCGCGGTCCAGGCATTCTCGACGCGGACGGACGCGTGCGTGCCCACGTCCAGCTTGGCCAGGTTCGCCCGCAGGGTTCGCAACGCCGTGCGGTCCTTCTCCACGAAGATGCACGACGCGGCCCCGCGAGACAGACACTCGATCCCCAGCGAGCCGGCGCCCGCGAACAGATCCAGCACATCCACGGCCGGCAGCTCGCCCAACGTCCCGAAGCGATGCCCCAGCACGTTGAACAGCGTCTCCTTGACCTGATCGGTGATCGGCCGCGTCGTTCGCCCGGGCGGCGCGGCCAGCGGGTATCCCCGAAAGCGACCTGCGATCACGCGCATGGATGATTCCGAGCCTGAGCGACGCGGCGCGGCGGTCGAACGAAGCCTTCCTCGCCCGCGGCACAATCCGCGCGGCCCCGCACGCAGAGCCCGCGGCACGGGCCGCAACTGATGCCCGGCCGCGACACTTCCGATGAAGGCAGTGGATGATACACGACCTGCGGACCATTCTGGACGGTTGGGAATACGAGCCGGGCAAGATCTCGGTCCGCAAAATTATCGGCCGCGATGGGCGCGAGAAGGTGCAGACGCGGGTCGATCTGGGGCTGCTTCAGCTCGAAGTGTCCGGCCGGCCGGATGGGTTGCGGCCGCACGGCTGCGATACCTACCTGGACTACTGCGAGCAGCGGTTGCGGGAGCATGGCCGCAAGCCGAAGGGCGAGGAAGAGTTCGAGCTGACGGCGGAAGAGTGCGCGGAGCTGCGGCACGAGCTGCACCTGTTCTATCAGCGCTTTCTGTCGATGTTCGTGCTCGAGGAGTTCGCCTGCGTGGAGCGCGACACGGCCCACAATCTGCGGATTCTCGACCTCTGCCGGCAGTACGGACCTTCCGACCACGACCGAACCGTGCTGGAGGGTCAACGTGCGTATGTCACGATGATGAACGTTCGCGCCCGGGTGTATTCCGATGCGGCCCGGGAGGACTTTGTCGCCGCGCTGCACCATCTGGACGAGGGCGTCACGCTGGTCCAGCAGTTGCGTGACGAGCAGGAGACGCCGGCCGTGGAGTCCGACGGCTCGCCAGAGCTTCACGTGCTCGCGAACCTGCGCGAGGAGATCTACGAGATGATGCCGGGCAACGCGCCTCTGCGGCTGCGCTGGGAGCTTCAGAAGGCGCTGGCCCGCGAGGACTATGAGCAGGCCGCCGCCCTGCGCGATCAGCTTGCCGAGGGCGGCCAGCTCCGCGCGGCGCGACCGCGCCGGCCGCGCCGCAAGACGGGCTGAGGCCGCGCTTTCGCCGGACTGCGGCCGGCCGTGTCCCGGTCGCCGGATTTCCGCTCGCGCGGCGACCCGCCGGGCGGCACACACGCGGTAAACCCCGCCGAATTCCTATCGATTGACTGCCCGCAAGTGCCCCTCTAGGCTACGGTTCTGGTTCTGCCGGCCCGGTGGCGCCCGTGGGGTGCTGCGTCGTGGCCGGCCGGGCACGATCGCGAGAGGAGCACATGACGACCCGTTGGCTCTTGGCGCTGGCGCTACCGATGATTGCCGTGGGCCTGAGCGCCTGCGGCGAGGGGAGTGAGAACGGCGGCCCGGCGAGCCACATGCCCGTCGCCGCGCACGTGGTCGACCCCGGTGTGCTACAGGACCCGACGGGCTATCAGCCGGCTACGTTCGAGCCGCTGCCCGGGTCGCCGGCCGCGCGGGGGAGCACGTTCTCAGGCGGGGGCGGTGCCGAGGACTCTGCGATCCGCACGCTGGTGCGCGACACGGCGGCGGCGATCTTCGGGTTCGACGGCGCAGCGCTGCTCGACTCGCTCGATCCGCAGGCGATCGCGCCGGTGGAGCCGCTTCGGCCGGACCTGATCAGCACGTTCGAGAAGGTGCAGACGCTTCAGCGGCTGGTCACGTCGAAGCTGGATCCGGCCGCGGCGCAGGCGTCTAATCAACTCAACGAGCGCGCGGCCGCCGCGATTCCGGATGCGCTCGCGTCCGCGCTGGTGGTCGAGATGCTGTCGCCCACGAGCGCGTCGATCAGCCTGGACGGGCAGAAGCTCACGGCTGCGTTGATGCCGCTGGTTTCCGATCTGACGGCGATGGCGGCGCAGGCGGCGGGCGCGGCGCCCGAAGGCGCCGCGGGGGGGGACGTCATCGGCGAGGTTCCGGCCGGCGGTGCCGCGGTGCCGCCGATGGATCTCGTGGCGCTGCTGAGCCAGGTTCAGGAGGCGTTGACCGGGCAGAGCCTGCTCGTCAAGAAGGTCGACGACGCCTGGAAATTCGAGCTGCCGGTCGAGATCAGCGAGGGCGACGTCGAGATCCTGCGCGAGGTGCTGACGTTCGCGAACACGGCGCTCGATTCGATCATGGCCAAGCTCCAGGCGGTCGATCAGCTTACGCCCGAGGTGATGGAGCGGCTTCAGGCGGAGATCGCCGGCGAGCTGACCATGCCGTTCATGGCGCTCATGGGGCGCATCAGCACGCTGATCGATGCGGAAGCGGCGGCGCCGGGCGAGCAGCCGGTGTCAGAGCCCGCGGCCGAGACGCCGGACGACAGCCCGCGCGATCAGCGCCGTCCTCCCAGTCCGTAGGCGGATTCACGTGAGTCCTGCGAGCACTTCCGATCGCCGCAGTATCGCCGAGCTCCGCGCCGGGGAGCGGCTCGACGATGCCATCTTCCGCATCGCGCAGAAGGACCTGCGCACGACCAGCAACGGCAGTCTGTACATCCACGCCGTGCTGGCGGATGCGAGCGGCCAGGTCGTCGCCCGCATGTGGAACGCCTCGCAGGAGATGTTCGACTCGATTCCCGAAGGCGGCCTGCTGCACATCCGCGGGCGGGTGGAGAGCTACAAGGGCCGGCCGCAGGTCATCATCGACGGGCTGCGTGCGGTCGACGCCGGCAGCGTGGATGCCAGCGAATTCCTGCCGCGGACGCGCGAAGACGTCGGCCGGATGTGGGAGCGGGTCAAGGAGATTCTGCGCTCGATCGAGCACCCCGATCTGCTGGCGCTGGTGGGCGAGTTCGTGCGCGACGAGGCGTTCGCCGACAGCTTCCGGCGTGCGCCGGCCGCGCGCGGGCTGCATCATGCCTACGTCGGCGGCCTGCTGGAGCACACGCTCAGCCTGCTGGAGCTGGCGCTGGTGGTGCTGCCGCGCTATCCGCAGGTGAGCCGCGACCTGGTGCTGGCGGCGATCTTCTTCCACGACGCGGGCAAGACGGCCGAGTTGAACTACCAGACGAGCTTCGATTACACGAACGAGGGGCAGCTCATCGGGCACATCGTGCAGGCCAGCATCTGGGTGCACGAGGCGGCGGCGCGGCTCGCGGCGCGCACGGGCAAGGCCTTCCCGGCCGACGTGCTGATGGCCCTCAAGCACATTATCGTGGCGCATCACGGCAAGTACGAGTTCGGCAGCCCGAAGCTGCCGGCGACGCCCGAGGCGTTCATGGTGCACTACCTGGACAACCTCGATGCCAAGCTGAACATGGTCTTCGCGGCGATCGAAGCCGACCCGGACGAAGCGAGCGACTGGACGCAGTGGATTCCGGCGCTCGAAACGCGCGTCTTCAAGCCCGACGTGATGAAGCGCTCCCCCGACGCATAAGGCGCCTTTTGACGGCCTTCGCCCTCCGTCCGGCGGCTTGTCGCGGCGGCGGATCGGGCCTACACTGCGTGGCTCGCGGCGTGGCGAAGGCGCGAGGGGTGCCGCGCGCCGCTGCACGGCAACCCCGCAAGGACCATCCCGGGACCCGACCGCCGCTACGGAGGTGATCTAGATGGCGAAGTACACCGGTGACGTGACGAACGTTTCGCTGGCCGCGGACGGCCAGAAGCGGATTCTGTGGGCCGACCGCGACATGCCCGTGCTGGCACTGATCCGCGAGCGCTTCGAGAAGGAGAAGCCGCTCAAGGGCGTGCGCATGGGCTGCTGCATGCACGTCACCAGCGAGACGGCCAACCTGATGCGGACGCTCAAGGCGGGCGGGGCGCAGGTGGCCCTGTGTGCCTCGAACCCGCTCAGCACGCAGGACGAGACCGCGGCCAGCCTGGTCAAGGACTTCGGCGTGCCGGTCTACGCCCGGCGGGGCGAAAGCGTCGAGGTGTTCTATAAGCACCTGAACGCGGTGATCGACCTCAAGCCGCACCTGACCATGGACGACGGCGCGGACCTGGTGAATCTGCTGCACACCAAGCGGGAGCGCGACGCCGGCTCGATCGTCGCCAGCATGGAGGAGACGACCACCGGCGTCATCCGCCTGCGGGCGATGGCCAAAAACGGGCACCTGAAGTTCCCCGTGATCGCCGTCAATGACGCCGATACCAAGCACCTGTTCGACAACCGCTACGGCACGGGCCAGAGCACGATCGACGGAGTCGTCCGGGCGACGGACACGCTGCTGGCGGGCAGCAAGGTCGTGATCGCCGGATACGGCTGGTGCGGCCGGGGCGTGGCGATGCGGGCGCGGGGGGCCGGCGCGCACGTGATCGTGACGGAGATCAACCCGCTGCGAGCGCTTGAAGCGGTGATGGACGGATTCGACGTGCGGCCGATGAGCGAGGCGGCCCCGCTGGGCGACGTGTTCATCACGGTCACCGGCAACAAGCACGTGCTCCGCGAGGAGCATTTCCGCAAGATGAAGAACGGGGCCCGCATCTGCAACAGCGGGCACTTCGACGTGGAGATCGACATCCCCGCCCTGCGGAAGATGTCCAGCAAGGTCAACAAGGACGTCCGCAAGAACGTGGACGAGTATCGGCTCAACGGCAAGTCGATCTTTCTGCTGGCCGAGGGGCGGCTCGTCAATCTTTCCGCGGCGACCGGCCACCCGGCCAGCGTGATGGACATGAGCTTCGCGACGCAGGCGCTGGCGGCCGAGTGGGCCCTCAAGCGCAGCAAGTCGCTGACGATCGGCGTGCACGACGTGCCGGAAGAGATCGAGGCGTACGTCGCCCGGCTCAAGCTCAAGAGCATGAACGTCAAGATCGACAAGCTCACGGACGTGCAGGTCAAGTACCTGGCCAGCTCGGACGAGGGCACCTGATCGGGTAGCGATTCAGAGCGGGTGCCGGTCGGCGGCCGGCGCCCGCTTCTGCTGACGCGCGGCCTTTGCGCGACGCGGCCCGGCCGCCTGCTTCATTCCCAGCGATCACCCATCCTGCTCCCGGTTCGAAAGCGCGCCCGCTCTCCAGAGCGGCGCCTGCGTGCCGTCGAGGCGCAAACTTGCCGGTTTCGCCTCGCCGGGATTCCCCGGCCGCGCGGCCGGGCCCGATAGAACGGGTGGGTTGCGCGCCCGCTGGGTGAAATCGATGAGCACGACGCCGGAACAAGTTGCCAAATCGCCTGCCGAAGAGCGGACCGCGACACGGCCGGGCGGCGCCGCGGATGCGTCTGTTCCGAGCCGGGGCGGTTCGGCCAACGGGAGCGGCGACTGCGGCGGCGGTCCGGCCGCGACGGGCCAGCGGATCGGGCGGAGCGTGGCGGCCGGCCGGACGCAGGAGACAGCCGAGTCGGTCTGGCGCGTGGTGGGGGAGATCAAGTCACGGCTGCGCGAGATGGTGGCCCGCGAGACGGAGATGCGGCGCCGCGAACAGGAGCTCGCGGCGATTCAGGGCCGCGTGGCGGGTCCAGAGTCACGCCCGGCTCCGCCGCCGAACCCGGAGGCCGACAAACAGCTTGCCGAGCTGCGACAGCGTGCAGCGGCGCTGGCGGAGAAGGAGACGCAGCTCGAACAGACGCAGGCCCGGCTGGCGGCGCGGGAGGGCTCGCTTCGGGCCCGCGAAGCAGCGCTCGCGCAGGCGATCGCGGGTCATCGACAGCGGCAGGACGAGTACGAGTCTCGTCAGCAGCGGCGGCGGACGATCCTGGCCCGCCGCATTCAGCGTGTGCGCGAGTGCGAACGCGGATTGCTGGCGGCGCTGGAGGCGGAGCGCGCCGGTGTCGTCGAGGGCCGCGCGGCGATCGACCATGCGTGGGCGGAGATCACGGAGATCCGCCAGGAGCTGGCGCAGCGGCAGTCGGCGATCGAGCAGCAGGCGGACCAGTGCGCCCGGACGCTGGAGGAGCTGCAACGCGTCGCCGAGCGGCACGCGGCCGAACGGGCTGAGCTGGCCTCGGCCCGACAGGCGATCGAGCAGCAGCGCGGTGAGCTGACGCGCATTCGGGCGGAGCAGGCCGGCCGGATGCAGGAGCTCGACGAGCGGCAGGCGGCCGTCACGCGGGCGATGGAGCAGCTCCGAAGTGAATCCGCCCGCCGGGAGACGGAGCTTCGCGAGCTGGAAGTGGCGCGGGCCCGGCTCGAGCAGGAGAAGCTCGCCTTTCGCTCGGCGAAAGAGGAGCATCTGCGGCTGAAGCGTGAGTGCGAGGAGCGCGAGGCGGCGTGCCGGCGGGCGGCGGATGAACTTCGGCGGCAGGCGACGCAGCGTCGGACGGAGACGGCCGAGCTGGAGAAGCTGCGGGCGGCGGTGGAGCAGCGTCAGGCGGCGGCAGCCCGCCAGCAGCAGGAGTTGGAGGCCCGCCGCCGGCAGATCGAAACCGCGGAAACGGACCTTGAACGGGGGCGAAAAGAGCTTGAAGCGCGCCGGCGTTTGCTCGAAGATGAGCGGTCGCAGTCGGCCGGCCGCCTGGCGGCGCTCGATCAGCAGCGTCAGCAGGTGGCCGCCCAGCTGGAAGGGCTGGCAGCGGATCGCAGCCGGCTGGAACGGGCCGATGCGGCGCTCGAGCAGCGGCGGGGGGAGCTGGAGGCGCTGCGCGAAAAGCTGGCGGCCGAGCAGCAGGAGGTCTTCGCGGCGCGGGCCCGGGTCGAGGCGACGGAGTCCGGTCTGGGCGAGCGGCGGGCGGAGCTGGACCGCCTGGCGGCCGAGTGCGAGGCGCGCCGCCGTGAACTGGAGGGGCTGGCCGCGGAGCTGCGGACGGAGGAGTCTTTCGCCGAGCAGCGGCGAAGCGAGCTGGACGCGCGGCAGCGGGAGCTCGAGGCGTCGCAGGCGCGCGTCGCAGCGGAGCAGAGCGCGGTCGAGCAGCGTCGCGCCGAAGTCGCTCGTGAGGCCGAGCGGCTCGAGCAGGATCGGGCGGAGCTGGCACGCAGCCGCGAGGATCTGGCCGCCCGGGAGCAGGGGTTCGCCAGGGAATGTGAGGCGCTCGAAGAGGCCCGCGCCGAGATCGACCAGGCCCGCAGTGATCTGGCTGCACGAGAAGTGCGAATGCAGGAGCATGAGCGTCAGGCCGAAGAGCTGAAGCGCGAGCTGGCCCGCCAGAAGCAGGAGCTGGACGCGCGGCGGCAGCTTCTCGACGAGCAGCAGCTCATGCTCGACATGAACGCGGAGCGGCTGCGCGTTCGCGAGCGCGAGCTTCGGGAACAGGCCGAATCGCTGCGCGAGGATCGCCGCCGGCTCGAGCAGATCGAGGCGGAGCTTGCCCGGCAGCGCGAGTCGGCCGAGCAGGCGCGCGACCAGGCCGCGGCGGCCGAAGCACGGACGGGGGAGCGATTCGCTGAGTTGGAGGCTCTGACGGCGCGGCTGAGCGCCCGCGAGCAGGAACTCGCCCAGCACGCCCACTACCTCGAGCTCGACGCGGAACGGTGCTACAACGAGCGACGGCTGCTGGAATCGGAGCGCGAGAAGCTCGCGGCGCTGCGCGAGATGGGCGAGCGCGAGCTGGCGCAGGTGCGGATCGCGCTGGAGCGAGGGGGCCTGAGCAAGCTTGACGATTCACTTCCCGAACTGATGCCCGCCCGCCCGCGCTGGGGCCGGATGACGGCCTTCGCCGCGGCCGCGGCGATCCTGGCCGCAGCGGGCGTCTGGCATCTGGACGCGCCGCGGTTTCGTTCGGCCGCACAGTTGCGGATCGAGGGGCAGGACGGTCCGGCGGCGGTGATTTCCGCCGAGCACGCGGCCCGCATCGCGCAGGCGGACACGGTCGAAGGGCTGCTGGCGCCGCAGGCGCTCGACGGGGCGTGGCGCAGTGCCCGGTCGTCGGGCCGGCTTCAGATTATTCCGGCAACGGACGAGACGGTGGTGGATTTGGCACTGGTCAGTGACCAGGAAGGCCGCGAGGCGGGCCGGCGGCTGGTCGTCGCGGCCGCGGAGGCGTATGCGAAGCAGGGACTTGTCCTGGCGAGCCGGGCGCGCGACGCCTGGCGCGCGGCGGCCGAGGCGCAGCGGGCGCACATCGTCAATGAGCTGGCGCACCTGCGCCAGGCGCAGTCCCGGCGGCAGTCTGAGCTCGAGGCGTTGCCCGCAGGCGGAGCGTGGGCGGATGCCGTGACGCAGCTCGAAGACGCCCGCTCGCGGCTGGGGGCCGTGTCGGACGAGTTGCGGCGGCAGCGCGAGGAGCTGCTGGCTGTTCGCTCGCACGACCTGCCGCGCGGGAGCGTCAGCGAAGAAGACGCGGCGGCCGCGCTGAGCGCCGACGCGATCTTCCAGGCCGATCGCGAGGAGTTCGAGTCGGTCTCGCGCAGCTATCAGACCGAGCTGGCGCTGGCGATGATCGGTGTGATCGAGCCGGCCAAGCAGGTGCGCACGGCGGCGCAGTCGCTGCATGCGACGCTTCAGGAGCAGATCGATCTGCGGCCGCCGCCGGCCGTCAGTGCGACGCTTGAGGAGTGCATCTCGCGCGTCGCGTCGTTCGATGAGCAGATGGCGGCGTTCTCCGTGGCGTGGGACGCCGCGCGGGCCGACGTGGAGCGGGCGGCGGCGGGGGCGAGCATCGCGCAGCTCGTGGAGGCGCAAAGCCGCGGCTTCGCCGAGTGTCAGGTGCTGTTGACGTCGGCCCAGGGATTGCTGTCGGACCTGCGGGCGCGGGTGGACAAGCTGGGTGAGGAAGGCGGCGGCACGCGCGAGATCGTCGTCAGCTCGGTGCTGCGCGGCGACCTTACCAATCTGGAGCAGGCGGTGCTGGGCATGAGCGAGAGCGCGGCCCAGATGGACACCGCCACGAATTTCCGGCTCGACGCGGTCGACCGGCAGGTACGCGGGCTGCGGACGCGGCTGTCGGAGCGCGAGCAGTTCGTTCGGGCCGGTCTCCAGGAGCGGGCGGATCGGGCGGCGGCCGATGCCCACGCGGCCATGATGCGCGACCTGATCGAGCAGACGGGCGGGCTGGAGCAGGAGCGCGATGAGCTGCTGGCGGCGCTGATCGAGCAGACGGAATCGCTTCAGGCGCTCGGCACGGCGATGCCGCGGCGGGTCGGCCTGGGCGGTGAGATCGAGCGCGACCAGCAGGAAATCCGCCGGCTCGAGCAGGAGCTGGCGCGGATCGAAGCGACGCTTCAGCAGGCCGAGTCCGGCGCGGCGACGCAGGGCCGAATCGCGGTGAACCTGCTTCCTGAGCAGCGGATCAGCGGCGTGTATCGCGAGCGAAACACGGCCGCCGGCGGGCTGGCGGCGTTTCTGGTCGCGTGGCTGGGCTGCTGGCTGGTGACGGCCCGCATCCGTCGCGCCCGGGCGGCGGCGCTTCAGCCGGCGCTCGAGCTGCCCGCGCCGGCCAAGCCGGCCACATCCGACGTTGCGCTCTAGTGCAGATCGTCTTAAGTCCCGCAACATGGGGAGCGCGGGCGCCTCGCCCGCAATTCGCTCGGATGCGCGGCGGACGAGCTATCCGCGGCGTTTCGCTCGCCGTTTTCGCGCCGCGGATTTCTTTCGAGCCGTCATCGCTTCGAGTTGCTGCGAGAGCCGTTCGACCTGCGCGCGGAGCGAGTCGATCTCGCCGTGCGCCGCGGAAGCGGCCGCGTCCGCGGGCGGGGGCTGCGTCGGTGGCGTGACGAGCGACGGCGAGAATGCGTCCATCATGGCGCGGCTCCAGTCGAACGGATCGGCTGCGGTGTTGCCGAGCACGCGGCGAAGGAAGGCGTTCCAGCGCTGCTGCGAGTCGCGGTGGGCCTGGAGGGCGTGGCGAAAGAATTGCTCGACGACGTTTCCGAGAAACTGCTGCTGCGTGCGGATCATCTCGTGCAGGATGGCCGAGGGGAAGACGGTCAGCTTGGCGGCTTCGCGCTCGAGCAGGATCTGCGTCAGCACCTGGTTGGTGATGTCCTCGCCGGTGGAGGCGTCGGTGACGTGCAGCTCCCAGCCGTCGCGAACCAGCTCGTGCAGGTCGGTCAGCTTGACGTGGCAGCTCCGAGTCGTGTCGTAGAAGCGGCGGTTGGCATACTTGCGGATATGCAGCCGGCGCTCGGGGGCTTGGGTCTGGGACATGGCGCGGCACCTCCAGGCTCGGCGGAGCGTAGTGCAGGCACGCAAGCTGGTCAATTCCGGGCCCGTATGAATCACATAAGTAATTGTCCTTCAATATGTTACGCATTCTCGCAGATTTTGTGCAAACGCACAATTTCCTGTTGACGACGCAGCGAAACGCCGATATCATTCCTGCTGAACGAAACGAATGAGGCAAGCGGAAGTACTCAGAGCCGCTGCGGGCGGCAAGGAGATGGCAGTGATGGGCAACGACACGATCAACACGGTCATGGATGCGATGCGTCAGGCCACCGACGGCTATGCCCGGGCGATGCAGGTGGGCCTGAAGTTTCAGAACGAAGCGCTCCAGTTCTGGGGCAAGACGCTCGGCGGCGAGCAGGGCGAGCTCGACCTGGCCGGCGGCCTGACCCAGGGGGCGGAATTCTACGCCCGCACCGCCGAACGCGCCGGCCGCATGCTCGAGCAGCAGTCGCAGCGCACCGTCGAGATGCTGCGCAAGGGACTGGAACTCACGCAGGGTACCACCCCGGCCGAGTCGCTCGAGAAGGCGACCGGCGTCTGGACCTCCTCGATCGACGCGATGCGCGATTCGTTCGACGCGGTGGCCCGCTTCAATACCGAGACGCTCGCGGATTTCTCCGAGACGATCCGCTCGGGCGGCAACGGGCATTCGACGCCGGCTGCCCGCACGCGTCGCACCGGCCGCGGTTCCGGCCGCGCCAACGGCAAATAAGACATTCTCATGCTTCGGGTCCGTGGCGGCCAGCGGCCGTTGCGCAGCCTGACATGGTCACGACTCGTTCCCCACGTGCCAGGCACGTGGTACTGGCGGTAAAATGACTCGATGGGCTGCTGTCGGCGGGGCGAGCCGCCGGCGGCGCCCGAGAGAGTCGGCCGGCTGAGCGGCCGCCGCAACCGTCGTGGACGGACATGGCAGCGTGCTCGGCCGGGTCGGGGGGCCCGGCTGCACGCATTGGGAAGCGAGTGAGGACACTGATGACCGACGTCTACCTGGCCGGGGCCGCGCGAACCCCGATCGGCGCGTTCAACGGGGTGTTTGCAGACGTTCCGGCGACCAAACTGGGCAGCCTTGCGATCCGCGCGGCCCTTGAGCGTGGGCAGGTGCCCGTCGACCAGGTGGACGAGGTTTATTTCGGGAACGTGATTTCGGCCGGCCTGGGGCAGAGCGTCGCTCGTCAGGCGGCGCTGGGCGCCGGCCTTCCGCCGGCGTGCGGGGCGACCACCGTCAACAAGATGTGCGGCTCGGGCATGCGGGCGATCACGATCGCGGCGCAGGCGATCCGCGCGGGTGATGCGGAGCTGATCCTCGCCGGCGGCACGGAGAACATGAGCCGTGCCCCGTATCTGCTCGAGCGGGCGCGGACGGGCTACAAGCTCGGAAACGGCGAGCTGGTCGATTCGATGCTGCGCGACGGGCTGACCGACGCGTATGAAGGCCGTCACATGGCCGATTACGCCGAGCGCGTCAACAGCGAGCACGGCTTTTCGCGCGAGGTGCAGGACGACTACGCGATCGAGAGCTTCAAGCGCGTGCTGGCGGCCCAGGCCGCGGGGCACTTCAAGCACACGATCGTTCCGGTCGAGGTGGCGACGCGCAAGGGCACGGTCGTCGTCGACGTGGACGAGGAGCCGACGAAGTTCGTCGAGGAGAAGTTCCGCTCGCTGCGGCCGGCGTTCGGGTCGGGCGGGACGATTACGGCCGGCAACGCCTCGGCGATCAGCGACGGGGCCGCGGCGCTGGTCGTTGTGAGCGAGAAGCAAGCCAAGTCGCTGGGCGTGAGCTGTCAGGCGCGGATTCTCGGCCACGCAACGCACTCGATGCAACCCGCCGATTTCCCCGTCGCCCCGGTTCACGCCATCCGCAAGTTGAGTGATAAGCTGTCGCTGAAGCTGGCCGACGTCGATCTGTTCGAGATCAACGAGGCGTTTGCGCCGGTCCCGCTGATCGCGATGAAGCAGCTCGGCATTCCGCACGAGCGGCTGAACGTCTTCGGCGGGGCGATCGCGGTCGGGCATCCGATCGGGGCGAGCGGCGCGCGGATCGTGGTGACGCTGATCAACGCGCTGCGCGTGCTGAACAAGCGCATCGGCATCGCCTGCCTGTGCATCGGCGGCGGCGAGGCAAGCGCGCTGGCGATCGAGCGCTGCGACTGAGGCTATTGGCGCGGTCTGCGCGTGCGGGGCCGGGTCGTCTTCCGCCCGCACGCGCGCGTGCGCCGCAACAAAGGCGAGAGACGATGAGCAGCGAGAGTTCACCCTTCGGCTCGGCCGACCCGTTCACGAAGTTTTGGACCGAGTTCTGGGGCAAGCTGAGCGAGTCCGGCGGCGCCCCCGCGTCTCCGTCCGCGGACGTGATGAATCAGATGCGGCGCGTCTTTTTCGACGCGATGGCGCGGCAGGCGGACGAGTTCATGCGCAGCGAGGCGTTCCTGGCGGCGATGAAGCAGGCGATGGATTCGAGCCTGGCCTGGCAGCAGTCGCTCAACCAGTTCCTTTCCAAGGGGCTTCAGACGGCGCAGATGCCGTCGCGCGTGGATGCGGATCACATGGCCGTGCTGGTGCGCGGCATGGAGGAGCGCGTCCTGGCCCGGCTGGAAGAGCTTTCGCAGCGCGTCGGCCGGCTGGAGCAGGCGGAATCGGGCGGCCCTGCGGCCGGCAAACCTGCGCGTGCGGCGGAGAAGCCGACAGCGCGGCGCAAGGCCCGCAGCCGCCAGGGGTAGAGGAGAGCAGCGAGCGATGGCGAGCACGTCGTTGTTTCCGGCCGATCTGACACCCGACGGCATGATGCGCTACTGGACCGGGCTGATGGCCCGCAGCGCGGCGATCCCCAACGTGATGCGGGTGATGAAGCGCGTGCAGGTGGGCGCGACGCCGACCCGCGCCGTCTACCGCGAGGACGACGTGCGGCTGCTGAACTACGAGAGCGACGTCGAGCAGCGGATCGCCACGCCGCTGCTGTTCGTCTTCGCACTCGTGAACCGGCCCTACATTCTCGATCTGCGGCCGGGCAAGAGCGTCGTCAGCCACTTCGTGCAGCGCGGCTTCGACACGTACAACCTGGACTGGGGCGTGCCGACCGACGGCGACCGCTTTCTCGGGCTCGCCGACTACGTGCTGCGCTACATCGACAACGCGGTCGACCACATCCGCGAGCGGACGGGCGTCGAGCGGATCAACCTGCTCGGCTACTGCATGGGCGGCACGATGACGGCCATCTATGCGGCGCTTCGGCCGGAGAAGGTCCGCAACCTGGTCCTGCTGACCGCGCCCGTCGACTGGTCGAGCAGGGACAGCCTGCTGAGCGTCTGGACCGATGCGAAGTATTTCGACGTGGACCGGCTCATCCAGGTGCACGGCAACGCGCCGGCCCAGTGGCTCCAGACCTCGTTCCTGATGCTCAAGCCGGTGCAGAACCTGATCGAGAAGCACCTGAGCTTCTACGAGAACATGCACGACGAGAAGTGGCTCGAGGATTTCTTCGCGATGGAGACCTGGCTGAACGACAACATTCCGGTCGCCGGCGAAGTCTTCCGCGAGTTCGTCAAGTACCTGTTCCAGCAGAACCGCCTGGTGCGCGGCGAGCTGGTTGTCGGCAATGAACGGGTCGACCTGAAGAACATCCGTTGCCCGATTCTGAACCTGATCGCGCAGAACGACCACCTGGTCCCGCCGAGCCAGAGCCACCCGTTCAACCAGGCGGTCGGCTCGACGGATCGAAAGACGATCGTGTTCCCGGCCGGGCATATCGGCATGGCCGTGGGCAGCAAGGCACACCGCGAGCTGTGGCCGAAGGTCTGCGACTGGCTGGAAGAGCGCTCGGAGGCGGTCTGAGCGCGGCGGCGAGGCACGAGGAGCGAGAGTGAGCGTGAGCAGCGGGTCGAACGATCGCAGCGGCAACGGGCAGAGCGACACACCGGTGCGCGACGTGCGCATGGATCTGAGCGACAAGGTCGCGGTGGTGACGGGCGGCGGTCGCGGAATCGGCCGGGCGACGAGCCTGGAACTGGCCCGCGAAGGCATCCGCGCGGTCGCGGTAGTCGATTTCGCGGACGACACCGAGCAGGTCGTGGCCCAGATGAACCGTCAGGCCGGCCGGGACGTTTTCCTGGCCTTTCGCGGGGATGTGACCGACTCCGGTTTCCGGCGGGGCGTCTTCTTGCAGATGGAGCAGCGCTTCGGGCGCGTCAGCATCTGCGTGCCGGCCGCGGGCATCACGCGCGATCAGCTCGCGGTCAAGGTCGATCGCCAGAGCGGCGAGGTCGCGATCTATCCGGAGTCCGAGTTCCGGACGGTGATGGAGGTGGACCTCGTCGCGCCGATCTATTGGGGCATCGAAACGATCGCCAGCGTGGCCCGCGACCGCGTCCGCCGCGGCGCCGGCCGCTGGAGCGGCAGCGAGCCGGTCGAGGGGTGCGTGATCTTCATCGGCAGCGTCTCGTCGACCGGTAATCGCGGGCAGGTCTCCTATGCGGCCGCGAAGGCGGGGCTGGAAGGGGCACAGGGCACGTTGGCGTCCGAGGCGCGCTATTACGGCGTGCGCTGTGCGATCGTTCATCCCGGCTACACCGACACGCGCATGGTCGCCGCACTCGGCGACGAGTTCGTTTCGGAGCACATTCTGCCGCAGACTCAGCTCGGACGGTTGATCTCACCGGCCGAGATCGCCGGCGCGATCGTCTTCATGATTCGCAACGCCGCCGTGAGTGGAAAAGTCTGGGTCGACGCGGGCTGGCACCCGCGGGCGTAGGGGCGGGCCGGCGACGGGCCGCTCAAGGCTGCGTCGCGGGTTGCCGTAGCTGTGCTTCCAGGCGGGCGGCCTGCTCGTGATAGCGCAGAGCGGCCGGGCGATCTCCGCGGACTTCCATCACATCCGCCAGCATCCGGTAGATGATCGGCATGTCGGGCGCTTCCCGGCGTGCCTCGTCGAACTGCTCGAACGCCAGGTCCGGCCGGCCAGCCTGAAGATACGCGCTGCCCAGAAAAATATGCAGCTCGACGGTGTGCATGCCGAGCTCGAAGGCCGCCTGAAGCTGGCGGATCGCGTCGGGCCAGCGGCCGAGCTCGAAACAGGCCCGCCCGAGCACGAAGCGCGCCTCGGCGAGCTGCGGCGACTCGTGCACGGCCCGCTCGAACCACGTGATCGCCTTGGACAGGTTGCCGCTTTCGGCCTCGATCAGCCCGCGGTTGAGCAGCAGAACACCCGGCTCGGCGACCCGCGTGAGTCCCTCGTCGAGCACCCGCCGCGCCTGGTCGAAGTCTCCCCGGCCGGCCAGCAGGAGCGCGAACTGGGCGTAGACGTCTGCGCGGCTCGGATGGCTCGCGAGGATGCTGCGGAAGCGCTCGACCGCGGGCTCGATTCGCCCCTGTGAAAGCTGGTAGTTGGCCAGCTCGAGCGATGCGTCGAGGTTGCGCGGGAAGCGGTCGAGCAGGCGCGCGAGCCGCCGTTCATATTCGTCGCTCCGCCCGGCCAGCACGCACAGCCGCGCGTGCCGCAGCTCGCTGAGGCCGTCGGAGAGCAGCGCCCAGCCTTCCAGAAACGCGGCGTGATTCAGACCGGCAATGAGCGCGGCTCGCTGCGCGTCCGAGAGCTGCGCGGCCGCCCGGATCGGATTGCTCCAATCGACAAACGGCGGGGAGAGCGCGGCCGCGGCCCGCGCCAGCCCGTGCGTGTGATACTGCACCAGCCCGCTGTGTGCCCAGAGCGCCAGCAGCCCGGCCATTGCGACGAGGAAGACGGCCGACGCGGGCTGAAGCCTTCCGTGAAGCCGCAGCCGCCAGCCGTGCAGGCTGAGGTTGTCGCGGGTCAGCAGTTGAACGAGTTGCAGGCTCAGCCAGGCCAGCAGGGCGGACAGGCCCAGCGCGAACAGGAACGCGACCAGGCCGTAGATTCCGCGGAAGGCGGCCATCGCGGCGAGGAAGAACACGCCCAGGAGGATCTCGTCGCGCGTGTGAAAGACCGCTGCCTTGGTCGAGCGCACGCGCACCAGCGCGACCAGGCCGAGCGCGGCGGCCGTCAGAATCGCGGAGACGAGGAAGTCGGAGCGCTGCCAACTCATGCTGCGGTCGAAGCCGGTGAACAGCAGCAGTGCCGCGTAGCAGAACACCAGCGAGATCAGCCAGGGCGTCCACCCGGCCGAGCGACCCGCGGCCGGCGTGCGTGCGGGGGCCTTCGTCTTCACGGCCGCTGGCGTCGAACCACCGCCGAGCGGCCGCGTCGCGACGGCCGGTGGGCCGAAGCCGACGTAGAGCGCGTTGTTCGGACACACGCTCACGCAATCGAGGCACTTCATGCAGCCGGGATCGACGACCGCGCCGAACGCCGCCACCTCCTCGTGCACGCGGACATTCGAGCTGCACGCGGCGGTGCAGTGGCCGCATTGATTGCAGTCATCCGTCACTCGAATGCGCATCGGGGAGAGCTGATCAGCGAGCACGAACGCGCCGGCATAAGGGCAGGCGTTGGTGCAGAAGCCCTTCTGGCCGAGGAAATAGACGATTACGAAGCCGCAGATCGCGAAGGTCATCAGTGCGGGGATCCACGAGGGGAAGGTCGCCCAGAACTCAGTCGTCGTCAGCCGCAGTCCGTGAACCTCGAAGCTCTCACCCGCCAACAGCCGGTAGGCGATCGGCCCGATGAACATGTAGAGAAACGCCAGCAGCGGCACCAGCAGCAGCAGGCGCGAGCGGATCGGCCGCGGCCGGATGCGCAGCCGGGCGAGAATCCACGAGCACAGGTCCTGAAGCGCGACCAGGTGGCAGCCCCAGCCGCAGAACCAGCGGCCCAGGACGAGCGTGCTCAGAATCGCTAGGGCAAAGAAGATCAGTCCGGCGTTGATCACGCCGTGCTTGGAGAACTCCATCGCCTCCGACGGTTCGACGGGCGTGACAGTCGACCCGGTGGACATCCAGTGCGCGATGTGAATCGCCGCCGCGACGTGCACGCTGATCAGCACCGCCGCCCGCCATTTTCCCATCTTCGACGGGCGCATCTTCGGCGGCCCGACGACCGGCAGCGGGCGTCGCCCGGCGGCAGCGGTGCCGTCGCAGTGTTTCTGTCGTCTCGCAGGGGCCGCAGCGGCCACGGTCTTCCTCATCTCGGTACTGCGGTCAGCCGGCCCGCAGGGCGAAATACGGCCCCGCGGCTTGACTCGGCTGACCCGCGCCCGTCACTCGTAGTGTATTCGCTCCGGCGGGCGCTGCGGGCGGCGGGCCGTGCACAGGTGAGCGATCGGGGGTTCGGCGGCGTGGACTCATGCGTGCGGCGGGGCGGGCAGGTTCGCCCGCCCGGCGGCCGCGGCGAACTCGCGGGCCACATCCTCGAGCGTCTGCGGTATGACGCGGGTCTCGCCCACGACCGTCATGAAGTTCGTGTCGCCGCCCCAGCGCGGCACGATATGCCAGTGCAGATGGTCGGGCACGCCCGCTCCGGCGCAGCGGCCGAGGTTCATGCCGATGTTGAACCCCTGGGCCGAGACGACCTCGCGCAGGACCCGCTGCGCGTCGCGGATTCTCAGGGTCAGCTCGAACAGCACCGGCTCGGGAAGGTCTTCGAGCGCGGCGATATGCCGCGTCGGCGCGATCAGCACGTGACCGTTGGTGTACGGGTAGCGGTTGAGCAGCACGAGCGTGTCGGCCGAGCGCCACAGGACGAGATTCTCGGCGTCGCGCTGCGGCTCGCCCGCGTACTGACACAGGAAGCAGCCGCCGCTCTCGGTCCCGCTGCTCATCCGCAGGTACTCCATTCGCCACGGAGCCCAGAGCGTTTGCTGAGGATGCGACATCTGCGTTTGAGTGCGACGCGCCGGCCGGCGTCCGTCCGCGGCGAGGCGGTCTAGGGTGATGAAACGGCTCCGGCCGTGATGCGCGGAATCACGCGGATCGTCTGGTACGCGCGATACTCCTGACCATCGCTCGTCACGACGAGCAACCCCAGCGTGTGGTCGCCCGGCTCGGCGACGGTCTTCTTCCCGTTGATTCCGTGTCCGATCGTCTCGCCGTTCATGGTCCAGAGAAAGTCGGCCGTGCGGTGCCACGAAGGCGGGCACTCGGCGGAGAAATTCAGGTAGAGCGGCTCGATGCCCGTCCGCGGCGTGGCTCGAATCGTCAGCATCCGGGGGGCCGACTGCTCATCCGGCGAGGCGGCGCCGCGCGGCGGTGTGGCGGCGAAGCCGGACGAGGGCGGCTGCTGCTGCGGCCGGTCGGGGGCCGCATTGGATAACGCCGGCCTGGCGGCGGGGCGGACCGCGTCGCGCCGGGCGCGCGGTGGAGTCGGATTCGCGCCACCGCGGCTGGCGATCTCGCCCGCCGTCGGCGCCCGTACGCGTGAGAACTTGCCCGTCAACAGCGCGATGCCCTCCGCGTTGCCGTCGATCGCCTGCCGCTCGACCAGCACGGCCGGCGGGCGGTTCGGCTGCACGCCGGAGACGCGGCCGAAGAAGTCCGCCGCGATGTCCGGCGTCCGCTCGTGGCCCAGATTCTTGATATAAACCCAGGCCATGTTCTTGTAGCCGTGCGTCTGGTACCACTCGACCGCCTGGCGTGACTCTTTCTTGCAGACCGCGAAGTCATTCTGCGTGTTCAGGATCAGCACCGGGTGATAGAGCGACTCGCGCGCCCTCTGCGGATCGAGCACGCTGGCCGAGAAGTTCGACTGCCGCACGGCCACGCACGTGAAGCGGTCCGGGTGGCGGTTCAGCATGTAGTGAGCCATGTAGCCGCCGCTCGACCAGCTCGTCGAGAGCACGTTGCCCGGGTCTGCATCCGTCGTCTGAAAGACGTGGTCGAGGATCGCGAGCGTCGCGTCCTCGTCCGACTTGAATGCTTTGTGCACTGTTCGGACGGGGAATTGCTGAAAGACGTCCGGCGCCTTGAGCTCGGGTGCGATGACGACGAAGCCGTAACGGTCTGCTTCCTGCTGCCACTCGCACGCCTGCGAGTGCGAGCCGTCGAAGGGTTTCATGCCGTGGAACGTGACCACAAGCGGCCAGCGGCGTGAGGCCCGCTGCGGTTCCGGCGTTTCGATGTAGCTCTTCGGCAGATACAGCCAGTAGCCGCGGCGGCTGGTCGGCTCGACCACGCGCTCGAGCTTGCCCTCACCCCGTGGCTGCGGCACGGCGCAGCCGAACAGCGGCAGAGACATCAGCAGACATGAAAAGAAACTCAACCGGCGGCGCAGGCGGCGCTCAGTCGCGTCGGCCGACGCCGAAGCAGGCGATCCAATCATCAAACGGCACCTCGATCACTCCCCGGTCAGTCGGAGATTTTATCGGGAAACCGCGCCTCCCGATTCTTCCGCGCGGCCCGGCCGGCCGGGGCCAGCTTGCGTCATAACACCGGCTCAGATCATAACTTATTGCACTATTGGAATCTACAGGCCGCGGCGCCAAATGCGGTCCGGCGCCCGCGGGCCCGAGAATGGCCGTACGTGCAGATTTTGCCGAGACTTACGGCTCGCCGCCCCCCGCCAGGTGCTCGCCGAAATCCGTAACGGTCCGGTCAATCAGCACCGGCGTGAGACCGTCGAAAAAACCGTTGATAATGGCCCGCTCGGCCCGCGCGACGCACATGGCCGTCTGAAGCAGGGGCAGGGTGAGCAGGGCGGCGGCCAGCACAGTCCGGCGGCCGATTCGTTTCATGGCGGCTCCCGAGTTCGAGGACCGGGCTTCGACCTGTCGTTTCATGTCGCATCGTCGCATAGAGGACTGTCTCATGGAGGACCGCTTCATGGAAGAGAGTATGGTGAGGGACCCTCTAATCATGGGGGATTCCCTCATGGGGGACCGGTCTCGGACCGGTCGAGATCCCGTCGGTCAGACCCCCGACTCTGACCGGCGGCTGAACGCGACCGGAGCACACCGCACTCCGCGTCGTCCGAGGCGCGCTCATGCAGGATCAAACGATTGCAGGAAGGGCCAACCCGCGGCGCCCCCTAATCCAGAATCGCCCGGGCGCACGTCGATTGATCCTGGTGCCTCGCTTTCGCAAGCGTAGTATATTGGATGGGCTCGTCAAGGGCGGTCGGCGCCGACCGCCGGCGGGCATGACCGAGTAAAGGGGCCCATAGCTCAGTCGGTAAGAGCGGCGGACTTGATTGCCGCGAGCGCGCTAAACCCGATCTCGACATCATCACGGCGGATGTCGCCCTCTTCCGCGCGACTTCGCCCTGGGGTCCGGCGGTCGGGCATGTGCGGCGCGGCCGGGTCTTCCCGGCGGGAACGCCGGGTTCGCAGGCCGTCAAAGTCGGGGAACGCTACCGGCCGAAAGGCCCATGCCAATCCCGAGCCAAGCAGGCGGATGGGTGTCGTGTCGGCCCCGTCGGCCGGGCGTGTGTAGAGACTGGACGGCGGCCCACCCAGGCCGGGTGAAGGGACAGTCCGATCCCGCGGGAAACCGCGGGGACCGATCGCATAATCCGCTGGTCGCTGGTTCGAGTCCAGCTGGGCCCATTCGATCATCTCGTGAGAACCTCGCGCGCGGCGCGATCGCCATCCGGGGCGGACGCAGTCGCAGTCATTCCGTGAAATCGCTCGCCGCCGGGTGCGTCGGGTGGCGTTCGAGCGCCGTCGGCGGGGCACCTGTGCAGTGTCGCGAACCGCTTACCGGGGATGATACGAACGGCTTAGAATTGGAACCGGTGAGGCGCCGACGCGGCGGGCGGCGCCATCACGGTTGTCAGCGTCGATTGTCACGTGGAGCGGATGTTTGCTTTCCGAGCACGCGAAACTGGAAGAGCTCTTCTCGGCCGCCCTCGAGCTGGAGAATCCCGTGGAGCGCACGGCCTTCCTGGCACAGGCCTGCGCCGATAACAGCGGCCTGCGGCAGCGCGTGGAGAAGCTTCTGAGCGCCCACCAGCAGGCCAGCTCCTTCCTGAGCACTCCCGCCGTCGATCCGGACGCGACCGTCGAGTCGGGGTCCGCGGACACGCCCATCGAGGAGCGCATCGGTCCCTACCGGATCGTCCGCGAGATCGGCGAGGGTGGCTTCGGCTCGGTCTACCTCGCCGAGCAGGACTATCCGGTCCGTCGCTCCGTGGCCATCAAGGTCATCAAGCTGGGGATGGACACGCGCCAGGTCATTGCCCGCTTCGAAGCCGAGCGGCAGGCCCTGGCGATGATGGATCACCCCAACATCGCCCGCGTGCTCGAGGCGGGCTCGACCGCGTCCGGCCGGCCCTATTTCGTGATGGAGCTCGTGCGGGGCGTGCCGATCACCGAGTATTGCGACAAGAACCGCCTCTCGATCGAGCAGCGGCTACAGCTCTTCCTGCCTGTCTGCAACGCCGTGCACCACGCCCACCAGAAGGGCATCGTGCACCGCGACATCAAACCCGGCAACATCCTCGTCATGCTGCGCGACAACGAGGCGATTCCGAAAGTCATCGACTTCGGCATCGCCAAGGCTGTGACACGCCCGCTGACGGAGCGGCCGGCCGACACGGGCCAACATCAGTTCCTCGGCACGCCGGAGTACATGAGCCCGGACCAGGCGGACGACGCGCTGGACATCGACACGCGGACGGATATTTACTCGCTCGGCGCTGTGCTTTATGAGCTGCTGACCGGCGGAACGCCGCTCGACCTCGCCTCGCGAAAGACCCGCGGGCCCGAAGAGATCCGCCGCGTTCTGCGGGAGGTGGACCCGCAGCGGCCGTCTGAGCGCGTGCTGGCCGCCCTCTCTAAGGACGACAGCGTGGCCCGGCAGCGGCGCTGCGCCGCGGCACTTCTGCCCCGGCTCTTGCGCGGCGACCTGGATTGGATTGTTCTCAAGGCGCTCGAAAAGGACCGCACGCGGCGCTACCAGGCGGCCAGCGAGCTGGAGCGCGACATCCTGCGGCATCTGAACGACGAGCCCGTGCAGGCCGGGCCCCCCAGGCTCGCCTATCGCGTCTCCAAGTTCGTTCGCCGCAACCGCGTCGCGGTGACGGCTAGCATGCTGGTCGGCACGGCCGTCATCGTCGCGCTGCTCGCGGCTCTCCAGGGCTGGATGCAGGCGTCTCGCGCTCGCGATGAGCTGCGCATCCAGCGCGACCACGCCCAGATCGCGCAGGCGCAGGCCGAAGAAGCCCGGCAGGCCGAGAGCGCCCAGCGCCGGCGGGCCGAGGAAAGCGCACGTCGGGCAGAGCTTATGAGCGCTTTCCTGCGAGATATGCTCGCCTCGGTGAATCCGACTCGTGCCCGCGGCCGCGAAGTGACCGTGCTCTACCTGCTGAACGAGGCCGCCCGCCGCATCGCCGCCGGCGCCCTGGCCGAGCAGCCGGACGTCGAGGCCGGTGTGCGGATCACGCTCGGCGAGACCTACGAAGCGGTCGGCGCCTACGCCGCGGCAGAGGGCCAGTACCGGGCCGCGGCCGAGTTGCTTGCAGCCGGCGGCGGAGACCGGGACCCGCAGGCCCTGCGCTGCCGCAGCCGCCTGGTCGGCGTTCTCAACAGCCTCCTGCGGTACGAGGAGGCCGAGCGGATCGCGCGCGACGTGGCCGAGCTCCAGCAGCAGGTGCTCGGAGATGCCCACCCGGACACGCTCGAGACGCGCGACCGGCTGGGCCAGGCGCTGGCGGGATTGGGCAAGCTCGACGACGCCGAGCAGGTCCATGCGTCGACTCTTCAGGCCCAGCGGCGCGCCCTGGGCTTTGACCACACCGCCTCGCTCCGTTCGCAGGTGAACCTGGCCGCCGTATACCACGCACAGGGCCGGCCGGCGGAGGCCGAGTCGCTGCTGCGGACCGTCCTGACCGACATGCGCCGCGTGCTGGGCGAGCAGCACCCGGACGTGATGCGGGCCATGAATATCCTGGCCCGTGTGCTGGAAAGCGAGCGCAAGTTCGCCGCGGCCGAGCAGCTTTACCGCCAGAGCTGGGAGCTGGACAAGCAGGTACTCGGACCGGACCATCCCTCCACCCAGTTGACGATGAACAACCTGCTGCGGGTCCTTCAGGCGCAGGGGCGGTTCGAGGAGACTCGTCCGCTGGTCGCGACTCGCCTGGAGCGCCTGCGGGCGGCGGCCGAGCGGCACGACGCCACCGCCCTGGCGATGAACGCCTACGCGTGGGAGCTGCTGACCTGCCGGCCGGCCGATCTGCGCGATCCGGAGGCTGCTCGTCGCATCGCCGAGCGAGCGGTCGAGCTGGACGGGCGCCGCGACGCGAATCTGCTCGAGACGCTCGCACTGGCCTACCGCGAGACCAAGGACATGGCTCGGGCGATCGACACCCAGCGCCTGGCGGTCCAGCGGGCGCGCCAGGGCGGGCCCTACAATGCCGACGAGATGGAGCGGCGACTGGTCGAGATGCTCGTGCAGGACGGCCGCGTGCTGGAGGTCGCCTCGCTTCAGCTCGGCGGCATGGCGTCCCAGGTGGCCGAATCGCTGGTGCAGGACTACGGCTCCGTGGGCGGTACGCTGCTGGCGCAGGCGGACGAGTTCTCGTCGCGGGGCGAATTTGAGCAGGCCGAGCCGCTGCTGCGGGCCGCCTTGGCGATGCGGCAGAAGGAGCTCCCGCAGGACCACTGGGCCGTGGCTCAGGCGAAGGCCGCGCTCGGCCAGCTCCTGATGCGCCGCGAACGATTCGCCGAGGCTGAGCAGCACCTGCTGGACGCGTACGACGTCCTCAGCCGCGATGTCCGGGCGCCGCGGGCGCTGCTCCAGGACACCGGCCGGCAGATCGAGGAACTTTATCTGACCTGGGGTCGGCCGGACTCCCTCCAGCGCTGGCGGGCGAGTATCGGACCGATCGGCGGGACGGCTCCCTGATCGGCCGGCGAAGATTTCCGGATGCGGCGTGAGGCGCCGTCCGCCTCGTTGGCGCCTACTCCTGGGGCGGCTGCCTCAGGGGGGAACCGGCGCCCGACAACGAACAACGAAAAGGACCCCACCGATGCGGTGCATGCGTCAAGCGTTTCTGGCCACTCTGGCGATGGTGCTGGCCGTTTTCGCGGCGGCGGACGAAGCCCGCTTTCCGCTGCTTCGGGCGGTGCCGGACGACGCATTCCTCTGCGTGTCGGAGCGTTACAACCCGGAGCGCGAGTTCCTCAACCGATACTGGCACGAGGTCTTCGAGGCCTTCAGTCAGAGCGGCTTCGTCGCCGACCTGTTCGAGGTCGTCGGGTCCCTGCTCGACGAGCAGCAGCGGGCCGAGGTCGAGCGGGTCCGGCAGCGGGCGGTCGAGCTCTTTGGTGCGGTCGATTGGGCGCAGATCGATCGCGGGCAGATGATCTTCGTGGAGCGCTTCCCGGCGCCTTCGTCCCTGAGCGGCCGCGAACCGCATCTCGGACCGGCCCACATGTACTTCGCGTTCGAGTCCGACGCCGCGGGCTTCACGGAGAATTACGGCAAGCTCGTGGCGATCCTCGAAGCCCTGGCCGACGAAATCAACAAGCTCGTCGGTGCCCAGGCACTCGAGGTGATTCAGACCGAGGCGCACGGAGGGCAGGTCGCGGAACTCAACCTGCTGGCGATGATTCCGAGCGATCGGGGCGTGCAGTTGCACCTGCTGGTCGCACGGCGCGGGAACGTGGTGATGATGGGGCTCGGGCGCGAGCTGCTCCATGACTCGCTGGAGCTGCTCGCGCAGTACGACGCCGCGCCGGACGCGCCCGGCCGCATCCCCGGCTCGCTGCTCGGCAACGAGCGCTTCCGCCGCGCCTTCGAGTCGCTCCCCGAGCCGGAGGACTCGCTGGTCTTCTTCGATATGCAGATCATGCTCAAGCCCTTCCGCGGCCTGATGGACATCGCCGCCGCCCAGATGAGGGCTCCCGGGGACGTCTATCACAACACCGGCCAAAACCCCGAGGCCAGCCGCCTGAACGGCCGGGCGCTGGCCGCATACGCTGCCGGCGACTATGAGAAGGCGCTCGAACTGGTCCGGCAGGCCCATCAGCTCGCCGCCGACGACTCGATCGTGCTCTACAACCTGGCCTGCTTCAGTGCGCTCGTCGGCCGAAAAGACGAGGCGCTCGAGTGGCTCGAGCGCGCCGTCGAGGCCGGCTTCTATGCGCCGCGGAAGATCACGCAGGACTCGGATCTGCGCAGCCTGCGCGACGAGCCGCGTTTCGAGGCCGCCGTCGAGCGGGCGCGGGAGAAGGCGGCGCTCGTGGCGGGGCGGGACGTGGTCGTGAACGCGTCGAAGAGCGGCGAGGCCTACAAGCTCTGCATGGAGGCGGTGCAGGCAGCCGAGCAGGAGGATTACGAGCAGAGCCTGCGCCTGGTCGAGCAGGCCTATGCGGCGGCGCCCAGCGACTCGCGCGTGCTCTACAACCTGGCCGTCGCCCACGCCCGGCTCGACCACGACGAGCAGGCGCTCCGCTTTCTACGGCAGGCGGTCGAAGGCGGCTACTACTGCCCCGCGGAGATCGGATCGAACGCGGCGCTGGCGGAGCTGCGGGCGAACCCGCGCTACGGCGAAGCGCTCGACCTGGCCAGACAGAAGGCCTCGCAGCTCGCGATGCAGCAGTCGGCGGGGGAGGCGGAGGTGTTTCTGGGCGTCAGCCGGCAGGTGATCGATGCCGTCGCGATCATCGACACGATCGCCGAAGTGCAGTGGACGGAGGGGTACACGGTGCACAGCAGCGCCGTCGCCCGGCTCGTGCCCGACGCACGCGAGCGGCCTTTCTATCGCGTGCTGGCCGACGGCGGATCGATCCAGGACTTCGACCGTTTTCTGCCCAGGGAGACGGAGTCCTTCTCGGTCAGCCATGCGGTCAACGTCGACGCGCTCTATGAGTTCATTCTCGGAACTATCCGCGACACCGGTTCCCGCGGCGAGCAGATGCTCGACGGCTGGGCCGACTGGCAGCAGAAGCTCGGTGTGGACGTCCGCCGCGACGTGCTCGACTGGATCGGCCAGGAAATCACCTGCGTGACGCTCGGCGACGGCGGCGGATGGGTCTGGATGCTGGCCGTCCGCGACGAAGCCGCGGCCAGGTCGAAGGTCGGCGAATTGATCAAGCACCTCTCGGAGAACCTCGGCGAGCTCTCGAAGGACGTGCCGATGCTGGCCATGCTCAGCGTCCAGGCCTCGCCGGCCGAAAGTCCGCTGCTCCAGGGCTTCGAGGAGCTGCGCTTCGCGCTCGCGCCGGCAGAGCCGCTCGTCTGGGGCGTGACGGAAGGCCGCCTCATGATCGCCAGCACGCCGCAGGCCATGGAGCTGTGTCTCCAGACGGCACGCGGCGCCCATCCCAACATCCGCGAGAACCCGCGCGCCAGCGCCGAAATGCTCCTGCCCGAGGGAAACTGTGTCGCGCTCTCGCTCACAGACCAGCGCCGGCTGGGAGACGGGATCGCGGCGATCATCGACATGGTCGCGCCGATGGGCGGCATGGTGGCCATGGCCATCCCCGACGCCAAGGCCCGGCAGGTCATCACGCGGCTCGCGGCGGCCCTAGGCAAGCTCGCTCCGGTCGCCAGAAAGATCGACTTCTTCAAATCGGCCGCCTCGCGCACGACCTTCGACGGCGACGCCTGGCACACGCACACGGTTACCCACTATCGCGAACCGGCCGAACCGGCCGAACCGACCGGCGCGACCGGCGGCTGACCGCGGCCCTCCGCCGCGCCGGCGAATCCGGCGCGGCGGACGCCGAGCGTGCGCGACAACGGTCCGCCCGCAGCCCGGCGCGCTACTGCTGGCCGATCACGGTCACGCCGCACGAGCGAATCGTCATCGGCTTGCTGATCGTAAGCGTCTCGTCCGAAACACCCGGCTTGAGCCAGAGCTGCGGCGGGCTGTACTCGGGCGCGGGCAGATCGAAGACCGCATCGACGCCCTCCACCATCGTGTCCCACGGCCGGTTGAAGCTGCCCGTCTCGCGTCCGGCGTGGTTGAAGTCGACCCAGACGTTGAATCTCGGGTTCCGCCAGTTCTCTCGGTTCTGCGAGGTCTGCGAGATCGTCAGCACGTTGTACTCGTCGTCGTCGCAGTCGCCCCAAAGCTCTCCGCAGGGCGCACCCTGCCAGAACACGTTCGGATTGGAGAAGATTCCGATCCGCTCGAAATCGCCGGCGTCGTTGTTGTAGGACATGATCGTGCGGTAGCCCACGCCGTCGTCGCCGGTGAAGCGATGGCCGTACGAATAGCAGTGCTCGTTGCAGCCGGAGCCGGCGTCTTCGCGGTTGTGGGCGCAGCCCTGGAGATGCCCCAGCTCGTGCGGGAAGCTCCAGTTCGAGCTCGCGCAGGAGAGCTTCACCACGCAGAAGCCCTCGGCCGCGCCGCTCGGCAGGCAGTAGGCGATGCCGCAGCCGTCCTGGCCGACCTCTCCGACGATCAGCACGACGAAATCCGCGCCGTACAGATCGCGGAAGCCGTGGGCGTTGTCGATCAGCCCGTCGGCCGGGTCGGTCAGGTTGTCGCGGTCGATTTCCATGTCGAACGTCTCGCCGTATCCGGTCTCATAGGCGAACACGAGCCGCGCCCGCGCCCCGATGAAGCTGTCCGCATAGGCCTGGTTCGTCGTGTCGATTGCGAGCTGCGCCTCGGCCATCATCTGGTCCGTGCCGCCCGCTTCCGTGCGCGCCACCGTCGTATAGACGATCAGCACGTCGAAGACGATCGTCGGCTGCGCGGCGCACTCGTTCATGCCGCGGGCCGCGTCACCCGCACCGTCCGCCGGCGCTTCCGCGTGGACCGGCTCCAGCGGCTCGGCGTCCGGCGTGGGGAAACGCCGCCCGCCGGATTCCGTCCGGCATTCGTCGAAGTCCCGGCTCTCGAAGGGCACAGCGATGTGCGATCCGTCCGGCCGCGTGCGGATCTGAAGCTGCGTTTTGGCCAGCGGCGTGCGGATGATGCCCGCGACGGCGCCGTTGACGCTGGTGACAATGATGCGGGCGTGGGGGTCATCCGCCAGCGATGCGAAGACGCTGAAACTGCGTTCGGAGCGGCGTTCGACCCGCTCGACGCGGGCGGCGAGCGGTCCCTGCCCAAGATCCAGCAGGAACGCATCGCTCGGTGCGAGCCGGTCGAGCAGGTCACGGTCGAGCAGCAGCTCCCGCTCCGTCAGCCCCTGGTCGCCCGCGAGGACCGTTGCAAGCACTTCGGCCGGCCGCGGTTGTGCGCCAGGCGGCGCGATCTGACCGAGTGCCGCGGCGCACAGCCCCGCCGCGGCCAGCATGGTGAAGAACGTTTTCACGCGTATTCCTTTCGTTGCCGTAGCGAGTTACTGGAGATTCACCAGAACCAGGACCATGCCGCTCTCCCGCTGCGCCAGACCGGTCATCGCCTTGCCGATGATGGCGTCGTCGGCCAGCTCGCGGTCCAGCACGGGCATGGCGTAGCCCGGGAGGTCGGACGTGGTCAGCCGATCGCCCGGCTCGACGCCCCGCATGCGCGTGTCGCACAAGACCCACACGCGGCCGGACATCGCCACCGGCAGGTTGCGCTCGTCCGCGGGGGCCGTGCCGAGCACGACACCTGCGCCCAGGTCATTGGCGCCGCTGATCACGCCGGCCACGCGCTTGTTGTACGCCTGGCGCGAGACGCACAGGCTGCCGGGCTTGTCCGGGTCGATGGCGACGACCATGCCGGGCAGCGCCGCTTCCGAGAACTCGAAGCGCTCGGCGAGGTCTGCCCCGCCGACGATCTCCAGCACATTGCACGAGACGGTTCCGTTGACCTCGACACGGCCATCGGCCTCGATCGCGGTGCCCTCGGACCGGAAGTAGCCGGCGACGCCGTTGGGGTTCGCAAGGTCGATCTCGGCCCGAATGCCGTATTCCCAGGCTTCCTCGATGTGGATGCCCGTTTCCGAGCCGGCCGAGACCTGGACTGCCAGGCCGCCCTGGTTGGCCGCGCGGATGGCCGGCGCGGCGGCGCCGGGGCCGATTGCCCACACGCCGGTCGCGAAGTTGCTGCCGGCCTCGCCCACGACGCCCGCACCGTCGTCGAGACCCAGCCCGTAGACGCCGTAGGTCGCCTCGCCGCGCACGCCCTCGCCCCCGACGTCGCTCGCGATTCCCTGCACGCCGATCCGCTCGCCATCGCCCTGGACACCCGTGACCGACTCACCCCGAACCCCGACACCGGCCCGCGAAAGGCTGGTTCCCAGCACGCCGAACGTGATCGCCTCATGGTTGGATTGCGACGACGTGGCCCGGCCGCGAACACCGGCCGCGCCGCTCTCCGCAGAGTGCGTCACGCCGTCGACGCCAGGCGCGTCGCCCGAGACGTGCGGGTGCACGCCGTAGACGCCGACTCCCGACCGCCCGGCGCCGCGCCCGTAGACGCCGAAGCCGAAGTCGTCCGTGGCATCGCCGAAGACACCGCGCCCGCTGACGCTGGTGCCGTAGACACCGTAGCCCACGGCCGCGCTCGATCCCCACACGCCGATCGTCGACGGCCCGGTGCCGAAGTTGGCACCGCGGACCGCCGTGGAGAACGCGCCCGCGCCGGCGTCCTGGACGGCGCCGTAGACCGCCGTCGCGTTGGCGGCGGTGCCCTGGATCTCCGCCTGAACGGCGATGCCGCTGCCGGGATTGCGCGAGACGAGCGTCGTGCCGCCCGCGTCGTTGTAGAACAGGCCGGCCGGCCCGCCCATCGAGGTCACGTTCAGCGCGGCGTCGGTGTTGGCAGGGTTGCTGTTGCGAAACACGCCGGCCCAGCCCAGGTCGTTATTGACGATCTCGAAGACAGGACCGAGGTTCGTGTCCGCGACGCCGCTGAACGGCAGGCTCAGACCGATCGCATACGGAGCGGGCGTCAGCTCCTGCCGCGGCAGAAGTGTCGTGAACGCACCGCCGCCGCCGCTCGTGCGAACGGAGATCTCGAGCCAGCGGGCCTGACCCTCAAACTGTGCCCCGAATTCGAGGCCCGCCGTGAAGCGGCCGCCGGAGACCGGGTGAGCGTTCAGCGCGACGGTCGGCCCGACCTGGTTGCCCGCGACGGCCGCGTCGAACAACCTGAACTCGAAGTCGCAGGGTTCGCTGATGGGCAGACCGTTGCGGATCAGATCTCCCTGGTAGGTGAACGCCGTTCCGACGGGCGACTGGGCCGCGGCGTGCGGAGCCGCGAGCGCGGCGAAGGCCAGTCCGAACGCGAACACTTGCCGAGTGACATTCATGTGCGTGCTCCTTTGAGCGTGTGGTCTCGTTGCGTGCCGCCTGAGGTCGCGGCAAGTGCAGATTGAGACGGGAAGTAGTTCCTGGAAGTCCCTCTGGTACGCCGGACCGCCTCCGGCCCCACATGCAATCAAGCGTGGCGACGGAGGCTTACTCACGCGCTGCTGCGAAATTCGATAAAGTTTGCTGCCGCCACACTCGCGGAGTTGCCCTGCCGACGGCGGTCCGCGCCGGCAGGGCCGGCCGGTATTCGTCCAGGACGGCGACCGCGTCGATCGGGTTGTCCTGCTACGGTGCCGGCGCCGTGTCATTGCACGGACCGATCTCCGCGCGAAAGTACGCCTCCGCGTCGACGCGAAATCCGGGCTGCAATGTCACGCGGTCGCCCGCGTGCAGCACGACGCTGGCGAGGTTCTCGATCACGAGCGTGTCGGCCGAGATGCCGCCGTTCGCCTGGACAACCTCGAACGTGCCGAATCCGTTGAACGTGTCGCCGGACAGGGCCGTGTCCTCCGCGCAGTCGCGCGGGTCGAAGAGACAGAAATCGGCCGCATAGGTGGCGTCGTCCGCGAAGATGCTGCCCGCCACGTTGCAGATCATGGGGTTGACGTATTCGCCTGTGCTCTCGCGGAACACCTCCCAGTGAAGGTGCGGGCCGCAGCTCCCCGCGCCGGGCGGGACCGAAGGAAGGCACGTTCCGGCCGCCGCCGCCCGGCCGCCTCCGCACGTGTAGCCGACGTCGCCTTCGAGCGCGATCGGATCGCCGCGCGAGACGAGCGTGCCGACGACGATTCCGAGGTTGCTTGCGCTGTTCTGGGCGATGTGGACGTAGTTGCTCACTTCGCCGTTGGCGTGGCGGATGCGCACCGCGTTTGCGCAGCCGCCATAGGCGGGATCACAGCCGCAATCGCCGTTCGAGTCGAAGACACTGATGACTTCGCCGTCGGCGGCCGCCACGAGCACGTGCGGTCCGCCGCCCAGCCCGTTCATGTCGATCTTGCCCGCATCGCTCGACGAGCCGCCCTGCGAGACACCGTGGTCGACGTAGTCGCGCGAGATGACGACGTCCGTTCCGGTCGAATATGGAATGCGGTAGAAGTTGCGCGAGATCTTGCCGCGGGCGTTGTCCTCCGGTCCGTCGCCGCGGGCCGCCGCCGAGCAACCCAGCAGTGCGGCCGCCACGAGCAACCCCGAACGGCAAGAGAGCGTATGCAGTACGGTCGGTAGCATCTCGAATCCTCCATCGTGGGCCTGCCGGCCGGGTGCAATCCCGCAGCGCCTACGGCCGCGCCTCGATCGCGGCGATCCGCGCCACGAGCCGCTCGTTCTCCTGCCTGGCGTCGTCCAGCTTCCGGTCGAGCTCGATGATGTGAAGCGTGAGCTCCTCGACCTTCCGCAGCAGCGCCGCCTGCATCCGCCCCACGTTGATTCCGCTGGCGGCGACCTCCGCCGCCGAAGGCACATCGGGTAGATGGCCGTGCTCGCGGACGAACGCCTCCACCTGCTCCAACGCGAGCAGCGGATAGCCGTCGGCGAAGACGAAGTCCGGCCAGTCCTCCGAAAGCTGCACCTCCAGCTCCTCACACATCACTTTTCCGTCCACCGCCAGCACGACGCCCGCCGGCACCGATGGCAGAGGCGTGTTGGCGCCCATCACGGTCGGGCCGTGCACCGCGAGCGCGATCCCGTCTTCGTCCAGATTACTGAAGTACCCGCCGTAGGCGCTCGCGGTCGTGCCGGTCCCGACGACGCCCGTGTCAGACCCCTCACCCCGCACTCCGGTCGAGCCGATTGCAAGAATCGCCGGACCTGAGCCGCCGTCGGCCCGCAACGCGGGCGCATCCAGCCAGTTGGTTCCCCAGCCGATTGCCCAGATGCCCGGCGTCACGGCGCTGCCGGACTCGCCCACCACCCCGGCGCCGCCATTGCCCAGGCCGTATACGCCGAACGCTCCCTCCGCGCGCACGCCCTGTCCGCCGACGTTGCTCGCCGTCGCGTGTACACCGAATTGCTGCCCCGCGGCCTGCACGCCCGTGTTCGACTGGCCGCGAACGCCCACGCCGACCGGCGAGTTGCTCTGACCCAGCACGCCGAACGTCGCCCCTTGCGTGCCCGTGCCCTGCGCGATGCCGTGTACGCCGACAGCGCCAGGCGAGCGGGACATCGTCTCTCCGCGAACCGCCGGGTCGGTGCCTTGGACGTTGGTCCGGCGGCCGATTACGCCGAAGCCGACCAGGCTTTCCGTCTCGCCCCAGACGCCCGTGCCGCTCTCCCGGCTCGTAGCTTGGCCGAATACGCCGAATCCGCGGTCGGTGCGGCCCTGCACACCCGTGCCGGCGCCGGCACTCGAGCCCCAGACGCCGACCGTCCCGGTGGCCGACCCCAGGTTCTCTCCCCGCACGGCCGCCGAGAACGCACCCGCGCCCGGGTTCTGGATCACACCGTGAACGGCGGTCGCGGCGCCGGTGGCGTTCGTCTCGCCGCGGAGCGCGTTTCCAGTGGTCGACCGCGCCAGCAGCGCCAGACCGTCGTCGTTCAGAAAGAATCCGCCGTAGCCGCTGCTGCTGCTGGTCTCGCCGTACACGCCGTAGTTCACGCCGCTGGCGCTCAGCGCCGATCCCCAGACGCCCCTGCCGGTCGTGCTGTCTGCGTATCCCACGACGCCCGAGGTGTCGCCGCTGTCCGCCGTCGCGAAGCCCTGCACGCCGATACCGGCGTCGCCGGCGCTCTGCCCGAACACACCGTAGGTGTTCCCGGTCGGATTCGTTGTCCAGCCGAAGATCGCGCGCGGCGCCGGAGAGCGGACGTCCAGGCGGAAGAGCGGCGCCTGCGTGCCGATGCCGACCCGTGAGCCGTCGAAGAAGATGTCATCTCCGCTCGTCTGCCACGGCCGCGTGCTGAACACCGCGTACGGTGTCGGCGTCAGTTCTTGTCGCGGAGAGAGCGTCGTGAAGCCGCCCACGCCGGCGGGCGATCGCACGGCGATCTCCAGAAAGCGAGCCTCGCCTTCGAATGCGTCGCCGAAGTCCAGCAGCACGGTGAAGCGCCCGCCGACCACCAGGTGGTCATCGACCTGAACCAGGGCCCCGACCTGGTTTCCACCGGCCGGCTGGTCCCACAGGCTGAACTGGAAGTCGCTGCTGGCGTCGATGAACTGTCCGTTTTGTGCCAGCTCGCCTTGATAGGTGAACGCCGAGCCGACCGGAGCTTGTGCTGCGGCCTGAGTCGAGAGCAGGGCGGCCACGGCCAGCCCGGTCCAAACGAGTTTCAGCATCGCGCGCATGATCCACTCCTTTTCTACGGTGAGATCGCTTCCTGTCCCGCTCGGCGAGATCGCGGCCGGGTTGCTGCCCGCCGCCGAGAATCTCGCGCTATCCACGGTTCTGAATTCGGCCCACTTCTTGCCAAGCGGGCCGGCGGCGGGCGACTCACGCGGTAGGCGCGATTTCTGTTGCGGCGCAGCGCGGCCGGCCGGAGAATAAGCCACGGCCATGCCCCTACCTCTCGACGAACAGCTCGCGGCCGCGATTGGCGGCGACGACGACGCGCTGGCAGCGCTGCTGGCCGAATTCGCGCCGCAGGTCCGCGCCCGCGTCGCCGCCTCGCTCCCGGGCCGGTGGCAGTCGGTGCTGGAAGTGGACGACGTGATGCAGACGACATACCTGGAGGCCTTCCTTCGGATTCGGAACCTCCAGAATCTCGGACCGGCCGCCTTTGCCGGGTGGCTGACACGCATTGCAGAAAACAATCTGCGCGACGCCCTGCGCCAGCTCGAGGCGCTCAAGCGACCCCAGCCGGGCAACCGGATCGAGGCCGACGCGGCCGGCCGAAACGCGGATTCGGTCGAGAATCTGCTCGAACGGCTGGATTGCACGACGACCACGCCCAGCCGGGACGCCGTCCGCGTCGAGGCCCGGGCGGCGCTGTCGGCCGCCATCGACGCCTTGCCGCCGGACTATGCCCGCGTCGTTCGGCTTTACGATCTGGAGTGCCGCTCGCCGGACGAGGTGGCCCGGGAGATGGGCCGCTCGCAAGGGGCGGTTTTCATGCTGCGGGCGCGGGCGCACGAGCGGCTCAGAGAGCTGCTCGTCAAGGGAGGCGAATTCCGCAGCAGCTCGGCGTGATCGAGGGCCGACCCTTGCGCTTGAGAGAATAGGTACCCCATCCGCAGCGGGAGCGTGCGTTCGTGAGCTCGAACTCTGAGAATCCGCTGATTCAGGCGGCGCGACGGCAGGCGGACGCCGCCCGCCGCATGTCCGCCCGGGGCAGCGGCTCCGATCCGCCGGGCGGCGCGTGGGCGACCGAGCCGCAGGGCTGGAGCGAGTACGAGTTGCTGGGCGAAATCCGCCGCGGCGGGCAGGGCGTCGTCTACCGGGCCGTGCAGCGCTCCACGCGGCGAGTCGTAGCCCTCAAGGTCCTTCGCGAGAGCCCGCTGGCGATCGAGCGTGACCGGGCCCGCTTCGATCGGGAAGTGCAGATCCTCGCCTCAGTCTCTCATCCGAATGTCGTCACGATTCACGACAGCGGCACGCGCGACGGCTGGCGCTACTACGTGATGGACTTCATCGACGGCGTCTCGCTCGACGCCCACGTCGAGCGGCAGACCTGGGCGAGCCCGCGGCAGCGGATCGAGGCGATCCTCACTCTGCTCGTCAAAGTGTGCGATGCGGTGCACGCCGCCCATTTGCACGGCGTCATCCATCGCGATCTGAAACCCGGAAACATCCTCGTCGACTCCCAGGGCGAGCCCCACGTCGTCGATTTCGGACTCGCCCGATCCGTCCAGCCGGCCGGCGACGACTCCGAGCGCGAGGCCATGACGCAGACCGGGCAGTTCGTCGGCACGCTGCCCTGGGCCAGTCCTGAGCAGGCGGCCGGACGCGTTTCCGAAGTCGACGTCCGCACCGACGTCTATTCGCTCGGCGTCGTGCTTTACCAGCTCCTCACCGGCCGTTTCCCATATCAGGTGACCGGCCCGCTGCGCGACGTGCTCAACGAGATCGTCGCCTCGCCGCCGCAGCGGCCGCGCGAGTTGCTGCGTGAGCTCGACGACGACGTCGAGACGATCCTGCTCAAGTGTCTCGAGAAGCAGCCCGAGCGGCGCTACCAGTCGGCCGGCGAGCTGGCCCGCGACCTGCGCCGGCGCCTGGCCGGTGAGCCGATCGACGCGAAGCGCGACAGCATGCTCTACATTCTGCGCAAGAGCGTTCGGCGGCACCGCGCCGCCGTGTTCGCCGGCGGCGTGCTCCTGCTCCTGCTGGTCGCGTCGACGATCACCTTTCGCACGCTCTATCTCCAGCAGGCGGCGGCCCGCCGCGAGGCGGCTGACGCGGCCCGGGAAGCCCGCCTGCGAGCCCATGAGACGCACGAGGCGGCCGCCTTCCTGATGGATCATGTCGCCGCCCGGCTCACGTCGCTGCTGGGCGCCAGCGACCTGCGGGCCGAGCTGCTCGGCGACGCCTACGAACGCTTCGCTTCGCTCACGCGCGAAAGCTCCGATCCCGAGGTGCAGACCGATCTGGCCCGCCTGCACGGCAAACTGGCGAACCTGGCCCGCGATCTCGGCCGCCCGGACGACGCCCAGGCGCACCTCGATTCTGCCCTGCGCATCGTCGAGGAGCAGCTCCAGCGGTGGCCCGCCGAGCGCCCGCTACAGACCCTGCGGGCCGATCTGGAGGGCCAGCGCGGCGACCTGGCCCGCTGGCGCGGGGATATCGAGACGGCCGCGCAGGCGTACGGCGTGCTGCACGATACCTACGAGCGATTGACCGCGGCCGAGCCGGACGACCCGGCGCTGCTGCGCGGCCTGTCGATGGCCTGCGAGCGCCGCGCCGTCCTGGCGGGGGTTCAGAAGGACCCCGACGCCGACCTGGCCTGGTCGCGGCGCATGTTCGAGCTCAAACAGAGAGTCGTGGATCAGATGCCTGACAACGCGAACGCGCGCTATGAGCTGTCGATCGCGCATGAGCGGCTCGGCCGGCGCGAGCCCGATAAGGCCACCGCGGCCGGCCACATCGAGGCGGCGATGCGAATTCGCGAAGAGCTGGTGGAGCAGTCGCCACAGGACGGCCGCTTCCTGCGGGCGCTGTCGATCAGCTATGAGCAGATGGCGATCCGGGCGGGCGCTGCACGCGATCCCGCGGCCGACCGGCAGTGGACCGAACGCATGGTCGAGCTGAAGCTGCGGCTCATCGCGATCGAACCGCAGAATGCTCTCTATCAGCATGACTACGCCGTCAGTCTCGAGCGGATGTCGAGTCACCTGAGGAAGGACGACCCGGCCAAGGCGCTCGCGCTCAGCGCCGAGGCGCTCGAGACCTTCCGCCGGCTGGAGGCGGCCGACCCGCGCTCGGTCCGCTTCGCCGCCGACGTAGAGCAGTCGCTGTTTACCGTCGGGTTGCGCGCCCGGGCGGCCGGAGAGATCGATCTCGCCCGGCAGCGCTGGGTCGAGCTGCTCGAGCGGCACGATCGTGCGGACGTCGTGGTCCCGCCCGACCCACGGCGGCCGTTCGGTCGGGCGCAACTGCTCTGCATCCTGGCCGAGCTGGAGCACGCCGCGGGCCGGCTGGAGGACATGCGGAGATATCGCGAGGCGGCGCGGCGGCAGCTCGAGGCGCTTGCAACGGATGGTGGGGCGGACGAGAGCGCCGACAGGCTGCATGCCCGCCTCGACGCGCTGCCGGATTGAGTGTCATTCCTGGCCGGCCCGTAAGGAACAATCCTCGCCGGCGGCGGCCGTCGCGCTGCACTCCTCGTCGCGGAAGCCCGACGGCCGACCGCGGCTTGCGCCAACTCAGCCAGATTCGCTTGACTTTCCCGCCCGTCCATGCGAGGATGATGTGGTATGAACCAGCGGCTCAGCCATCGCGGTCATCATCATCACCGCCCCCACGGGCCGGTGTCCGGGTGATGCCCTGCCTGCGCTAGCCGCAGGAATCTGAGCAGAAGTCCCCGACGCCGGCATCCGCCGGCGTTTTCTGTTTCCCGCCGGCTCGTGTCCCGCGTTGATCGCAAAGGAGTGTCTCGATGCCCCGGTCGACCTCGTCCCGTCCGCTGCGCATGGCCCTGCCCAAGGGCCGGATGGCCGCCGGTGTCGCGGAGCTGCTCGCGGACGCCGGCGTTCGCATGCGCGTCGGCGCCCGCGAGTATCGCCCCACGATCTCACTGCCGGACGTCGAAGTGAAAGTGCTCAAGCCGCAGAGTATCGTCGAAATGCTGCATGTGGGCTCGCGCGACCTCGGCTTCGCAGGTGCCGACTGGGTGAGCGAGCTGGGCGCGAACGTCGTCGAGCTGCTCGACACCGGCCTCGATCCGGTTTCCCTCGTCGCCGCCGCGCCGCGCGGGCTGCTCGTAGACGGCCGGCTGCCGCAGCGCCGGATCGTCGTTGCGGCCGAGTATGAGCGGCTCACTCGCCGCTGGATCGAGCAGCGCGGCCTGGACGCCACCTTCGTGCACTCCTTCGGCGCCACGGAGGTCTTTCCGCCCGAGGACGCCGACTGCATCGTCGATGTAACGGCCACCGGTGCGACCCTGGCCGCCAACGGGCTCGAGGTCTTCGACACGTTGATCACCTCGTCGACGCGGCTGTACGCGCATCCGGCCGTGATGGACCAGCCTGCGCTGCGCCAGCGCTGCGAGCACCTGGTGATGCTGCTCAAGTCCGTGCTCGAGGCGAGGAAGCGCGTCATGCTGGAGGTGAACATCGGCCTGGATCAGTTGGAGCAGCTTGTCGCGATCCTGCCCTGCATGCGTGAGCCGACCATCGCCCGCCTGCACGGCGACGCCGGCTGCGCCGTCAAGGTCGCCGTGCCGCGCGATGTCGTGCCGCGGCTCATCCCTGAGATCAAGCTCCGCGGCGGCACCGACATCGTCGTCTACGAGCTTTCGCAGATCGTGCCGTGAGCGCGGGAGAACGAGCGATGAAAGGCACCAGCACCGCCCGGCTCGTCGGAGCGAAGCGCGTCCGCGACGTGACGGCCTACGGCCCGCCCAGACCCACGCAGCCGATCGACCTGCGGCTGGACGCCAACGAGGGGATGCGCCCGCCCGCAGAAGTGCTGGATTTTCTCGCCGCCGCGGGGCCGGAGCTGATCCGCCGCTATCCGCGGGCCGCGCTGCTCGAGCAGCGGCTGGCGGAGCGCTTCGCGCTGCCGCGCGAGCGTGTGCTCGCGACGGCCGGGATCGACGACGCTCTCTATCACCTCTGTCAGGCGACGCTGGAGGCCGGCCGCGAATTCGTTCTGCCGGAGCCGACGTTCGAGATGCTGCCCAGATACGCGGCCCTGGCGGGTGGAACGGTCGTCTCCGTGCCTTGGTGGCGCGACGAATACCCGCTGGCGAGCGTGCTTGAGCGCATCGGACCGCAGACCGCGTTGATCGCCGTCGTCTCGCCGAACAACCCGACCGGCGCCACCGCGACCACCGGGCAGATCGCGCAGCTCGCCTGTGCCGCCCCCTCCGCACTCGTTGTGCTCGACCTCGCGTACGCGGAGTTCGCCGATGAGGACCCGACGGCCGCGGCCTTGAGCCTCCCGAATGTGCTCCTGCTGCGGACATTCTCGAAGGCCTGGGGCCTGGCCGGGCTGCGCGTCGGTTATGCACTCGGGCCGCCGGAGGTGATCGGCTGGCTCCGCGCAAGTGGTAATCCCTTTGCCGTTTCCGCGCCGGCGGCCGCAGTCGCCGCCGAGTGGCTGCAATCCGGCCAGTCCGCGGTTACGGCATACGCGCGCGCTGTGCGCGAGGAGCGGGCCGCTCTGACCGACCTTCTGCGACGCCACGGTGCGCAGCCGCTGCCCTCGCAGGGCAACTTCGTGCTGGCGGAGTACCCAGACGCTGCCGCGGTCTGGGCCGCTCTCGCGCAGCGCGGCATTGCCGTGCGGGCGTTCGCCGATCCAGCGCCGCTGGGCCGCTGCCTGCGAATCACCTGTCCCGGCGACGCCGCGGACTTCGCCCGCCTGTGCGACACGCTTCGAGAGATTCTGCCGGCCGACGCCGGCCACCACGAAGGAGAATCGACATGACGGCCCGCACCGCCGAATGGGCGCGAAAGACCCGCGAGACCGAGATTCGAGTGCGTCTGAATCTCGACGGCGCCGGCCAGGCGGACGTTCGCACGGGCATCGGTTTTCTGGACCACCTGCTCACGGGCCTCGCACGGCACGCCCGTTTCGACCTGTCCCTGACCTGCGCCGGCGATCTGCACGTCGACGATCATCACACGGCCGAAGATTGCGGACTTGCGCTGGGCACCGCGATTGACCAGGCACTGGCCCAGCGCCGCGGCGTCGCCCGCTTCGGCTACGCCTATGCTCCACTCGACGAGGCGCTCGCCCGCTGCGTGGTCGATCTCTCCGGGCGGCCATTCGCGCGCGTGCAACTGCGCCTGCGGCGCGAGCGGCTCGGCGATCTCTCGTGCGAGAACGTCGGCCACGTGCTCTCGTCGCTAGCCGCCGCGGCGCGGTTGACCTTGCACGTGCGCGTCCTTTCCGGCGCCAACGACCACCACAAGGCCGAGGCGGCCTTCAAGGCCACTGCGCTCGCGCTGCGGCAGTCCGTGGCGCTCACGGGCGAGGGCGACGTGCCCAGCACCAAGGGAGTGCTCTGATGTCCGCCGCCGAGGTGGTCGTCGTCGATACGCGGGCGGCCAATCTGGCTTCGATGCTCGTCGCGCTGCGGCGGCTGGGCGCCGAGCCGCGCGTCTCCCACGAACCGGCCGACGTGCATTCGGCCCGCGCACTCGTATTGCCGGGCGTCGGCCACTTCGGCGCCGTCGCGCAGCGCCTGAGCCAGCTTCGCCTCCGCGAGCAGCTCGTCGAGCGAATCGCCGCCGGCCGGGCCACGCTCGCGATCTGCCTGGGCATGCAGTTGCTCTGCGAATCCAGCGACGAGAGCCCCGACGCGGTCGGCCTCGGCATTCTCCCGCTGCGCGTCGGCCGCTTCTCAAGCGACGTCCGCGTGCCCCAGCTCGGTTGGAACCGCGTGACAGCGGATGCGGATTGCGAGCTGCTTCGATCCGGTTACGCGTACTTCGCCAACTCGTACCGATTGACCGACGCACCGGCCGGCTGGCGAACTGCCTGGTCCGACCACGGCGGCCGCTTCGTCGCCGCACTCGAGCGCGGCCGCGTCCTGGCCTGCCAGTTTCATCCCGAGCTCTCGGGCGCATGGGGGCTCTCATTGATCGAGCGCTGGCTGGCGGCCGCACAGACGGAGGCTGCGAATGCTGGCGCGTAGAGTGATTCCCTGTCTCGACTGCCGCGACGGCCGCGTCGTCAAGGGCGTTCGCTTCGCCGACCTGCGCGACGCCGGCTCGCCGGCCGAGCTCGCACAGGCGTACGAGCGGCAGGGGGGTGACGAAATCGTCCTGCTCGACGTGTCGGCCACGCCGCAGCGGCGAGCGACCGCGGTCGAGACCGTCGCCGCTGTGCGCGAGGTGCTTTCCATCCCGCTCACGGTCGGCGGCGGCGTGCGCTCCGTCGAGCACGCGGCGGCGCTGCTGGACGCGGGGGCTGACAAGGTCGCCACGAATACGGCCGCCGTGGCCGATCCGTCCCTGATAGACCGGCTCGCGGCCCGCTTCGGACGGCAGTGCACGGTCCTGGCGGTCGATGCGGCCGCGCGCGGCGACGGGGCCGGCTGGGAGGTCGTCGTCCGAAGCGGCACCGTGCGGACCGGCCTGGACGCGGTCGAGTGGTGCCGCGCGGCCGAACAGCGCGGCGCGGGCGAGATCCTGCTGACGAGCTGGGACCGCGACGGCACGCAATCAGGCTACGACCTGGCGCTGATCTCGGCCGTTTCGCGGGCTGTGCGCGTGCCCGTGGTCGCTTCCGGCGGCGCGGCCGGGCCGCAGCATCTGCTCGAAGCATTGCAGGCCGGTGCGGATGCGGTCCTGGCCGCGAGCATCTTTCACGACCATGCGTATACGGTAGGCGACGTCAAGCGTGTCCTGATCGCAGCCGGAATGGAGGTGCGACCATGATCGTTCCCTCGATCGATCTGATGGGCGGGCACGCGGTGCAGCTCGTCGGCGGCCGCGAGCTTGAACTCGACGCCGGCGATCCACGGCCGATTGCGACGCGCTTCGCGCTCGCGGGTGAAATCGCCGTGGTCGACCTGGACGCGGCCATGGGGCGCGGTGAGAACAACGACCAGATTCGCGAACTGCTGAAGCTTGCGCCGTGCCGCGTCGGCGGCGGCATCCGCACGATCGAGCGGGCGCTCGCATGGCTGGACGCAGGGGCGACAAGGGTCGTGCTCGGCACGGCCGCGCGGCCGGACGTGTTGCGAGAGCTGCCGCGCGAGCGCGTCGTCGCGGCCGTGGACGCGGTCGACGGTGAGGTCGTCGTCGAGGGCTGGCAGACGCGCACCGGCCGCAGCGTGCTGGAGTGCATCCGCGAGCTGCGCGAATACGCCGGCGGCTTCCTGGTGACGTTCGTCGAGCGGGAAGGCCGGCTCGGCGGAACGGCGATGGAGCGAGTCGGGGAGCTCGTAGCTGCCGCCGCACCGGCACGCGTGACGATCGCCGGCGGCGTGACGACGGCGGCCGAGGTCGCCGAGCTCGATCGCCTCGGCGCGGATGCACAGGTCGGCATGGCGCTTTACAAGGGCCTGCTCCCGCTGGCGGACGCGATCGCCGCGCCGCTGCGAAGCGACCGTGCGGATGGTCTCTGGCCGACGGTCGTCGTGGATGAGCTCGGCACGGCGCTCGGGCTGGTCTACTCGAGCCATGAGAGCCTGCGGCAGGCGGTCGAGACGCGGCGCGGCGTCTACCACTCGCGGACGCGCGGCATCTGGGTCAAAGGGGAGATCTCTGGCGCGACGCAGGAATTGCTGCGGGTCGATCCGGATTGCGATCGCGACGCGCTGCGATTCGTCGTCCGCCAGGCCGGCCCGGGTTTTTGCCACAATGGCACCGCGACCTGCTGGGGCGACGCGACCGGCCTGCCGCGCCTGCTGGCGACGCTCAGCGGCCGGCAGCACTCGAGCCCTGCGGGCTCCTATACGCGGCGGCTGCTGGCCGACCGCGCTTTGCTGCGCTCGAAACTCGTCGAGGAGGCGGGCGAGCTGGGCGATGCGGCCGGCCGCGAGCACGTGACGGCCGAGGCGGCCGACCTGCTCTACTTTGCCGCGGTCGCCATGGTGCGTGCCGGGGTGTCGTTGGCGGACGTTGTCGGCGAGCTAGACCGGCGCGCCCTGCGCGTCACGCGCCGCGGCGGCGATGCAAAGCCTGAAGGAGGGGCGGCTCGATGACCACGCGGCTGCTTCGAGTGCTAACGGCGGCGCAGGCGACGACTGAAACGAGGCTGCGTGCGCCGGTCTACGAGGAGACGCTCGCGGACGCGCGTCGGATCGTCGCCGACGTGCAGCGCCGCGGTGAATCGGCGCTACGCGAGTACGCGTTGAAATTCAAGGAAGTCGAACCCGATCAGCCGCTCGTGATCTCGCGCGCGGAGCTGAACTCGGCGCTCGCCGGGCTTCCGAGCGAGATTCGAGCGCTGCTGGAGCGTGTCGCGGACCGTATCCGCCGCTTCTCCCAGGCCCAGCTCGACGCGCTGCGCGAAGTCCGGCTCGAGCTTCCGGGTGGCCGAGCCGGACACCGCCTCCGGCCCGTCTCGGCCGCGGGCTGCTACGCGCCCGGCGGGCGCTACCCGCTGCCCTCCTCCGTCCTGATGACGGTGATTCCCGCCCGCGTCGCCGGCGTCGACGCGGTCTGGGTTGCGTCGCCCCGGCCGGCGGCCGTAACGCTGGCCGCGGCGGCCGTCGCCGGCGCCGACGGCCTGCTGCGGGCCGGTGGCGCGCACGCGATCGCAGCGCTGGCGTACGGTGTCGGCGGCCTCTCGCGCTGCGACATCGTCGTCGGCCCCGGGAATCGCTGGGTGACAGCCGCCAAGCACGTCGTCTCCGCGACGACCGGCATCGACATGCTGGCCGGTCCGTCCGAGCTCGTCGTGCTCGCGGATTCGTCGGCCGACGCGCGGCTCGTCGCCGCCGATCTCCTCGCTCAGGCTGAGCACGACGACGACGCCCGCCCGATTCTGGTCTCGATTGATCCGGGGCTGGTGGATGCCGTGGAGCGGGAGCTCGCAGACCAGCTCGCTTCGCTGCCGACCGCGGCCACGGCCCGCGCCGCTTTGCGGAACGGTTTCGCCGCGGTCGCGCGACACCTGAATGAGGCGATCGCGCTGTGTGACCAGCTCGCGCCGGAGCACCTGGAGCTCCATGTGCGTGATGCTGCCGCGGTCGGTTCGCAAGTGACCGACTTGGGCGGACTCTTTCTCGGCAGCAATAGTGCCGAGGTGATCGGCGACTACGGCGCCGGGCCGAACCATGTTCTTCCAACCGGCGGCACGGCCCGATTTCGCGGCGGGCTGTCCGTCTTCGACTTCATCCGCGTGCAGACCTGGCTGCAAATCGACGATGCGGCTGCGGCGCGCGAGCTTTTCGAGGACGCGGCCGAGCTGTCCCGCATCGAGCAGCTCGCCGGCCACGCCCGCTCCGCCGAGATGCGGCTCGCGCCGCCGCGGATTTGATTGCCGTCCGCGAGCGCGGCGGGCTACACTGATCTCGGAGGCGGCGCGGCCGAGAAGCGGGCCACCGCACCCGCTGTGGCGGAAGAAGCGCATGACCCAGTCGAACCGTTCCGCCGGATTCCCTCTTCCCGCGTCGGCGATCCTCTGCGCCGCGTGCCTCGCGGCCGCCCAGAACGCAAGCTTCACGCCGCTCGGCGATCTCCCGGGCGGCACTTTCGAGAGCTTCGTCTATGCCATGTCCCCCGACGGACAGGTGGTGACCGGCGTCTCCATCTCCGCCAACGGAAACGAGGCATTTTACTGGACCTCTGATGAAGGCATGGTCGCGCTGAGCGACCTGCCCGGCGGAATCTTCTACAGCCGCATCTACGCGGCGTCGTGGGATGGCTCGGTTCTGGCGGGCCGGGGGCGCAGCGCCGACGGCTTCGAGGCGATGCGCTGGACGCAGGCCGGCGGCCTCGTCGGCCTGGGCGATTTCGCCGGCGGCGGGTTTTACAGCGAAGCCAACGGCGTCTCGAACGACGGCACCGTGCTGGTCGGATACGGCACCACGGCCGCCGGCAACGAGGCCTTTCGCTGGACGCAGGCCGGCGGGATGGTCGGCCTCGGCGATCTGCCCGGCGGCAGCATGTCGAGCGTCGCGCAGGACGTGTCCGGGGACGGCTCGATCGTCGTCGGATGGTCCGTCTCGACCGACGGCCCGCAGGCATTTCGCTGGACGAGCGCCACAAGCATGATCGGCATCGGCGACCTGCCGGGCGGGTCGTTCGCGAGCTTCGCGACGGCCATCTCGAACGACGGCGGCGTCATCGTCGGCTATTCATCCTCGAACGCGGGCTACGAGGCCTTCGCCTGGAGCGCAGCGGCAGGAATCGTTCCGCTGGGCGACATCCCCGGCGGCAGCGGCGAAAGCGCGGCGCATGGCGCGTCCCTGAATGGCGACGTAATCGTCGGGCAGGGCAGCGGCGTCGACGGGCCGGAGGCGGCCGTCTGGACGAAGGCGGACGGCATGCGCAGTCTGCGCGACCTGCTTCTGTCGCGCGGCGTCAGCGAAGTGGCCGACTGGCGGCTGCGGATCGCGGTGTCCGTCTCGGCCGACGGGCGTTTCATCGCCGGCTACGGTGACAACCCGGCTGGCCACATAGAAGGCTGGCGGGTCGAGATCGGCGGCCTGCTTCCCTGCCCCGAGGACTTCGACGGCGACGGCCAGGTCGGCTTCGGCGATCTGGTGCTGCTGCTGGCGTCTTTCGGCTCCGGTCCGGGCGGCGATCTCGACGGCGACGGCGACACCGACTTCACCGACCTGACGGCCTTTCTCGCCCGCTACGGCACCGCCTGTCCGTAGCCCGCGGCCCGCAACTGACACACCGCATTGCTCCTGTTATGCTCTGTTCATGCCATCGACACACGCGGCGCGGCTGATGGAGGGGCGAACGCCGGCTCAGCGCATCCTTGCCGGCGCCGCCGAGAAAGTGCAGCGAATCCGCTCGTTCAGCGCCGTCGTGCCGTCGCTGGCGACCGTGCTCGTCGGCGACGACCCGGCCTCCGCCACCTACGTCCGCATGAAGCGGCGGCGCTGCGAAGAGGTCGGCATGCGCTCCGTCATGCTCGAGCTGCCGCGCAGCACGACGACGGACCGGCTCGTCGCCGAGATCCGCCGCCTGGGCGACGACCCGGCGGTTCACGGCATCCTGCTCCAGCACCCGGTGCCCGATCCGATCGATCGGCGGGCCGCGTTCGAGGCCATCCCCGTCACCAAGGATGTCGACGGCGTCACATCCACCACGCTTGGCCGCGTCATCCTCGGCATGCCGGCGTTCATACCCTGCACGCCGGCCGGCATCATGCGACTGCTCGCCGAGTACAACGTGCCGCTCGACGGGGCGGACGCCGTCGTCCTCGGCCGCAGCCCCATCCTCGGCCGGCCGATGGCCTCTCTTCTGATCAACGCCCACGCGACCGTCACGCTCTGCCATTCGCGCACGCGCAACCTGGGCGAGATCGTCGCCCGGGCCGATGTGCTGATCGCCGCCGTCGGCCGGCCGCGATTCGTGCAGGGCCCGTGGATCAAGCCCGGCAGCGTCGTCATCGATGCGGGTTACAACCCGGGCAACATCGGCGACGTCGATTTCGACGCGGCCGCGGCGCGGGCCGGCCTGATTACTCCCGTCCCCGGCGGCGTGGGGCCGATGACCATCGCGATGCTGATCGACCACACGGCGGACGCGGCCATGCAGCAGTTGGGCATCACCTCGTGAGTCGCAAAGCGCCGTCCCAGGCCGTTCCGGGCGTGCACTCGCCCCCGTCGCACGGCGATTACCCGATTCCGGCGGCGGCCGTCGTGGTCGTGGTGGCCGCGGCCGCCGGGTTGACCATCGCGTCGCCGCACATCTGGGCCTTCCTGCTGATGGACCTGCTGCTGGTGGGCGCGGTGCTGCTCGCGGCGGCCGGTCTGGGAGCCTGGCCGGCGGCGTGGTGCCTCGCGTCGCACGGCGCGGACCGGGTGGACGGTGCGGCCGCGGTCAAGCGATTTTGCGTGGCACTGCCCTTCGGCTGGGGAATCCTCGGCGCTCTCACGCTCGCGCTCGGAATGGCCGGGTGGATGAGCCGCCCGGTCGCCCTGGCACTGCTGGCGGCCGGGGCGGCCGCGGGAATCTCTTATCTTGGCCTTCGCGGGGGCATGGCGGCACAGAGCAGTGCGGCGAGTGTCCCCCATCGTCCGAGGCCGTTCTCCTTCGCCGCCGCCGTGCGCCCGGCCGCGCTTCTGCTGCCGCTGGCGATTCCGCTCGGCATCGCGCTGTTCGGAGCGAGCCTGCCGCCGGGTTTGATCTGGACGGACGAGGCCCGCGGCTACGATGCGCTCGAGTATCACCTCCAGGCCCCGCGCGAATACTTCGAAGCCGGCCGGATCGAGTTCCTGCCGCACAATGTTTATGCATCGTTTCCGCAGCAGGTCGAGATTCTCTACTACCTGCTCATGCACCTGGCCGGCTCGCCGCACGAAGCCGGCTCGGCGGCACAGTTGCTGCACATGATGCTGGGCGTGCTGGCCGTGGTCGCGCTGGCGGCCTGGTCGCCGCCCGGCCGCGGCCGCCTCGTCGTCGCGCTGCTGGCCGGTGGCTGCGCCTGGCTAGCGTACGCCGGTTGCCTGGCCTACGTCGAAAACGGCGTGCTGCTTTGTGCGGCCGTGGCGGCCGGCCTGATTCGCGACGAAATGCAGGCGCCCTCCGCCACTCCGCTTCGAATGACCCTCGCCGCGGGAGTCTGCGCCGGCCTGGCGGCCGGCTGCAAGTACACCGCGATCGCCCTCGTCCCGGTCGCGCTGGGGCTGTCCTGGCTGATTGTGATGCAGACCGGGATGGCGACGCGACTGCTTCGCTTCGCGCTCTTCGGCGCGGCCGCGCTGGCCGCATTCAGCCCCTGGATGATCCGCAACGCCCTGCACAGCGGCAATCCGGTCTATCCGTTCGCGTACTCGCTGCTCGGCGGCCGGGCCTGGAGCGCGGAGCAGGACGCGCAGTGGCGACGCGGCCACACGCTGCCCGAGGCGGATCGCCCGCTGCCGGCCAGGCTGCGCATCGCGGCCCGCGAGCTGTTCGGCACTCTGCGCCCGGACGCCCCCTGGCTCTCGCAGAGCCTGTTCGGCTACGGGCTGTTCCTCGTCGCGGCGGCCGGCGCGCTGGCGGGAGGCCGCGACACCCGCCTGCTCATTCTCTGGGCCGTGCTGATGCTCGGTGTGTGGATCGGCGCGACGCACGTGCCCGGCCGCTTCGTCGTGCCGCTGATCGTTCCGCTCGCTCTGCTGGCCGGCGATGCGTTTCGTCCCGGCGCCGAGCCAGCCCCGGCGCGTCATGGCGACGCACCGCCGCCCGCCGCCCGGCTGCTGCTGCGCCTGCGCGGCGCTCTCCTCGTCGTCGCGGTCCTTTCCGCGCTGCACGGCGGATTGATGCTCATCGGTGAGCTCGTGCCGCACGCGACGAGCTGGAAGCGGACCACCAACGTGAGCCTCTCTCAAATGCTCGGCCGCTGGGACGTCCTGCGCGACACGCATCCCTACAACGCGGCCACGCCGCCCGACGCGCGGCTCTGGCTGGTCGGCGATGCGGCGGTCTTCTACGTCGACCGCCCAATGCACTACACCGTCGTCTTCAGCCGCGACCCGTGGCTGGAGCTGGCCGCATCCGGCGCCGACGCCGCGGCCTGCGTCGAGTGGCTGCGTACCCAAAACGTGACGCATGTGATATTCTCGTGGGACGAAATCCGGCGGCTTGCCGCCACGTACGGCTTTCCCGAGGTCGTGACGAAAGCGTGGGTGGCGCGGCTGGCTGCCGCCGGCCTGCGGCTGGTCGAGTCGCAGCGGCGCGCGTCCGGGGCGACGGCCTACGAGGTCTACGAAGTACCGAGCCGCGACGTTGCGGGCTCACGCGAGGCACAAGACGCGGAATGACACAGCGCCCCTGGCTTCGATGGCTGCTCGGGCTCTTTCGCTACGGCTTGTGCGCCGTCGCCATCGTCTATCTGTACTTCAACGTCACCTGGTACGACCGCATCGCCCTGACGGACGGCACCCGGCCGGTCCTTCAGCGCGAGCTGGCGGGCGGCTACGAGATCCGCCGCGACGACGGCCGTGTTGAGGTCGTCCCGCCGGACGCCGTGCGGCGCGTCGGCGAGGATCACCTGCCCGACATCGAGTACGGGATCGTCAGCGTCACGCGTACGATGCGCCTGGGCTACGCCGCGCTCGCCCTGCTCCTGTTCGTTCCCGTACCGCTTCTCTCGGCGCAGCGCCTGGTCTGGATGCTGGCGATCCAGGAAGTGCGGCTCACCTGGTGGCAGGCGGTCAAGCTCACGCTGGCCGGAAACTTCTTCAACTTCGCCCTGCCGGGCACGACCGGCGGCGATCTGGTCAAGGCCTGGTACGTCTCGCTCTATACGCACCAGAAGACCGAGGCGATCACGACCGTCTTTCTGGATCGCATGATCGGCCTGCTCGGCCTCGTTTCGCTCGCCTCGGTGATGTTCCTGATCTCCGCCCGCACGCTCGAATGGGACGCGCACGTCTTCCGCTCCATCGCTGGCGGCTTGGCGGTCATCTGGTGCGGACTGGCCGTCGCCGCGTCGATCGTCTTCAGCAGCCGTCTGCGCGGCCGCTTCGGCCTGCGCGACTTTCTGCTGCGGCTGCCGGCCGGCGAACACCTGCTGCGGATCGGCCGGGCCACGGTCGCACTCCGCCGGCACGTGCCGTTGCTGGCGCTGTGCCTTCTGCTCACATTGACGCTCCAGGTGCTGGTCGTTTTCAGCGCGTTCGTGATGTCCAAGTCACTGGCGATGGGCGGCGGGATCGCGCTCTATTTCGTCTGCGTGCCCATCGGATTCATGATCGCCGCGATTCCGATCGCCCCGCCGCAGGGCTTCGGCGTGATGGAGTTCATTTACGTCGAGTTCTTCACCCGCGGCGGGCTCAACGCCGCTTCTCAAGCCTTCGCGCTTGCCCTCGCGGTGCGGCTCATCCAGCTCTTCTGGGCGCTGCCGGGCGTGCTCGTCCCGCTGCTGGGCGCGCACCTGCCGCGCCGCGACGAACTGGAAGAGTTCGAGCACCTGCCGGCCGAGGCGACGGACGAGTCGGTCTCCTCCGCGTCCGGGATCGGCCCCGCGGAGTCATCCTCCTCGCCGCAGGCACAGGGAGCTGCGCAGTGAACGACGGCCGGCTGCCCGCCCTCCGAACGATCGATGTGCTCCCGTTCCGCAACGAGGAAAACGAGGTTTTCGTGGCACTGCGCGACAATTCCCGCATCTGCGACAGCCCGCTCGCGCTTTCGCTGGCGGGGTATTTCGTGGCCGCGCATCTCGACGGCCGGCGGACCGCGGACGACATCGCCGAGCTGTTCGAGGCCGAATTCGGCGAGCCGCTGCCGGCCGAGCAGTTCCAGCACCTGCTCACTTCCCTAGATCAGGCGCTGCTGCTCGACAACGAGCGCTTCGCGGCCGCCTACACGCTGCGGGCCGAGGCGTACCGCGCCTCGGACGCCCGCGACAACCGCGAGGTCTGGGGGAACCCGGCCCGGATGCGCGACGAGCTCGAGCAATTGCTCGCCACCGGCGAGCCGGCGGACGCGGCCGGCTTGGCCGGGCTGATCGCGCCGCATCTGGACTACACCCGCGGCGCACCCTGCTATGCCGACGCCTACGCCACGCTGGCCCGCGCGCCGCGGGCCGATCGCTACGTCATCCTCGGCACGAATCACTTCGGCCGCGCTCGCTCCGTCGTCACGACCCGCAAGGACTTCCTCACGCCGCTCGGCCGGGTTCCGACCGACCGGGCGTTCCTCGAGTCGCTCGATCGCCGGCTCGGCTTCGATCTGGCGGCGCGTGAATTCGATCATCTGGCCGAGCACTCCGTCGAGCTTCAGGTGCACCTGCTTCAGGTCGCGCTCGAGGACCACGCCTTCCAGGTCGTGCCCGTGCTCTGTCCCGACCCGACCGGGCCCACGGGTCTGCGGCCGCTCGACGGCGCGGGGCCCGATCTGGGCGAGTTCGCGGACGCCCTGGCGGAGCTGATCGCAGCGGACCCGCGCTCGACCGTGTTGATCGCCGGGGCGGACCTGAGCCACGTCGGCCAGCGCTTCGGCGAGCCCGAGCCGACGGACCGCACGTTTCTCAAGGTGATCGCCGAGGAGGATCGCCGGCTGCTCTCGTTGCTCGAGCAGCGGCGCGAGGAGCAGTTCGTCGCCGACGTGCGCGAGACGCAAAACGCGACCCGCATCTGTAGCGTCGGCTGCATCTACGCGCTGCTGCGGGCGCTGCCGCAGCGTGCCTGCCGGATCCTGCGCTATCATCAGGCTGTCGACTTCGAGTCCGAGACGCACGTCACGTGCTGCGCGGCGCTGATCGAGTAGCTGGGGGGGCGTCCCGCCCGCAGTTGTTCGGGTGATACGGGCGTCTCGCCCGTACGGCCGAATTCAGAACGCGCGTGATCGGGGCGCGCGGACGTTTCGCCTGCTGTCTGCTCCGAGCCGCGACCGTGAGGGAGCGGGCCCATTTGAGAGCGATTCCCGCGTACACGCGCCGAAAGACGCACACCTGGAGGATTGAGCGGGTGTTTGTGATAGGTGGATGTCATCCGGCGCTGCGCGGGCAGCGCGCTGCCCCCAGCCCGCTCCCTCACGGTCGCGGCTCGGATCACTCACGCGCGCGGCTCGGTGCAAAACGTCTGCGCGGAGCGGTTCAGGTCGCGGCGAGGGCGCGGCGGGCGTACCGCACCGCCTGCTTGCACCAGTCGATCGCTTCACGCGGGCTCGTCGCCAGGTCGGTGTATTCGATGGAGGCCGCGCCGGCCGCCGCCAGCTCGTGGGTAGCGCGGACGAGCGCTGCCCCGTCGCCAAACGTCGGCCGCCAGGCCGGGACCAGCAGGGCCGCGCCCGCCCGGGCCGCGGCCAGCGCGCCGCCCCGAGACGCAGTGGCCGGGTTCTCCGGCCCGCCAGCCGAGGCATCAGGATCGGTGTCGGCCGGGTCGAGGCTCGCGCCGGCCGAACCACTGAGCAAGGCGATGGCCGGCCTCCAGCCCGGCGGTACGGCGGCCGCATCCGCGGCCCCCGCGAGCTGTGTTTCCCACGCCGGTGCCGCGTGCGTCTTGGTCAGCGCTTCGAGCCAGCGGCTGACGTCCTCAGCCCGGACACGCACGTAGGAATCGAGCACGGGGTCTTCGGCCGGCGCGCGGCTGGGGGTCGCGGGGCCGGCGCGGCCGAGCAGCTTCTGCAACCTGACCGTCACGCTTCGGGCGGCGAAATCCGGATCGATGCCCGCGGCGACGGCGATCTGCCGGCACGCGTCGCAGAAGCAGGTGTCGAGCAGTTGCCGGGCGCGGGTGTGCCAGCCGAGCGGCCGGGACGAAGCGCCCGTGGCCGTGTCGAGCGCCCAGTGCTGAAGGCGGATGGCGGCCGGCGAGAATCGGGCCAGGTCGTCGATCGTCGCGTGCAGCAGCTCGCGCAGGGCGGGCTGGCAGACGCACGGGCCGGCATCGGGCAGGGGCTCGCCGCCGGCCGAGCGCATCACCAGGTGCTCGCCGCCGTCCATCAGTCGGCGGACGCCGCGGAGATCGATCGCGAAGCGAACGGCGAGTGTGTGCCGGGCGGCCGTCTCGAGGATCGGTTCGAGCAGGTTGCGGCGGCCGAACCAGTGGGCCGCCTTCGGACGGAGCGAGCCGCGGGCGTAGTGGGTCTGCTCGGGCGGATAGTGCCAGCCATCATCGATGCGGACAGGGTGCGGCCGATCGTCGGCGTCGAAGAGGATGGAGTCGAGCGGGCCGCTGACGGCCGGGATGGTGAGGAACTGCACGCCGACCTCGCTGGCGGCGGCGCCAAGCAGGTCGCGTGCGGCGAGTTCGCCAGCCCAGAGCGGATAGGACATTCCGAATGCGGTCGCCATGAGTCCGTGTCCCGGTTTCGACGCCGGCCGCGAGAGTAGCCGACCCCGGCCGGTCCTGCTAGCATCCGCGCAGAAGGACCGCAAAGCCGAGGGATGGCAGGGACGATTCGTGGCGAAGGCCGATCGCGACTATTACCGCTACTGTCCGGGCGAAGAGCAACTGCGGATCTCCGACGCGGTCTGTCTGGGCCGGCGGCGGGCGAATTTCCACAAGTGTCCGGGGTGCCAGTTCAACGACGACGAGCGCGATAATCCGCCCTTTGAGGCGACGGTCGTAGGGCAGCGTCTGAGCCCCGCGGCCGGCAAGCCGGGTGAGCAGGCGATGATCGAGAAGGTCTTCAAGGCGTACGACGTGCGGGCGACGGTGCCCGATCCGCTGAACGAGGACGTGGCGTGGCGGATCGGCAACGCGACGGCCCAGTTTCTGCGGAGCCTGCTGAGCGGCTACGACCGCAGCGATGCGGAGCTGAACCGGCTGGTGGTCGGCCGCGACATGCGGACGCACAGCCCGGCGCTGTCGCGGGCGTTCATCGAGGGGGCGGTCGCGACGGGCACGCCGGTGATCGACATCGGCATGGTCGATACGTCGCAGATCTACTTCGCGGCGAACCATCTCAAGTGCTGCGGGGCGGCGCAGACGACGGCCAGCCACAACCCGGAGAACTACAACGGCTTCAAGATATGCGGGCCGAAGGGCAAGCCGATCGGGCAGGACACGGGGCTGGCGGAGATTCAGCGGATCGCCAAGGCGATCGCGCGGCACAAGGTGCCGACGCTGGAGAGCGTCGTGCCGATGGACCTGTCGCAGCCCTATCGCGACTACCTGCTGAGGTACCTGCTCGAGCCGCGGCCGCTGCGCGTGGTGGTCGATGCGTCGAACGGGATGGCGGGTCGGTGGTTCCCGATTCTCTTTTCGGGCGTGCGCAACCTGCACGTGACGCGGCTGAACTTCGAGCACGAGGGGCGCTTCGTGCATCCGCCGAATCCGCTGGTGGCGGCGAACCTGGAGCAGCTTCGGCGGGCGGTGCGCGAAGAGAAGGCGGACCTGGGGGCGTGCTTCGACGGGGACGCGGACCGGTGCGTGTTCGTCGATGAGAACGCGGAGATCATCCGCGGCGACCTGGTCACGGCGCTTCTGGCGGCCGAGTATCTGAGCAACGAGCGGAACGGGACGGTCGTCTACGATCTGCGCAGCAGCCGGATCGTGCCGGAGACGATCCGCCGGCACGGCGGCACGCCGCGGCGGCAGCGGGTCGGGCACGTCTTTATGAAGAAAGCGATGGCCGAGTTCAACGCGGTGGTCGGCGGCGAGCTGAGCGGGCACTTCTATTTCCGCGACTACTGGTACTGCGATTCGGGCATGATGGCGTTCATCGCCGTGCTGAACGCGATGACGCGCAGCGGGCGGTCGCTGGGTGAGCTGATCCGGCCGCTGGACGTGTACGCCTCCAGCGGTGAGCGGAACTTCGAGAACGAGGACAAGGAGGGGACGTTCAAGAAGCTGGCGGCGGCGTATGCCGACGCGAAGATCGACTATCTCGACGGGATCACGGTGGAATACGACGAATGGTGGTTCAACGTGCGGGCGTCGAACACCGAGCCGCTGCTGCGGCTGAACATGGAGGCCGCCAGCCAGGAGCTGCTGCGCGAGAAGCTGGCCCGGCTCGAGCCGCTGCTGGGCACGCCGGTGGAGCATTGATGGACCGGGCCGCGGGAGCGCAGATCGCGACGCAGTTCGTTCACGAGATGCTGCCGTGCGGGGCGGAGTTCGCCGCGGACGTGCTGCCGCAGCGCGACACGGTGGCGATGTGCTTCCGCGTGCTGACGGGCGTGGCCGACGAGCCGGAGGAGCTGATCGGCATCGGGTCGATCGTCGAGCAGACGCTCTCGAAGGGAACGGCGAAGTATGACGGGCGGGGGCTGGCGGACGCGTTCGATGCGCTGGGGGCGCAGTGGGGCACGGCCAGCGGGCGGCAGTCGGCGCTGATTCGTGTGCTGTGTCTGCCGGAATTCGCCGAGGACGTGGTCGAGCTCGTGGCCGAGATGCTTTGCCGGCCGACCTTTCCGGACGAGGCCTGCGAGGTGGCGGTCCGGCTGGGGCTCGAGCAGCTCAAGCACCTGGAGGACGAGCCCTCCGATCTGCTGCGGGTGATGATTCAGCGGCTCACGCTCGGGCCGGTCTATGGCCGCAACCCGCACGGCGAGCCGGAGACGCTGCCGCGCATCACACCGCAGCTCGTTCGCGAGCACTGGAAGCGCGGCTACTGCGTCGGGCGGCTTCAGGTCGCTGTCGCGGGGCGGGTGGACCCGCAGCGGCTGGCGCGGCGGATCGAGCAACACTTCCGCGGATTCGGCGACGGCCGGCCGGCCGGCCGGGACGTGGCCGACTTCGCCTTCAAGCCGGCCCGGCTGCATCGGGACAAGGCGCTCAAGCAGCAGTACATCGCGATGACGCTGCCTGGGATGCCGAAGGGGCACGCGGACTTTGCGGCCGAGCAGGTGTTGATCGGGGTGCTTTCGGGCGGGATGAGCGGGCGGCTGTTTGTCGAGGTGCGTGAGAAGCAGGGGCTGGTCTACTGGGTCGGCGCGTGGCACGAGCAGCCGCGCGGGCGGGGCGTGATTCACATCGGGGCGAGCACGACGCCGGAGCGCTGCGAGAAGACGTACAGGACGCTCTTGCGGGAGATTCGGCGGGTGGGGCGCGATCTGAGCGAGGAGGAGGTTGAGCGGGCGCGCAGCAGCCTGATCGCGCACGCGCAGACGGAGGATGACCTGACGCGGGCGCGGGCATCGCTGTTGAGCGACGATCTGTTTCATTTCGGGCGGCCGCTGGGGCTGGAGCCGAAGCTGGCGGCGCTGCGGCGCGTGCGGGTGGAGGATGTGGTTCGTTATGCGCGGGGGCTGCGGGCGGATGAGCTTTGCGTCGCGACGCTCGGGCCGCGGGCGCTGGGGGAGTAGAGAGAGTTCAAGCGGGACATGGACCGGTCCGCGGTCTGATTCGAGCCGCGCGTATTGGGGAGCGCGGGCGTCTCGCCCGCACCAGCCGCGCCGCGCGGAACAGAGCCGCGACGGAACAGAGTCGCGCGGAACAGAGCCGCGACCGTGAGGGAGCGGGCTGGGGGCGGCGCGCCGCCCGCGCAGCGCCGAATGACATCCACCTATCATCAACACCTGCGTAATCTTTGAGGTGTGTGCGTGTCGGCGCGTGCACGCGGGAATCGCTCTCGAATCGGCCCGCTCCCTTACGGTCGCGGCTCGGTGCAGACCGACGGTCGCGGCTCGGTGCAGACTCGGGGTCGCAGCTCGGATCATGCCGGCGGGACGCCCGCGCTCCCCGGATCGCGGTCATTTCGACCAGCCACGCTTCGATGAGCTGTGGATGGTGCCGCAGCTAGTCCTCGGCGATGACGCCCTCGAGCTGGGCGATGCGGGCGACCTCCTCGGGCGTGGTGATGCCGCGGAGAATCTTCGCCTTGCCGTCGTCGAGCAGCGAGCGCATGCCGCTTTCGCGGGCCGCCCGGCGCATCAGGTTCGTCGGCGCCCGCTTGAAGGCCAGCTCACGCAGGGTGTTGGTCATCTCGAGCATCTCGAACAGGCCCTGCCGGCCGCGGTAGCCGATGTTGCCGCAGCGCTTACAGCCGCGGCCGCGGTAGACGTGCTTGCCTTCGAGGTCCTCGTCGGTGATGCCCAATAGCTTGAGCATGAAGCGATTGGGTGAGGGGTCGATCTCCTTGCATTCCTGGCAGATCACGCGGACGAGCCGCTGGGCCATGATCGCCTGGATCGAGCTGGCGACCAGGAAGGGCTTGATGCCCATGTCGATCAGGCGCGTCAGGGCGCTGGGGGCGTCGTTGGTATGGAGCGTGCTGAAGACCAGGTGGCCGGTGAGGGCGGCCTGGATGGCCACCTCGCCCACCTCGCGGTCTCGAATCTCGCCGACAAGGATGATGTTGGGCGCCTGTCGCAGCATGGCGCGGAGGATGCGGGCGAACGACAGGCCGATGTCCTCGCGCACCTGGCACTGGTTCATGCCGGTGAAGTTGTACTCGACCGGGTCCTCGGCGGTGATGATCTTGCGGTCCGGGCGGTTGAGCTCCTGAAGCGCGGCGTAGAGCGTCGTCGTCTTGCCGGAGCCGGTCGGCCCGGTCACCAGGAAGATGCCGTTGGGCTGGCGGATGATGCGCTGAAAGCGGGCGTAGTCCTCTTCCTCGAAGCCCAGGCCCGTGACGCCGATCTTGACCGAATCCGGCCGCAGAATACGCAGCACCACGCTCTCGCCGTGATAGGCGGGCAGGGAGCTGACGCGGAAGTCGATCGGGCCGCCGCCGATCTTCATCTTGATGCGGCCGTCCTGCGGCAGGCGCTTCTCGGCGATGTCGATGCCGCTCATGATCTTGAGGCGCGCGATGACGGGTCCCTGCATGCTCTTGGGGATGTTGTCGCGGACGATGCAGACGCCGTCGATGCGGTAGCGGACGCGGACGCGGTCGGACATCGGCTCGACGTGAATATCGCTGGCGCGCTGACGCACCGCCTCGCCGATCAGCAGGTTGAGCAGCCGGATGACCGGTGCGTCCTCGCCTTCGTCGGCGAGCTTGGCCCGCTTGAGGGCCTCGTTCTCCTTCTCGTGCAGGTCGCGGTCGCGGTCGATCTCCTCGATCGCCTCGTCCATGCTCGTGCCGCCGAAGGTGCCCTTGTCGACGAACGTGTCGATGAAGCGCTGGATCTTGGAGCGCGGCGCCAGGGCGCACTCGATCTCCATGTTCAGACGGAAGCGCATCATGTCGAGCAGCTCGAGGTCGAGCGGGTCGGAGATGATCATCTTCAGGCGGTTGTCCTCCTGCTTGAGCGGGAGGACCTTGTGCTTCATGATCAGGTCGGCCGGGACGAGGCCGAGGGCCGAGGGTACGGAGACGTTCTTGTCGAGGTCGACGTATTCGAGGTCGAACTGGGTGGCCAGGGCCTTGGTGACGTCCTCCTCGCCGGCCAGCTCGAGCTCGACCAGCGCCTCGCCGATCCGCTTGTGGTGCTGCTGGGCGTAGGCCAGCGCGTCCGCCAGGTCGTTGGGCGAGACGATGTTCCAGCCGACCAGGATTTCACCGAGCTTCTTGCGACGTCGAGCCATCCGTTCAGACCCTGTATTGGCTGGTTTGCGCCGGCCGCGCGGCCGGCGTGGCCGGCGGCTGGGGCGGTCCGCGTGCGGTCTCGCCGAGGGCCGCCGCGGCAATCACTTAGCGGACCGAGCGCGGGGCGGCGCCGGCTGCCCGAGCAACGGATTCTCCGCAAGAGGGGGGGCAAAAGCAAGGGGAGGGCTGAAGCGTCGTCCCGGCAGCCGGCGTTCTGGTGCTGATTGCGATGGACTGGTGGCTGGACGGACGCGCGCGGCGTCGGGGCTGTCACCCCAAGGGATGCAGCCCCGTACCGCCGCGAACGTTTCACCCGGCAGCCCCGCGGGTCTCAGTGATCCCTAGTAGCAACACGTCCCGTAGTTGCTCAGCAGCCCGACCAGGTCGTTGAAGTCCGTGTCGCCGTCGCCGTCCACGTCGCCGCACGGCGACGGCCCGTAGCACCCGAGCAGGATCAGCAAATCGTCGAAGTCGACGCAGCCGTCTCCGTCCAGATCGCCCACCGGCAGGGCGTCGCAGACGGCGTAGATCTCGAGTCGGTCGGCCATGCCGCCGGCGCCGGTGCCGCCGTGCACGACGAACAGCAGCATCCCGCCGATGGGCGTGATGTGGTAGCTGTAATTCAGCTCCCAGTTGGCGAAGGGCGGCGGCGAGCCGCCGTCGACCGTCGGCTCATCGCCCTTGATCGGCGAGCGCACCACGCCCGCCGTCGTGATCACCTGCACCTCCGGCGGCCCCCCGCGCTGATTGAACAGCAGCAGGTCGGGCTCGGCGGGAAAGACCTGTGAAAGCGGCAGGTAGAGCACGGTCGCCTGCGGGCCGTCGGGCTCGGGGAAAGTCACGAGCGGCACCGGCGCGGCCAGCATCAGCGGCGCGATGCGTTGCTGCGAGACGATCGCGCCCACGCCCGTGGCTGCATCGATCGCATGCGACCAGGCGTCGCCGTTCGGCGCGAAGCTCAGATCGTGCGAGCGAAGCGTGTAGGTCGCAAAGCCGGGCGCGATGTTCGAGGCACTGATGATGTCGCCCGTGCGGATGAACGGGTCGAAGCGGTCCTCGACGCCCAGAAACAGCGGCCCGGCGCCGCCCAAGCCGGGGTCGATATCGATCGAGTCGATCTGGTTGATCGCGCCGTACGAACCCGGCGTTCGCGTCGGCCAGAGCTGCAAGCCGGTGGCCGGGTCGAGCACGCGCACGCCGGAGACATCCGGCCCGACGCTCGTGTTCACGAAGCCCGTGCCGAGGTAGAGCTGGTTCAGCGACGGCTCGTAGACGACGCGCGAGTCGTTCGGAATCACGGCGTGATTGAGCGAGACGACCCACGCCGGCGCCAGCGCCGTTCCGCTCGGGATGCCGAGGATGTTGTTGACCCGCGCCAGTCCCGCCGGGCCGCCGCCGCCGATCTGGTGATAGCCGGCCAGATAGACGTTCGTCCCGTCATAAACGACGTCGCCGACGCGCTGGCCGGGGCTCCCGGCCGCCCCCGTGAAAATGTTGTTGACGTTGTAGCTCCGCAGGTGGATGAAGGCCTCCGCGGCCGCCGGGGCCGCCGTGCCTCCGAGGACGAGCGCCGCTCCGGCCGCCGCTCCCGCACGCTGCAAGTTTCGGTTCATTCGCATGGCTGGCTCCTCTCGAAGCGGCTCCACGATCAGAATGAACCGTTCGCACCGGCCACACGGCCGATGCGTTCGTGGAAGGGCTTCGTTCAATCAGAGAACGACATTCGCCGGCGGAAGGGGAAACGGAACTCAGCATGGCTCGCCGCCGCGCCCGTGCCGGGCGAGTGCGTTCCGGGCTGCCGCCTGGACGGACGGCTCGCCGTGCTCGGCCGCCCGGCGCAGAGCCGCGGCCTCCTCGTCGGACAGCCGTGGTTGGTTGCCCAGCGCGATGGCGGCGTTCCGCTGCCACATGTGAAGTTTCGCCCGATCGGCCGCCGTGCCGCGCGTCAGTTCGCGATACCGCTCCCGGTCCAGTGCGAGCAAGTCGAGCAGTGAGATCGCGGCGGGCAGGTGCTGGCGAATGAACGCGTCGTGGCGTGTCGGCGGAGCCTTGCTGTTGAAGGGGCAGACTTCCTGGCAGATGTCGCAGCCGTAGACCCAGTTCTGCGATTTCTCGGCCAGCTCGCGTGAGACCTCGCCACGGTGTTCAATCGTCAGGTAGGAGATGCAGCGGGTCGCGTCGAGCACGTACGGCCGTGGAAAGGCCTCCGTCGGACAGGCATCCAGGCAGCGCGTGCAGGTGCCGCAGTGATCCGCGATGGGCTCATCCGGCGCGAGTCGCAGCGACGTGACCAGTTCGCCCAGAAACAGGTACGAGCCCAGCCGCGGATGCAGCAGGAGCGTGTGCTTTCCCACCCAGCCCAGGCCGGCCGCGGCCGCCAGTGTTCGCTCCAGGAGCGGTCCGGTATCGACATAGGCCCGCCATTCGAAGTCCTCGCCCAGGGCCGCGGCGATTTCATCGGCGAGACGTTCGAGCATTTTTCGAAGCACGACGTGATAGTCGTCGCCGCGGGCATATGATGAGATGAGGCCCACGGGGGAATTCACCGTCGGCGGGGGGCTGCGACCCTTATCGGCTGAGTTGTAACTGACGGCGGCGCAGATAATTGAGCGCGCCTGGGGCCATAATCGCGAGGGATCCTCACGAATTGGGACGTTGCGGGTCAGATAGCTCATGGAGCCCGCATAGCCGGCCGCCAGCCAGTTCCTATAATAGCCGGCGCCGGTGAGCGGTCCCGCACTCGTTATTCCCACGAGGTCGAAGCCCAGCGAGATCGCCATCTGCTTGACGAGGATGGATTTGTCGACGGCCGTCACGGTCGACGATGATACTTGGGCTGTCAGAGCGGCATCAACCAGATATGGCCGCGCGGCCGGTGGCCGCGGGGAGAGGGTGCATGTTCAATTACGACTGGTTCCACCACGGCGGGCTGGAACGTCTGAAGGAGGAGGCCAAGCGGCGCTGTGCGGCCCGGAAGTTCGCGGCCGAGTCCGAGGCGGGGGGGCGTCGCGGGCGGAGCGAGGCGCAGTACCGCGACGAGCTTGAGACGCGGGTAATACTCTATCTGAAGGACGGCCTGACGTACGAAATGCAGGAGATGGCCGACATCGGCATGAGCAGCGCCTTGGCGATGGAGTGCGTGCCGATGGATGAGAACTACAAGGTGGGGGCGATCGTGCTGGTCGTTCCCTTCGAGGATATCGCGCGGGTCGAGGTGTTCGCGGTGCACCCCGACGAGAAGCCGACCGAGAACGTGCGGATCGGCGGGTTTCGCTCGAGCGGGGCCGAGAGTGGTCGAGACTAGCGATTGAGGCAAGGCGGTGCCGCCGGGCTGGAGGCGGACGGCCGATTCGCTCGTGGGGTCGATGATGCATCGAGTCGTGAGTACAGCGTGTCTGATGCTGGCATTGTGCTGGCTGAGCGGCTGCGGCCCGTCGTTCGGGCCCAACGCCCGGAACGGCATCGTTTTCTACTGTCCGGGCATCGGCAACTTCGACGGCGGCCACGACCGTATCCGCGAAGGTCTCGAGCAGGCGGGCTTCAAGGGGGAGGTCGCGACCTTCTACTGGACGCTCGCACCGGGGCCGCTCGCCCCGATCGACCAGGTCGTCCGCATCAATCCGCGCCTGCGGGCCGGAATTCTCGCCCGCCACATCGAGGAATACATCGACAAGTTCCCGGGCCGCCCGGTGAATCTCGTCGGGCTCTCCGCCGGCACCGGCGTGGCGATGTGGGCGCTGGAGGACCTGAAGCCGGGCTACCGCGTCGACAACGTCGTGCTGCTGAGCTCGAGCCTGTCGAGCGGATTCGATGCGCGCAAGGCGCTGCGGAACGTGGCCGGCAAGGTCTACGTCTACTACTCGCCGAATGACGCCGTGCTGCTCGTGCCGATGCGCGTCTCGGGCACGATCGACGGCGTCTACACGGAAGATGCGGCCGGCGTGGTCGGGCTGCGGGCGCGCGGGCACGGCGGCAAGATCGTCAACATCGCCTGGCGGCCGGAGTTCGAGTCGCTCGGCTACTACGGCGGGCATCTGGACTCGACCAGCCCGCGCTTCGTACAGCAGGAGATCGCGCCGCGGATTCTCAATTCGACGGACGTGACCGCAGTCGTCGAAAGCAGGCTCGCCACTGGTCTGGAGCGACCTGCTCGGGGCGCCAATCCGGACTGATTCCCAGCTCCTGAAGAATCTGCTCGGCGGCGGGGTTTTCCCAGCTTCGGGCCGCATAGCGGAGCGTCTTGCGGCGGTGCAGAAACGCCGCCCGGACGAACGCGGCGAACGCGGCGGGCTCGTCGACATTGCGCGCGTCGGCCGGCAGCGGCCGGATGTCGAGCATCAGCGAGCTGACCTTCGGCCGCGGCCAGAAGACCTCCGGCGGCAGGGTCGCGATCGTCTCGACGCGGGCGAGGCTCTGCGTGACGATCGACGCGGTGCCGTAGGCTTCGCTGCGCGGCTCGGCCCGCAGCCGCTGGCCGACCTCGCGCTGAATCGTGACGCACATTCGCCCGACTTGCGGCGAATCCTGGACGAGCAGTTCCATCAAGAGCGGCGTGGCGATCTGGTAGGGGAGGTTGGCGACGAGCTTTCGTGCCCCGCCTGCGCCGGGCGTCTGCGCCCGCCACGCCTCGAGCATCGCGGGATTCAGCGCGTGCTTGCTGTCGAGCGCGTCGCCTCGGAGCAGCATGAGGCGCGGGTTCGACGAGAGCCGCTCGGCCAGCAGCCCGTGCAGGCCGCGGTCGAGCTCCACGGCGATCAGCCGCGCGCCGGTCTCCAGCAGAATCTCGCTGAGCGAGCCCGTGCCCGGGCCGACCTCGAGCACCACATCCGCCGGCCCGACCTCTGCCGCCGCGACAAGCTTGCGCATAAGATTAAGATCGATCAGGAAGTTCTGGCCGAGCCGGTGCCGCGGCGCAAGCCCGTGCCGCTGGAGCAGTGAGCGAATCTCCGCCAGGGTCTGTCCGGCCATGGGCAGGGAGTTTGCGACCGGCGGGGCGGCGAGGCAAGCGCCGCGTGCGGCGCCACACGACGAGGCGAAATGAACGAAGGCCGCAAGAAGCGATTGACCGATTACGCCAACTGCGCGGGTTGAGCCGGCAAGCTGCCCCAATCGGGGATGGCGCAGGTGCTGCGTCAGCTTCAGCCCGTGGCGGATCAGCGGCTGCTCGTCGGGTCGGAGACCTTCGACGACGCGGGGGTCTATGCGCTCAGCGAGGAGCTGGCGCTGGTGCAGACGGTCGATTTCTTCCCGCCGCTGGTGGACGACCCCTACACCTTCGGCCAGATCGCCGCGGCCAACGCGCTCAGCGACGTGTACGCCATGGGCGGCGAGCCGCTGACGGCCCTCAACATCGTCGGCTTCCCGGACGAGGAGCTGGAGCCGTCCGTGCTGGTCGAGATTCTTCGCGGCGGGGCGGACAAGGTGCGCGAGGCGGGGGCGCTGATCGTCGGCGGCCACAGCGTGCGCGACAAGGAGGTCAAGTACGGGTTGTCGGTCACCGGACGGGTGCATCCGAAGCGCATCTGGACGAATGCGACCGCCCGGCCGGGGGACCTGCTCGTGCTCACGAAACCGCTCGGCAGCGGCGTGATCACGAGTGCGGTCAAGTCGGGCAAGCTCGGGGAAGACGGTCTGCGCGAGGCGGTCGAGGTCATGACGACCTTGAACCGCGCGGCCCGCGACGCGGCGGCCGAGATCGGCCCGTCGGCCTGCACGGACATCACCGGCTTCGGCCTGGTCGGCCATGCGTTCGAGATGGCCGAGGGCAGCGGCGTGACGATCGTGCTCGAGGCCGGGCGCGTGCCGCTGATGGATCGCGTGCTGGAGCTGGCTCGGGCGGGAGTGCTCACGCGTGCGCACAAGTCGACCCGCGCGTATCTGGGTGAGCGGCTGGAGATCGATCCGGCCGTCGAGCCGGCCCTGGCGGGGGTGGTGATGGACGCGCAGACGTCGGGCGGGTTGCTGCTGAGCGTGTCGGCGGAGCGGTGCGACGGCCTGCTGGCGGCGCTGGCGCGGCGGGGTGTGGCCCGGGCGGCCGTCGTCGGACGGGTGGACGCCTCTGGCCGCGTCCGAATACGGCTGCACCCGTAGCAAATCGTGCTTCGACCGGCCCAAATCGGCTTGAGTTGCCCGCCCACCGGCGGCTAGAGTGGGTGTCCAGGTGGCGGGCCGTCCGCATCGGGCGCCGTATCGGCCCTGCAAATCTGCTCGGCCCGCTTTCATATCGCCGTTTGACCGCTCGGCACGGCCTGACCGCAGGCTGAGTTTCTCGTGCCGATGCTGCTTCGCTGGAGATGCTGAGGGATTCACTTGACGCGCGGCCGCCGTGCCGCGCGGCGCTGGGCAAGTGACGTGGGTGCACGTCCAGGCTGGGTTCGTTGAGTCACATCCGCCGGGCGGTTCGGGGCCGCGGGCTGCGGTCGCCCGGCGTGCGTCCTTTCAGGAGCGATCTATGAGAAGGCTGCACACATTTCTGATCCGCAGCGGCGTGATGGCTGTCATGACGCTGGGCGCGGCGGCCGCCTGGGGCCAGTCGCGGGCGGTGGGCACATTCGACGCGTACCAGGCCGCGCACGAGGCGGCCGTGGCCGAGCTGGAGGCGGATGCGACGCTCGAGTACGCCCCGAACTGGATCATCGTCCGTTTCAACGAAGGCACATCGGCCATGAATCGCGAGGCGCTGCGCTTCGTCGTCGGGGGGCGCGCGCTGACGCAGTTCGAGATCGTCCCCGGCGCGGAGCTGGTCGAGGTCAGTATCGATCCGGCCGAGGCGGTCGCCCTGCTGAGCGGCCATCCGGATGTCGACTACGCCGAGGTGGACTGGGTCGTGCGGCCGCATCGCACGCCGAATGACACGTACTACTACCTCCAGTGGGGCGTTCACAACACGGGGCAGACGGTCAACGGCGACCCCGGCACGGCCGACGCCGATATCGACGGTCCGGAGGCGTGGGACATCTCGACGGGCGACGCGAGCTTCGTCGTGGCCATCATCGACACGGGCACGCAGCTCAATCACCCGGACCTGTCGGCCAATATCTGGGTCAACCCGGGCGAGGTCGCCGGCAACGGCGTCGACGACGACGGCAACGGCTACGTCGATGACGTAAACGGGTGGGATTTCTACAACGACGACAACAACCCCAGCGACAGCGACGGCCACGGCACGCACACGGCCGGCACCGTCGGCGCGGTCGGAAACAACGGCACGGGTGTGACCGGCGTGAACTGGGCGTGCAAGCTGGCGGCGCTGCGCTTTCTGGGTCCGAACGGCGGCTATACGTCGGACGCGGTGCTGGCCGTGCAGTACTGCACCGGCAAGGGCATCAAGGTCTCCAACAACAGTTGGGGAGGCGGCGGATACTCATCGACGCTCTACAACGCGATCAACTCGTCCAAGAGCGTCGGGCATGTCTTCGTCGCGGCCGCCGGGAATAACGGCACCAGCCAGGCGAGCTACCCCGCGCTTTATGACCTGGACAACATCATCTCGGTCGCCGCGACGGACAACGACGACCGGCTGGCGTCCTTCTCGAACTACAATTCGGTCAGCGTCGATCTCGGCGCGCCGGGCGTGAACATCGCCAGCACCTACATCACCAACTCCTACGCGTACTCGAGCGGCACGTCGATGGCGTCGCCCCACGTGGCCGGCGTGGTCGCGCTCGTCTACGCACAGAATCCCGGCTGGACGTACGGCCAGGTGCGGCAGCGCATCTTCGACACGGTCCGGCCGGTGTCGGCCCTGGCCGGGCGGACGGTTACGGGGGGCGTGGTCAATGCGGCCGCGGCGCTGGCCGGCGGTGGCGGCGGCAACTCGCCGCCGACGGTGGCGATCACGGCCCCCGCCGACGGGACGACCGTGAACGTCGGCACGAACGTGACCTTCAGCGGCAGTGCCAGCGACGCTGAGGACGGCAACATCAGCAGCAGCATCGTCTGGACGTCGAGCCTCCAGGGCCAGATCGGCACCGGCGCGTCGTTCAGCCGCAGCGACCTGGTCGTCGGCACGCATACGATCACCGCGAGCGTGACCGACTCCGGCGGGTCGCCGGACACGGACGCGATCACGCTGCACGTGCAGGACCCGAACTCGACGCCGCCGGCGGCGCCGAGCGGTGTGTCGGCCTCCGATGCGGGTAATGACTCAGCCCGCGTGACATGGAGCGACAACTCGAACAACGAGACGTATTTCGAGATTCAGCGCCAGACGCGCGTCGGCCGGACCTGGACCGGCACGACGATCGTCGGCTCGGTCGGCGCCAACATCACCACGTTCACCGATCCGTCGGGTCCCGGCCGCTTCCGCTATCGCGTGCGTGCGGGCAACTCCGCGGGCGTGTCGAACTGGTCGAGCTGGGCGACGGTGCGGGTGCGATAGCCGCGCCCGAAGCGAAGCAGCATCGACGAGCGAGAGTCGATCCGCAGGAGTCCGGACGGCTCGCAGCGCGTCGTGAATTCACGCCGGTCGCGTCCCGCTCTACGGGCGCGGCCGGCGTGTGCTCGCGCCCGGCCGGCGAGCGTCGCGTCACACCCGTGCCAGGGCCGCCTCCAGGTCGGCGATCAGATCCTCGACATCCTCGATTCCGACGCTCAGCCGCACGAGCCCGTCGACGACGCCGATCCGCTCGCGGACCTCGCGCGGGATCGACGCGTGCGTCATCACGGCCGGGTGATTCACGAGCGACTCGACGCCGCCGAGGCTCTCGGCGCAGGCGAAGAGCTTCGTGCTGGACATGAACGCACTGGCCGCGTCGAATCCGCCCTTGAGCACGCACGAGACCATCCCGCCGAAGCCGCACATCTGCCGCTTGGCCAGGGCATGATCCGGGTGATCCGGCAGCCCCGGGTAGATCACCCGCTCGAACTTCGGCTGTTTGAGTGCCCACTCGGCGATGGCCTTTGCGTTCGCGCAGTGCGCCCGCATCCGCAGCGAGAGCGTCTTGATGCCGCGATGCACGAGGAAGCAGTCGAACGGGCCCGGCACGCCGCCGGCCGCGTTCTGAAAAAAGCGGATCGGCACGAGCGTCTCGGCCCGCCGGGCGACGACCGCTCCGCCGACGACGTCGGAATGCCCGCCCAGGTACTTGGTCATACTGTGTAGAACCAGATCCGCCCCGAGCGCCAACGGCGTCTGTAGCGCGGGCGAGGCGAACGTATTGTCCACCACCAGCAGCAGGCCGCAGTCCTCGTCCATCACGGAGCCGCCCTTGCGCGTCAGCGGCCGCGTGCCCGTGTTCGCGGCCGCCGCCCGCACCGCCTGCGAAACCGCGGAGATATCCAGCAGCCGCAGCATCGGGTTCGTCGGCGTCTCGATCCACACCAGCCGCGTCGTGTCGTCCACCAGCGAGGCGATCGCGGCCGGGTCGGTGCTGTCGCAATAGCGCGGCTCCAGCCCCCACGGCCGCATCACGCGCTCCAGCAGCCGATAGGTGCCGCCGTACATGTCGCTGAAGGCGACGACCGAATCGCCCGGCCGGAGCAATGCCGAGAGCACGGCGTTCGTCGCCGCCAGGCCCGAGGCGAACGCCGCGGCCTCCTGCCCGCCCTCGAGGGCCGCCAGCACGCGCTCGAGCCCCAGCCGCGTCGGATTCTGCGAGCGCGAGTACTCAAAGCCCTTGTGCCTGCCCGGCGCCTCCTGCGTGTAGGTGCTCGTGGCGTAGATCGGCGGAACGGTCGCACCGGTGCTGGGGTCCGGGTCCTGGCCGACGTGGATCGCTCGCGTGGAAAAGCGCATAGTACGGATTCCCTCTCGTGGCTGCGGGTCACCGACGGATCGCCGCGGCCGGCCGGGGTTCAGGGCCTGCTGGCTGGCCGGCGGCCGCGATTGCGGAGCGACTGTACTGCTCGCCGGCGGCCGGCCGCAAGGCCGCGCGGCGGGCGCGACATGACAGAATGGGTCGGGGTCGCTCCGGTCGTGCCCATCTGCTGCCTATCTGCGTTTCTCGCCGCTCGCCGGCCACGCGAACCCGACGAGCCGAACAGAAGGGAGATCGATCATGACGAGCCGAGAATCGGCGTCGCGCACGCCGCACACGCCAGGTGTTCTTCGCGGCGTGGCTTTCTGTGGGTCCTGGTGGATCTCCGTCCGGCCCGGGCTGTGGCCGCTGGCCGTGGCCGGGTTGATCGTGTCCGCGGCCGCCATCGGCCGGGCCGACGAGCCGTGCATGGCGCAGCATCTGGCCGGTCCGGTTCCGGTCGCGGGGCAGGCCTTCGGCATGAGTGTCGCCGTCAGCGGCGGGCGGCGGCCGCGATTCAGGATCGGCGGCGGCGCGCGAGAGAGGGGAGGAGCGCGACAAAGAGTGACGCTGTCGCCGGCTCGGGGATGTGGGCGATCCAGGGTTCGTTTCTGCCCTGCGGATTGAAGCCGGTTCCGACGATCGTCAGACCGTCGGCCGAGATACCAGTGGCTTCCCAGAGAATCCAGCCGCCCAGATCGACGCCAAGGTTCGTCAGAACATCTTCAAGACTCTGCATCCCGTTGAATTCGTCCCAGATGAACGCTCTGAGTCCTCCTGTGGCCGTGCCGTGGCCCACGATGACTGATCCATCTGCTGACGCAGCCAGCGCTCGGCTCTGGGCGATGCCTCCGGGCAGATCACCGAGGCCGATCATGCCCTGGTCCTCGATCCAGCGGAACGCCTCGATGTTGTTGACCGAGGCGCTTTCGCCGACGATCACGTTCCCGTCGGCCGAGACGGCGTGCGCGAGGCTGCCGAAGCCTCCGCCCGGCAGGTCGCCGATGCCGACCATTCCCTCGTCCGGCGTCCAGCGGAAGGCCTCGCGTCCGTTCAATGAGTACGTATCTCCTACAACTACATTGCCGTCCGCGGATACGCTGAAGGCCCGGCTGTAGTGTTGTCCTCCCAAGTGTCCGAGCGGGACCATGCCTCCGTCGGCCGTCCATCGAAAAGCCTCGATCAGCTCAGATTGAGCCGAGCGGCCTATTCCGACAACTACGGAGCCATCATACGAAACGGCCTGCGCGCGGCTGTCGAACTCGCCGCCCGGCAGATCGCCGAGCCCGGTCATTCCCCCGGCCGCCGTCCAACGAAATGCCTCCGGGCCGTTTGCGGCGACGCTCAAACCAACCAACGTGAGCCCGTCGCCGGAGATCGCTGCGGCCCGCGTAGTGAACCCCCCGCCGGGAAGATGACCCAGGAGTTCGTAGCCACCGTCCGGAGTCCAGCGAAAGGCTTCAAACGCGAAGCCGGTAATCGCGAAACCGGAGATGACCTCACCGTTTGCGGAAACATCTGTGGCTGCGGCAGTCGTGCTCTGCCCCGGATGGCCGAGGCCGCGGAAGTCGGCGGCCAGCGACGGTAGCCCGGTCAGACCGACTGCGATACCAACCAGGATGAAACGGCAAGGTAAAGGCATATTGCACCGGCTCGTCTTCTTTTCCAGAACGTGGCGCCGCGCCCCGCTCGAGAAGGGCGCGGCGCCCCCTGAACTTCAGCCGCTCCCGGATGTCAGGGCGAAATCACGAGCATCATGTTGACCAGCACGCTCACGCTGTTCGAATTGTGGTTGCTCATAATGATGTCGCCGAACCCATCACGTGTGAGATCGGCGACTAGCACTTTCACCGGCCAGGAGCCATTCGGCACGGCTTTGTAGTACTGCGTACTGCCACTGACGTGCTGAAACGTACCATCGCCCTTGCCCATGAGCAGGGCCACGTAATCCGGATCCGTCTCCGAACCGTATAGGTTCATCGTCGCGACAAGGTCAGGCTTCACACCCCCGTTGAGATGTCCGCTCGTGATGTCGCGTGGCACAAATGTACGAAGCGGCTGCCCGTTGGGCGGGGAGAGAAGATAGGCATCCGGTGAGGTGTACGGATCGCAGTTCTGTGTAAAGCCACCGAGTCCGTCGCCGTGCTGAACCAGCACGAAATTCGATTCAATCTCGACCCCCGCGATGTCCAGATGGGAGCCGGGCCCGAAGACGCCGGACGTGATCGAATAGAATGCCCAGGAATAGTTCTGTGCGCAGCCGGGAATCGTGTTGACCACGAAGTTCTGGAATCCCTGGTTGTCGAGCGTGGAGAGCGAGTTGTCGCCCGAATTCGCCGAGACGATGTCCGGCCAGGGCGACTCAGGGGTCTTGACGAAGGCGCCGACGACGACGTCGTTCGGCGGCTGCCGCTCAGGCTCCCACGTCAGGTTCAGATCCACTTCGTGCAGAAGGAGGGGGGCACCATCAACGTTGTACCACACGAAGACGCGATCGAGCTCGTCTGGCGACCCCTCATACTCCGTATCAACGGCTGCCACCACGTCGAGGCGGGTATCGGCATTAAGGTCGGCCAGCGCCACGCCGCGCAGCGGGAAACCGGGCGATGAGTGGCCGACCGTCTGAGAGAACTGCCCGCCGCCTTCGTTCCGGATCCAGTAGATGCCCCACCCGGGGTCGCTCGTGCCATCCTCTTCCGCCCAGCCTGCCGTCGCCACGATGTCGAGATCACCGTCACCGTCGATGTCGGCCAGCGCCACGTCGGTCAGGTGGCATGAATCGCAGACCTGGCGCTCCTCCACGTTGAAGTGGGTCGCGCCGTTGGCCCAGTTGCCGGTGTTGCGCAGAATCGCGATCGTGCTCCGGCGATTGCCAGGATCAACGAGCTGTGCCCGGCCGATGATGCTCACACCGCCCTTGGCCACGACCAAGTCCGGCCAGAGGTCCTCCGGCGTGCCGGCCGTTGGGCCGCCGATGTCGCCGGCGGCGATTCCGAACGAGTGGGTCTGCATCGACCCGAGGTTGATCGTTACCGGGGGCGTGAAATTGGGCACGACCTCAGAAGCCGACGCTTGGGGGGGCAAGAACAGACGCGAGCGTGCAGCACACCAGACCATGCACGAACTTCCTGTACGACGGCATCGCAACCTCGTTTGTGTTGAACATGGCCGTCACGTCGAGAAACCCCGAACCCGGCGGGACAGGTCCTCTTCCTTGCCCGGCCTCACGAAAAGACGAGTCGAAATGCGGGATGCGCGCATCGAGCGCCGGCTTTGTGCCGATCGCGTCCGCGTTCGTTCTCGTTACCTTGTTGAAACCGCTACTTGACGCTCCCCTGTAGTGCGATTATCGGCAGCGCGCCGTAGCCCCACGCGAATCGGCTGATCTGATCCGGCGCGAACAATCCGCTGCCAATTCTTCGCCGGCACCGGGCGTTTGTCAACGGAATTCTCAGGCCGCCCGGAGATTACCGCGGCCGCTGCCGCGTTTGCGTTCTGCGCCCCGCTCCCGCATCATCCGCGTTTCGGCCGGTCTGCCGCCGGCCGGACTGGAAAGTGCAGGAGCTCGCATGAACCGACGCCTCGTAGCGGCCGCGCTTTGGCTCGCCCTCGTCTCGCTCGCCTCCGCATCCACGCTCGCCGACCCCCCGGTCGGCTACTACCGCCAGCCGGCGATCGGCGGCCAGACGATCGTCTTCGTCTCCGAGGGCGACCTGTGGAAGGCGCCGCTGGCCGGCGGCGTGGCGACGCGGCTGACGAGCCATCCGGGCGACGAGCTTAGCCCGGCGATCTCGCCCGACGGCGAACGCGTCGCCTTCATCGCCACCTACGAAGGCCCGCCGGAGGTCTACAGCATGCCTCTGGCCGGCGGACTGCCGCGGCGGCACACCTTCGACGGCGCCCGCGCCTCGGTCAGCGGCTGGACGCCCGACGGCCGCATCATCGCAAGCACGGAGGTCTTTTCGACGCTCCCCAACTGGCAGCTCGTCCTGATCGATATCTCGACGGCCGACGCGGCCGGCACGCCGACGCTCCTGCCGCTGGCGCAGGCGGCGGACGGCAGCTACGACGACGCCGGGCGGACGCTCTTTTTCACGCGGCTCGCCTTTCAGGGCAGCCACACGAAGCGCTACAAGGGCGGCACGGCTCAGAACATCTGGCGCTTCACGCCCGGCGACGCGGAAGCGACCGCCCTGACCGCCGACTACGCCGGCACGAGCAAGCGGCCGATGTGGTGGCGCGGGCGCGTCTATTTCGCCAGCGACCGCGATGGGACGATGAATATCTGGTCGATGCGGCCGGATGGCGGCGATCTGCGGCAGCACACCCGGCACTCGGGCTTCGACGTAAAGGACCCGTCGCACGAGGGCGGGCGGATCGTCTACCAGCTCGGCGCGGACCTGCACGTCTATGACATCGCGGCCGATACGACACAGCGGATCGAGATCACGCTCGATTCGGACCTGGATCAGACGCGCGAGCTGTGGATCGACAAGCCGATGGACTACCTGACGGCGGCGCACGTCTCGCCCGATGGCGAGCGCGTGGTGCTGACGGCCCGCGGCGAGGTCTTCGTCGCGCCGCAGCGTCAGGGCCGGCTCGTGCAGGTCACGCGGGCGCCCGGCGTGCGCTATCGCAACGCCCGCTTTCTGCCGGACGGCAAAGAGCTCGTCGCTCTGTCGGACGAAAGCGGGGAGGTGGAGCTGTGGACGCTGCCGGCCAACGGCGTCGGCGCGGCTGAGCAGCTCACCGGCGGCAGTCAGAAGCTGCGGATCGATTCGCTCCCGTCGCCCGACGGCCGCTACCTCGCCCACTACGACAAGGACCAGCGGCTCTATCTGTTCGACACGCAGGACAAGAGCGACAGGCTGATCGTCGAGAACCCGGTCGACAACTTCTCGGAGTTGGCCTGGTCGCCCGACAGCCGCTGGCTGGCGTACGTGACGCCGGGAGACAATCTTTTCCGCCGCATCTACCTGTACGACACGCAGGCCGGCACGATCACGCCTGCGACGACGGACCGCTACGACAGCTACAGCCCGGCCTGGAGCGCGGACGGCGAGTGGCTCTACTTCCTCTCGGACCGCAATCTGCGCTCGATCGTCGGCAGCCCGTGGGGCGCGTATCAGCCCGAGCCCTACCTCGACAAGACGACCAAGGTGTATCACCTCGCCCTGCGCGAGGGGCTGCGCTCGCCCTTCGCCCCGCGCGACGAGCTACACGACGAGAACAAGAAGGGCGAGCAGGAGAAGAAGGAGACGTCGCCGCAGACGCAGCCCACGGAAACGCAGCCGGCGGAGACTCAGCCCGCCGAGTCGCAGCGGGCAACCGACGCCGCCGATACGCAACCCGCTTCGGCCGCGGCCGAGGGCGAAAAGGAGGCCGACAAGCCGAAGGTCAAGCCGGTCGAGATCGAGCTGGAGAACCTGGCGCAGCGGCTGCTCGAAGTGCCGCTGCCGCCCGGCAACTACTCCGATCTGACGGTCACCGAGAAAGCCCTCTTCTGGCTCAGCCGGCCGACCGGCGGCGGGCCGGCGACGCTCTCGGCCGCAGCGATCTCGCGCGACCCGCTGGAGGTCAAGACGGTCGTCGAGGACGTGCGCGGCTACGAGCTGTCGGGCGACGGCAAGAAGCTGCTCATTCGCCAGGGCGACCGCTTCTACATCGTCGATGCGTCGGCCGGCAAGGCGGACCTGGACAAAAAGGACGTCGATCTGTCGGGCTGGAAGCTCTCGGTGATTCCGCAGGAGCAGTGGCGGCAGATGTTCATCGAGGCCTGGCGGCTGGAGCGCGACTATTTCTATGACCGCGAGATGCACGGCGTCGACTGGCCGGCGATGCGCGACAAGTACCTGCCGCTGGTGGACCGCGTCAAGACGCGGGCGGAGCTCTCCGACCTGATCGCCCAGATGGTCGGCGAGCTGAGCGCTCTGCACATCTTCGTCTACGGCGGAGATCAGCGCCGCGGCGATGACAACGTCGTGCCGGCCTCGCTCGGGGCGAAGCTGACGCGCGACGCGGCCGCCGGCGGCTACCGCGTCGATCACGTCTATCAAAGCGACCCGGACGAGCCGGAGCGCACCGCGCCGCTGGCCCGGCCGGGGGTCGACATCGGCGTCGGCGACATGATCGAGATGGTCAACGGCGTGGCGACGCTCTCGGTCGCCGATATCAATCTGCTTCTGCGGCACCAGGCCGGCCGGCAGGTGCTGCTGCGCGTCCGCCCGGCCGGCGGCGGCGAGCCGCGCGACGTGATCGTCGAGCCGATCTCGCCGGGCAGCGCGGCCGACCTGCGTTACCACGAATGGGAATACACGCGGCGGCAGGCGGTCGAGGAGCTGGGGGAGGGGCAGATCGGCTACGTGCACCTGCGGGCGATGGGCGGGGGGAACTTCACCGAGTGGGCCCGCAACTACTACCCGGTCTTCACGCGGCAGGGGCTGATCATCGACGTGCGGCACAACCGCGGCGGGAACATCGACAGTTGGATTCTCGGGCGGCTATTGCGCAAGGCGTGGTTCTACTGGAATCAGCACGCCGGCCAGGCGCCGCTGTGGAACATGCAGTATGCCTTCCGCGGGCACGTGGTCGTGCTGTGCAACGAGCGGACCGCATCCGACGGCGAGGCCTTCTCAGAGGGGATCAAGCGGCTGAAGATCGGCACGGTGATCGGCACGCGCACCTGGGGCGGGGAAATCTGGCTCTCGTCGAGCAACTTCCTGGTCGACGGCGGGATCGCCACAGCCGCGGAGTACGGCGTTTTCGGGCCGGAGGGGGAGTGGCTGGTCGAGGGGCATGGGGTGGAGCCGGACCTGGTGGTCGACAATCTGCCGCACGAGACGTTCAAAGGGCGCGATGCGCAGCTCGAGGCGGCCGTCGAGTTTCTGCGCAGGAAGATCGCCGAGGAGCCGGTACCGCCGGTCGTTGTGCCGCCGCGGCCGGACAAGTCGTTCGACTATCCGCCGCCGCGGTGAGGCGGAGTGGATCTGCGCCGCGCGAGCGTAGGGTTCGTCCCTTGACGCACCGACAAATCCTTGCTCGCCCGAGCGCTATCCGTCAATCGGCCGCGAGCGAGCACCTGATCTGAGCCGCGACCGTGCGCCTGATCCGAGCCGCGACCCTAAGGGAGCGGGCTGGGGGGTGGCGCGCTGACCGCGCAAGTGCCAACGCACATTCACCTACTGCACGCGCACGATCATCGTTTCAGGTGTGTGGGCCGCGGCGCGTGGACGCGGGGACGTCCGTACCCTTTGCCCGCTCCTTACGGTCGCGGCTCTGAGCATACCGACGGTCGCGGCTCGGGGCACCGTACGACCTGCTTGTGCGTCAAGGGACGCACGCTACGAGTCACTACGAGTTACGCAAAGTCGTACGTAAACTGTCCCTCGCCGTCGACACCCAGGCTCAGCGCCTTGGGCCGCGTTTCGCTGCTCATGATCTCCAGCACCTTGCGGGCGATCTCCGGCAGCACCGTCTCGTTGATGATCAGGTTGATCAGCCGCGCGCCGATCGTAATCTGCTGGCAGCGGGCCGCGATCGCATCGCCCACGGCCGGCGCGACCTTCAGCTCCATCTTGTAGACCGCCTGGAGCCGCTGGCGGATCTTGCCCAGCTTCAGATCGATGATCTTGCGCAGCGTGTCGGGCGAGAGCGGGTAATACGGAATCACCGTCGTGCGGCCGACGAAGGCCGGGGTGAAGCGCTTCTCCAGCAGCGGCTGGATGCCCGTCCGCATCTCCTCGAGCGTCGGCTTCTCGCCGTCGGCGCACATGTCCATGATCATGTCGGCCCCCTCGTTGCTGGTCATCATGATCACCGTGTTCTTGAAGCTGGCCGTGCGGCCTTCGCTGTCGGTCAGCGCGCCCTTGTCGAAGACCTGCATGAACAGCAGGTTCACGTCCATGTGGGCTTTTTCCATCTCGTCCAGCAGGATCACGCTGTAGGGCCGCTGGCGGACGGCCTCCGTCAGCACGCCGCCTTCGCCGTAGCCGACCAGGCCGGGCGCTGAGCCGATCAGCCGGCTCACGTTCATGCTGCTCGAGTATTCCGTCATGTTGATCGTGGTCATGAAGCGCTCGCCGCCGAAGATCAGATCGGCGACGGCCAGGGCCGTCTCGGTCTTGCCCGTGCCGCTGGGGCCGACCAGCAGGAAGACGGCCAGCGGCAGCGACGGGTCCTGGAGCTTGCCGCTGGCGATGCGGAGGCGCTTGCCGACCTCGCGGACGGCGTGATCTTGGCCGATGATGCGCTGGCCGATGCGCTGCTCGAAATGCAGGATCGCCTCCGCCTGGTCCTTGACCATGTTGCCGGCCGGGATGCCGGTCCAGTCGCTGAGCACCTGGGAGACGACGTCGGCGTCGACCTGGAGCGGGACGAGCGGGTCCTGCTTGCCGACGAACTGGGTCAGGGCCGCGGAGGCCTCGGCCATCTCCTTGCGGATCTGCTCGACCGGGCGCGGCGGGGCGGGAGATGCGGCCGCGGCGGAGGCGGGCGCAGCGCCGGCGACGGGCGCTGTGGCCGTCGATTTGCCATCGCCGGCGGAGTGCGCCTCGCGGGCGCGTTCGAGCTCTTCTCGCAGGCGGATCACGTTCTGGGCCAGCTCGCGCTCGCGCTTCCAGCGTGCTTCCAGCTCGGCGAACGCCTTCTGCTGCGTCTCCAGGTCCTGGCGGAACGCCTCCAGCTCCTCGGGGTCGTGCTTGTGGCCGGCGTCGGCGTCGCGCTGCACGGCACGGATGGCCGTCTCGAGCTGAATGATGCGGCGGCGGATGTCTTCAAGCGCGCCCGGCGAGGTATTCAGCCCGACGGCGACGCGGGCGCAGGCCGTGTCGAGCAGCGCGACGGCCTTGCGCGGGAGCTGCTGTTCGGCGAGATATTGATTGGACATCGAGACGGCCGCCCGCACGGCCTCGTCCAGAATGTGCAGCTTGTGGTGCTTCTCGAAGCGGTCCTTCGTGCCGCGAATCATGTCGATGCAGACGGGCACGGCGGGCTCGTCGAGCTTGATCAGGCCGAAACGCTGGGCGAAGGGCGGGTCTTTCTCGATGTACTTCTTGTATTCGGCCCAGGTCGTGGCGGCGATGGTGCGCAGCTCGCCGCGGGCCAAGGCCGGCTTGAGCAGGTTGGCGGCGTCGTTGCCGGCCGCCCCGCCGCCGATCAGCGTATGGGCCTCGTCGATGAAGAGGATGACCGGCTGGCCGGCGGCGTTGCGGGCGTTGACGTCGCTGATGACGGCCTTGAGCCGCCGCTCGAACTCGCCCTTGACGCTGGCGCCGGCGCTGAGCAGGCCGACATCCAGGCTGAGAACGGCGACATTGGCGAGAAAGGGGGGCACGTCGCCGGCGGCGATGCGCAGCGCGAAGCCTTCGACGATGGCCGTCTTGCCGACGCCCGGATCGCCGACGATGAGCGGATTGTTCTGGTAGCGGCGCATCAGGATGTCGACGACCTGCCGGATTTCGCGCTCGCGGCCGAAGACGGGGTCGATGCGCCCGTCGCGGGCGCGGGCCGTGACGTCGGTGGTGAACTGCGCGAGCGCCTCGCCGCCGCCGGCCGGTGCGCCCGGGGCCGGCCGGGCGCCGCCGGCCTCGGCCTGCTCGGCGCTGCGGCTCTCGACGGAGTCGGCGGTGATCTTCGCGAAGGCGCTCCTGAGCTCGTCTTCGCGGATCTTCTCAAACTCCTCCGTGTAGTCCGTGAAGACGGGCAGGTTTCGATGCCGTCGCAGGGCCAGCAGCAGGGCGCCCGAGCGGATGTTGCGCTGGTTGAGCTCGAGCGACGAGATCTGGAAGCCGTGGCTGAGCCAGTCGGCCAGGAAGGGCGAGAACTGCGGCCGGCCGGCGTTGCCGACCTTCAGCTCGTCGAGGGCGCGGTTGACGGCGGCACGGACGGAGGCGGCGTCGACCTTGAAATGGTCGAAGACGGCAGCCACGTCGCAGTCGTTGATGTCGAGCAGCGCGGCGAGCATGTGCTCGATCGTGATCTCGTAGTGTGTGCGGCTGATGCAGGCGCCGGCGGCGGCCTCGAGCGCGCGGATGCACGGGCTGTTGAGCTGCTGGCGAAGGAGCTTCATATCGACGTTGGCCATGCTGCGTTCCTCTGTCGGGGTTGATGCTTACGATACTCCGGCCGCGGCCGGTTCGTCAGTGCCGCCGGCCGCGCCGGCGTCCGCGGCCGCAGCGGCCGCCGCCGGGCCGTAGCCCACCGACTGCTCGGGCGGCGCGAAGACGACGGAGCGGTCGCTGGTGGGCTGGCTGCGCATCCAGGAGGTCCAGGCGAGGCGGCCGAGCATTCCGCGTTCGCCGATGGGTGTCTCGGGGACCTCGTCGCCGCGGAGCGTCACCTCGAGATCGAACTCGAGCGGGTCGCCGCAATAGAAGCGGGCGATCGCGCGGACGTCGGCCGCGGCGCTTCCCGGCGGCAGGAACTTCACGTACTGGTCGAAGCCGACGGGCCCGACGCGGATGCGGAACTTGCCGCCGCGGTCGTAGAGCCGCTCGCCGAGCAGCAGATTCTGTCCGAGGGTGCAGTTGCGTCGGCCGAAGGCGTTGCAGTCGGAATCTTCGATCCGCAGCCAGCGGCCGGTGCATTGCTCGATGGCGAAATCGACGCCGGGAAAGTAGTCGCGCAGCATTCCGAGCAGGCCGGCGGCGTTTCGGGGGCGCTGGGCGAGCAGGCCGGCGTAGCGGAACATGCGGACGGGGTTGAGCCGCAGGGCTTCGTCGAGATGGGGGGTGCCGATGCCGACGATGCCGCGGACGACGCGCGAGATCGGGTCCTGCCCGTCGCGGCGGAAGGTGACGTAGTAGCGATACTTGACCCAGACGCGGTAGAGCAGCGAGAGGGCGCGGTGGTGGAATAGGTCGAGAAAGTCGCGCGTGCGGATGTCCGCCTCCTGCTCGGGCAGGAGGTTTTCGGTGAAGTGCGTCGCAAGCGGAGACTCGGCCCCGTAGAGGCCGAGAAAGGTCGTCGTCAGCACGAGCTGGCCGAGCTCGCCGCGGTCGCGCCATTCGGCGCTGTCGATATCCGCCAGGGCGAAGCCGAGGGAAAGGGCGGGGCGGAGGCGAACGCCCTCGCGCTGGGCCGGGCCGCGCTGGCCGATGGGCGCGAGCTCCGGCGCGATGCGATCGATCATGTGCAGGAGCTGGAAGAACTCGAAGTCGCGGGCGGAGCGCAGGGCGCGCTGCACCAGCGAATGCTCGGGCGACCAGGGAACGGCGCGGGGCCGCCGGGTCACAGGATCGCCTGTTGGCCGAGCCGCGGGGCCCACGAATACACCTCACCGTAGCGGGTTCCGCGCACCGTCAGCTCCGAGAAGGAGTTGAGCGTCGCGTAGAGCGCGAAGAACTCGTTCAGCAGCGATGCGAACAGGTACATATCGCCTTCGCCGGCGAAGCGGTCCTCGTTCATGTGCAGCAGAATGCTGGTTCCGCGGACGGCCGCTCCGCCGATGAGCCGCTGCACCGGGCGCGATTCGAGCGAGACGAGGCCTTCCAGGCGCAGGACGTTGGCCCGCGCGGCCTGGCGGTCGTACATCGCCTGGTAGTTGTATAGCTCGAGGATTCCGCGGAGCGCCTCGACGCTGCGCAGCGAGAGGTAATTGAGCGACAGGTGCGAGATCAGCCGCCAGTGCAGGCCGTGGCCCAGCGGCGGGCGCATCGAGCGCGAGATCGGCGTGATGTTCCTGAAGCGGGCGAACTCGGGCGAGCCGGAGGTCGGCATGCTCACGTCGCCGGCCTTCAGGCGGGCGGCGAGGTTGCGGTTCGAGGCGGTCAGGTCGATCGAGATCGTCTCCGTCGGCGGGACGACGTGGCTCTCGTCGGCCGCGACGAAGGAGATGTAGGTATCCGTGCCCTCGCCGACGACGGATTCGACCAGCCGCGTCTGGAAGTAGATGGCGTCCTGGCCGAGGCCGCCGACGTGCTGAAAGGCGTGCAGCGGGGGGTATTCGCGCCGCGTCGCCTCGCCCTGGACGATGCCGACCACGCGGTCGATCGAGTAGATCTCGTAGTGTTCCGGCGGCTGGCCGGTGGTGCTGGGGCGGACGCGGTACTGCGTCCGTGTGTGGTCGACCCGCAGGCCGTCGGCGAAGTGCGAAAAGAGGTTGACGATCGGCGTGGCGAAGAGGCGCAGCGAGTCGCGGTTGACGCGGAGCGATTCCTCCGGGCGGCGGCTGAAGGGCACGATGAGCTCGAAGCGGTTGGTGGCTTCGAGCTGATCGAGCCGCTCCAGGCCGGTGAAATCCAGGAAGAGGAACTTGGCCGGACAGGTGAAGTATTCCTGGATCAGGCGGTAGCCGACGAAGGAGTGCGGCGGATAGGGCAGCAGACCCTCGTTGTCGGCGAAGCCGGCCGGGCGGATGCTCGAGATCGGCAGGCGCAGGCTGCGCTGGTTGTCCGGATTGCGCAGCTCGAGGTGGCGGCCGTAGCGGAGCACCCACAGGTAGATCGACGTGGCCGGCACGACGTCGTCGGCCAGGAAGAAGCGCAGACTGCGAAGGTTCACCTTGCCGATGGGGATCTTGCCGGTCGCCTTGAGGGTGATGCGCAGCAGAGCGTCCGATGCCATCGGCGTATCGAGCGATGCGTCTTCGACCGCCAGCGGCCCGACCTCGACGTCGAAGCAGGTGCGAAAGCGGCAGCGCGTGCCGTCGATCGGCACGGATTCGACCTCCGTGCCGCGCGGCACCGACGTCATCTCCGTGAGCTGATCGGGCAGCGGCTGAAACTGGAGGATGGCCGTCGACGGGACCGGCCGCAGGTAATGCGGCCAGAGCAGCAGCATCATGGACTGAAAGAGCTCGGGCAGCTCGTCGTCGAGCTTCTGGCGGACGCGGCCGGTAAGGAAGGCGACGCCTTCGAGCAGGCGCTCGACGTCGGGGTCGGCGCCGGCGGATTCGAGCATGTGGGCCACGGCGGGGTGGGCGGCGGCGAACTCGCGCCCCATTTCGCGCAGGAAGGCGAGCTCTTCGAGATAGTAGGTGTTCGACATGGCCGTGCCTGTCCCTCTGGCGTCGCGTCTGAGACCGCGGGCGCATCGCACGGGGGGTACGAATGCCCAGAGAGCGGGCCCCGAGCGACGGCTGGAGTGTACCGTGTGACGGGGCGGTGGTCATCTCGGTCGTGTCGTGAGTGGATCGCCGAAGACCGGGAGACCACGGGTTGAAAACCTGTGCCGCAGGAGGATTCAGAGGTTGAAAACCAGTGCTACAGGAGGACCAGCGGACGGAGGCCCGCCCTACCGCGATGTGGCGGAGAGCCGCGCGGCCGCCTCATCCAGAAGCGACCGGCCGAGGCGCAGGCAATCGAGCGATTCGTCCTCGACCTGGTCGGCGGCGGCGGACCAGGCGCGGTTGAGCTGGCGCTCGGCTGCGGCGAAGCGGTCCATCACCCGGGCGAAGCCGGACAGGCCGTGGGTCGCGGTGATCTCGGGGCGAGCGGCGACGAAGGCGGCCGCGTGAGTGGCCAGGGCGTTGCCCAGACGGGTCAGTATGAGGTTCAGGCGCTCGCGAGGGGGTTCCCCGGCCGCGCGCTCGTGCTCCGCCAGGAGCGCGTCGATCTCGCCACAGAGCGCGGCCAGCGAATCGCGGGCGCCGGCGACGGAGGCGGGCTCGGCCGAAGCCGCGCCGTTCGGCCGAGCCGGAGGGCTGCGCATGAGCCAGGCGCCAAGTGAGAGTCCGGCGCAGCCGAGCAGAAAAAGCCACCAGCCCGGCCAGCGGGCGAGCGAGAACTCCTTGACCTTCACGTAGCGCACGCCGGAGGCTTTGAGCTTCTCGACCAGCTCCGGCGTGAGCTGCTCGTCTTTTTGTGCCAGCGGCGCCAGCGGGCCGCGAGCATGGCGCATCGGCTCGCCGCTCTCGTCGAGCTTGAGGCCGGCCGGGGCGTTGAGCGTCAGCGGGGCGGCGCCGGAGCGCAGGGCATGGGCCTCGACCGCCTCGATGGACGGCTGATAGGCGGTGACGGTGCCGATGACGCCGATCGTCAGGGAGATCGCGACCAGCAGGCTGCCGAGCGGTTTCATGATCAGCCTCCCACCAGCACGATGGCGCTGAGCACGAGCGCGACCATCGCCTCACCGACGATCAGTCCCGCGCACAGCGGCACGCCCCATTCCTCCGCCCAGGCGCGGCCCATGATCTTCGCCGCGCCCATGTTCGCCATGCAACCGAGCCCGTAGGTCATGATGTAGACGACCGGCAGGTAGACCGACAGGCCGACAAGCACGCCGAGGCCGGGGAAACTGCCCAGCCCCAGCAGTAGGCCGAGCACTGCGCCCAGGCCGTAGAGTGCATAAGGCATCTCGCCGCCCTGTACGCCGGTGATGACGGCCTCGAGCGCCTGCGCCTGCGGCGCGACGGTGTCCGTGCCGGGGCCGATGGGGATGCCGGTCTGCTTGAGATTCACCTGCGCGATCAGCACGAGGGTCGACATCGCGACGACCGGCCCGATGATGATCGTCGCGATTTCGAGAATCTGCTGTCGGCGCGGCTGCGCCCCGACGAGGAAGCCCGTCTTCAGGTCGCCCATCATGTCCGCCGCGCAGCCGATCGCAACGCACAGGGCCGCGCCGAGCATCACGGCCGCGAGCACGTCCGCCTTGCCGCCCAGCAGCATCACCAGCACCACGGTGAGCAATGCGATCCCGGAGATGGGGGACCAGTCGGTCATGCCGGCGCATTGCACGATGATGATGCCCGCGAACCAGATCCAGACGATGGCGACGGCCGCGACGATCGCCTTCGTCGCGGCGGGCGGAACGCCGCCGAGCAGGCCGCCTGTGCCGTCGCTGGCGACGCCGCCACCGAGGAGCTCCGTCGCGACGAGGATCGCGGCCATCCCGAGCAAGGCCGTCACGAAGAGCTCCTTGAAGCCAAGCTCGTCGCGGCGCTCGCCCGGCCGGCCGGCCCGCAGGACGCTCCGCATCGCCTCGCGCATGGCCGGAAGGGCCGAGAGAATGCCCATCAGCGCTCCGCCGAGCAGCAGCCCGATGCCCAGCGGACGGTTGACCGTGCTGAGCGCGAAGCCGGGCACTTCGTGCGGGCGGACCGACTGCGGCACCCAGCCGAGCCAGAAACTGATCGGATTGAGAATCAGGTAGGCCAGCACGCCGCCGGCGAGAACCATCAGTCCGGCCCGGCCGGTCAAGTACCCGGCGCCGAGGGCGAATGGGGCGATGGCGAAGGCAAGTTGCATCTCGTCGGGCAGGCGGATGAGCCGGCCGAGGTCGAAGAGCTTGTTGCTGAGGATCAGGTCGGGCTTTCCGTCGCGGTCGCGGTCGACGCGAAGGCTCAGGCCGTCCCCCTCGGCGGCGGGCTCGGCCTGCATGCGCCAACCCAGGGAGCTGTATCCGGGCAGGGGGATCAGTGGCCAGCCGACGCTCCCGCTTCGCAGCGAATCCCAGTCGCGCTCGCCCTGATGGGCTTCGAGAGCGGCCAGCGCGAGCGCATCACTGACGCCGTCGGCCCGGACGGTCTCGAGCCGCGGGCGGGCGGCGCCGATGGCATCCTCATCGCCGGACAGACGGGCCTCGCGCAGGGCCGCTGCCGCGCGGCCGTGGTCGAGAACTTCCGGCGGGGCAGCGGCGGCCGCAATCCATGCGTCGATGCGGCGGGCCAGCTCGGCGTCGGCCGCGGAAATCTCACCGGCCGTGACCAGCGCATCGAGTTCAGCGGCATCGACCGTTCTTCGAAGGTCGGGCAGGCCGGCCGGCAGATACAGCAGGGCGCCGAGCAAGACGCCGATCACGAGCACGATGGATTTCTTCGGCCCGGCGCCGGGAGATTTCAGGATCGCGGCGACGGCCGTCGGGCTGGGGAAGCGCAGCCGCTCGATATCGATCATCTGCTTGCGCAGCGGCACGATGAATACGCAGCCGAGCACCGCGCCGCCCATGCACGCGAGTGTGATCAGCCAGAAGCTGGATTCGTCGAAGCTGAGCGGCAGACCGAAGAGCAGAAGCACCGGCACGGTGAAGATGATGCCGGAATTGGACTGATTCACGGCCGACGCCACGGTCTGCGTGATATTGACCTCAAGAATCGAACCGCGACGGAGCAGGCCGCGGAGCATGCCGAAGCCGAGGACGGCCGCGATGGCGCTGGCATTGATCGTGAAGCCGATCTTCAGGCCGGCGTAGGTGATAGCCGCGTTCATCACGGCCCCGAAGGCGACGCCGAAGACGATGGCGCTGAGCGTGACCTCGCGGTAGCGCGTCTGGAACAGACCGTCGGCCCGAACGCCGGGCAGCGGCGAGGGCGCAGTCGGTGGAGCGCCGCGGTCGTACATGTGGTCGAACTCCCTGCGGCGGGGAGTGGTCCCGCGGCCGCGCGACGGGGCTACAGGTCAGCCTGTGCCGAGGACGACCGGCCGTGGCGGTCGGGGTCGCCTGGGCGCGGCCGCCGTTCGATGGTTCTGGGGCATGGTACGGATTCATCGCGAGGGGGCAAGCGCCAAAGCGGACGAATCCGCCGTTCGCGCTCACGGGCGTTCACTCGCGGTGGAAATGGCGTTGCTCGGTCGTTTTGTTCGGTGTATATTAGGGTATTGGGAGATCCCCCGACCGACTCAGCCGCCGGGGATAACATCTTCTGGTAGCGTGGGCGTTTTGCGGATACAACCCGTTGTGGTCGAAGGGGTTGTGGTGATTCCAAAAAAACTGGTGCGGATTGTTTGACCACCACAATATCTTGGGTCATAATGAAGATTGCCCCACAAGATACGGACCGGTGGTCAGGTGTCTCGCGGGGTGGTTTATTCGGAGCCCCCGAACCTGGGGGCAGGTTCAGTTATCCGTCCATCTCGCTGCCCTTTTGAAGGGACTCAAAGGGAGGCTGTTTTCATGGTAAGCCCCGCTGCCGACTCGCGCGCCGCTGAGCTGCGACTCTCCGAGAACGCCGTCAAGGTGCTGGAGGCGCGCTATCTCAAGAAGAACGAAGCCGGCGAGTGCATCGAGGGCCCGGCGGACCTGTTCGGCCGGGTCGCCCGGGCGATCGCGGATGTGGAGACGCTCTATGGCGGCACGGAGGCGCAGCGGCAGCACTGGGAGAACCGGTTCTACGACCTGATGGCCAGCGGGCGGTTCATGCCGAACTCGCCCACGCTGATGAATGCCGGCCGCGAGATGGGCATGCTCAGCGCGTGCTTCGTGCTGCCGGTGCGCGATGCGATCGTGGACATTTTCGACAGCATCAAGCACACGGCGATGATTCAGAAGGCGGGCGGCGGGACCGGTTTCGCGTTCGATGAGCTGCGGCCGACGGGCGACTACATCGCCAGCAGCGGGGGCACGACCAGCGGGCCGATCAGCTTCTGGAAGGCGTTCAGCGAGGCGACCAACGCGATTCAGCAGGGGGCGTTCCGCCGCGGCGCGAACATGGGGATGATGTACATCCACCATCCCGACATCCTCAAGTTCCTGCACGCCAAGCAGGACCTGAACCAGTTCACGAACTACAACATCTCCATCAAGATCACCGACGGCTGGATGAAGGAGTTTCTGGCCAGCCCGGATTCGCCGCACATCGTCCGCAACCCGCGCACCGGCCAGGCTTTCGTGCTGCCGCGCGACCTGGACATCTGGAAGTACGACATCCGCTCGCTGGTTCCGGTCGAGTGCGTCGAGCCGGTCAAGCCGACGGGGCGGGAGAAGTACTACACGACCCCGCGGCTGACGGGCGAGCTGCCCGGCGAGCTGCGCGGCAAGGTCTACACCAAGCGCGACATCTGGGACTTCATCGTCCGCAACGCCTGGCAGACGGGCGAGCCGGGCGTGGTCTTCATGGACCGGATCAACGAGCACAACCCGACGCCGCACGTCGGCCGGATCGAATCGACGAACCCCTGCGGCGAGCAGCCGCTGCTGCCGTACGAGGCGTGCAACCTGGGCAGCGTGAACCTGGGGCTGTTCATCGAAGAGCCGTGCACGCCGAGCGCGCGGGTGAACTGGGACGCGCTGCGCGAGGCGGTGCATGAGTCGGTCCGATTCCTCGACAACGTGATCGACGCCAACAACTACCCGCTGGCGGAGATCGACGCGATCTGCAAGGCGAACCGCAAGATCGGCCTGGGCATCATGGGCTTCGCCGATGCGCTCTATCGCCTGAACGTGCCCTACAACAGCGACGAAGGCTGCACCTGGGGCGAGCGCTTCATGAAGTTCGTCAATGACGAGGGGCACAACTACAGCGAGCACCTGGCCCGCGAGCGCGGCTGCTTCCTGAACTGGAAGGGCAGCCGCTGGCAGACGCAGGAAAACCGCCTGATGCGCAACGCCTGCGTGACGACCGTCGCGCCGACCGGCACGATCAGTATCATCGCCAACTGCTCCGGCGGCATCGAGCCGATGTTCTCACTGGCCTTCATCCGCAACGTGCTCCGCGGCCAGAAGCAGGGCGAAAAGCCGCTGGTCGAGGTGAACGAGACGTTTCGTCAGGTCGCCGCCGCGCGCGGATTTCTGAGCGACGCGCTGCTCGAGCGGATCGCCAGCGAGGGCACGCTGGCGCACATCGAGAGCATCCCCGCGGATGTGCGGCGCGTCTTCGTCTGCGCCCACGACATCGGTCCCGAGTGGCACATGAAGATGCAGGCCGCCTTCCAGCGGCACTGCGACTCGTCGATCTCGAAGACGATCAACTTTCCGAACTCGGCCGCGGTCGAGGAGGTCGACAAAATCTACCGCATGGCGTTCGAGCTCGGCTGCAAGGGCGTGACGGTCTATCGCGACGGCTGCCGCAGCTTCCAGCCGATGGCGCTCAAGAAGAGCGACAAGAAGGAGGAGGCTGCGAAGGCGGATGCGAAGGCCGGCGAGGCCAACCCGGCGGACCCTAAGCCGGCCGCGGCGGCAGCGGTGGTCGAGCCGCGCGTCGAGCGGCCGGTCCGGGAAATGCGGCCGGCGGCGGCGAGTGCGACGACTGCGACGACTGCGGCGATTGCGACGACTGCGGCGGCGCGGCTGGAGCCGATGGACCTGCCGGAGATCGTCAGCGGTCTGCGCATCCGCCAGATGACGCCCTTCGGCAACATGCACGTGAAGATCACCGTCGATCCGCGCTCGGACCGAGAGCTGGAGGTCTTCGCCCAGCTCGGCAAGGGCGGGGATGTGGCCACGAGCGATCTGGAGGCGATCTGCCGCATGATCTCGCTGTGGCTGCGCAGCGGCGGCAGTCTGCGGCACGTCGTCAAGCAGCTCGAGGGGATCGGCTCGTCGCTCCAGATTCCCACCCGCACGGGGCGGATCATGTCGCTCGGCGACGGGCTGGCCAACGCGCTCAAGAAGTATGTGCGGGCCAAGGAGCGATTCGGGCTGCGGGCGCTGCTGCTGGGAGAGATCGACCCGGCCGTGATCGCGAACCCGAACCTACCGCCGCACACGCCGGAGCGCATGCCGGTCGACCGCGCGGTTCGCAGCGGGGCCAGTGGGGCCAGTGGGGGTAACGGCGGGCATCCGGATGGTGGCGCGCCGACGGTTGCGGCTCCGGTCGCAGGCCGGCTGGCGGCTGAGGCGGCCGTCGCGCGCGTCAGCGAGGCGGTTCGCACGATCGGCGGTGATTGCCACGGCTCGAAGGTGCAGCAGCCGGAGCGCGGCGAGCGGGCCGCGTCGCTGGCCGGCAACGGCAACGGGAACGGCAACGGGCATCATGCGGACGACGTGGCCACGGCGCTGCTCGAGGACGATACGGCGGAGCTGCTGGATTCCGCGGCGGCCGAGCGCATGCTGATGGTCGACCCGGTCGAGACCATCGCGGTGACCTCGGATGAGGTGATCGAGCTTTCGGAGACGACGGTGGTCGCGGCTGCGGCCGGGGTCGGTGCGGATCACGACGTGGCGGAGCACTATAAGCTCAAGTGTCCGGAGTGCGGCAGCGGGCTGGCCTTGCAGGAAGGCTGCCGCAAGTGCTACGGCTGCGGCTGGAGCGCGTGTTGAGGGCTGAGGGCTGAGGTGCGGCGGCCCGCCGGCGGGCCGGACGACGAACCAGATTCTCCAGGCGGGGCGGGCTCTCGGGCTCGCCCCGCGTGCGTTTCAGCGCGGTAGGCCGGAGGCGCGAGGCGTGCACCATTTGTAGTGATTTCTTCCGGGGCGGAGCCCAGCCGGCGGGCGGCGGGGCCGGCAGAATTTGCGCAAAGTTAACGCGGCAGTCGTGGAAACTACAGCCTTGGGGCGTAGAATGCGGGTCAAGGTGGGGAGAGCGACCATCCGTCTTCCGGCGCCGTCGCGCCGGAAGATGTCTCCCCAATCCTGTGGCGCAAGGTATGATTCCGTTCTTTTCAGGAGGAGGACTGTGATGAAGAGCATTCTGTTTGCAGGTGCGCTCGTGTTGAGCGCCGGCGCGGCGTTCGCGCAGGTCGGCTACGTCGATTTCGACGGCACCGAGACCGGTCTGACCGGCTACACGAACTCTGTCTACACGTATGCCGGTCCGGGCTTCGGCACCGACGCGGCCGCCGTTTCGACCTTCGGCAGCACGAGCTGGGCGGCGGGCGATTCATTCTGGCCGATGACGCGCGCGGCCGTCGGCCCGAACGCGGTCGGCATGCCTTTCTCGATCTCGGATGACTCGGTGGCTGCGGCGGCCGGCAACACCGTATTCGCGAACGACGTGCTCGGCTTCGCCGGCATGGCGACGACGAGCGGCTTTTTCGGCGTGACGGATACCGTCAACAGCTTCGGCAGCACCTTCACGGCCGACTTCGTCTTCGATATCAGCGGCGCGAGCAACCTGTCGGCCAGCATCGATTTCGCGGCGATGGGCGACTTCGAAACGGCCGATGTCTTCGACTTCGAGTACAGCATCGACGGCGGCGCATTCCAGCCGCTGTTCACGTCGAGTGTCGACGATGCGGGTACGCAGAGCTACCTGATGGACAGCGGCACGCCGGTCGATCTGCCGGACCCGGTGCTGATCAACGGCATTCTGCTCAACGATGTCTGGCAGACTCTGTCGGCGCCTATCTCGGGCACGGGCACGTCGCTGACGCTGCGCTTCTCGGGCACGACCGACGGCTCTGAGGGATTCGGTTTCGACAACATCGTCATTACGCCGGAGCCGAGCTCGCTGCTCTTGCTGGTGCTGGGCGGTCTGGGCGTCGCGCGGCGGCGGTAAGGTAGCAAGGGGGCAGGCGAGTCGCCCCGCGCTCTGCCCCGAGGTGCCCGTGGCCGGGTTCCACCGCTCGCAGAGCAGTGGCACCCGCGAGTGCCCTGAGCAGTGCCGCGCACGCGTCGGAGCCCGCTGCGCCAAGCGGCGGGTCCGTGGGCGATCGATTGACCCCGTGCTTGGCGCACGGGGTTCTGAGGGCGGGCGAGACGCGGTTGGTCTTCGATGGATTGCGGGACGGATCGCTCGCTCCGGGCGGTCCGTCCCGCGGTCGTTTGTCGCCGGCGAGGGCCGGTAATCCGCGCGGAGCCGCAGAATCGAGCCGTCCGCGCCGGGGGCGGCGAGAAACCGTTGCTCAGCGGCGCCGATTCGACTAGGCTGAGTTCGGTCGGCTCGTGTGCTCGGCCGCGCCGGGAGTGGGGCACGCAGCAAGGCATCTCATCTGCTGCGCCGCCGGCGGCCCGCCGGGCGATGCGCGCCGCAGGTAACCCAAGGTGAATCAGGCAGGTTGGGCGGGGTCGCACAGCCCGCGAACCGGGATCGGTTCGTCCGGCCGTCCGCGGCCACGCCGGCCGGCAAGGCAGCGCGGCCCACGTGTCGTGCTCATCCGGCGTCGTCCGAAGTCAGGAGTCATCCGAATGTCTCATCCCTCCTCCGCGATCCGCGGCGCGCGGATTGCCTCTGCGTTGTTGCTGCTTACAGCCGGATTCGTGCTCTCCGCGGCCGGCCAGGACGCTGCACAGCGGCCGGTGATCACCGACCACGCGGCCGTCGCAGACTTCGCCCAGCGGCGCGGGCTGCCGCTGCGCGACGAGCGCGGCCTGCGCGTGATCGGCTTGCAGCGAGTCCAGCGCGGCCTGCCGCTCTACTACACGACGCACAACCGCAACGCGGCTGACAGCGTCAGCACCGACGAGGTCTGGGCCGGCGGCAGCGCGGGTCTGTCGCTCGACGGATCGGGCGTGCGGCTGGGCATCTGGGACGGCGGCGGCGTGCGGCTCAGCCACGTCGAGTTTCAGGGGCGCGCGGCGCACGGTGATAGTCCGTTCGGCATCGGTTCGCATGCGACGCACGTGGCCGGCACGATGATCGCCAGCGGCGCCTGGCCGGGAAACCCGGACTACCCGGCCGGCCACTCCAAGGGCATGTCCCCCGCGGCGACGCTGACGAGCTACGACTGGGACGCGGACGAGACGGAGATGGCCGTCGCGGCCGCGGGCGGCCTGCTCGCCTCGAATCATTCCTACGGCTACATCACCGGCTGGTATTACGGCAACTTCGGCCCCGGCGAGGACTGGTACTGGTTCGGCGACGTCGACGTCAGCGAATTCGAGGACTTCTACTTCGGCTTCTACAGCTTCCAGGCCGTCGCCTGGGACACGATCGCGGCGTCGAACCCGTACTACCTGCCGGTCAAGAGCGCCGGCAACGACCGCAACGAAGGTCCGTCACCCGGTGCGCCGCACTGGTTCTGGGACCCGGACATCGGCGACTGGGCCCGCAGCAGCGCCGCCCGCAGCCGCGACGGCAACAATGGCTACGATTCGATCAATCACGGCGGCTTGGGCAAGAACGTCTTCACGATCGGCGCCGTCAGTGATGTGATCGGCGGCTACAGCGGCCCGGGCAGCGTCAGCATGAGCAGCTTCTCCTGCTGGGGGCCGGCGGATGACGGCCGCATCAAGCCCGACATCGTCGCCAATGGCGTCGTGCTGCTCAGCCCGATCGCGAACTCGGACCAGTCCTGGGGACTCTCCTCGGGCACGTCGATGTCGGCGCCGAATGTGACCGGCTCGCTGGGCGTGCTGGTACAACACTGGCGGCAGACGCACCCGGGGCAGGGCGACATGCGGGCGTCGACGCTGAAGGGTCTCGTGATTCACACGGCCGACGAGTGCGGCAACGACCCGGGGCCGGATTACCGCTTCGGCTGGGGGCTGATGAACACGCAGAAGGCGGCCGAGCTGATCAGCAGGACGGCGACCGTGCCGCTGGCGATCGCGGAGCACGAGCTGCGGCAGGGACAGGTGATCGAGTTCTTCGTCCGCCGCGACCCGAACGCGCCCGAGCTGCATGCGACGATCTCGTGGACCGATCCGGCCGCCGAGGAGCCGCCCTATGCGCTCGATCCGCCCACGAAGATGCTGATCAACGATCTCGACGTGCGCGTGCAGGAGTATCCCGGCGGGGTGACGCTCGAGCCGTGGCGTCTGAACCGCGACGACCCGACGGCGGCGGCGACGCGCGGCGACAACGACGTGGACAACGTCGAGCAGGTGGTCGTCTCGGCGCCAGCCGTCGACAAGTACCGGGTGCGCGTCTCGCACAAGGGCCAGCTCAGGGGCGGGGCACAGGTCGTCTCGCTGATGATCAGCCGCGCGGAGCAGATCGAGCTGTTTGCCGATTGCGACGGCAACGGCCTGCACGACGGCGACGAGATCGCGGAGGGGACGGCCGAGGACTGCAATCTCAACGGCCGGCCGGATGCCTGCGACATGGCTTCGGGCGAGGATGAGGACTGCAACGGCAACGGGATTCCCGACTCGTGCGACCTGGCCGGCGGGCTGGAGGACGATTGCGACGGCAACGGCGTGGCGGACTCGTGCGACATTCTGCACGGCGGGGCGGACTGCGACGCGGACGGCGTGCTGGATGGCTGCCAGCCGGATGCGGACGGCGACGGCGTGCCGGATGCGTGCGACAACTGCCTGAACACGGTGAACTCGGCCCAGAGCGACCTCGACAGCGACGGGGTCGGCGACGCGTGCGACAACTGTCCGGAGTCGGCGAACGCTCTTCAGGCGGACCGCGACGCCGACGGCCTCGGTGACGATTGCGATCCGTGCCCCGATCTGGCCGGCACGGACCTGTTCGACTCGGACCTGGACGAAGTGCCCAATGCGTGCGACAACTGCCCGCAGGTCGCAAACCCGTCGCAGCTCGACAGCGACGGCGACGGATTCGGTGATGCGTGCGACAACGCGCCGCACGTCCGGAATCCCGACCAGGCCGACCGCGACGGCGACGGCGTCGGGGACGTGATCGACAACTGCATCGACTTCCCGAATTGGGACCAGGCGGACGAGGACGGCGACGGAATCGGCAACGTCTGCGACAATTGCCTGAGCCACGCGAATGTCAGTCAGGTCGACAGCGACGGCGACGGGGCGGGCGACGCCTGCGACAACTGCCCGGAGCCGAACCCGTACCAGGACGACGAGGACGAGGATGGGGTTGGCGACGCGTGCGACAACTGCCCCGATGTGGCCAACGCGGATCAGGCGGACCGCGACGGAGACGGAATCGGCGATGCCTGCGATCTGGTCGACGACACGCCGCCGCCGGCCGACGAGCCGCCGGCGCCGCAGCCGGCGGACGAAGGCACGCCGGGCGACGGCACGACGGAAGACGGCGGGGATGTGGCGCAGGAGCAGCCGGAGGAGACGGTCACACCCGTGGGGATGTGCGGCTTCGGCGTGGCGGGGATGATGCAGTGGTCATTGCTGGCCCTCTGCGCGCTCAAGACTCGCAGGCGCTGGCGATAGTCGTCTGCATCGCCGCGAATACTGCTGCGGCTCGGCGGCGGCTTAGTCCTGCTGTTGCTCAGAGCGGGTTGATGACACCGGCTCGCGCTGACGTTCGTCGGCCGACTCGGTCGAGCGCGGGGCGGACTCGGCCGGCGGGCGCAGCTTCTGCCGCGGCGAGTCCTTGCGATCCTCCGCCTCCTCGTCCGTGTCGATCTCGTCCTGCACCTCGCGCAGTCCCTTCTTGAACTCATTGAAGGCCCGGCCGATCGAGCGGGCCACTTCCGGGAGGCGATTTCCAAACAGCAGGAGCGCGACGAGGCCGATCACCAAAAGGTGCGTGGGGCTGCTCAGGTTGATGAAGCCCAGCATGCGTTATCCTCGGCCGGCGGTAGGCTGCAAACTGGCGACCCACATCAGCGGGCTGAACGACGCCGCCGCCAACGAATTGCCAGGCGCCGCCGATACGGGTGAGGGTTCGGCACTCCCCGCGACCACTCCCGGCCCCCGCGGACGAGCGCAATTCCTCTCAATGCCTGATTTTACACGCGCTGCCCCGCATGTCAAAGAGAGCCGGCCGGCGGCCCGAGGGCGCGAAGCGGCCGGTCAGCGCTCGATCGCCGGCCGGGATCGGCGGCGGGACGCGAAACGGCGCAGCAGCGGGCGGGCCTCGCGGCGGAGGAATTCGCGCGTCTGCTGCGGGGCGAGGCCGACGAACTTTTTCGGGCTCAGCAGGCGGTCCCAGCGGACCGCCGCGAAGGCCGGATCGCCGCGGAGCCGTTCGAGCAGGTCGTTCGGCTCGCCAGCCCCCTTGATTCGAGCGGCCGCGGCGTGGCTGTGCCGGCGGAGGCGCTCGTGCAGCTCCTGGCGGTCGCCGCCGCGGGCGGCCGCCTGCATCAGGATGTCCTCCGTGGCGATGAAGGGCAGCTCGGCGCGGATGCGGGCGTCGATCACGGCCGGATGGACGACGAGCCCGTCGAAGACATGGTCGAGCAGCAGGGCGATCGCGTCGGCCGCGAGGAAGGCCTCGGGTATCACGATCCGCTTGTTGCTGGAGTCATCAAGCGTGCGCTCGAGCATCTGCTCGGCGTGCGTGGCCAGGGGCGAGCCGGCGAGGCTGATCAGGTAGCGGGCCAGGCCGGTGGCGCGCTCGCACAGGGCGGGGTTGCGCTTGTAGGGCATGGCGGAGCTGCCGACCTGCGACTTCTCGAAGGGCTCCTCGATCTCGCGCAGCATCGCCAGCAGGCGGATGTCGTTGCAGATCTTGTGCGCGGAGGCGGCGAAACAGGCCAGGGCGGCGATGATCTCAGCGTCGACGAGGCGCGAATAGGTCTGGCCGCAGACGGGATAGCAGGCGTCGAAGCCGAGGCTGCGGGCGAAGCGCTGCTCGAGCCGGCGGACCTTCTCGGCGCTGCCGAGAAGTCTCAGGAACGAGGCCTGCGTGCCGGTCGCGCCGCGAATGCCGCGGCAGCGCAGCTCGCGCCGCAATCGGTCGAGCTGCTGGAGGCAGGCGAGCAGATCGGCCAGCCACAGGCACGCCCGCTTTCCAACGGTCGTGAGCTGGGCCGGCTGAAGATGCGTGAAGCCCAGCGCCGGCCGATCCGCGTGCTTCTGCGCGAATTCCGCCAGCGACGTGCAGGCCGAGGCCAGCCGGCCGATGACCAGGTCGAGCGCGTCGCGCATCAGGATCAGGTCGGCGTTATCGACGACGTCCATGCTCGTCGCGCCGAGGTGAATGATGCCGCGGGCGGCCGGCGCGGCGTCTCCGAAAGCGTGAATGTGCGCCATCACGTCGTGGCGCGTCTGCTTTTCATAGCGTGCGGCCGCGGCGAAATCGATCTGCTCCACGGCCCGCTTCATGGCGCTGATCTGCCGCGGCGTGATCGGCAGGCCCTCCGCCCGCTGCGCCTCGGCCAGCGCCACCCAGATACGCCGCCAGGTGCTGTGCCGCGTCTGCGGGCTGAAGATGCGGATCATCTCGGACGAGGCGTAGCGGGCGGCGAGCGGATGCTCGAAGCGGTGCGCGTCGCCCGCGACGGGCGGCTTCGTCCCGCGGGCTGCCTTGCGTGCGAGCGATGCGCGGCGCTTGGAGGCTCGGGGCATGCGGCGTCAGTCCTCCAGGGCCTGCACGGCGTCGGCGACGAGGTCGTCGGTCGACTCCAGCCCGGCGCTCAGACGGATCATCCATTCCTTGCGATCATCGGCGGCGCTGAAGAATGTCCCGCCGACGCACAGACTCTCGAAGCCGCCCCAGCTCACGCCGATGCGAAAGAGCCGCATGCGCTTCATGATGCGGTACGTCGCCTCGCGCGACTGCTCGCGCGGCACGAAGCTCAGCAGACCCGAGAAGCCTCGCATCTGCTCGCGGGCCAGTGCGTGCTGCGGGTGCGACGCAAGTCCGCAGTGATTGACGCGGGCGACGTTGCGATGCTGCTCGAGCGCCCGCGCGACGGCCAGGCCGCTGCGCTGATGCTGCTCCATCCGCACGGCCAGCGTCCGCAGCCCGCGGATCATCAGCCACGCCGCAAACGGGTCGAGCGTCGCCCCGCAGTACTCCACCTCGCGGGCAAGGCGCTTCTGCAAGTCGTCATCGCGCCCCGCAACGACACCGGCCACGACGTCGCTGTGCCCGTTGAGATACTTGGTCGCGCTGTGAACGACCAGGTCCATGCCCTGATCGAGCGGCGTCTGGAAATAAGGCGTCGCCCACGAATTGTCGAAGATCGTGCGGATGCCGCGCTCGCGGCACACGGCGGCAATCGGAGCCAGCGGCACCAGCTCCATGTGGCCGCTGGTCGGGCTTTCAAGGTAAACGAGCTTCGTCTCCGGCCGGACGGCCGCGAGAATCTGCTCCGGCTCGCGCGAGTTGACGAACGTGGTCTGCACACCGAAGCGCTGCAAGTGAGACAGGTAGGTCTGCGTCGGACCGTAGACGTGTGCGAGGGCGACAACGTGCGATCCGTTGTGCACGCAGGCGTTGATCGCCGCGCTGACCGCCCCCATGCCCGAGCCGAAGCAGAAAGCCCACCGGCCGCGCTCCAGGTGCGCCAGCTTGGCTTCCAGGATCGCGGTTGTGGGGTTGCCGCAGCGGGTGTAGTCGTAGTGGGGGCTCTCGGGCGAGCGGCGGCCCTCGAAGGCCTCCGGATCGGGGTAGATGAAGGTTGAGGTCTGATAAATCGCCGGGCTGGCCGCCCCGCGCTGCCGGCTGGGGTCCTCGGCGTAGTGGCAGCAGATGGTTTCAAAGCCCGCGTTCGGGACGGGCTCGCGGGCGGGCTGCTCGGGTTTGAGAATCATGCGGGCAGTTTCGCCGTTTCCGGCCGGGAATCAAGGCGGAGGGGCTCGGAGGTGGCCGGGGCGAGTTGAACTGGGAGGAACCGGGCGGCAGACTGCGTGTCTGAAAGAAGGGGCTCGGCGTCGGTGCGAGATGGGAATCCCGCACCAGCGGCAGAGGGGCGGCAAAGAGAGTCTTTGCCGTACCACGTTCACGGGGCGTCGTGCTGCGTGTGGACGTCGTGACGTCGTTCGGCGAGGGTGACAGTCGGCAGGGAGGTGTGACGTGTTGGATCGGTTATCCCGCAGGATGAGGGCTGGGCTGCCGGCCGGCGCGCTCGCGGCGGCGCTGTGCGCGCCGGCGGTCGCCATGTGGATGAAGCCGGTGGATGCGCCCGTGGCGCGGCTGGAGACGAATGTCGCCGCGTACCTCGAGGCGAATCCGAATGACCCGCAGGCATACTTCGTGCTGGGGCGTATTCATAGTCTCGCGTACACGCTCGAGTCGGAGAGCATCGGCACATTCGGGCGGACAATCGGCGGCGAGAAACTGCCGCGCGTCGCGCCGGACTGGTTGCAAGACCGGCGTCAACAGGCCGAAGAGAACGCCCCGCCCTCCACGCCCGAGACGCGGCGGCGGCACCTGGAGCTGGCGGTGCAGAACTTCTCGCGGGCGATCGAGCGGAGGTCCGACGACGCGAGATTCGTGCTCGGTCTGGCCTACGTGTTGGAGCACGGGACCAGGATCGCACCGGAGCTGGAGCTCGTGCCGCGGCTGCCGTGGGAGAAGGCGCCGGCGGGCGGCGAAACACGCGAGTGGAGCGCGTGGATCGACCGGCTCGTCGACGAAGACAAGGACCAGCGCGAGGCGGCGGAGCTGCATCTGAAAGCCCACCTTCGCCAGGCGATCGAGGCGATCGTCAAGCAGCGCGATGTCGAGCGCGAGCCGCTGCGCGAGCGCGTGCACGCGTTGATTCGTGCCTATTGGCGGCAGGCGGCGATCGACGCCTACTGGCGGGCCTACGAGCTGAGCCTCAGGGACGATCTCTCGGCCGAGCGGCAGCCGCTCGAGGGCGTCCGCGGCCTGGTCGCGTACGAAGCGGGTACTTCCTATCTGCGGCTGATTCGCGAAAAGGGCGAGGCCGAAGCGCTGCGCGAGCGGGTCGAGGAAGTCGAAAAGAACCTGCTCCGGCTGGAACGCAAGCCCAAGGGCGGGGTGACCCCGATCGTGCTCACCTTCGAGCCGCACGAGTCGCTGGCCGACCTGCTCGCGCCGGCCGCCACCGTCTGCTTCGATCTTGACGGCGACGGAGAGGCCGAGCCGCGGAGCTGGCTGCGGCCGACGACGGCGCTGCTGGTGTGGGACCCGGCCGGCGCGGGCCAGATCACTTCCGGCCGGCAGCTCTTCGGCTCGGTGACGTGGTGGATGTTCTTCGAGGACGGCTACCGGGCGCTCGATGCGCTTGACGACGACCGCGACGGCTGGCTTCGCGGCGACGAGCTGAGCGGCCTGGCGCTCTGGTTCGACTTCGACAGCGACGGCATCTCGGCCGCGGGCGAAGTGATTCCGGTCGAGGCGGCCGGGGTGACGGGGCTGGCGACGTCCGCGACCGGCCGCGACGGAGCGAGCCCGATGAACGCGGCCGGTGCGACATTGCTCGGCGGGCGCAGCGTGCCGACGTACGACTGGATCGAGCCGGGCCGGTGAACCGCCCGGCGCGGCCGTCGGCGCGCGGGGCCGCCGGGCGAGTCGAATCGCGCGGCTATGGCAGCGGCGGCAGGCTGCGGACCTGCGCGGCATCGGCCAGAAAGCGGTCGGTGTAGCTGGGGTCGACGCGGTGGCACGTCCGCGTCGCCAGCTCGCCGAGCTGCTGGTACTCCGGGTCTTCGGTGAAGAGGAAGAACTCGCCCGAGAGAATCGCCAGCCGCAGCAGGTGCCGCAGGATCAATCCTTCCTGCTTGATCAGTTCGAGTGATTTGACCAGCTTGAAAAAGTCGCAGTCGAAGTCGGCCGCCAGCCCGGCGACACACTTGGGCTGCACGCGGACCGGCTCGGGGTTCGGCAGCTTCGCCTCGAACAGCAGCTTCAGCATTTCTGGAAACGTCGGCGGCCGCTGCTCCGGGTCGTCCTCCGCCAGCCAGTCGTCTTCGTCGCCTGCTTGCTCGTCCGGGCCGCCCGCACCACCGCCTCCGGCGACCGCGACGCCCATCGCCGTCAGTTCGGGGATCAGTTCCTGTGATTCCAGCGGGCCGGGGGCGCGGTCCGGGATGCGGATCTTGCGTTCGATCGCCCGCGGCAGCTCGAGCACGGACTCCAGCGCAAGCGTTTTCTCCTCCAGGTTCGCCCGCGAGAGGCGCTGGCTCAGAAAGTCCGCGTAGAGCGGATCGATGCTGCGGAAACCCAGCAGCCGGAAGATGCCGGGATCGAGCGTGATGTGATCGCCGTCGTCGGAGCGTAGCAGGTAGCCGAGTCCGGCCATGTTGCCGACCATGTGCTCGAGCTGCGTCTCGAACGTCTCGATCAGCGCCGGCGGCGCGAAGCGCGTTGCCAGAAAGCGCTTCACCTGTGCCAGCGAGCCGTCGCGCGTCAGCAGGAAGACCAGCACGCTGTAGGGGATCATCGAGCGGCTGGCCAATCGGGCCGGGCCCGAGGCGATCAGCGTGCGGAACTGGCCCTCGGCCCAGTACTGCTCGGTCTTTCGCCGGGTCGGCCGCTTGCGTTCCAGATCTTTGCGGGCCCGCAGGATGCCCGGGTCCTTCGAGTTCGGATCGAGCTGCTCGTACTTCTTTTTCCACTTGTTGATCTTGACGTCGTCTTCGTGAGCGACCGCATAGACGTATCCGCGCGTGTCGAACTGCGGCCGGCCGGCGCGGCCGAACATCTGGTGTGCCGTGGAGGAGGCGACGAGCTTCTTCTCGCCGCGCGGGCCCTTGAGAAGCGTGCTGAGCACGACGGAGCGGGCGGGCAGGTTGATGCCGGCGGCCAGCGTCTCGGTGCAGATCACGAAGGGCACCAGCTTGCGCGTGAAGAGGTGCTCGACGATCGCCTTGTGCTTGGGCAGCACGCCGGCGTGGTGCACGCCGACGCCGCGGATGAGCATCTGCCGCAGCTTCGGCCCGACGCCGTCGGCCAGGTCGGCGGCGCGGTCGGCCAGGTACGCTTCGATCTGCTCGCGCTTGCCGCTGTTGATCAGCGAGAGGCCCTTGAGCCGCTCAGCCAGCTCCCAGCACTCGTCGCGGTTGAAGCAGAAGACGAGGGCGGGCGTGCGATTCGATTCGTCAGCGTCGGTGGCCAGGTCGGGCAGGAGCTCGGTGAGCAGACGGTCCTCGACCCAGACGAACTCGAGCGGAACGCGCCGCTCAGCCGTCGTGACGATCGTCAGCCGCCGGCCGTGCTCGTCCCTGAGCCAGTCGGCGAACTCGTAGGGGTTGCCGACCGTGGCCGAAAGCAGCAGAACCCGCACGTGCAGTGGCAGGAGCACGAGCGCCAGCTCCCAGACGATGCCGCGCTCCGGGTCGTTGAAGCTGTGGAACTCGTCCATGACGACGGCGCTGACGTTCTCGAAATCGCCGAGCGAGTCGTCGCGGGCCAGCAGGTGATTCAGCAGGATCTCGGCGACGACGACGCGCACGCAGGCGTCGGGGTTCTCGCGGCGGTTGCCGGTGATCAGGCCGACGTCTTCGCGCGCAAAGCCCCACTTTTCGGCCAGGCCCTGAAGCTCGCGGAACTTCTGCTCGGTCAGTGCGATCAGGGGCGTGGTGATGTAGGCCCGCTTGCGGGTGTGGAGGGCCTCGAAGGCGGCCGCCTCGGCGAGCAGCGTCTTTCCCATGCCGGTGGGCGCGCAGACGAGTACGCCCCCCTGGGCCTCGAACCAGGCCAGCAGGGCCTCTTCCTGGAACGAATAGAGATCGAAGGTCAGGGAATCGATGAAGGCGGAGCAGAGATCGGCGCGGTCCATCTATGAAAGGATAGCGGCGCCGGGCGGCGGCTGCACACGGCCGGGGATGCGATGATCCAGGGCGCGGGCGAATGGAGCATGCACGCCCGACGCCCGCCTGATCCGAGCCGCGACCATGAGTGTGATCCGGGCCGCGATCATGAGTGTGATCCGGGCCGCGACCGTAAGGGAGCGGGCTGGGGGTGGAATGCTCCCCGCGCAAGCGCAAGATGACATCCACCTACAGCAATCGCCGGTTCATCTTGTCAGGTGTGTGCGTTGCGGCGCCGACGCGGGTAGCGTTGTCAAGCTTGTCCGCTCCCTTCCATGAAGCCGGGTCTGACAAGCGCATTCAGCGGTTTGGCGAAGGACGGAGTCAAGCATCCATCGGGGTCTCCGCCGGCCGCCTGGTGACGTGAGTCGTTGATACCGCATCACGGTTCGCAGATCGCGGGGCGCCTGTCTGCCGCAGTTCGGGGCCGGTTTCGGGCGAGGCGCCCGCGCTCCCCATGTTGCGGCCCTATCGACCCACTGTACTAGAAACTCCGATGCCGCGAATCGCGCGTCCGCAACTCGCGCGCCAGGGACAGCCGGTGGAACTTCTGCACGCAGCGGGCCAGCCGCTGAAGCAGCGCCCGCCCCTCCAGCGTCAGCTCCAGCCCGACGAACTGGATCGCGATGCACAGAGTCCCGTCCGTCTCGTGCCGCGCACCGCGGAAGTGCGCATCCAGCAGCACCGGCGGCCGGCCGTCCGGGAGCTGTAGCTCGACGCCCAGCGTCTGGTCGTCACGCCACGCGGGCGGCGTGGTCGTGGTCGCCTGAACCAGCGAACCGCCGCAGGAAAGATCGCGCGCCTGCCCCGTGATGATCTCCAGCACCCGCCCCTGCGCCGACTCGCGCGCCCCGACGCCGCCGGGCCACATGCTCACCAGCAGCGCGCTGCCCACCGGCACCGGCGTGCGGAAATACGCTCGCCGCTGAAGCTCCGTCAGCGAATCCGGCCAGCGGTAGCGCACCGCCGCAATCGTCTGGTTGCCGTCGGCCATGAAGCGGCCCTTGGCCTCCACCACCGTCGCGAACATGATCTTGCGGCTCTTGTTGCGGAAACTCACGCCGACGTATTGACCCAGCGCCAGGTGCGGCGGCTTGCGGCCGTGCGTTTCCTGATAGTCGAGCACGAAGAAGCGCCGTTTCGGATCGCGCTCCAGAAAACGGCTCTTGAAGCTGATCCACTCGCAGCCCTGCGGCACCGTCAGGACTGCCAGGGCACCTTCCCGGACCCCCGCGTCGATCAATTCGGCGGTCTCCTGGGGCGTCAGAATTCGTCGCGGTCTCATGCGTCACCATCCATACCAGTGGACTCGGCGGTCAGCTCGTACAGCACGTTCTGAAGGCGCACCAGCGACAGCGCCTCCGGACTGCCCTCCGCAGCCGGGCAGAACTCCAGTCCGAGCGTCAGAAGCTGTTTGTCGGGAGTCTCCGATTTGTTGCAGATCACGGCCGGCAGGTCGAACCCCTCGTCGACCCCCGGCAACTCGAACGAAAGCCGCACCTCGTCGCCGACCAGCAGCGGGTCCTGGCCGCTCGGAACCGGCATCGTGCAGGCCAGCCCGTCGCCGCTTACGTCGGCGACCAGGCCGATCACCGGTGCGGCGCCGCTTGCCAGCTTGATCCGCACCTGCGCCGCCACCGGCACCGTCCGCCGCTCGAACCGGCGCCGGTTGGCCACGCGAATCTGGTCCGGCGCGCTCAGCAGCAGATGCGCCGGCGCGTCCGCCTCCGAGACGTCCAGGATGCAGCTCGAGAACAGGTAAAGCTGGTCGCTCAGCACCAGCCGGATGTCGCAGAACGCGCCGATCAGGCCCGACTGGAGAATCCCCGCCGGCCGCTGCTCGGTGCGAACGGTCAGAACCCCGCCTTCCTGTCCGGCCAGCGCGCCCGTCAGCCGGCGATTTTCATCGGCGCCCGACGGCTCGATCTCCACGGCGGCCCGCGTCCGGAGCGCCTGCTCGAGCACCCGGGCGGTTTGTCTCTCTGTCAGGTCGAATGCGGCGTGCATCATGACTCCTTCGCAAGGCGCGCTGTCGCCGCGCCTTCGGCGGCACCGGCGCTCCAGCCCCGCGCCACGCGCTCGATCCGCTCGTGCAGGCGGGCGCCGTCTTCCGTCCCGCAGAACTGCCACCTCGCGGTGACGCCCTGTGCGTCGCGGCGAACGGCCCAGCGCTTCAACCGGGCTACGAATTCCGTCGGACGTGGCTCGTCAGGCAGGTTCAACGTCACCCAGTACAGATCGCCGCGCCGCAGACCGCCGGCGGGCCGCCCTGCGATCCGCCCCGTCAACCCGCGCCGGCTCAGCGCGTGCAGCGTCACATCGAATCGCTGCACCGCCGCCCGCAAGCTCTCGAAGCCGGCCGTCGGACCGGCCCGGCCCGGCCGCGCCAGGCGGACCGGGTAGCTCAGGTCAACCCCGGCCGTTCGAGATTGGCCGCGCGAGCTCGAAGAGGGTGCGTCCCGCTCCGCGCGTCGCGATGTGGCCTCTTTCTGCATGGCTGCCCTCGTCTCCCCCGGCACCGGTGCGATCTTCGACCAGCGCCATCACGCACTTCACTGCTCTCCGCGGCGGTGCCTCCGGCCGCTTCAAGACGCGACCGGCCCCTCGTCTCGGCCGGCACGCATACTCGGTCCTGCCGCCTGCCCGCTCGCCCAGCGGCTATGGGAACCTGCCGCCGGCGTCCCGGAATGCGGGCCGAGGCAACGGCTGCGGCCGGCCTTCCGAGCGATATGCGGGCGTTGCCGGACTCCGGCGATCGTGGTCCGAAACGCCGCATCTGCTGGAAGCGTGAAAAACATTCGCTCCGGCCGGCCAGTTGACTGCCCGGAAAGTTCCAGATTGGGGCGGCGGAAAACGGCATGATTCTGCTGATAACGTGTGGCAGGCGCTCGTGGTCGGCGCCCGGTCGGGCACCTCTCGGCGGCGGCGCTGGCCCTCGCCGTGATGACTATCAGACGTGCGCGGGGTAGAATCGCGGGCGTCGAAGCAGGGGCCAGTGACGAGTGAACAGCGCATGCGGATCGGCCTGATCTCGGACACGCATGACCGGCTGCCGGCGCTTCGCGCCGGGCTCGACCTGCTCGCCCGGCGCGGCGCGCGTGTGGTGCTTCACCCGGGCGACGTGATCGCGCCCTTCGCCGCCAGGCTGCTGGCCGCGTTCGATGGAGAGCTGCACATTACGTACGGCAACAACGACGGAGAGCGGGCGGGTCTGGCCAGCGTGCTGCCACAGATTCAGGACGGCCCGCTCCGCGTCACGCTGGGCGGCCGGCGCGTCCTGATGCACCATTTCATCGACTGGTGTGCGCCGGCGGACGTCGAAGCCGCCGAGGTGATCGTCACCGGCCACACGCACGAAGTGAGCGTGGAGCGTCGGGGCGGGCGGCTGTATGTGAACCCCGGCGAATGTTGCGGTTGGGTGACGGGGCGGGCCACGGTCGGCCTGCTGGATACGGAAAGCCTCGAAGTGGAGATTGTCGAGGTGCCGCTGTGAGGACGAGTTCGCGAGGTCTGCTGGTGGGGTTTTCGGTTTCGCTGGTTACGGCGCTGTGCTGCGGCTGCGTCGAGCGGATCATGAAGATTCAGACGGACCCGCCCGGGGCGCTGGTCATCGTCAACGACGAAGAGGTCGGCATCAGCCCGGTCAAGCTCAGTTTCCTCTGGTACGGCGATTACGAGCTGATCTTCCGCAAGCGCGGCTACGAAACGCTCAAGACGCACTATCGCGTCGACGCACCCTGGTACCAGTATCCGCCGATCGATTTGATCGCTGAGACGATGCTCCCCGGCACGATTCGCGACGAGCGCGAGCTGCCGGTCTTTACACTCAAGCCGGCGGAGCGGCCCGAACCCGCGGAGCTGATCGATCGCGCCCTGGAGATGCGCGACCTGGCGCTCTACCAGACGCCGTAGCCCGGGCCGGCGCTTCGACTCGCCGCCGCGTCGATCCGCCTTGTATCAGGGAAACACGATGCGCATTCTCGCCGCCTGTACGCTTCCTGACGACACTCTCGAGCACCTCCGCGCGCTCGGCGTCGAGGTCGACTACCGCCCCGATGTCACTTCGGCGGCCCTGCCGCGCGCCATCCGCGATGTCGGCATGCTGATCGTCGACCGCCGCCCCGTTTCCCCCGAGGTGATCCGCGCCGGCCGCTCGCTCCAGATGATCCTGCGGGCCGGAACCTCCGTCTCCAACATCGCCATCGACGAGGCCTGCACGCACGGGGTCTTCGTCTGCAACTGCCCCAACCGCGACGTCGCCGGCGTCGCCGAGTGGGTCTTCGCCCTCATTCTGGCGATCGACCGCGACCTGGTCGCCCACGCCGACGCCCTCGCCGCCGGCCGGCTCGCCGAGGCCACGCTTCGCAGCGGCCGCGGGCTGGTCGGCCGGACGCTCGGCGTCATCGGCTCCGGCGCTTTGATCCGCGAAGTCGCCCGCCGCGCCCGCGGGTTCGAGATGCGTACGCTGGCCTACCAGCTCGGACAGGAGCCAGAACCGCGCAAGATCCAGGACGTGGAATTCTGCCAGCATCCGCGCGAGCTGGCCCGCCGCAGCGACATCGTCGCCATCTACGGCTCGCCCGACCGGGCGGACGAAGTCATCGTCAACTCAGAGTTCGTGCAGAGCATGCCGCTCGACGCGTCGCTCGTGCACATCGGCCATCCGGGTGTGCTCGACGAGGCCGCGGTCAAGTTCGCCATCGACCAGCGCCAGTTGCGCGTCGCCTCCGACGTATACGCCGCCGAGTTCGGTCCGGAAGGGTCCCGGTTCCGCTCGTGGCTGCTGGATCAGCCAGGCGTCCTGACGACGCACCGCCTGGCCAACGCCAGTGCCCAGGCGCTCGCCGCGGTCGCGGCCGAGGTCGTCCGCGTCGCTCGGCACTTCTTCGTCTCCGGCGAGGTCCTCAACTGCGTCAACCTGCTCGAGCACAGCCCCGCCACCTGGCAGCTCCTGCTGCGCCTGCGGGACGCACCCGGCGTCCTGGCCGCCATCATGGACGTCATTCGCGCCGACGGCGTCAATGCCGAAGAGGTCAACAGCCGCGTCTTCCGCGGGGCCCGGGCCGCCTGGTGCTCCATCACGCTCGACGAGCGCCCCAGCAGCGACGCGCTGGAGGCTATCCGCAAGCTGGACGGTGTGTTACACTCCGAGCTTCGCGCGGTGGTTTGAGCTCACCCGCCGCCTCACAGAATCTTGGCGCTCCGGTCGCCACCACCCGCGACCCGCCGGGTATACAGGGACAGATGCTAGGATTGCTGCGGCCTATACGTCGATTCAGCGGGGCACTATCGGCCCTGCTCGTGGTGGGGGGGGTCTCATCCCTGCGCGCCGACGCCCAGGAGAGCGCGCCTCTGCCGGCTGCCGGACTGCAACAGCTCCGGGCTGAGGTCTCCTGCCTGCGACCGCTCTCCCCGCCCAATCGACCCGTCTGGGTCCGGTTTTCGCTGATCAACCCGACCGATCAAACCATCGAACTGCCCTACGTGGGCGAGCCGGCCGCCGGTGACGCCGCCGGCCTGCCGCTAGCACTCGTTCTGGGGCCGGAGTCCGATCCATCGCTCTGGCTCTCGTTCGGTTCGGAACGACCCGTACCGGTTCGCCCCGGCGTCGGTATCGCCACCAACATCCGCACGAGCCAGCCGGGAACGGCCGAGTCGCCAGCCCAGCAGGTTGCCGAGCCGGCCGACTCAGGCGGCTCGGCGCCCGAGCCCGTCCGCTCCGTTCTTCGGATCGGCCCGCGCGCCGTCGTCGGCACGTTGATCGACCTGCGCGAAGCACACAGCGCCCTGCGTTATCAGGACCGTTATCGGATCGAGTGGCGTCCGCTCGGCGGCGCGATCAGCCCGGCCGCCGCTGTCTTTCGCATCGAGAGCCGCAAGGACGCCGTGCTGATCACCGATGTCGGCAAGATTCGCTTCGCGTTGCGGTATGACGAAGCACCGCTGAACGTCGACAACTTCGTCGAGCTTGTCCGCGACGAGTTCTATCGCGGCAAAACGCTCCATCGCATTGTCCCCGGCTATCTGATTCAGGGCGGCTGCCCGCATGGCACCGGACTCGGCATCCGCCCCGACGGCAAGCTCGTGCCGGCCGAATTCGACAACACACCGGTCGACCTGGGAACGCTCTGCATGGCCCGCAAGCCCAGCGACCCGAACAGCGCAAGCTGCCAGTTCTTCATCGCCCTCGGCCGCCATCCCGAGCTGGACGGCCAGTACACCGTCATCGGTCACGCCACGGACCCCGAAAGCCTCCGCACGCTCGAGCTTCTCGCGACCGTTGAGACCGACGCCGAGTATCGCCCCGCCCGCCCCCCGGTGATCCGTCATTTCACGCTGGTCGAGGCTGAGGAAGCTCCGCCGGTTGGCATCGAAGCCCGCCGCCAGGGTGGTTCGGCGCCGGCCGACCGCCCGCAGCCGTAGCTGCCGGGTTCCGGATGGGCGACCGGAAGCGGTTTCGGCCGCTCCCGCCGATTTGACCCCGTCCGTCCCAGCCGCTAAACTCCCCAATTCTCGTTCCCGCTGGGGCGCCTGGCGTCCCGGCCGGATGCGTTCGAACACCGAGGAGCCGACCGAGCCATGGCGCGTTTCTGTCCATTCACGGGTAAGCGGACGATCTCTGGCCGCACATACTGCCACCGTGGTAAGGCCAAGTACCTGGGCGGTGTCGGCCGCAAGGTCACCAGCCGGGTCAAGCGCAAGTTCAAGCCCAACATCCAGAAGGTCCGGGCCGTCGTCGATGGCCGCGTAATGCGGATCCGCGTCAGCGCCAAGGCCATTCGCATGGGTCTGATCGTCAAGCCGCAACGCCGCGAGCGCCCTCAGGAGGCCACAGCGGCGTCTTGAAGCGCGTCGATTCGCCCGACGATGTAGCAGGGGAGCCATTCATGTCGCCCTCGATCGACGAGGCTGAGGTGCGCCGGATCGCTCGCTTGGCGCGGTTGACGCTCGCGGACGACGAAGTGCTCCGCTTCGCACGCCAGCTTTCCGAGATCCTGAGATATGTCGAGCAGTTGCGCGAGGTGCCCACGGACGGCGTCGAGCCGCTTGCGCACCCGCTGCCGATCACGAACGTCGCCCGCCCGGATGAGCCCGCCGCCAGCATCGGCGACCAGGCCGCGTTGCAGAACGCGCCGCAGTCGCACCGCGGATTTTTCCGCGTGCCGGCCGTGCTCGATGCCGGCAGCGGGGCGTAGGTGACGCCGGCACTCTCCGACCTGTGAGGCGGTCATGCCGGCCGACTGGATCAAGCCTCGGTGCCTTGCCCCATGAACGAGTCCGGTGCCCCTGCTCTCCAGCTCGTCGAGTCAATCCGCGCCGGGACGACGTCCGCGCGGCAGTGCCTTTCCGACGCACTGGCCCGCATCGATCAACTGAATCCCCGGCTCAACGCGTTCATCGAGCTGCTCCCTGATGACGCCGCCCGCGCGGCCGGCCGCATCGACAGCGACGCCGCAATCGCCGCCGAATCTCCATTGCGCGGCGTTCCGATCGCCATCAAGGACAACATCTGCACCCGCGTCGGCCGCACCACCTGCGCATCCCGCATCCTCGCCGGCTATCGTTCGCCCTATGACGCGGCTGTGATTGAGCGGCTCGAGCGGGCCGGCGCGATCATCGTCGGGAAGACGAACCTCGACGAGTTCGGCATGGGCTCGTCGACCGAAAACAGCCCCCACGGACCGACCCGCAACCCGTGGAGCACCGACCATGTGCCCGGCGGCTCGTCCGGCGGCTCGGCCGTCGCCGTCGCGACGGGCATGGTCCCCGTCGCCCTCGGCAGCGACACCGGCGGGTCGCTGCGCCAGCCGGCAGCGATGTGCGGCATCGTCGGCCTCAAGCCAACCTACGGCCGCGTCTCGCGCTACGGGCTGGTCGCCTACGGCTCCAGCCTGGACCAAGTCGGTCCGCTGGCGCGAACGGTCAGCGACGCGGCCGCGCTGCTTGGCGTCATCGCCGGCCACGACCCGCGCGACTCGACCTGCGTCCTCGAGCCGGTGCCCGAGTATCTCGCGGCCCTGCATGACGACGCGCTCGAAGAGTGCCGCGCCGGTCTGCGCATCGGCGTTCCGCGCGAGTACTTCGGCCCGGGCCTCAGTGACGAGGTCCGCGCCGCCGTCGAGCAGGCATTGGATGTCTATCGCGGCCTCGGTGCGATCATTGTCGAGCTCTCGCTGCCGCACGCGCCGAGCTGCGTCGCCGTCTACTACCTCGTCGCCACGGCCGAAGCCTCCAGCAACCTGGCCCGCTATGATGGTGTTCACTACGGCCATCGCTCGGCCGCCGCCCGCGACATGTTCGAGCTCTACAGCCGCTCGCGCAGCGAGGGCTTCGGCCCGGAGGTCAAGCGGCGGATCATGCTCGGTACGTTCGCCCTCTCGGCCGGCTACCACGACGCCTACTACCTCAAGGCGCTCCGCGTCCGGCGGCTGATCAAGGAGGAGTTCGACCGCGCGTTTCACAAGGTCGACGTGATCGCCTGCCCGACGACACCCACGCCGGCCTTCCGCATCGGCGAAAAGATCGACGACCCGCTGGCGATGTACCTTGCCGATATCTACACCGTTCCCTGCAACCTCGCGGGCATTCCGGGCATCTCGCTGCCCTGCGGCTTCTCGGGCGACGGGCTGCCGATCGGGCTGCAACTGCTCGGGCCGCTCTTCGGCGAGCTGAAGCTGCTTCAGGCCGCGCGGCTCTTCGAGCGCCAGACGCCCTGGCACACGCGCCGGCCGCCGATCGCAGGAACCTGACCATCTATCCTCTCAAAAGATGGGGGACCGGCCTCTGGCCGGTCATTGGTCGACCGGTCTCCGACCGGTCGACCGCCGGCCGTGTAGCAGCCAAGGATCGCCGCCACGGGAGTAGCCAGATCGCGTCATGCGTGACCTCTGTGTGTAGGGATTCGCATGAACCTCATCGGCGGAACGCCGGACCTGGCGCTTACACGACGCGCCGCGAATCCAGCAACGTACAGATCGGCCCGTCGTTGACGCTCTCCACCTGCATGTAGGCCGCGAACCGGCCGGTCTCCACCGTCAGCCCCGCCGCCCGCAGCTCCGCCACAAGCTGATCCACCAGCGGCCGGGCCGCTTCGCCCCGGGCAGAGCCATCAAACGACGGCCGGCGGCCCTTGCGGCAATCGGCCAGCACGGTGAACGCACTCACGACCAGCACGCCGCCCCCGGTCTCCAGCACCGAGCGGTTCAGCTTGTCCTGCTCATCCGGAAAGATGCGCAGGTTCGCGACCTTCTCGGCGATGTAGCGGACGTCGTCGGCCGTGTCGTCCGGAGCGGCTGCCGCATAGACCAGCAGCCCCGGCCCGATCTGCCCCGCGACCGCGCCGTCCACGAGGACGGAGGCTCGGCTAACCCTCTGTACGACCGCTCTCATCCGTGCTCCTCCGGTCGGCCAGCCGCGTCGCTCGGCCGAATGACGCTTGGACGCGGCCAGTATAGTGCCCGGCGATGGCTGAATTCGCCCGCAGATCTCTCGTGACGCCGCGGCCCGATTGCCGTTACCATCTCTGCCTCGGGCCGACGTTCATCGGGATTCACCCGCTCGCACCCACACTCAGGAGAGACCGCATGCACCGCAGAGTCGCCGCGACTTGCACCGTCGCCCTGTCCACGCTGTTGACCGTCACCGCCGCCGCCGCGCCGCCCGAGGCTGAGCAATACTGGCCCTCCTGGCGCGGCCCGCTGCACAACGGCGTCGCGCCGCACGCCAAGCCGCCGACGACCTGGAGCGAGACGCAGAACATCCGCTGGAAGGTCGAGCTCCCGGGCCTGGGCCACGCCTCGCCCGTCGTCTGGGGCGACCGCATTTACGTCCTGACGGCCGTCAAGACCGATCGCACCTCCGCCGCGGCAGAGCCGCCTCGCGCAAGCCCCCGCCTGGGCGCGCTGGACGAGCCGCGCTCGCCCGACGCGGATGCCTCGCTCGCGCCGCAGAACGCTCAGGAGCAGCCGCCCGGCGAGCGGCCGCGCCGCGGCCAGGATCGCCCGCGCCGCCGGCCGGGCGGATTCGGCGGCGGCAACACGCCGACGAACGTCTACGAGTTCGTGGTGCTGGCGATCGACCGCCAGAGCGGTCAGACGGTCTGGCGCAAGAAAGTGCACGAGCAGATTCCGCACGCCGGCACGCACCCGACCGCCACGTTTGCCTCCGCCTCGCCGGTCACGAACGGCGAGCACATCTACGCCTTCTTCGGCTCCTACGGACTCTACTGCCTGGACCGCGACGGCGACGTCGTCTGGAAGGCCGACCTGGGCGACATGCAGACGCGCAATTCGTTCGGCGAGGGCGCCTCGCCGGCGCTGCACGGCGACACGCTCGTCGTCACCTGGGATCACGAGGAGGACGACTTCATCGTCGCCTTCGACGCCAAGACGGGCAAGCAGCGCTGGCGCACGCCGCGCGACGAGCCGACGACGTGGTCCACGCCGCTGGTCGTCGAGGTGGCGGGCAAGCACCAGGTCATTGCCTCGGGCACGAACAACGTCTGTAGCTACGATCTTCAGACCGGCGAGCTGGTGTGGAAGTGCGGCGGGCTGACGATGAATGTGATCCCGACGCCGGTCGTGCACGACGGCGTTCTGTATGCGACCAGCGGATTCCGTGGAAACATGCTGCGGGCGATCAAGCTGGCCGACGCTTCGGGCGACCTGAGCGGCAAGCCGAACCTGCTGTGGACGTATGAGAAGGACACGCCCTACGTGCCTTCGCCGCTGCTGTACGACGGCTGCCTGTACTTCATCGACAACAATCGGCCGGTGCTGACGTGTCTGAGCGCGGCCGACGGCGAGCCGGTCTACAGCCGTCAGCGGCTGGAGGCGTTGCAGGTGATCTATGCGTCGCCGGTCGCGGCGGCGGGGCACGTGTACGTCGCCGACCGCGACGGCAAGACAGTGGTGCTCAAGCATCGCTCGCCAGAGGTGGTTGCGACCAACGTGCTCGACGACTCGATCGACGCCTCGCCGGCGATCGCGGGTGACGAGATCTATCTCCGCGGGCACAAGTATCTGTACTGCATCGCGGCGAACTGAGGCGGCTGGGAGCGGAGACGCTTCCGGGGGTTCTCGACGCGCCGGGCGCGGAATTCGGCCGGCTCTCGCTACCTGGCGCGCGCTATGAGCGTGCAGCGCTCGCTCGTGGTCTGCCGAGGGCGGAACAGAGCCGCGACCGTCTGTCTGCGCCGAGCCGCGACCGTAAGGGAGCGGGCGCATTTGAGAGAGTGTCCCGCGACAGCCCCGGACACGCAGTGTCCGGGGCGTACGCGCCGGAACACACACACCTGAAATCAACGCACCAGTACCTGAGATAGGTGGACGTCGTCCGGCGCTTGCGCGGGCAGCGCGCCACCCCCAGCCCGCTCCCTCACGGTCGCGGCTCGGGTCGGTCGTCGGCAGACCGGCGCGCGGGTCAAGCAGACCGGCGCGCGGTCAAGCGGACCGGCGCGGGAGCCACGCGTTCCGGCGTACACGCGAAACCGCGTCGATCGTGTAGATCACCAGCGCCGTCCAGATGCATGCGAAGCAGACCGCGTGCGCCGCCGTGAAGCGCTCCCCGAAGACGGCCACGGCCAGCAGTAACTGTCCCGTCGGCGCGATGTACTGAAGGAAGCCGAGCGTCGACAGCGTCAATCTCCGCGCCGCGGCCGCGAACCAGAGCAGCGGCACGAACGTAATCACGCCGGCCAGAATCAGCAGCAGATCGAGCGAGCGCGACACGGTGCCGAAGCTGCCGCCGCCCTGAATGCCCAGCCAGAGCACGTAGCCCAGCGACAGCGGCAACAGCAGCGTCGTCTCGATGGTCAGCCCGGTCAACGAGTCGGCCCGCACCGTCTTGCGCAGCAGCCCGTAGAACCCGAACGAGAACGCCAGCACTAGCGCGATCCCCGGAAACTGCCCGTAGGCCAGTGTCAGATAGGCCACGCCGGCCCCGGCCAGCGTGACGCTGCCGATCTGCCACGGCCGCAGGCGCTCCCCGAGAAAGATCACGCCCAGCAGCACGTTCACGAGCGGGTTGATGAAGTAGCCCAGGCTGGCCTGAAGCGTGTGGCCGCTGGCGACCGCGTAGATGAAGGTCAGCCAGTTGATCGCGATCAGCCCGGTCGTCGCCAGCAGGGTCAGCAGCGTCCGCCGCTCGCGAAGCGCCCGCACGGCCGCGGGCCAGCGGCCGTACCAGCGCATGAGCAATGCCAGCAGCCCGACGGACCAGATGATGCGGTGAGAGAGCACCTCGAACGAGGGCACGGTCGAAACCGCCTTGAAGTACAAGGCGACCAGACCCCACCAGCCGTAGGCGGCCACGCCGTACATCACGCCGATCCGCGTCTCGCGGAGGGGGTCTGGCGTGGTATCAGCGGCGGGTGGTGGGGCGGATGTCAGGTCCGGGGGCTGCTCGAGCAGCGTCGTTGCACTCCGCGTCATATGCGGGATTGTATGCGGCGCTGCGAGAGGTCAAGCGGCGGGGGTCCTACGGCTCCGGCGGCGTCTGCGGGGCGCCGGGGGGCGCCGCCTCAGGAGGCGGGGTGAAGCGGCTGCGCTGCTCGTGAGGCGCGGTGGGGGGCGCGGCGGTGGGCGCGGCGGGCGGCTGCGTCGGCTGCGGACGTGGCTGGGCCGGTGCGCTCGCCTGCTGGAGCTGCTGCTCGGCGTTCATGGCGCGCTGCTTCCATTCGAGGATCATGCTGCTGGCGTTGGCGATGCAGTTGTCAAGCCGCCGCCGCAGCTCGTCGATCTCGCGGCGGGCCCGGTCGCGCTCCTGTTGAAGGTCCGTGCGGTTGTGCCCGTACTCGCTGACGGTCTGGTCAAGCGTATAGCGCAGGAATTCGATCTCGTCCTGCGCGTAGCGCAGCTCGGTCTGGGCGTCGGCGCGGTCCTGTTCGGCCCGGGCGAGCTGGCGGCGGTAGCTTTCGGACATGGCCCGGTTCGCGTCGCGCTCGGCTTGAAGATTGATGAGCTGGCGGGCGGAGCGCTGGCTCTCGAGCTGGAACTGCTCGGCGCGGGCCTGCTGCTCGTCGCGCTCGGCCGTGACGCGGGCGAGCTGCACGCGCAGATCGGCGACGGCGCGGCGCAGGCGCTCCAGCTCGCGGCGGGCGTTGTCGCGCTCCGCGTCCGATTCGTTCAGCTCCGCCGTCAGCATCTCGACGCGGCCGCGAAGCTGATTGCACTCGCTTTCGAGCGTGCCGAGCCTGGACGCCGCTTCGGTCCACGTCTGCCGCAGGCGATGCAGGTCCTCGCCGGCCTGCTTGTGCTGCGCGCGGAGCCGCTCCAGCTCAGCCCGCGCGACGGCCAGCTCTTCGCGGGCGTCGTTGAGCGCGGCGCGGGCCGCATCGCGTTCGGCGATCGCTCGTTGCAGCGGCTCGTCCATGGTTCACTCGCGCCGCAGCGGGGCTGCGGCGGCCGGCGCGATCGTGCGCAGACCCCGGCCGCAGCGCGCAGCGGCGCCCCGGGGCGCATCGTCCAGCCGGTGCCCGGGGCTAAGTAACGGGCCGATGGGAGTTTCCGTGAGACCCGCGGGCCTGGGCCGGTCCCGATAATCGCTGAGCGGCCGCGCTGCGCCGCGCCGGCTCGTGTGGTCGGTTGGAGGTGCTGTATGGCCGTTCGGATCATGCAGGCGGGACGCGCGCGCGGCCCGAGGCGCGCGTGGCCGGGATTGCACTGCTCACAGAGCAGTGGCGCACGCGGGTGCGCTCACCGCCCGCGCTCGCCATGCCGCGGGACGAATGGGCAGCAATGTCAGGACGACACGCAGAAGTTGCCGGCGTCTTCGACGACGACGGCGCGGCGAGGCGCGGGCCGGAGCGCGGCAGTCAGCCAGTCGAGCGCGGGCGCCAGGTCGGCAAAGACGCGCATGCCGGCCGTTTCGGCGTCGGGCGCGCGGATGTGGCGCGAGACGATGGCCACGTGCACGCCGCGGACGGCCGGGTCGGTCAGATGCCGCAGCTTGACGGCCTTGTGATCGCCCAGGCGATAGCCGCGCCGAGCCACGGCCTGGACGGCTTGCTCATACGTGCCGGCCGCGCGGAGCAGGTTCATGAACGCGTCCGGTCCGATGCCCTCCGGGCACTCGGCGTCGAGGATGATTCCGCCGCCGTCGCGGACGGCCAGGTGGTTGTTCTTGAAAGCCTTGTCGGCCTGGTAGAGACTGCTGCCCAGCGGCGGCGGGACGCGCAGGTGTGCGAGGTCGACCGGGGCGTCGAGGCGATGCGTGTAGACGCTCCGCACGAGCGGCAGCAGGGCGTCGAGCGCTGCGATCGGCTCGCCGGCCGCGGCCGCGATGATGCGCTCGCCGCAGGTGACCTGGTTGACTGCGGCGATGCGCCGGCTGTCGGCCAGCGCGGCCAGCGTTGGCCGCATGCGGTCGTAGACGGGGTTGCCGGCGAGGCGAAGCACGTCGGAAGCCGGTTCGAGGGCGCCGCTGTGATTCTGCTCGATCCCCGCGTGCGACAAACAGCCGATGGCGAGCGTCTTGTGGGCGCCGGTCGCGCCGGCGAAGTAGTGCGGCTCAACACTGCCGATGGCCAGGATGAAGCGGGCCGAGACCAGCGGCGCGGCCAGTAACTCGCCGCCGAGCGGCGCGAGGGTGCTGGCGTCGCGGGCGTCGTGCCACGCGCAGCCGGTCACACGCAGGCCGCATCCCGCGATCGTCGCCTGTTCGAAGCGGGTTTTCCCGGCCGCGTCGAAACGGTGTGTCCCCGTCGCGACGAGCACTCGCACCTCCGGCGACAAGCCCGCCGCTGCGAAGTCCGCCGCCAGCGTCTCCAGCACTACCCGCGTTCGCGTCCCGCGGTGCGGGTCGTTGATGACGATCAGCAGCGGCTCGCCTGCGGCCGCGGCCGCCCGCGCGGTCCCGTACACGAGCGGCTCGGCCGCCAGCGCCTGGTGGAGGATCTGCGCTTCCGGCCGGCCGGGGTCGACGGCCCGCGGCTGGAGAAGCGTCCATTCGAGTTTGCCCGAAGTTGGCGTCATCGACGAGACTCTCGGCCGGCTGCGTCGGCGCGTGCGGCCGGTCCGGCGGGGACGATATTGTCCGGGCGGGGCCGCTCAAGTAATGTATCTCGATCCAGGCCCGGTTGCCGCCCGCCCCGGACGGGCGGAATCAGAAAGGTCATCTCATGCCGCAGAAGAATGAGGCTGTCGCGTCGGATTTCGTCGTCGAGAACCTGCTCGGGCTCGATCTGATCCGGGCGTCCGAGGGCGCTGCGCTGAACGTCTTCAAGTGGATCGGCAAGGGCGACAAGAACGCCGCGGACGCGGCGGCGACGGACGCATTCCGCGGCATGCTGAACCTGATGGACATCCGCGGCACGTGCACGATCGGCGAGGGCATCAAGGATCAGGCGCCCGGCATCTTCGTGGGCGAGAAGCTCGGCCGCTGGCGTCCCGGCTCGCCCTGCGTGAGCATCGCCGTGGACCCGATCGACGGTACGACGCTCACTTCCAAGGGGCTGCCCGGGGCGGTGAGCGTGATCGCGGCGGCGAAGACTTCCTCACCGGACGACCGGGCCCTGGCGGCGGTGCCGAGCGTGTACATGGAGAAGCTGGCCGTCGGGCCGAAGATCAAGGAGGGGACGGGGTCGATCCGGATGGATGCGCCCGTCGACCAGAACCTCGAGCTGATCGCGCTGAAGCTCGGCAAGCGCGTCCGCGACCTGGTCGTCTGCATTCTCGACCGGCCGCGACACGAAGAGCTGATTCGCAAGGTGCGTCACACGGGCGCGGCGATTCGCCTGATCGGCGATGGTGACATCGCCGGGGCGCTTGCGCCTTCCATGCCGGAAAGCGGCGTCGACGTGTACATGGGAATCGGCGGCTCGCCGGAGGCGGTGCTGGCGGCGGCGGCGATCAAGTGCCTGGGCGGCGAGATTCACGCCCGCATCTGGCCGCGGGATGACAAGGAGCGCGAGAATCTCCGCAACCTCGGCTATGACGAGAAGAAGATCGCGCACATTTATACCGCGGACGAGATGGCCCAGGGGGACGAGATCGTGTTCGTCGCGACGGGCGTGACGGACAGTGCCATGCTGCGGGGCGTCAGCGTCAGCGGGATGACGGCGCGGACGCACTCGGTCGTGATGCGCTGCAAGTCGCGGACGATTCGCTACGTGACGACCTATCACGATCTGACGCGCAAGACGGTTCGGCTGGCCAGCGAGGACGGAGACCGGAAGCTGTAGCGGGCTGCGCCGCGTGATCGCAGTGGCGGGCGGGGGAAGTCCAGAGTTCAGAGTTCAGAGTTCAAAGTAGCGAGTGGATCCGCCCGCGATCCCCGGCGCGCGGCTCGGATCACTTCTGCGGGCGAGACGCGCGCTCCTCACGCGTCGGGATTTCTCACCGAGTACTCCAGCTCGGCGGGGTCCGTGTCGGTCGTCATTTCGACGGGCCGAAGGCGATCCCGATATCGTACCAGCCGTCCTTGAGCGGGGCGCAGCGGGCGACGTGGCCGATCAGCTCGCGGCCTTCCCAGCCGCGGGCGTCGAGCCGCACGCGGGCCGGCTCACCCACCTTCAATGGTTGACGGCTCAACAGGCCGAGTCCATTTCGCGATACGTCTCGCGTCACCGCACGCAGCAGGCAGGGAGTCGGTCCGCTGCCGGCGGCCTCCACCAGTGCGACCGAAGCGGCCGCCCGCAAGGGGTGCCGCGGGAATTGCCGCTGCTCGGCCGCTTTCACACTGGCCAGCGCGGCAGAGTTGTCCGTCGCAGGAACTGACGACCCAGCCGGCCGGACGACGCCCCGGAGCAGCCGCAACCAGGCGTCGACGATGCCGGCGTCGTACTTCGTTCCGGCGCCCTGCTTGAGCGTGGCGATCGCGTGCTCGACCGGATGCGCGAAGCGGCGATGCGGCCGCAGGGCGGTCATGGCCTCGAAGGTGTCGATCACGGCGCAGACGGCGGCCAGGGGGTGGATTTCGCCGGCCCGCAGGCCGCGCGGATAGCCGCTGCCGTCCAGGCGCTCGTGATGCTCGTGCGTGACGCGCAGCACGATTTCGTTCGTTTCACCGAATCGCCGGAGCTGCTCATAGCCGTCCTGCGGGTGCCGCCGCAGGATCTCCCACTCCTGGTCACTGAGCTGGCCGGGCTTGTTCAGAATCTCGGCCGGCGTGAGCGTCTTGCCGATGTCATGCAGCAAGCCGGCGCGGAAGACGATCGCCAGTTCGCTCTGGTCTCTAATGCCGCAGGCGCAAGCCAGCGGCACCATCCACGTGGCTACGTTGACCACGTGAGTGGCGGTGTAGAAGTCGTGCTGCGCGACTTCGAAAAGCTGCGAGAAGACGTGTTCGTCGCGCACGACCATCTGGGCGACCGCCCGCGAGATCGTTCCCAGCCGCGGCTCGATCTGCTCCAGGTGGCCGCCGCTGAGCAGCTCGTCGACCAGCTCTGTCGTCGTGCCGTAGACGAGCGCGATCGCTTCGGTCGTGCACTCCGGGCGGCCCGCCAGGTCGACCAGCACCTGGTCGAGCGCGCCGGCCGCGTTGCCGGAGCCGACGAGTGCCACGTAGACGCACTTGACGCCGTGCTGCAAGAGCCGCTGGCGGTCGTCCTCGGTAAACGGGAAGCTCGGGTCGCGGTAGAGGATGAACTCCGCCTGTGAATTCGCGACGTCATCTTCCGTGGTCTTGAGGTGGACGGTCAGGCCGGCCAGCGCACTGGCCGGTACGTTGGCCAGGCGGACCGGCACGAAGCCCAGCCGGGCAGAATTGAAGGCAGTGGCCAGGACCTGCGACACGGAAGCGCCCTCGAGAATAAACGGAGCGATGGTCCGATTATCGGTCGCTCTGACTTCGCGTTCGCCGCGCAATGGCAGTGTCCCAGCAACTGCGAATGCCAAGCATCAAATCATCAGGGAGCTTTGGAAACGGGAGCCGCGGCGGTCAAGCGCGGCGGTCAGATTTTCGTCGCCGACCGGCTGGCCCGCTTGCGGTCGGTCTCTTTCAAGAGGCGCTTGCGGAGGCGGATGCCGTCGGGAACGACTTCCACCAGCTCGTCATCGGCGATGTATTCGAGCGCCAGCTCGAGCGTGATCTCGCGCGGCGGCTTGAGGACGACGGTCTTATCGGCGCCGGCCGCGCGGACGTTGGTCAGCTTCTTGGTGCGGCAGACGTTCACCTCGATGTCGTTCTCGCGGTTGTGCTCGCCGACGATCTGCCCTTCGTAGACCTCGTCGCCGGGCTTGATGAACATCGACCCGCGGGCGGCCAGCCCCTCGATCGCGTAGCCGGTGGCCGGGCCGGTCTCGCTGGCGATCATGACTCCGGCCGTCCGCTCCGGCACGCTGCCGCGGAAGTACTCGTACTCGTAGAAGTTGTGGTGCATGACGATCGTGCCCTGCGTGGCCGTCAGCAGTCGGCTGCGCAGGCCGATCAGGCCGCGGGCGGGGATGGTGAATTCCAGGTGCGTGCTCTCGCCGCGCGTCTCCATTTTCGTGCACAGCCCGCGGCGGGCGCCCATCATCTCCATGACCGGGCCGACGTGCTGGGTCGGCACGTCGACCGAGCAGAGCTCGATCGGCTCGGTCTTCTTGTTGTTCAGCTCGCGGTAGATGACCTTGGGCTTGCCGACGGCCAGCTCGAAACCCTCGCGGCGCATGTTCTCGATCAGCACGCCGAGATGGAGAATTCCGCGGCCGGAGACGTGGAACTCCTCCGGCGTGTGGGCGGGCTCGACCCGCAGGGCGACGTTGCGCTGAAGCTCGCGCTCGAGCCGGTCGCGGATGTGCCGGCTGGTGAGGAACTTTCCGCTGCGGCCGGCGAAGGGCGAGTCATTGACGCGGAAAGTCATGTGCAGCGTCGGCTCGTCGACGCGGATCAGCGGCAGGGGGGTGGGGTCGTCCGGGTCCGCCAGCGTGTTGCCGATGTCGACGCTCTCGACGCCGACGACGGCGCAGATGTCTCCGGCCGAGACGGAGTCGGCCTTCTGGCGGCCGAGCCCGTCGAAGACGAAGAGCTCGCCGACGCGCTCGGTGCGGTGCGTGCCCTCGCGGCAGATGACGGTGACGGACTGTCCGGCCCGCAGTGTTCCGCGATGCACGCGGCCGATGCCGATGCGGCCGACGTAGTCGCTGTAATCGAGCGTGGTGACGAGCATCTGGACGGGCGCGTGGGTGTCGGCCTGCGGCGGCGGCACGTGCTCGACGATCGCCTCGAAGAGGGCCTGCACGTTGCCCGGGCGTTCCTTTGGATTTCGCGTCGCCCAGCCGTTGACCGCCGAGGCGTAGATGGTCGGGAACTCGAGCGCCGCGTCGTCGGCCCCGAGCTCGATGAACAGGTCGCCGATCTCGTTGAGCACTTCGTTCGGCCGGGCGTCGGGCCGGTCCATCTTGTTGATCACAACGATGGGGCGCAACTGGAACTCGAACGCCTTGCGCAGCACGAAGCGCGTCTGGGGCATCGGCCCCTCGAACGCGTCGACCAGCAGCAGGCAGCCGTCGGCCATCTTCAGCACGCGCTCGACCTCGCCGCCGAAGTCGGCGTGTCCGGGCGTGTCGATCAGGTTGATCTTGATGTCGCGGTAGCGGATGGCGATGTTCTTGGCGAGGATGGTGATGCCGCGCTCGCGCTCGAGTGCATTGGAGTCGAGAATGCGGTCGCCCTTGAGCTGCGAATCGCGAAACATGCCGCATTGCCGCAGCATCTGGTCGACGAGCGTGGTCTTGCCGTGATCGACGTGGGCGATGATGGCGACGTTGCGGATGGCGGCGGCGTTCACAAAGCTCCCCGCGGGCGGTCCCGACAGTATGCCGGCGGCGTTGCGCGCCGGGCGAACCGGGCATTATACGCGCAGCCCGGCCGGTCTGCACGGCGGCGGGCGGGCGGCGTGGCGTCGGGTCGGCGTGGCCGCTAGGATGGTCCGGAATGCCGGCGAACGCGTACGGGCCGGACTCTTGGCGGGACTCGAGAACGGAGTGGCAGGTGAGCAAGGCCGGGCTGATTGCGCCCCATGGTGGAACGCTGGTCTGTCCGATGGCGAGTGCGGCACGGCGGGCGGAGCTGGAGCCGAAGCTGGGGCGGCTGCCGCGGGTGCGGCTGGGCGAGCGGGAGCAGTGCGATCTGGAGCTGATGGCGGTCGGCGCGCTCAGCCCGCTGAAGAGCTTCATGAGCGAGGCGGAGTTCCACTGCGTCTGCGACTCGATGCGCCTGCCGGATGGAACCGTCTGGTCCGTGCCGATCGTCTGCCCCGTCGAGCGGACATTCTCGGATCGGCTCGAGCGCGGGGCGGCGGTTGTCCTGACGGATGACGCCGACCGGCCGCTGGCCGTGCTGACGGTGAGCGAGAAGTACGCGCACGACAAGCAGAAGGAATGCGAGCGCGTCTTCGGCACGCGCGACGAGGCGCACCCCGGCGTGGCCGTCACGCTGGCGCAGGGGGATGTTTGCCTGAGCGGGACGCTGGAAGTGCTCACGCCGCGGCACGAGCCGGACTTCGTTCGCTATCGGCTGACGCCGGCCCAGACGCGGGCGGCGTTCGCCGAGCGCGGCTGGCAGACCGTGGTCGCGTTTCAGACCCGCAACCCGATTCACCGGGCGCACGAGTACCTGACCAAGTGTGCGCTCGAGATGGTCGACGGGCTGCTGGTCCACCCGCTGGTCGGGCAGACGCAGAAGGGGGACATTCCGGCCGAGGTGCGGATGCGCTGCTACGAGGCGCTGCTGGACGGCTATTACAACCCGCAGCGGGCGCTGCTGGCGGTCTGGCCGTCGGCGATGCGCTATGCCGGTCCGCGCGAGGCGGTCTATCACGCGCTGGTCCGCAAGAACTACGGCGTGACGCACTTCATCGTCGGCCGCGACCACGCGGGCGTCGGCAACTACTACGGCACCTACGACGCCCAGCGGATCTTCGACGAGTTCGATCCGGCCGAGATCGGCATCACGCCGTTGAAGTTCGAGAACTCATTCTGGTGCCGCCGCAGCGGGGCGATGGCCACGGACAAGACCACGTGCAGCACGGCCGACGAGCGCGTCTCGCTCTCGGGCACGGCCGTGCGGCAGATGCTGGCCCGCGGCGAGCGGCCGCCGGTCGAGTTCACCCGGCCGGAGATCGCCGACATTCTGATCGAATCGATGCGGGGGACGGCGTGAGCGAGGGCGCGGCGGGCCGAGTGATGGAGGCGGGATTGGAGACGGGTCGGAGTATGCCGGCGCATTCGGCGGTGCAGGGCGGCGTCCTTCCGCAGGAGATTCTGGACGCGATCGCCGCGTCGCGCCGCGTCGCCCTGATCGGCCACGTCACGCCCGATGCCGACTGCCTGGGAGCGATCTGTGCGCTGGCGCTGGCGCTGCCCGAGCTGGGCAAGGAGCCGCACGCGGTTCTTCCGGCCGGCACCGTCTCGCGGCGGCTGGAGTTCCTGGTGCGCCATGCCGGTGTGCGGCCGGCTCGCGAGCAGGAGATTCGCGCGTGCGACCTGGCCATCGTGCTGGATACGGCCAAGGACCGCCGCGTGAACGTGGTGGGCAAGCTGGAGGCGCTGCCCGGCGCGGCGGTGCTGAACATCGATCACCACGCGACGAACACGCGCTTCGGCCGCTGGAACTGGGTGGACGCCGAGCGGAGCAGCACGAGCGAGATGGCGTATGAGCTTGTGCGGGCGTTGGGCTGCCAGGTGACGCCGACGGTCGCGACGGTTCTCTATGCCGGCGTGCACGCGGATACGCAGGGGTTCTCGCTGCCGAACACCACGCCGCGCTGCCTGGCGGTGGCGTATGAGCTGGCGGCGGCCGGCGCCCGCATTCACGAGATGTGCGAGCGGATGAACCGCAGCCAGTCGCGCAGCGAGTTCGAGCTGCTGAAGCTGATCTACGCGAACACGCGTGTCAGCGAGGACGGCCTGCTGGCCTGGAGCACGGCTTCGTATGACGAGATCGCGGCGACGGGCTGCAACGCCAGCGACGTGGATAACCAGGTGGAGATTCCGCGCAGCGTGGAGGGGATACGCGTCGCGATCTTGTTCACGGAGGGCGACCGCGGCCGGGTGCGGATGAATTTCCGCGGGGAGGGGCTGAGCGTGCTGAAGCTGGCCCAGCAGTTCAACGGCGGGGGGCACGAGTTCAGCGCGGGGGCGATGCTGGACGGTGCGCTGGAAGAGGTTTCCCGGCGCGTGCTGAGCGCGGCGCGAGCGTACGTGGCCAGCGACCGTGCGAGTGGCGAGTGACAGTTGACAGGTGACAGTTGACAGGTGACAGGGGGCTCGGCCGCTGGGGGTTGCGGTTACTCAGGTCCGTGGTTCAGTAGCAGTCGTGGCCGGTGCCAGAGATAGGTGGATGTCAGCCGGCGCTTGCGCGGGCAGCGCGCCACCCCCAGCCCGTCCCTTACGGTCGCGGCTCGGATCCCGTACGGTCGCGGTTCGGCAATCCCTTACGGTTGCGGCTCGGATCGCTCGGGCGTGCGGCTCTCCAGCTCCCGCCGAATCTCTTCGAGCATCTGCTCGCAGCGATACCGCAGCCCCGACAGATCGCGCCGCTGAACCCTGCCGAGTGCGGCCGCGTCGAGCTGGGCCACGGCGATCTCGAGTGCGTCGCGTGCGTGCTCGAGGCAATCCTGACTGCGGAAGTGCCGGGCCAGCATCAATTGTGTCAGCGCCAGCGCCGCCCGATAGGGCACCACGTCGGGAAACCGGCTTACGAGGGCGGACTGGATCCCGCTCGCCCGCAGCAGCACGAGCTCGGCATCGCCGTCGCGCTCGGCTCGCCGCAGCAGGTCGGCCTGACGAGTGAGGATCGCCGCCAGCAGCGACGCATGGGCCGGCTCGTTCGCATGCCGCGCGGCCAGCGACTCGGCGATCGAGAGTGCCCGTTGCAGGCGGCCTTCGTAGGCCGAGATGTCCTGCGGTGTGGGGCGGCGCCAGGTTCGCGGCGGTGAGGCCAGTGCGCGGCAGAGGTCCTGCTGATAGGCCGGCACGTCCGGCGCGTCGGCGGTGAGCGCTTCGAGCGCCGCGATGGCCTGCGAATCGTAAGCCAGCGCTGCCTCCGGGTCGGATCGGTCCACCATGCGCGCCATTTCGACATAGCACAGCGCGAGCAGATGCCGGTATTCCGGCACGCCGCCGTGGGTCCGCGTCAGATCGTCCAGTATCTCGATCGCGCGGCGCAGCCAGTCGCGCGGGCGGCCCTCGCGCTCGCCGCGGCCACGAGGCTGCTCGCCCGGTGGAGCGTCCGGCGGCGGCTCGCCCGGAGGCGGTCCGTCCAGCCCCCCGCCCGGCGGCGGCTCCTGCCGCGGACGGCGAGGCCCGTCGTCGGCGCCGGATCCGCCGCGCGACCGAAAGCGCGGCGGGCCGACCGGGCCGGCGAGTCCGGAGAGCGAACCAGCCCACGGGCCGCGGGCGACCAGGTAGAGCGTGCGCGCGTACTCGAAGCGGACATCGGCCGCGGCGTCCGCATCGGCGGCGGGCTCGCGCAGCTCGCTCAGCGCCCGGCCGAAGTGCGCGTACGCTTCGCGCGGCATGTCCTCGGCGATCAGCGTGTTGCCCAGTTCGTTGCAGACGCGGGCGATCTCCAGGTGAACGGCGGTGTCGTCAAGCGGATCGGCGGCGATGGTCTCGAGCAGCGCGAGCGCCTGGCCGTAGGCCCCACGCGCGTCCTGAAAGCGGCCGAGCCGCTGGTGGATATCGCCGACGCGGCGGTTGGCGTCCGCGATCTTGAGCCGCAGGGCGTCATCCTCGCTCTGCTGCGCGGCCAGCCGCTCGTAGAATTCGAGCATGTGCTCGAGCAGCGCGGCCGTCTCGTGCGAGAGCACCGGCCCGCTGGCGAGGTACTCCTCGTCGTCATTCTCGTCCGCCAGTGCGAACGTGCTGATCTGCTGCGACGAGCGCGGCGCGAACTCGTCGAAGATCGTATCGATCGTCTCGATCGCCACGCCCGAGAGCGCCTCCGCCCGGCGCCGCTCCAGCTCCTCGCGCTCCAGCGAGCGCTTCACGGCGAGGTTGGCCTGCCGCGTCTGCCAGTAGGCCGTCGACGAAACCACCGCCACCGTCAGCAGCAGCAGTAGCGCCAGCGTCCCCAGCCCGGCGATCACCGGGTTACGCCGCGACCAGCGCCACAGCCGCTCGACCGTGCTCGCGCGGCGGGCCAGCGGGGGCAGGTCGTTCAGCCAGCGGCGCAGGTCCTCGGCCAGCGCCGCGGCCGATGCGTAGCGGTCGCCCGCATCGAGCGCCGTCGCCTTGAGCACGATCGTCTCCAGGTCGCGCGGCATGTTCGGCCGCAGCTCGCGCGGCGGCCGGATGCGGCCATGCGTGATGGCCTGCACGAGGGCGCTGACCGACGACTCGGCGAAAGCGGGCTCGAGCGTGGCCAGCTCGTAGAGCGTGAGCCCGAGACTGTAGACGTCGCTGCGTGCGTCCGCGTTGCCATTGAACTGCTCCGGGGCCATGTAGCGCAGCGTGCCGACGACGTCGCCGGAGCGCGTCGGGCCCTGCTGGTCCACCGCCTTAGCGACGCCGAAATCCGCGACCCACACGGTGCCATCGGCATCGAGAATCAGGTTGCCCGGCTTGATGTCGCGGTGCAGCGTGCCCTGTTGATGGGCGTACTCGAGCGCCTCGGCCGACTGGAGGGCGATGCGGGCGATGCTGCGCCAGTATGTTCCCGGCAGGCGGCCCGCCAGCGGCCTCGCAACGGCGTGCCACGAATAGGCGGCCGGGTTGTCGATCTCGTCCAGCAGGCGCACGTCGGCGGCGGTCGCCGTTTCGCTGAGGGAATCGGTGGCGGGCCGGCCGGCCGCGGCGCTGGCGGCGCTGCTGCTCCGTTCGAGCAGGCCGCGCGCGACCGAGAGCGCGTCGAGACGGCTGCTGCCGCCGGCCGTTCGCGGCTCGCCCGGGCCGTTCGCCCCGCGCGAGCCGAAGCCGCGCGCGGCCCGCCGCAGCTCACGGATGACGGCATCGAGGCCGACGCCGCGGATGTACTGCATGACGATGTAGTGGTAGCCCTCATGTTCGCCGACGCCGAAAATCGGGACGATGTTCGTGTGATGCAGCCGGGCGGCCGTGCGGGCCTCCTGCTCGAAACGGCGAAGCTGGTTGGCGTCCAGCAGGACCTGCCGCGGCAGGACCTTGATCGCCACGCGGCGCCCGAGCGATTCCTGCTCGGCCTCGTAGACGATGCCCATGCCGCCGCGGCCGAGCTCGCGGATGACGCGAAAGTCGCCCAGCCGCTGGAGCGTCACGTGCGGCGGCGGCGTGCCCGCCGGGCCGTGATCAGCGTGGCCGGTCTTCTGCCGCTCGAGGGCCTCGATCGTGGGGAACAGCTCGCGGATGTCGTCGGCGAGCCGCGGATTCGCGCGGGCGTATTCCTCCACGCTGGGGCGCTCGCCGCGGCGGCAGCGGTCGGTGAATTCGGCCGCCACCAGGTCCAGCGGATCGCGTTGGTCGTGTGCGGTCGTCATCGCAGCGATGCCTGTCCGCGCCGGGGCGGCGCGCTCATATTCCCTGCCCGTACGCCTCGGAAAAGCCCGGCAGCTCGGCCAGCAGCTCGCGCAGCCGCCGCAGGGCGCGTACGTAGCGGATACTGGCCGTGTTCGATTGAATCCCGAGCACCTGCGCGACTTCGCCGTTGCTGAGTTCCTCGAAATGCCGCAGCGCCAGCACCTCGCGGTCGATCGGGTCCATTCGGTCCAGGGCGCCGCGCAGCAACTGCCCCAGCTCCGCCCGCCGGGCCGCGTGCGTCGGCGAGGTCAACTGGCCGACCAGCCGGCTCACGAGGGAAAGCGAGGTGTCGCTGCTGCCGGCCGGCGTCGGCCAGTGCACCTCGCGCTCCGCGTCGCGCATCTGCGCACCGAGGTGCCGTCGATGCAGATCGACCAGCGTCTGAAGGACGATCAGCCGCAGCCAGAGAAACGCCCGCGTTCCATCCTCGTGCGGCGCGTGCTCGGCACGGCCGGACGCACTGACGAACGACTCCTGGAGCACGTCGTCGACATCCACGCGACCGCGAAGCCGCGGATCGAGCCGAAAGGATGCCAGCAGCCGCAGTCGCGCCCGATGCTCGTCGAACAGCTTCGCGATTCGCGCGCTGTCGCGCGGTCCATTCGTCCGGGGCGGCTCATCCGGCCGGCATTCACGTTCGGGCATGGATCGCTCCGCGAAGCTCTCGGACCGGATAGGCGTACGGGGATGCCGTACTCTTCGCGCATCCAATTATACCCCCCGCCATCCGCCGGCGCCGCACCCGGCCGCTGGGGTCCGTCGGCCGCTGCGCCGGAAAAATTCCAGCAGGCTGTAGGTAACGGCCGGCTGTCCGCGTTTGTATCTCCAGGGTAGTCCATGTTTGGCTGCCCCGCGGATCAGGAACCGACAGCAGGAGAATTCGATGAAACGCTGGATCATCTGTGTCTCGGCCGTGGCCGCGCTCTCGCTGGCCAGCCTCGGGGCGGCCTGGCAGGCGGCGCCCGCGCAGGACCGGCCCGGCTTCGGCCAGGACCGGCCACCGCGGCCGGAACGACCCGACCGGCCGGACCGGCCGGACCGCCCGGACCGCCCGATGCGCGATCGCATGGGGCCGCCTTCGCCGCTGATGAACGTGCTCGACGCGGATCGTGACGGGGTGCTTTCGCCGGAAGAGATCGCCAACGCGAGCGAGGCCCTGCTGACGCTGGACAAGGACGGCGACGGGACGCTCTCGCGCGAGGAGCTGAATCCGCCGCGTCCGCCGTTCGATTTCGCGGCCGAGATCATGCGGCACGACGAGAACGGCGACGGCTTGGTGACGCCGGAGGAGCTGCCGGAGCGGATGCAGCGCCTCTTCGAGCGGGCCGACACAAACGAGGACGGCGCGATCGACGCGGATGAGGCCAAGGCACTCAACGAGCGCCTGGGCCGCCGTGGCGGTCGGGGCGGCCGGCCGGATCGTGCGCCGGACCGCTAGGCCGTAACCGGTCCGGCTCCTCGGGGACGACAACAGGGCCGCGCGTCGCCGCTCAACGTTCCGCGGCGGCGCCGGCCTGTCTTGCCGTGCGGGGTTTGCGGGAGTTCTCGCCGGGCTTGCGAACCAGGCGGCGCCGCGGCGCATGGGAGGGAACGCGCGACGCCGATTTGTCTATGGTCGGTCGGCCACTTGTCCGATAGGATTCGAGCCCGGCCGTTCCCATCGCGACAGGTTGTGCGGCCCGGCGCGTCGCCGGACCGGCACCTGGCGATCGTGTGAACGAGCGAAAGGGAGTTCGCGTGAAAGTCCGTCGCTATCTCGCCGCACTCGCATTCGTCACCGTCACAACGTTTCAGCTCGGGACCTGTGCGACTGATCTGGCCTTCTACATTGCTCAGATCGCCATCTCCGAGATCACTAACGGTCTGACCGGTGCGATCGATACGGCACTGACTTCGCCGTAGCGCCCCGGCTGGCCCGCGCTTCAGGTGTCCTTCCCGCCCACCGCGTCGACCTGGTCGACGAGGGCGCAGGTTCGACTTTTCCCTCTCCGCTTCCGGTTCCGCCGCAATTGGTATTGAGCGAGCGCGACGCCAGCCGCTAGACTGGCTTCGTAGTGGAGCGGGCCGGGCGCGCGTCCGAGCAGCCCCGGCACGCTCGGGCGCCCCTCATTCGACCTCCGACGGAGCCAGCGCATGAACGCCTGCGTGCGTGTCGACCGATTGTGCACCGCCCTCGGACTTCTGCTGATCGTGAGCATTGCCGCCGCCGGACCCGACCGCGGAAACGGCCCGGACGTGATCATTGGGGGAATCCCATCGTCGGCACATTGGACGGGCGGCGGCGCCGTCGACGGTCTGCGTGCCTATTCGTTCGGGATCGTCACGTGCAACGTCGGCGAAGCGCCCCTGGGATGGGCCGCCGGCAGCGCCCAGCATCCCGTCTTCGTCCAGAATCTCTACCGGCTGCGCGGCGGGCGCTTCGAGCAGATTGGAATGAGCTGGCTGCCGCACGCGTTCTGCGCTTTGCAGAGTGCGGCGTGCAGTACCTGCGTACCGGCCTGCGGCGGCTGCTGCGATCTGCTCGGGGCGGGCTGCTCGAACAGCGATACCGCGTCGATCGGCGGCTACCAGCCGCTGATGGGGCCGCGCTCCGAAGTCGACGCATTCACCGGCCAGTTCCTGTTTCCCTTCGGATCGCAGGGACAGTCCGGCGACGCCGTCTACAAGCGGTTGCAGGTCGAGCAGGGCGAGCTCGATCTCGATCCGTCGGCGCGCTACTTCGCCGAGGTAGGCGTCATCTCGCCGGATGATGCGCAGGCCGGCAACGGCACGAACAACTACTCGCACCGGCCGGCGGGGCTGTCCGGTTCGTACGCGCTGCTGTTCGCCGGGGTGACCGAGCGCGAGCAGCCGGCGATCGCGGCGTGGGCGGCCGTCGATCCGCAGGTTCAGCTTGTCGCCATCGACGTTCCGGGTGAGGGGAGGTTTCTGCTCGCCTGCTGTGCGCAGGACAACGGAGACGGCACGTGGCACTATGAGTATGCGGTCTTCAACGTGAATTCGGATCGTAGCGGCGGGGCGCTGGGCGTGCCGGTCGGCCAGGCGGCGCTCAGCAACATCGGCTTTCGTGACGTCGATTATCACAGCGGCGAGCCGTTCGACAACACGGACTGGGCTTCGTCCGTGGCCGGCGGAGTGCTCACCTGGCAGAGCCCGCAAACGTACGACGAGAATCCCGACAGCAACGCCCTGCGGTTCGGCACGCTCTACAACTTCCGCTTCGATGCGGATCGGCCGCCCGGGCCGGGCACCATCGAGCTTCGCCTCTTCAAGCCCGGCTCGCCCGAGGCCGTGTCGGTCGAGGTTGGCTGCGTTCCCGACACTGCGAAGCAGTGCCCGGCGGACCTGGACGGCGACGGGGTGGTCGACTTCTCCGACCTGGTGATTCTCCTGGCGGCGTACGGAGTCAGTGACGCGGGCGACATCGACGGCAACGGGGCGACGGACTTCGACGATCTGCTGATTCTGCTGGCCGCGTACGGCTCGACTTGCGGATAGCTGGGCGAAGGTGCCGTGTGATTCGTCACGCGTCGGGAAGGTCGAGAAGCATGCTCACGCCTGCGGCGAGAGCATACCACCCGCCGCGCGGCTAGGGCTGCTTCGCCCGGCCGGAGGCCGGCGGATTGTAGGCCTCGGATTGCATCGCGTTGGCGATCCGCGTCCGCAACACGGCGCTGAGCGGTCCGGCGGCAGTGCTCGGGCTCCAGCTCGTTCCGCCCGCGAAGAGCCCGAGAATGCGGTGCTTGATTCGCCCCCAGCGAGACAGCCGCGGATAGGCCCGCAGCAACTGCTCCAGGTCCGCGCCGAACTCGCCCGCGGTCGCGTAACGCTGCTCGACCAGGCGCTGAAGCGCCCGCGTCAGAATCTGCCCCAGGTAGAAGCGGAACGAGCGCTCCTCCTCGCTCACCGGCCGCGCGGGGTCTTCGAGCCGGATGTTCGTCAGGTTCAGCAGGGCGCGCGTGCCCTCGATCCGCGGCAGGTGCCCGGTCAGAAGCTCGTGCAGGATCAGCCCCAGCGAATAGACATCCGAGCGCGGCGTGAGATCGTCCGTCTGGCCGGCCCGTTGCTCGGGGCTGGCGTACTGGAGCGTGCCGATGAAGCGGCCGCGCTCCTCGCCCACCAGGGCCGACTGAAACGCGATGATCTTGGCGACGCCGAAATCGAGCACCTTCGGTGATCCGGAGGGCTCGACCAGGATGTTGTCGGGTTTCAGATCGCGATGAATGATCCCGCGCTGGTGCGCGTACTCGATCGCCTCGCAGATCTGGATGAAGATGTCGAGCCGCTGCCGCGTGTCGAGCAGCGCCTCGGCCGCGTAGCGCGTCAGCGAGCGCCCCTCGATGTACTCCATCACGAAATAGGGCTGCTCGTCCCGGTTCGTGCCGATCGTGTCCGCGTAGACGAGCCGCGCGACGAGGGGATGTTGCAGCCGCCGCAGGATCTCGACCTCGAACGCGAACCGCCGCCGGTCGCGGTCGGAGTACATTCCCGGCCGCAGAAATTTGATCGCCACCGGCCGCCGCAGCGTCGCGTGCACGGCCCGATAGACAACGCCCATGCCGCCGCGGCCGAGCGTCTCCAACACGCGGTACTGCCCGATGCAGAAGGGGGGCTCGGGTTCGTGCCCGGCCGCGCCCTCGCCGTGCGTGCTGGCCGAAATGCCTTCGAGCGTCGTCGTGCCGGGCAGCTTCCAGACCGAGCCGGCCGGGCGGGTCGGCTCGAACTCGCGCATCTGCTCATAGTGCGGCAGCAGCGAGAGCACTTCATTCAGCAGCGCGGGTTCGCCGCCGCACTCGCGCTGCACGAAGGCGCCGCGCTGCGCCGCGTCGACCGCCAGAGCCTGCTCCAGCTTCGCCTGGACGCGCAGATGAAAGTCAGTGCCCATCGCGGCTCTGCTCCGAAAGCCGGCGGTTCAGCCAGGCCAGGGCGTAGCGAAAATCCTTCTCGACCGTGCTGCTGCTTACGCTCAGCACCCCGGCGACGTCGTCATAACGCATCCCGCCGAACCAATGCAGCATCACGACCTCTCGCAAGCGCTCGTGGTGCTCGCCCAGGGCATCCAGTGCCTCGGCCAGGTCCATGATCTCCACCGGCCGGTCGTGCCACTCGACGGTCACGGTGTCCAGCCCGACCTTCCGCCAGCCGCTGTCGCCGATGGCCGTCGTGCGCTGCCGCTGCGTGTCACCCGTGGCGGTGTCGGCCGGGTTCGGCCGCCGCGCTCCGCCGCGCTTGCGGGCGTTTCGTCGCTTGATGTGGTCGATCAGGACCTGCCAGATCTTCCGGGTGGCGATCGCGCGAAAGTGCTCCGGGCTCTGCCAGTCGCCACGAGCGTGCTGCATCAGGTGCAGGCAGGCCTCGTTCACCATTTCGGTCGGCCGCAGGGTGAACCCGGGACGCTGCCGGCGGAAGTACCGCCGCGCCAGGGCCCGCAATTCGTCGTAGACCAGCGGGACGAATTTGGCCATTGCCGGCGATGGCGACGGTCTCTCGGGGCGGTCTGGCGTGCTCATGGGTCGTCCCCGTTGCGGACCGTCCCGCATCGGATTCGATGCGTCCGGCTCCGCGGCCGTAACTGCCGCGCACCTGCGCGCGCGTCTCAGACGCCACAAGTATCGCTGCCAGGCGATTTTACCGCCGTCCCGCGGCCGCCTCAAACAGGATCGCTCCGTCGGATCGGCGACGCTCGCGGTGCCGCTTGCACGTTGCCGCCCGGATCGCGGCCGCCGAGCCGCATTCGAGGCGCGCGGCGCGGGCGCCGGCGTGACGGCCGCGGGCCTGAATCCCGCCCGCTTGCCTTTCCGCACCCGATGCCGATAATCACGCAGTATCGCGTCTGGTTCTTCGTGTCGCGTTTGTCCCTTTTCTGAAGGGGAGATCGATCATGCGTCGCGGAATTGTGCTTGTTTCGCTTGCGGTCCTGGGCGGATTGCTTTCGGGTTGCGGGATCACGGGGGAATGGACGCTCGTCACGGTCGAGCCGAAGGAGGCCGCGCGGCATTATGCCTTCGGCGAGTTCGAGCTCCGCCCCGACGGCACCTACGAGGCGGAGGCGGACTTCGGCAAGGGGCTGACCAAGTCGAGCGGCACGTACACCTACGAGAACGGCAAGCTCACGCTCGTCGCGGCCGATGGTGAAACCCGCACGTACGACGCCCGGCTGATCGAGATGGCCTCCAAGCTCGAGGTCGTCAGTACGATGCAGGATGGCAAGAAGGTGACCGCCGTCATGCGGCGCGACTGATCGAGGCGCGTGGCGAGCGATCCGCACTCGCAAGGGGCCTGCTCTGTCGGATGCACCGCACGCCTCTGCCGCCGGGCCGCAGGTCGAGGGCGTCGTCGTTATCGTCCAGCGCGCCGGACGCCTGCTGCTGATCCGCCGAGCCGCCCACATCCTGGCCGGGGGCGCATGGTGCTTCGTCGGCGGCGGCATCGAGCCGGGCGAGACGCAGCCGCAGACGGCCGTCCGCGAGTTTCACGAGGAGGTTCGCGGCCGCATCCGGCCGCTGCGGCGGGTGTGGGAGAGCCTCTCCGCGGACCGCAGGCTGCGTCTGTACTGGTGGTACTGTGAACTTGAGAGCGACTCGCTCGAGCCGAACCCGGAGGAAGTGCAGGCCGTCGGCTGGTTTACGCCCGAAGAGGCGCTGGCACTGCCCGGCCTGCTGGACGGCAACCGCGAGTTTCTGAGCCGTTTCCGCTCCCGGCTCGAGCAAGGCGATAATCCGCCGGCTGAACCGGGGCCGCGCTAACGTCCGGAGAGTGGCCGACGCCGGCTCGCGAGGCCCGCGCCGGCCCGCACTAAAGACTCGCCCGCGGGCCATGCCAACTCACCTCGCGAGCCGTCGCCGGGAGCGATTTCTCAGATTCCCCGGTATCGAAAACTAGCGGACATCACGTTTTACGGGTATCCTCTTGGCGAGGACAAGCTGACCTGTATCGGTGTCCGGGCCCGGTCACGACGGATCGGGTGAGGACGCCACGGGTGCGCTCTACGAATTCGCGGCCGGGTGACGTTTCGCCCGGCCGGATTCGGCGAGGAGCGTACCCTGTCGCGCGCGTCGGAGTGTTGTGTGGGTAAGCAGCTTCGGGTTCACACGCTTGCGAAAGAGCTGTCGGTCTCCAGCAAGGACATCCTGGAGAAGTGCCGCGCCGAGGGGATCGAGCTGAACAACCACATGGCCGCGATTTCCGCGGGGCTGGCGGAGTCCATCCGCGAATGGTTCAGTGTGGGGGAAGACGTCACCTCCATCGAGACCGCCGCGCCCGTAGACCTGAAGCGCGTCCGCAAGCGCAAGCCGAAGGCAGCTCCGGCCGAGTCGCCCGCGGCCCCGCCCGCGGAGGATTCCGCTGGCGGCGTCACCACCGCCGAGGCCGAACCGGAAGCGCCGGCCGAAGTCGTCCCGACACACCGGGTCGAAGCCCGGCCCGAAGCTGAAATCGCCGAGCGAGCCGCCGCCGAGGCGGAGACGCCCGCAGCGGCCGAGGCTCCGGCCGAGCCCAGCGCGGTCCCGGAGCCGGTTGAGCCCGCGTTGGCGGGGCCCGAGCCCATCGCGGCCAGCGCCGCGACAGAGGCCGCCCCGCCGGCAGAGAAGCCCGTCGAGACCGAGGGGCCGACTGCCGACGAGGGGGCGGGCCCGGAGCCCGAGAAGCCGTCGGCGCCCGCTCCGGCCGAACCGCCGACAACCCCGAAGACCAAGCCGGCGCCTCCGCCGGTCCGCCCGGCCGGCCCGCAGGTCGTGCCGCGGCCGGCCGAGTTGCAGGGTCCGCGCGTCGTTCGCATCGAAGCGCCGGAGCCCGTTCGCACACCGCGTCCGCGGCCGGCGCCGATGCAGCCTCTTGCGCCCGCCGCCAGTGACGCCGGTCCGGCCGCGCCGCAGCGCGGACGTGGCAAGAAAACGACCGAGGAGGAGCGTGAGGCGGCCAAGACGCGGGCCCGCAGCCCGCGGCGACACGGCCGCGGCGCCGACGTCATGGAGCGGATGCGCGAGTGGCGCGACCAGGACGTGATCGAGCGGCGCGAGCGGCTGGCGAGCGCGACGGGCCATCGGCTGCGCGACCGCCGCGCGGTCGAGCGCCGCCGGCAGGCGACGTCGCCCGCGGCTCCCGGCGAAGCGGCCCGAAAGGCGCCCATCGAGATCGTGGCCCCGCTGGCGATCAAGGATTTCTGCGCCGCGGCCGGTGTTCCGTTCAGCTCCATCAGCGGGAAGCTGCTGGAGCACACCGGCAAGCTGATGACCATCAACCAGTTGATCGACGCCGAGACGGCCGAGCTGCTCGTGATGGACCTGGGTCTTCCGGTCAAGATCGCGGCGGCCCGCACGGCTCTGGAGATTCTCGAAGAGGAGTATCGTACGCGGGAACGCACTCATGCTCAGCCGCGGCCGCCCGTGGTCGCGATGCTGGGCCACGTGGACCATGGCAAGACCTCGCTGCTCGACGCGATTCGCCGCACGCGCGTCGCGGCCGGCGAGGCCGGCGGAATCACCCAGCACATCGGCGCCTATCGCCTGACGCGCGGAGACTGGGACGTCACCTTCCTCGACACGCCCGGCCATGAGGCCTTTACGGCCATGCGGGCCCGCGGCGCACAGCTCACGGACGTGGTGGTTCTGGTCGTTGCGGCCGATGACGGCGTCATGCCGCAGACGGTCGAGGCGATCAATCACGCCAAGGCCGCGGGTGTGACGATCGTCGTCGCGCTGAACAAGATCGACCTGCCGAACGCCAACCCCGACCGCGTCTACGGCCAGCTTTCCGAGCACGAGCTCGTGCCCACGGAGTGGGGCGGCAACATCGACGTGATCAAGACCAGTGCGACCAGCGGGAAGGGCATCGACGAGCTGATCGCTCACCTGAGCACGCTGAGCGAGCTGCTCAACCTGACGGCGGACCCCACCGTCCCCGCCGCCGCGGCCGTGATCGAAGCGCAGATGCGCGAGGGCCGCGGCGTGGTCGCGCAGGTGCTGGTGCGGGACGGCACGCTCCGCGTGGGTCAGACGGTCGTGTGCGGCCCGGCCAGCGGCCGCATCCGCTCTCTGACGGACGACTCGGGCCGGCGCGTCAAGGAAGCGACGCCCGGCACGCCGGTCGAAGTCGGCGGGCTCGACGAGCTTCCCGGCGCCGGCGACATGCTCTACGTGGTCGACAGCCTCGCGCGGGCGAAGGAAGTCGCCGACGAGGTCCGCAACCGCCGCCGCCAGCAGTCGCTGACCGACGTACGCAAGCCGCAGACGCTCGAGGACTTGCTCCGCTCCGAGCAGGAGAGCGAGATTCCGGAGCTGAACGTGATCATCAAGGCCGACGGCCAGGCGTCGGTGGATGCGCTGAAGAGCAAGCTGGCGGAGTTCCCGGCCGACAAGGCCCGCCTGCGGATTCTGCACGCGGGTGTCGGCGCCGTGAGCGAGGCGGACGTGACGCTGGCGCACACGTCGAGCGCGGTCATCTTCGGCTTCTACGTGGTCGCTGACGACCGCGCCCGCCAGATGGCCGACCAGCTCGGCGTGGAGATTCGCCTCTACCGCGTGATCTACGAGATTCTGGACGACGTGCACAAGGCGCTGGAGGGGCTGCTGGCCCCCGAGCAGCGCCAGGAAGCTCGCGGCCGGGCGGAAGTCAAGCAGGTTTTCAACATCAGCCGGGTCGGTACGATCGCGGGCTGCCAGGTGCGCGACGGCGTGATCAACCGCAATCATCGCGTGCGGCTGGTGCGCGACGGGCGGGTCGTGCTGGAGGGCGCGGGCATCGCGTCGCTGAAGCGCGTCAAGGACGACGCGCGCGAGGTCCGTGCGGGTCTGGAGTGCGGCATCAAGATCGAAGGGTTCGACGACGTCAAACCGGGCGACCTGATCGAGACCTTCGAGGTCGTCGAGGTGGCGCAGCGGCTGTAGCCGGGACCGGCCGGCGGGCGTCGTATGCGCTGCACCATGGTGATTGGCGTACTGCGTGTGAGGCTGGCGATTTTCGAGGCGCTGACGCTGAAGGACAAGCGCCGCGTGACGAAGAGCCTTCGCGACCGGATCGGCGCGCGACACAACGTCTCCGTCGCCGAGGTGGACGACCTGGACCACCGTCAGGCGGCCACGCTGGCGGTGGCGATGGTTTCCAACGAGGCCCGCTTCGTGGAAAGCGCCCTCGATAGAATCCTCGACGAGATTCGTGCTTTTCCGCGGGCCTCGCTGCTCGAATTCGAGCTGGAGCTGCTCTGAGCCGCCGCACCAGTCGATCCGGGACGGGCGGCGCTGGTCGGCCGGCCGCAGCGGGCGTGGGTTTCGAGCCGATCCGGCCGCGCCGGGCGGCGGATCGGGAAGTGAGGGAGATCGGTGTCGCGCCGAACCGAGCGAGTGGCGAACGTGATCCGCGGCGTGGTGGCCGAGGCGATCAGCGCGCGCATCTCGGACCCGCGGCTGGAACCGCTCACCTCGATCACCCGCGTCGAGCTGAGCGAGGACATGTCCGTCGCGCATGTGAACGTGAGCGTGCTGTCGGAGAACCCGGCCCGGCGGGCGCTGTCGGTGCGGGCGCTTCAGTCCGCCGCCGGCCGCATCCGCAAGATGGTCGCCGATCACCTGGCGACGCGGACGATTCCGCGGATCGAGTTTCACCTGGATGACTCGCTGCAACGCGGCTTCCGAGTAGTGCAGACGCTGGACCGTCTGGCCGACGAGTCCGCAGCCGCTCGGGCCGCTTCGAATGACCCGGACCCGTCCACGTCCGAGGGGACGGAGCAGGAGAGCTAGACGATGAGAGGTGCGACGCGCTGCGCGCAGCGTCTCAAACAGGTCTTCCGCGCGTTGCGCTCCAGTCTGGGCAAGGTCAATCTGCCGCAAACCAGCGACCCGGTCACGCAGGCGATCCTGGGCATCTTCTCGCGCGACATGCCCGAGTCCAAGGCGCGCGAGGTGCTCGAACGCCTCCGCAGCCAGGTGGTCGACTACAACGAGCTGCGCGTCATCTCCGTGGTCGAGCTGGTCGACATGGTCGGCGAATACCCGGACGTGCGCCTCAAGTGCGAGGACCTCTCGCGCATGCTCAACAAGATATTCGCCATCGAGCACACCGTCTCGCTCGACCGCCTCAAGGGCGCGTCGCGCAAGGACGTCGTCGCCTACCTCGACCGGATCGACGGCCTCGAGCCCTACAGCCGCGCGCGGGCCCGCCTGCTCGGCTTCGGCCACCCCGCCGTTCCGCTCGACGAGGCGATGTGGGCCTTCGCCCGCGAGAAGGAAATCGTCGATCCCAAGTGCACGCTCGACGAGGCGCAGGCGTTTCTGGAACGCAACATCGCCGACGACGACGCGGTCGAGTTCTTCGCCCTGCTGCGCAAGCAGGCCTGGAACGACTTCGGAAACGAGGTGCGAAAAGGCACGCTCGAGCGCATCCGCAGCGTTCCGCCCGACCGCACGTCGCGGAACATGCTCCGCCAGGTGGCCGGACTGGCCGAAGAGGCCGAGCTAGCCGAATCAGCCGCCGAGGACGCCGACCCCGACGCCGCCGCCTCACGCTCCAAATCCTCGCGCCGCCGCAGCCGGGCCAAAGGGGCCGCGGAGAAGTCCACCGCCGGCTCGGCCGCGGCCGAAGCGCCGGCCGGCCGAACCCGAAGCCGCACCACCGCCAGGAGCCAGAGCCAGACGGCTCGCGCCGGCCGCAGTGCCTCGCGCAAGGCGGACGAGAGAACGAAGAAATCGGCCAAGCGCGAGCGCGGTTCGCGTGAAGCCAAGTCTGCCTGACGGCGTTGCCGTGGCGGCCGGCGGCTGGATGTGGAATGCCGCGAAAGGTGTCTCGCGTCAGGCTCAGGCAGAATTCTCGAACTGGAAGGACGCGCGATATGTCACACAGGGCGGGGCGCGACGGAGCCGGCCTGATGCGGCGCGGCGGACGGATCGTCGCGACGGCCATTCTGACGCTGCTTGCGGGCGGTGCGAGCGCCCCGGCCGCCGGTCAATCAGCCTCCCCGGAGCGGGTCGAGCGCCGCGATACGCCGCTCTCGCAGATCGCGCCGCTGCCTGCGCCGGAGTCGCGTCTCGTTGCCGACAACCTGGATGAGGCTCCGGAGGACTTCCGCGAGGCGCTTCGCAAGGCCCGCGAGCAGTATGAATCCGGCCAGCTCGACGAGGCGATCGATTCTGTCGCGAACATCAGGCCTCCCGAGGGGCGCGAGTACTATGAGTATTACGAGCTGCTCGCCCGCACGCGCATCGCCGTCGAGCGTCTGGCCGAGGGACGCGAGGCCGCCGAGCGCGCCGTCATGCTTCGCCCGGAGCGGGCGGACGCACACTTCCTGCTCGGCGCGCTGGACTTGCAGGAGCGCAAGCTGGAGTCGGCGGTCGCACACTTCCGCTCCGCCACGCTTGCGGCGGAGCGCGAGCTGGACAATCCGCGCGTCACCGCCGCGTGGTATCAGCTCGGCCGCTGCCTGTGGGAGCTGGGTTATCTCACGGCCGCCGTCGAATCCTTTTCCCGCTTCGATACGGCGGTCTGGGAGACGTTTCCGGAGCACCGGCTTCGCGACGAGCTGCGCTGGATTCTGCGCGTGCGGCCGCGCGGGGCGTTCGAGCTGCGGCGCGACATCCTGCGAGCGCTGGGCCGCGCTGAAGACGTGGTCGCGCTCTTCGAGTGGGCCGCGCGGACGCTGCCCGAGAACCCGCCGCGCGAGACGGAGCTCGTCGACGCGCTGCTGGCCGCCGGGCAGGCCGAGCGGGCGCTTCGTCTCTGTCAAGAGCGGCTCGCCGCCGGCGCCGCTGACTTCCCGCTGATCAGCCTGATTCGCGCCGCCGCGGCCGCGGGCGAGCTGGACGCCGCGCTCCAGCAAATCGAACAGCAGCACTTGCCGCAGCGTGAGGACCCGGCCGCGGCGCGGGTCGAGCTGGCCCGGATGGCGGTGCGGCTGGAACAGAATGAGGCCGCGATGCGGCTGTGGCGCTCGGTACAAACCGATTCGCCCGAGCATGCCGAGGCCGCCTGGTCGATCGCGCTGCTCCAGCGGCGAGAGGGGCGGCTGGCCGAGGCGGTCGAGACGCTGGCCGCGTTTCAGCGCGCCCATCCACGGCAGCCGTGCCCCGGAGAGCTGCTCGAGCGCTGGCTGCGAGAGCCGGCGGAGGCCCGCGCCGTCGATGCGCTCCTTACGGCGTCTCCCGAGGGCGAGCGCGACTCGGCCACGTTGCTGGCGCTCGGTGCGCTGGCCGCGGCCGGGGATGACGAGCGTGCCCGGGAGCTGCTGGCGTCTGCCGCGGCCGCGTCGTCCGACTTTGCCTGGGCCCACGTGCTGCTCGGCCATCTCGCGGCGCGGCGGTTCGACTGGGAGGCGGTTCGGACGCACGCGCAGGCGGCACTGAAGATCGACGCGGACCTGGCGGCCGGCCACTACCTGCTCGGCGTCGCCAGCGACGGACTGGATGAGAACGAGCAGGCCGTCGAGCATTTCCGCCGCGCGCTGCGGCACGCCCCGCGTGACGCCGCCTGTCTGCTGGCCCTCGGCCGCCACATGGAGCGGACCAAGCAGGCGCTCGGCGCGCAGCGCTACTACCACGAGGCGCTTGAGGCCGACCCTACCAGCGGCGCGGCGCTCGAGGAGCTCATCGACGCCTATCTTGACGAGCAGAAGGTCGAGGTCGCCCGCACGCGTTTCGAGAAGATTCAGCCCGCCGAGTATCCGCCCGACGTGATCCGCCGCATCGAGACCGCGCTGCAATACGCCAACGGACCGGCTGACGAGTTCATCGTCGACCTGGCGATGCAGTTCGAGCATTACCCGCACGACGCCCGCACCGGCCTGAAGCTCGTCGCGGCGCACTACTATCGCGCGGATTTCGAGCCGGCCGCAGAGCTGATGTCGCGCGTCCGCCGCAGCGCCGCCGCCGACGAGCAGACCCTCTTCTGGGACGCGCTCGTCGCCGGCGGCGTGCTCGATTATCCGCGCGCCATCGAGTCGCTCGAGCAGCTCCTGGAGCGCTACCCCAACCGCATCTACATCGTCCAGATGCTGGCCCAGTACCGGCTCTATGACTTTCAGCTCGACGCTGCGGCCGCCGCCTTTCAGCGCCTGATCGAGCTCGCCCCGGACGACCGGGCCCGGGCCGGCTACCGCGCCAGCCTGATCGAAGCCTATCGGCAGTTCGGCGAGCCGCAGGCCGGTCTCAAGCTGCTCGACGAATGGTCCGCCGGTGGCGAGCTTCCGGCGGAGCTGCGCGACCTGCGGCTCGAGCTGCTGATCGACGCCGGCCGGGCCGAGGAGGCGATTAAGCTCGCCGTCGCCCGCATGGAGGGCGAGCCTCACAACCCCGAGCACGTGGACCTGCTGCTGAGTGTCTACAGCGAGGCCGAAGCGTATGACCGCGGCATCGATCTGCTGCGCGAGCGGATCAAGCAGGACGCGGAGAACCGCCAGCTCGTCTGGGAGCTCGTCCGCTTCCTGCTGTTGGCCGAGCGGCCCGACGAGGCGCTTTCGGTGCTGCGCGAGCAGGCGGCCGCCTCGTGGGACGAGTCGCTCGAGCGGCGCCGCTGGATCGCCCTGGCCGAGCAGACGGCGGGCCGCTACGACGCGGCGATTCAGGAGTTTCGCGCGCTGCTGGCGGAGCGGCTCGTCGATGCCAATATGCTGGTGCGCGATACCGTCCGCCGGCTGCTGCTGAACACGATGGTCCTGGCCCAGAAGTACGATGAGGCGCTGCGGCAGATCGACGAGTGGTATCCGCCCGACCAGTACGCGACCGCCGAGCGGCGAAGCGTCGTGCTGGCTCTGAAGCAGATCGTCTTCCAGGCCGCCGAGCGGACCGACGAATACATCGCCGTCAGCCGCGAGCTGCTCGCCGGCCGGCCGGCGGATCCCGGTCTGAACAACGACCTGGGCTACACCTGGGTGGATCGCGGCGAGAACGTCGAGCGGGCGACAGCCATGATCCGCCGGGCCGTCGCGGCCGAGCCGCTGAATGCCGCCTATCTCGACAGTCTCGGGTGGGCGCTTTACAAGCAGGGCGACTGGCACGGCGCCCGCAAGTATCTCGAGCGCTCCATCCGCCTGGAGCGCGGCGAGGATCCGGTCGTCTTCGACCACCTCGCGGATGTCGACTATCGGCTCGGCCACGTGCAGGGGGCGGTCGAGCGCTGGCAGCAGGCGCTCAAGCTGATCGAAGGCTATCCGCCGGCGACGCGGCGGCGCTATGAGAAGCTCGAATTGTCGCTGAAGGCCAAGCTGGCCGCGCACGCCGCCGGGCGGCCGGTCGAGGTCGCGCCGACGGCGACACCGCAGGAGTGAGCCGCCCATGAGCACGCCGCTGGAGATCGCGACGCAGGTCGTCCGCGACGAGGCCGCCGCGCTTCAGCAGGTGGCCGAGTGCCTCGCGCCGCGCTTCGACGAGATTATTCAGACGCTCCGCGGCAGCACGCAGATCATCATCAGCGGCCTGGGCAAGAGCGGGCTGATCGCGCAGAAGATCGCCGCGACGCTCACCAGCACCGGCTCGCCGGCCGTCTTCATGCACCCGGTCGAAGCGCTCCACGGCGACCTGGGCCTGGTCAGCGCCGGCCATTGCCTGATCGCCCTCTCCCGCAGCGGCAACACGGAGGAGATTCTCCGCTTCGTCACGCACTTCCGCCGGCTCGGCGGCCCGGTGATCGCGATCACCCAGGCGCGCGAGAGCCGCCTGGCCGAGATCAGCCAGTTCATCGTGCTGCTTCCGGACGTGCCCGAGGCCGGCCCGCTCAACCTCGCCCCGACCACGAGCTGCCTCATGCAGCTCGCCGTCGGCGATGCGCTGGCCATGGCGCTGCTGCATTCGCGCGGCTTCAAGCCCGAGGATTTCGCCCAGTATCACCCGGAAGGGGCCCTCGGCCGCCGTCTGCTGCTGCGGGCCGGCGACCTGATGCACGGCGGCGACCGGCTGCCCCTGGTCACTGCGGATGCCTCGTTCAACGAGCTGCTGCTCGAAATCACCCGCAAACAGATCGGCCTGGCGCTGATCGTCGAGCCCGACGGATCGCTGCTGGGCACCTTCACCGACGGCGACCTCCGCCGCATCCTCGAGCGCGTCGACAACCCGCGCCAGCTCGACGCACGCGCCGCCCACGCCCGCAGCCGCCGCTCCTCCGACGCGCCGGCCGTCCGCATCTCCAGCGTGCCCGACAGCCGCCCGGCGGTCGACTGTCTTCAGTACATGCGCGACAGCCAGATCACCTCGCTGGTCGTCGTCAACGACGCCGGGAAACCCGTCGGCGTGCTGCGGCTCATGGACCTGCTCAATGCCGGGCTGACCTGACGCGGCCGGCGGAAATCCTGATAACGCCACCCTGTTTTCCATGATCGTCTTTATCGGGCTGTCCGAGGAATTCATCGCCCGAAGGCCGCATTCCCGGGCAGCTCAGAAAGCTCGCCCTTATTCGGCGCGTTTGCTATGAATGTCGGTCCCGCGGCCGGCCGATCATTCCGATGCTTCCTACGAGCGGGCGCAGGCCCCGCGCTGCCGGCCCACCGACGTAAGGGGATGAGCATGGTTCCGACGGCACACACATCGGTCCCAGTGACCGTGACGGTCAGCGATGATCGCCTGGAGGCGTTTCTGGTGCTGCCGCGGTGTGCCATTCCGACGCGCGGGGAAATCGTCTGCGCGGTCGAATCCAGCGGCGTCCCGCTTTCGCAGGAAGTCGAGACCCGGATCGATGAAGTCCTGCGAGACCTCAGCGAAGGCGGCGAGCGCGGCGAGCCGCTGGAAGCCGAGAACGCCGTCCGGTACAGCCTCGCGCGCGGCCGCCCGCCGGTTGACGCCGTCGACGGCGAATTCGAGTGGGAGCCAGGCTGCGACCCGGACAGCTCGCTGCCGGAATCCGACCGCTCGATCAGCTACTACGCGCTCAGTACCGTCGTCACCGTTCAGGCTGGCGAAACCGTCGGCGTAATTCACCCGCCCAGGCCCGGCGTCTATGGCGTGGACGTTTTCGGCAGCGTCATCCGGCCCCGGCGGATGGAGGGTGTCGGCATCGACGTTCGCGGCGGGTTGCGTGTCACCGGTGACGACCCGCAGCTCGTCCTGGCCGAAAGACCGGGCCGCGTGATGAGCAAGGGCGGGCGCGTCTGGCTCGAAGAGATCCTCGACCTGTCCGGGATCGACTTCCACACGGGCAACATCGACTCGATCGTCGACGTGCGCGTGCGTGGCGACATCCGGCCGCATTTTTGCGTCCGCACGTCCCGCTCGCTGGTCGTAGACGGCGCGATCGAATGTGCTGCGATCGAGGTCGGCGGCGATCTGCACGTTCGCGGCGGAATCGTCGGCGGCGAATCCGGGGAACGGGTCGTCGTCGGAGGCAATCTGCTGGCCCACTTCGCCGCCGGACAGTCGCTCACCGCGGGCGGCGACGTGTGCGTGCTCCGCGAGCTGCGCGGCTGCCAGCTGTGGGCGAGCGGCAAGCTTCGGATCGAGCGCGGCGCCGTGATCGGCGGCGAGACGTACGCGCGCGAAGGCATCGAGGCCCGCAGCCTCGGCAGCGAGGCAGGGGTGGTGACGAGATTGGCGATCGGGATGCCGGGGACCGTGCTGCTGGCCGTGCGCGAGATCGACGAGCAGCTCCAGGCGATCCGCACGTCATCGCTCGCGCTCCGCGAGCAGCTCAAGACGCTTGCTCGTGCCGCCGCGCGGCTGACGCACGAGCAGCGCGAGCAGGCCGCCGAGCTGCTGGGTCGGGCCCACGAGCTCGAACAGGAGTCGCAGAAGCTCAATCAGCGGCGAACGGGGCTGCTCGAATCGGCCCGGCCCGGAGGCCAGCCATCCGTGATCGCGACCGAGGCGGTCCACGCGGGCGTCCGCATCGCGTTCGGATTGCGCGAGGTCGAGTTCCGCCGCACCCTCAAGGGGCGCTATCGCATCGAGGAACGCAACTCTCAGGGCGGCGTTCAGATCGTCGCCGCGAACATGATCACCGGCGCCGTGATGGTTCTGACCAGCTACCCGCTCGACGAGACCACCGTCCTGCGGCCGGCCGACGCGCTGACGGACACCACGACGGTCGACGACGCCGGCCAGGAAGCAGTCTGCGGCGAGCCGACGCAGTCCGCTGCGGAGTAGGCCGGCTTGCGCGGCCGCGCCGGCCGGTCGAGCGGCGGCTCGCGGCGTCGTTCATCGGTCGCCCGGCGGATCGGGTATATTCTCCACCCCTATGATGTCGCTGGCGGCGCTACTGAAGTTCGGCGGCGGATTCGGTCTGCTCGCGGCGGTGGTCGCGTTTGCGGCCACGCCGTTGGCCGCCGCGCTCGCCCGCCGGTTCGACGTGATGGACCACCCGGACCAGCTTCTCAAGCCGCACGCCCGGCCGACGCCATACCTGGGCGGGCTGGCCATCGCGCTGGGCTGGGTTGTCGCGCTGCTCTCGGCGATGGTCCTGTGGTGGCGTCCGGAATCCGCGACCCCGGGCTGGCAGGTCGCGGCCTCTGTGCTTTTGCCGGTCCTGCTCGGCGGCGTCGCCTTCGCATTCCTCGGGCTGGCCGACGACGTGAGTGAATTATCGCCCGTGCTTCGGCTCGGGCTGGGGGCGATCATCGTTGCGGCGGTCATGCTCTTGAGCGGTGCGGGGCTGCGGCTGACCGATGCGCTGCTCGAGCCGTTGGCGTTGCCGCTGCCCGAGACGGTTGTTCGCATCGTCTCGATCGGGCTCGGCATCATCGTCGTCCTGGGGGCGTGCAACGCGACCAATCTGATCGACGGACTCGACGGCCTCTGCGCTGGCGTTTCGGCGGTCATCTCGCTCGGCTTCGCCGCCCTCGCCGCGCTGGACCTGGTACTTCATCCGCAATCCGGCGGCCACGCCGTACGCGTCCTGCTCGCGCTCGCGATGGCCGGGGCGACGATCGGGTTTCTGCCGCACAACTTCCAGCCCGCGCGCATCTTCATGGGCGATGCCGGCAGCCTGCTGCTCGGCTTCAACGGCGGCGTGCTCATCCTGCTGTTCGCGCACGACGGCCGGCTGGCCGGTCTGCTGGCGGCCGTCACCGTCTTCGGTCTGCCCATCTTTGACGCCGCCCTGGCCATGTTCCGCCGCTGGCGCAGCGGCAAGCCCATCTTCGCCGGCGACCGCAGCCACTTCTACGACCAGCTCGTGCAGCGCGGCTACTCGGTCCGCCAGACCGCCCTGATCTGCTACGCCGTCTCCGCCGCCTACGCGGTGCTCGGCTGCGTGATCCTGCACTTCACGGCCTGGCCCGCGATCGGACTGTTCGCCGCCTGCGTGATCGCCACGGCCGCGATCGCCTGGTGGACCCGCTTTACTAATCCCGCTCCCGTCGTGTCCGCCGCCGCGCCGAACAGCGCCTCCTCCGCCAGCCATTGAGCCCCGGCCGACCACGCCGTACCATCCCGACATGGCCGACGAGATCCTGACCGAGCTCCACGGTGCCGTCGCGATTCTCCGACTCAATCGCCCCGGCAAGCTCAACGCGCTCAACCTGGCGACGATGGAGCAGCTCTGCGACGCGCTCGAGAGCTTCGATCGCGACAACGCCGTTCGCTGCATGCTGCTGACGGGCAGCGAGCGGGCCTTCGCGGCCGGGGCCGACATCAACGACATGGCCGACGCCTCGCTGGTCGACATGTACCAGCGCAACCAGTTCGCCCGCTGGGAGCGGATCCGCAAGATTTCCAAGCCGATCGTCGCGGCCGTCAACGGCTTCGCGCTGGGCGGCGGCTGCGAGCTGATGATGCACTGCGACATCATCGTGGCCGCGGAGACGGCCCGTTTCGGCCAGCCGGAGATCAACATCGGCATCATGCCCGGCGCGGGCGGGACCCAGCGCCTGACGCGCGCGATCGGCAAGTTCCGGGCGATGGACCTGGTGCTGACGGGACGGATGATCACGGCTCGCGAGGCGGCCCAGATGGGCCTGGTCAGCCGCGTGGTGCCGGCCGAGAACTGCCTGGACGAGGCGATGAACATCTGCCACGAGCTCGCCGGCAAGTCTCCGATCGCCCTGCGGCTGGCCAAGGAGGCCGTCCTCAAGGCGCAGGAGACCTCGCTGACGGAAGGGCTCGAGTACGAGCGTAAACTCTTCTATATGCTCTTCGCGACCGACGACCAGAAGGAGGGCATGCGCGCGTTCCTGGAGAAGCGGGCGCCAGTGTTCGTGGGCCGCTAGAACCGGCGCGGCGGGCCGCCGCGTGAAATCTGCCGCGTTTCCAGCGAACCGAGGACCTGAGGGATCGAATGAGCACGACTTTCGGAACGATTCAGACCGCAACGGACGCGGGCGTTCTCACCATCACGCTCAACCGCCCGGACAGTTACAACGCGTTCAACGAGGCGATGGCGATCGAGCTCGGGGCGGCGCTGCGGGCGGCGGCCCGCGAGGATTCCGTCCGCTGCGTCGTCCTCACCGGCGCCGGCAAGGCCTTCTGCTCCGGCCAGGACCTGGCGGAGATCAAGGGTCGCTACGCGGGGCAGGGCTCGCAGAAGCTCGATTTCGGGGCCCACCTGCGGCAGAAGTTCAACCCCATCGTCAGCCGCCTGCGCTCGATGGAAAAGCCCGTCGTCGCCGCCGTCAACGGCGTCGCGGCCGGCGCGGGTGCGAGCTTTGCGCTCGCCTGCGATCTGCGTATCTGCGCCCGCAGCGCGTGCTTCCTGATGGCCTTCGTCCATGTCGGGCTCGTGCCGGACTCCGGCGCCACGCAGACGCTCGCCCAGAGCGTCGGCTACGCCCGCGCGGCCGAGCTGTGCATGCTGGGCGAGAAGCTCCCGGCCGAGGAGGCCCAACGCTGGGGCCTGGTCAATCGCGTCGTCGACGACGGCGAGCTCGCCGCCGCCGCGGCCGACGTGGCGCGCAAGCTCGCCGACATGCCCACCCGCGCGCTCGGGCTCACCAAGCGGGCGCTGAACCGCGCCTGGACGGTCGATTTCGAGGACCAGCTCGAGTACGAGGCATTCCTTCAGCAGACTGCCGGCCACACCGACGATCACCGCGAGGGTGTGCTCGCCTTCCTCGAGAAGCGCAAGCCCGCCTTCACCGGCCGCTGAGCCGCCGCGGTCGCTGAGATCACGCCGCGGGCAACCCCATCGCCCGCCGCCACGCGCTCACCTGGCCGAGATGCATCTGCACATGCCCGACCAGGTAGAAGTTCAGCATCCCGCCCAGCGTCGGGAACAGCTCGCGCATCCGCCCCTCGCTCGGGTTCGCCGCCAGCAGCTTCTCGTCGGCCGCGGCGGCCAGCGCCTCCCGCGCCGCCGCATAGGCCGCGAAGCACCGCTCCGTGACATCCTTCATCGGCGGGTAGAGCCGCCCGTCGGCGTCGTCGCGGCACTCCGCCCCGTTCTTGAACAGCGGCTCCCACTCCGCGGGGTACGCCGTTGCGCCCGCCGGGGCACCGAGAAGCTCGACCACCCGCCGCGGGTAGAGGGTGAGATGGCCGTACACGAACGCCGCGTGATTCGATTGAAGCACCGCGCCGCCCGGCCGCGCCAGCCGCGCGAACTGCTCCGGCCGCACGCCCGCCAGCAGCCGCTCGGCATACGCAGTCGACATCGCCGCGGCCTCAGAGATCATCGAGCCGATCCGTCCCATGGAGTTCCTTTCATCAAGTTCGTCCGTTGCGTCCTCGCCCGGTGGGGGCGTCATGCCGTCTCGACCGCGTAGAGAAACCAGCGCACGCGCGGCGAGCTGCTCTGCGGCGTCTGCCGCAGGAAGTACACGGTCCACAGCGAGCCGTCGTTCATCCTCAGGCGATAGTAGTGCCGCCGCAGATAGAGCTCGCCGCTGGCCCGGCCGCCCTCGCGCGAGGATGCCTTCCACCGCTCCAGCACGTCATCCACGGTGTAGCTCTGGCCGCGCCAGACGAAGCCGCTGGGCAGCCCCGGCAGGCCGCGCGCCATCGCGGCGGCGTCGAAAGTCCCGCGCAGCGGCGAGAGCGCCTCGCTGACGAATTGCTCCACGGCCGTCCCTCGCGCGTACGCGCCGCACGCCGGCGGCGCAGGCCGGACATGTATCATCATAGTCTCGCTGGATCGAAGCCGCGCCGCGGCGGCGGGCCGGCCGATGGGTGAATCAGATGCCCCCGCCGTCACAGAATCCGACGACCGGGTCCGCGAACTCGGACACGGCCGGGCTCGTCAGCGAATACATCTGCATCCGCAGCAGCGGTGGCGAATAGATATGCAGCGTGATCAGGTCCCGGCCCGCGGGCTGGAGATTCGACATCTGGTGCGTGTCCGCATCCTGCGAGGCGCAGACGCTGCCGGCCGGAAGCTCCCGCGTCGTGGTCGGATACACGAGCCCGTCGGCCGTCCGCCCGAAGATCGTCTCCGTCGCGACGCCCTGAATGACGCGCACGCCGCAGCTCGACCCGCGGTGATCATGGATCGGGCTCCGCTGGCCCGCCCGCCAGCACAGGACCAGCGCCTGGTAGGCCGGCCCGGCGTGCATCAGGTTCCGCTGATAGGTCTCGCGCCCGAAGCGGGCCCACGGGCGTACGTCGTCGAGCGTGATCTCAAGCCCCTCGAGCAGCCGGGAAAGCTCCCTGAGCGGAATGCGCTCGCGATACTCGTCGAGTCGGGTGAGGAATTCCCGCAGCGTCATGGCGCTTGCCGGCATGGCGAAATGACCTCGATCGCTCTATCGGGCGGCCCGTTCCCGAAGCCTGAACGCCCCATCCCGCGGGCCACAGTCGCTGCGCCCAGTATAAAGCAGGCCTCCTGCTCTCGAAAGAGAATCTGCCCCGCGGGCTCGTCGCGGCCCCGCCGCGGTCGCTGTCCCTGCCCGTCGGCCGGAAGGCGACCGTGGCTCCCAAGACTTCCTGTTGTTCATGTCGTCGGCCGATGATACTATTGCCGCCAGCAGTTGTAGGAAATCGGCGCCGTCGCTGCGGCGCGTCGTGAGGATCAGGCCATGCCTTCTCGCCAGGCCCGCTTTTCGTTTCCGCTGTTCCTCGGTCTTTTGCTTGCCGGCGTCGTCATCGCGGCCGCGCCGCAGTTGGGCACGAACGCGCCGCCCGGCCGGCCGCAGGACCCGCCGACGCGGCCCGCCCCGCGTCCGCTTTCCGGCATCGAGGCCAAGCTGGCGCAGCGTATCCCGCAGGTGAACTGGGATCACGCCCCGCTCGAGGACGTCCTCCGCTGGGTCGAGAAACAGACCGGCGCGATGGTCTACGCCCGCTGGGGGGTGCTCCAGCAGTTCGGGATCGACCGCCACACGCCCGTCTCGCTCCGGACCGAGAACCGCAAGCTCTCTCACATTCTCTGGGTGATCCTCCAGGAGGCATCGGCCGACAGCGGCGTGAAGCTCGCCTACGAGGCCAGCGACGAGCTGATCCTGGTATCGAGCCACGAGGACCTCAGCCGCGAGCTCGTCACCTACGTCTACGACGTGCAGACCATTCTGCACGACATCCCGCACTTCGACCCCAATGAGCCGGGCAAGGCCTTCGTGAAGCGCACCCGCGTCAACCGCGGCGGCAGGGCGATCCCCTTCGACCACATCGGCCCGCTGCCCGGCGATGACGACGAGGACGGCACCACGATCGAGATGGAGATCGAGGACGAACGGCAGCGCGAGCTGGTCGACGCGATCTACACGATCGTCGAGCCGGATTCCTGGTCGGCCAACGGCCGCGGCGGCCGCGGCGTCATTTTCCCCTATCGCGGCAAACTGATCGTGCGGAACTCGCTTTACGTCCACCAGCAGATCGGCCGCAGCGTGACGGAAGTCGCCGAGAAGGTCGAGAAAGCAGCAGCCGCCGAGCAGGCGAAACCGCCGCCTGCCGCCGACGCACCGCAGTCGAAGAATTGAGCGACGCGTGGCGGGACGACGCGCGGCATCGCGCCGCGTGATCATGCCGCTACGCCGGCAGCACCGGCAGCGTCCGCCGCCCCGGCTCATCCGCGACGGGCGTGCTCTGCGCGGGCTCGCGCCGCGGCGAAAGCACCCGTTCGACCCGGCCGAAGAGCGTCACCGGGCTGACCCGCTCGACCCGCACTTCGACCATCGCCCCGATCAGCGAGTCATCCCCGTCGAATACCGAGATCAGATCGCCCGGCGTCCGCCCCACGAGCTGCCGCGTCGGCGTCCTGGAGATTTCCGACCCGCGATCCTGCTCCGACTCCTGCACGACACAGGCGGCCGCCGCCGCCCCTGAACCGCGTCGCGAGCCGCGACTCGGATGGCCGTTCGGGCCGCGCGTCGCCGCCGCGACGTGCCGCCGCGCCAGCTTGCTGTACCCCTCGACCAGCACCGGCACGCGCTGTCCGACGAGTCCCGCCTTCTGCCGCTCGCTGATCTCCGCCTGAATCGCCAGCAGCTCGTTGTTCCGGGCCGCCTTCAGCTCGTCCGGCACGTCGTCGGCCAGGTTCCGGTCCGCCTTCGTCCCCGGCCGCGGCGAATACTTGAACACGAACAGGCTCTTGTATTCGACCCGCCGGACCAGCTCGACCGTCGCACGGAAATCGCTCTCGCTCTCGCCGCAGAAGCCCACGATGATGTCGCCCGCCAGCGAGATGTGCGGCAGATACTGCCGCGCCTTGTCCATCAGCCGCAGATACTCCGCCACCGTGTAGCCGCGCTTCATCGCCTTGAGGATGCGGTCCGAGCCGCTCTGCGCCGGGATGTGCAGATAGGGCATGATCTTCGGGCAATCGCGCATCACCCGGAAGATGTCCTCATCCCAATCAGCCGGAAAGCTCGTCACGAAGCGAATCCGGTCGATCCCCTCCACTTCTTGCACACGCTCCAGCAGCCGCGCAAAAGGCACCGGCCGCCCGTCTTCCTGGTGGAGGTAGGAGTTCACCGTCTGTCCGAGCAGCGTCACCTCGCGGCAGCCCAGCTCCGCCAGCCGCCGAGCTTCCTCGACGATGTGGCCCGGCGGCCGGCTCCGCTCCGGACCGCGCGTAAACGGCACCACGCAGAACGTGCAGAACTTGTCGCAGCCGCGCTGCACGCGGATGTACGATTGCAGCACGCTCTGGTCGGGCCCCGGCGCGCGAGACAGGTCGAGCGCCTCCAGGCTGTCATACTCCAGCGCCCGCGCCAGCACCTCGGTCCGCCGCGAGAGGCTCCCCGCCAGAGCCGCCACCTGCTCGTGCCGCGCCCAGACCTCGTCCAGCAGCGCCGGCAGCCGGTCCAGCTCCCCCGGTCCGCAGAGCAGATCGACGTGCGGTGCCTTGAGGAACAGCCCCTCCTTCTCGCGCTCGGCCATGCAGCCGATCACGCCCAGAATCGCCTCCGGCCGCCGCCGCTTATAGCCCCTGAGCTGTCCCAGGCGCGAGAGCACCTTGTCCTCGGCGTGCTGCCGCACACTGCACGTGTTGAACAGGATTACGTCCGCCTCGCGGAACGACGAGACCGGACGCATTCCCCGGGCGCGCAACTGCCCCTCCACGAGCTGGCTGTCCAGCACGTTCATCTGACAGCCGAACGTCTCCAGGAAGTAGCGTGCGTCCCTCACGGTCGCTCCGTCCATCCGCCTCGGTCAATCGCCGATCCGCCGCAGCCCGGCTCGGATTCTTTCCCGCAGTTCCGACCCGGCCGCCGCGTCGCGCAGCGCCAGCTCAAACACCTCGCGGGCCTCCGCCGGCCGGCCCAGCCGCTCCAGCGAAACTCCCCAATAATACAGGCTTTCCGCCCGGATTGGACCCGCCGGGAGCCGCTCGGCCGCCGTCTGCAATGCGCTGGCCGCTTCGGCCACCCGCCCGGCCGCAACCAGCGACTTCCCCAGCTCCACCCGCCAGTGCTCACGCTCCGCCTCAGGCGCGAACGGCACTGCCCGCTCCAGCAGCTCGACGACGCGCTCGTGCGCGCCTTTCCGGGCCGCAGCTTCCGCCGCCCGGAGAACGAAGGAGTCCGGCGGCAACTCCAGCACGGCCGCACCGCTGGCCCGCTGGTTTCCGGCGGGCTCGACCGGCCGAACCAGCGGCGGCTCATCGCCCGCCTCGGGCGGTTTCTGCGACGGCGGCGCCGCTTCTACGAGATCGCCGGGCAGCGGCTCGGCTGCCCTCTCCGCGAGCTCGCGGGGCAACTTCGCCGCGGCCTCATAAATCAGCAGCTCCAGTCGCAGCCGCTCCAGCCGGTCGCGCTGCGCCGGCGGAAGCTCGCCAGCCGCCTCCTTCAGCCGCCCAATCGCCTCGCGATTGGCCCCGCCGCCAGGCGATGCGGGCTCGCGCAGCACCACCTCGTTCGCCAGGCTCGGCCGCTCCCGGCAGATCGCAATCAGCCCCTCGACCGCGTCCGGAAATCGGCCCGAGTGCTGCAAGCCCTGAACGTGCCGTAGTCGCGCCAGGTCGCGAAGCCAGTCCGGGGCTGACGCGTCGCCCGCCACCTGCTCGTAGCCCGCCAGCGCGGCCGGCCACAGCCCATCCCCCGCCGCCCGCTCGGCCGCGGTGAATTGCGGCGCCCGATCGAGCTCGATCCACTGCACGTCCCGCAGCGGTTTGCGGAGAACCTGCCCTGAAAGTCCGCGGAAGACGACTCTCGCGTCGCGGAATCCGAGCACCTCGACCTTCCGAAAGGGCGGTTTGCCCAAGAGGGTCACCTCGTCGGCCGATACGAAGATGGGGGCCAGCTTGAGTGAGAACGTGACGGAGGCGGCCAGGCGCAAAAGTCGCGAGCAAACCATGCCGATAGTATACGCGCGGATTCGCGCCCGCCTGCGGTTCGCGCGGGTAGCGCCTCTCCTCGCAGAAATCCGCAATAGGTTGTTGCGTCCGGCGGAAACGTGCTGTACATATTGTGTAGCGGACGTTCGAGCCGCTGAGGGTCTGAGACGTGGCCGGAGATTCCCGTAATACCAAGGTCGTCGCCGCACTCGTCGCCGCGATGACCGTCGGCGCGACCGGGTTGCTGGCGCTCGAGGGCGGAATCTGGCGCGCGGCCGATCGCCCCGTCGCGCTGACCGCGCTGGCCGACTCGCGCCAGGGAATCCGCGAAGTGCTGATTTTCCTCGCTTCGGCCGATGTCGCCGATCAACCGGCGCTCTTCGACTGCCTCGTTTATCCGGACGGCCGCTGCACCTGGCGTCCGCGCTCCGCGCTCGTTCGGTTGGCGGTGGTCGTGTCGGAGGGCGAGTCAGTCACCGATTCGCAGAAAGAAGCGCTGCTCGCCGTGCTCGGGCGGCTCTCGCAGGCTCACAATCTCACCAGCCGTCAGATTCGGCTCGATTCGGGCTCCGACGACCGCATCACGCCCGGTCTGCCGGTTTCGGCCGGCGACCTGCGACGCCTGCTTACCGAGCGCGACATCATCCGCTGACTCGTCGTTCGCCCCCGAACGGCCGCCGACGTTACAATCGACGCCGCCGGGGCATCTGGGGCCGGGTTCCCACGATTACCCGCTCTGGCGTCGGTCGGCTCGCAAGCCTCGGCCGGGTTGTCTAGAATCGGTCAGGGTCGCCGAGTCCCGGATCGCTCCCGGGCGCGGATCTGAATAAACCACGCAATCGGGCTGCATGGCGCGACGATTCGCACAACTTCCCGGCTACGACGTGATGCACCGGCTCGGCAAAGGCGCCGGCGCCATCATCTATTCCGGCGTCGACCGGGCTTCGCGGCAGCGCGTCGCCATCAAGCACGTGACTCGCCGCGGGCCGGAGGATGACAAGTACCTCGTCCAGGCCGAGCGCGAGTACGAGGTTGGCCGCCGCGTGAACCACCCCAGCCTGCGGCGCTGCTTCGAGATCGTCCGCATCCGCCGCTGGCTCAAGACCAGCGAGCTCTTCCTGGTCATGGAGATGCTCGAGGGCGAACTGCTCGAGGACCGCTTCGCCGACCGCCGGCCGACGAACTTCGACCAGATCACCGAGATATTCGCCCGCATCGCCGAGGGGCTGCACGCGCTGCACGGCCTTGGAATCGCTCACGCGGATATGAAGCCGAACAACGTCATCCTCACCGCCGACGGCGTGAAGATCTTCGACTACGGGCAGAGCTGCGAGCTTGGCCACACCAAGGAGCGAGTCCAGGGCACCGCGGACTACATCGCACCCGAGCAGGTTCTGCGCAAGCCGATCGACCAGCGGACCGACGTCTACAACCTCGGCGCGACCATGTATCGCGTCGTGACCGGCCTGGCCTTCGAGACGATCTTTCCAGGCGGACCGGTGGGCTCGAAGAAGGTCGAGCTCAACTTCCGCCGCGGGAACGCCCCGCCGCACGAGCTGAACCCGGCCTGCCCGCTGCCGCTGTCGCGCCTGATTCTCGACTGCTGCGAGCACGACAAGGACGATCGGCCGCGGGACATGACCGTCGTCCTCTCCCGCCTGGAGACCGTCCGCCACTGGATGCGCCGCAAGGCGGCCTCGAGCGACTCGGCCGCGGTCCCGAAGGTCGGTCCCGGCCCGGTTTGACGCCCGCCCGCCACAGGGACTAGCATCTTCTCTTTCCGAATCTCGAAAGGATTTGCACCCGCGTGAGAGACTTCGGTTCGGCCACCGTGGCCTGCGAGACGCTTCGAGAGGCCGCCCGCCTTATCCGCGAGGACCCGATCCGCAGCGGCTCGCTGCTGGCCTTCGGCAGTGCCGGCCAGCTCGTCATGACCGGCGACATGCACGGCCACCGCCGCAATTTCGAGAAGCTCCAGCGCTACTGCAACCTCGATCGTTCCCCGGGCCGATATGTCATTCTGCACGAGCTGATTCACGAGGATGTGTCCGCGGCCGGCCAGCCGGACTACTCGATCGATCTGCTCGTCCGGGCGGCCGCGTGGAAGTGCGACTTTCCGGACAACGTCTTCTTCCTCCAGTCCAACCACGAGCTGGCCCAGCTCCGCGACCAGGAAATCACCAAGGGCGGCCGTTCGGTCCTGCACGAGTTCGAGGTCGGCGTCGCCAGGCGCTACGGCGAGAACTTCTGCGGCGAGGTGCTCGAGGCCGTCCGTGACTACCTGGCGTCGCTGCCGCTGGCCGCCAGAACCGCCAACGGCATCTTCCTAGCTCACAGTCTGCCCGACCCGTTCACCGTCGCCTCGTTCGATCTCTCCGTCTTCGATCGTCAGCCCACGGATGAAGACCTCGCCCCCGGCGGGCCGGCGTACTCGCTGGTCTGGGGCCGATTTCACTCGCAGCAGGCGATCGACGTGCTGGCCCAGCGGCTCGGCGTCGAGCTTTTCGTGGTCGGCCACACGCCGCAGGAGTTCGGCTACTCGACCATCGGCCGCCTGATGATCATCGCCAGCGACCACAACCACGGCGTCTTCCTGCCGATCGACCTGTCCCGCAGCTATTCGATGGAAGAGCTGGAGGCCGCGGTCCGCAAGTTCGTCAGCGTGGAATAGCGGGCGGCGGCCGGCCGCGAAATGTGAAACTCGCAGCGGGGCGCCTATACTGGTACGAACCATGCACGCGATCGTCGCCAAACCCCGGGGTTTCTGCGCAGGTGTCGAGCGGGCCATCCGCGCCGTCGAGATGGCCCTCGAGCAGTACGGGCCGCCCGTCTACGTCCGCAAGGAGATCGTCCACAACTCGCACGTCGTCGACCGCCTCCGCCGCCGCGGCGCCGTTTTCGTCAACGAGCTCGAAGAGGTGCCCGCCGGCGCGATCGCCATTCTCTCCGCTCACGGCTCGGCGCCTGTCGTCTTCGAGCAGGCCGGCCAGCGCGAGCTGCGCCTGATCGACGCGACCTGCCCGCTGGTCACCAAGGTGCACAAGGAGTCGCGCCGCTATACCGGGCGCGGATACCGGATCATCCTCATCGGCCACGCCGGCCACGACGAGGTGATCGGCACGATGGGGCAGAACCCCGATCGCACGATCCTGGTCGAACGCGTCGAAGACGTCGCCCGGCTCGATCTCGGTCCCGACGAAAAGGGCGTCATCCTCACCCAGACGACGCTCAGCCAGGATGACACGCACGAGATCGTCGAGGCGCTGCGGCAGCGCTTCCCGCAGCTCGAGTTGCCCCCGACCGACGACATCTGCTACGCCACGCAGAACCGCCAGAATGCGATCAAGCAGATCGCCGGCCGGATCGACCTGATGCTGGTCGTCGGCTCGCCCAATTCGTCCAACTCCGTCCGGCTGACGGAGGTGGCGGCGGCCCGCGGCGTGCCCGCCCGGCTCGTCAATGACGCCGGGCAGCTCGATCCCGCCTGGTTCCAGGGCGTCTCGTGCATCGGCGTCTCGTCCGGCGCGAGCGTGCCGGAGGATCTCGTACAGAGCGTGCTGTCCCGCCTGGGCGAGCTCGGCGTCACGTCGTGGGAGGAGGTGGACGCCCCCGATGAGAACGTCGTCTTCAACCTGCCGCGCTTCACGCAACTGACACGCAGCGGCGCCGCCGGCTGACCGCCGCGACGCGCGTCAGAGCTCCCAACCCGCCGCGCCCAGCAGCTTGACGAACCGGCACGGCAGCACCTCCTCCTGCTGAACGCCGCGCTCCGTTCGCCGCAGCAGCATCAGCATCTGGTTGTCCGCCGGGCCGACGGGAATCACCAGCCGCCCGCCCGCCGCGAGCTGGTCGACCAGCGCGGGTGGAACGTCCGGAGCGCCGGCCGTCACAAGAATTGCGTCGAACGGCGCCTTCTCCGGCCAGCCCACCGATCCGTCGCCGCAGCGCAGGAAGACCTTCTCGCCCAGCCCCAGCTCCGCCAGCCGCTCGGCCGCCTGCGTCATCAGTCTCAGGTGCCACTCGATCGTGTAGACCTCGCCCGCCAGGTGCGCGAGCACGGCCGTCTGGTAGGCCGTGCCCGTTCCGATCTCCAGGATGCGCTGGTCGGGCTGCGGATCGAGCAGCTCGGTCATGCGCGCGACCATGTAGGGCTGCGAGATGGTCTGACCGCAGTCGACCGGCAGGGCACTGTCCTCGTAGGCGCGGCCGACCATGCCGGCGGGTACGAAGCGTTCGCGTGGAACACGGCTCATCACATCGAGCACGCGCTGCGAGCGAATGCCGCGGTGCGCGAGCTGCTCTTCGACCATTCTTGCCCGCAGCTTTCGGAGCTGCTCTTCGGGCGGGGGATGTGCCATGATGCAGCTATCGTAGCCGATCGGCCGGCCGAGCGTGTCGCCCGCCGGCGGCGCTGCGGCCTTCGCCGCGGGGGCGACGAGCCGCTATAATCCACCCGTTTCCGCATCGGGCGAGGGGCGGCAAGTGCCGAGCTGTCCGATGGTTACGTGAATCAGTTGGACGCCATGGACCGCAGCCGGATCCGCAACTTCTCGATCATCGCGCACATCGACCACGGCAAGAGCACGCTCGCGGACCGGCTGCTCCAGCAGAGCGGAGCCGTCTCCGCCCGCGAGATGAAGGAGCAGCTCCTCGACGACATGGACCTCGAGCGCGAGCGTGGAATCACGATCAAGGCCAGCACGGTCTCGGTTCACATGAAAGTCCGCGGCGAGACCTACATGTTCAACCTGATCGACACGCCCGGGCATGTGGACTTTCACTACGAGGTCGACCGGGCCCTGGCCGCGTGCGACGGGGCGCTGCTGGTGGTCGACGCGACGCAGGGCGTGCAGGCGCAGACCGTCGCCAACGCCTACGCGGCCGTCAACAACGACCTGACGATCATCCCGGTGGTCAACAAGATCGATCTGCCCGGCGCCCGGCCGGAGGATGCGGCGATCGAGATCGAGCACGTGCTGGGCATCAGCGCCGATCACGTGCAATTCGTCAGCGCCAAGAGCGGCGAGGGGATCAGCGAGCTGATCGAGGCGATCGTCGACGTGCTGCCGCCGCCCACGGGCGACCCCGCTGCGCCGCTTCAGGCGCTCGTTTTCGACAGCGAGTATGACGACTACCGCGGCGTGATCTGCTACGTGCGCGTGATGAACGGAACCATGCGCAAGGGGCAGAAGATTCTGCTGATGGGCCGCGGGCGGCACTACGTTCTCAGCGAGCTGGGCAAGTTCCGCCCCAAGATGACGCCCTGCGAGACGCTCTCGGCCGGCGAGACGGGCTACGTGGTCGCGGCGATCCGCACGCTCAAGGACGTGACGGTCGGCGACACGATCACGGACGCGTCCACTCCGGCCGGCCAGGCCCTGCCGGGCTACGAACCGCCCAAGCAGATGGTCTTCTGCGACTTCTACCCCTCCAGCGGCGAGGCGTACGACGAGCTGCGCGACGCGCTTGAGAAGCTCAGCCTCAACGACGCCTCGTTCACCTTCCAGCCGCAGCACAGCGACGCGCTGGGCTTCGGCTTCCGCTGCGGATTTCTCGGCCTGCTGCACATGGACATCGTCCAGGAGCGGCTGGAGCGCGAGGCGGGGATCGACGTGGTGCAGACCGCGCCGAGCGTGACGTACGAGGTGCTGCTGACCGACGGGCAGGTGGTGCGGGTCGACGCGGCCGGCGATCTGCCGGAGGCGGTGCGGATCGAGGAGCTTCGCGAGCCGATCATCGAGATGCAGGTGATCGCGCCGGCCGACTGCATCGGGGCGATCATGCAGCTCGCCGAGCAGCGGCGGGGCACGTACCGCAAGACGGAGTATCTCTCGCAGAGCCGCGTGATTCTGACCTACGAGTTTCCCTTCAACGAGATTCTGTACGACTTCTACGACAAGCTCAAGAGCCTGACCCGCGGCTACGGGACGATGGACTACCACGTGATCGGCTACCGCGCCAGCGACCTGGTCAAGATGGACATCCTCGTGAACGGCAAGCCGGTCGACGCGCTCAGCGTGATCCTGCACCGCTCGTCGGCCGAGCGCCGCGGGCGGCGGATCATCCAGCGTCTGCGCGAGGAGATCTCGCGTCACATGTTCGAGATTCCGCTCCAGGCGGCGATCGGCAGCAAGATCATCGCCCGCGAGACGATCAAGGCCTTCCGCAAGAACGTGACGGCCAAGTGCTACGGCGGTGACGTGACGCGCAAGCGAAAGCTGCTGGAAAAGCAGAAAGAGGGCAAGAAGCGGATGAAGACGGTGGGGAACGTGGAGATTCCGCAGAAGGCGTTTATGACGGTGCTGGAGCCGGAGGATTGAGTTGCTCACCGTCGAAAATCGCACGGACGCACATAACGGGCTCTGAATTCTGCTATATTATACAATTATACACTGAAGATACATTGAAACCACAAGTCTTGCAATGACGATCGATGCGATCGGTAGAGAAATCGAGGCCTACCTTCAATCGCTCATCAGGGCGCAGGATCCGGGAGTGCCGTCGGCACTTCGTCCCCAGCACAGCCGCGTAATGGTGACCGTCAAGGACCGGCGGACCGGGAGAAAAAAGCGCAAAGATGCGAGCGCGGAGAGCCTCAACCCGATCGAAACATCCTTCGTGATCGAGTTCGATCCGGAGAACGGCGAATCCCTTCTAGAGCCTGGTCGTCAGGAGCGCTCGCGACCACGAAACACCGTGGCCGACACTCGGATGATGGACGTGATTAACGCAGTTTGCGCCACCGAACGCGAAGGTCGCGCTTTCATCTCGCTCATCTGGTTTCGCGAGAACAGATTGACCGGCTATGCGTGGGCGGCCGAGCCCGCCGCTCGTCAACAGACGATTGCCGAGGCTATCAAGGCCGGCGTTCTCGAGGTGCGGAAGATCCCGAACCCGAAGAACCCTCAATACCCGGTCTCCACCATCGCCTTGAATCGGATGCATCCATTGGTGCAGGAAGCGCTCCGTGCGGGCGCGGCTCAGTCGATGTTCGAGCCAGCCGTGATCGCCGGCGGCCCGCTGTCCCCAACGATCCTTGAGGACCGACGCTGAGCAACGGACTGAAGTACTTTCTGGACACCAGTGCGCTGGCCAAGCTGTACGTGCGCGAAGGCGGGACTGAAACCATGCTTGCGTTGGCCTCCGTCGCCCCACCGCGAAGTCTTGCAGCGCTCTCGACCGCCCGTGTGGAGTTGCATTCGGCCATACGACGTCGCACGCGGGAGGGATCGTTGTGCCCTACCTTGGCCGAGGAGATACTGCTGCGATTCGAGGGACACTGGGGCGTATTCTATCTGATTCAGCCTGTGGCTGACGCGATCCTGGCCCGGACGGTCGAGCTGCTCAGCAAACATCCGCTTCGGGCCTATGACGCTTTGCAGTTGGCCGGTTGTCTCGCGCTTCGCGACGCCGATCCGGGTTACGCTCATTTTGCGTGTTCTGATGCGCGGCTGATCGCGGCCGCCCGAGCGGAAGGGATGGATGCGATCAACCCGGAGGAGTCGCAGACTGGTGGAAGGGTTTAGCAGGAACGTGCGGCCGGTCTGGGCTACGCCCAGCGACGCGGGCGGCGGTGCTCGCACCGCATAGGCCGTGCTGGGCGCGCAATTGCGGCCAACGGGGGGTGCCTGCCGTACTACGATCCACGGTGCGAATCGGGTCTGCCCAAGCCACGGGGGTCGTGGGCGCGCCCCACCAGCGGTGCGGACCGCATCGGTGCGCCGCGGGACCGTTCCCACATCATCTCGGGAGAAGCAGCCATGAACGCGCGCAAGCGATCATCGGGAGTAAAGCGCGTCGCCCTCCTCATGGCCGTCTCGCTGGCCGGGCTGGCCGGGCTGGCCGCTCTGGCCGGCGGAATGGGGCTTTCCGGGGCCATCGGCCGTGACGCGGCGGGGCGCGCTGAGCCCCGGCCGGAAGCCCCGCCCCTGGCGGCCGGCCGCGGGGATGGCCACGCGCCGGTCTGGGGCGCTACGGCGCTGGGCGTGGATGTGCCCTGGCCGGCCGGTTTCGACACGGCCGAGATCACCGACGGCCCCCGTTATTCGCTGGGCCGCAGGCTTTGCCGTGAGACGATGGCGGAGGTCGGCACGATGGGCAAGCCGTGGGTAAGTGTGGCGCTCGTCGGCATCATCTTGCTCTATGGCGCGTCGCTCTGCGTGACGGGGGGATTGAGATTCCGCTGGGGCGGAGTGGGCGTGATCGCGGGAGCGGTGTATCCGGCGGATGGCGTACCCCGGTCGGACGAGGGAACATCGTGCTGGTTCCTGTACCGGCACCGACCCAATCTCACTTTCGGGTATGTGCCGCAAAAGATCGCGATTCCGGGCTCTGTGGTGTCGCTCATTCCGACATGGATGCCGGCGCTGGCGTGTGCGGTCAGTATCATCGTGGCCGCGTGGTGGCGGAGAGGTCGCAGCGATGCTGGCACCCATGGGCGATGACGCCGAAGCAGGGGCGGCCGGAACCGAAACTCCGCGGACCGTGTGCCCGGACTGCGGATATGACCTGCGCGGCCACGCTGCCACCGCGACCTGTCCGGAATGCGGTCTGCGCTACGATCCCCACTGTGTGCGACTGCACGTTGACCTCTTCGGCCGGGGTCTGTGGGCGCTGCTGCTGGGAGGCGTCCTATCGCTTGTGTTTGGCCGCGCTTGGCTCCACTCGCGGATTCAGCGAGAAGACGCGTTCATTGTGGTGATCATCGTCGGCAGCGTGCTCTGAGGCTGTCGCCCGGTGGCGGCAGGCCATGCCGACGCGAGAAGCCGTCGGCAGGGCACCTCGTCGGTGCGAGATGGGAGTCTCGCGCCAGGACGACACGATCTGGGCGATCGCCATTTTGGATGAGAATGCCGTGCGGGTTCGGCCCTTTTGTGCTGTGATTCGAGACGAAGACCCCTCAGGATACGAAGGGGAGGAGCGACGCGACGCACGGGTTGCGCTCGTCCGCCGGGTGGCGGACTCGCTTCACCTGTGGCCAGCGCCCTTGGCCGCTCCGCGGCCAGAGGGTGACCGGTCAGAGACCGGCCTCCCATTCTCGGAGCAGCGGGAAGGGGGGCGAGAAGGGATTCTCGCACCAGCGGGATCACGGGCAGGCTGCGCTTGCCCATGCCACCCGGCCGCGCCCTTCGGGCGAGAGAGAAGGGCAGTAGAACGGTGGAGCAGCATGCTCACGCCGTCGGCGAGAGCATGCCACACTCCATGAGACCGGTCAGAGACCGGTCCCCCGCGAGACCGGTCTCCCACGAGACCGTTCCCCCGCGAGACCGGTCTCCCGAGGATCACAACTACGGCGCGCCGATCCGCACTACACCGTCGCTCGTCCAGTTCGTCAGCGTCATCGGCCGCCAGATGCGCATCGGCTCGTTGTAGCTCCCCGGCGCGATCGCCACCACATCCCCCGCCCGCACCGCGAATGTCGCCTCGTGCACCCGGTTGAACGGCAGCGCGGGAATCCCCTGCTCCGTGCTGCCGTTATTGCCCGGGTCGCCCGGCGCGAAGTTGGCCACATACACCGGACTGGCGACGTAGCTGTTGCCCAGGAAGTACCGCAAGTTCACATACGCCAGGTCGAGCCGGCCGTACTGCGAAATCTCGCACTCGTCGGTCGGGCCGCCCGTCAGCGTCCCGCGGACCCGCCCGCCACTGTCGAACACTGGCGATCCCGACGAGCCGGGCTGCGTGAAGCCGAACAGGTAGAGAATCTCCCACGTATCCGCGTCAAAGCAATTCTGCTGGTTCTGATCACAGTAGGTGCCGCTGTAGTCGTCCACCTTCAGACCAAAGCTGGCCCGCCTGAAGCTCCCGCCCGGGTGATGAATGCCGGTCGCGTCCGAGTCATCCTCCCAGTATCCGCTCGACCAGCCGACGTAGAAGCCCGCGGCCGGCGGCTCATACAGACCGACCAGGTTCCAGTCGCTGCTGGTGTGGCGCTTGAGCATCAGCGACCCGTTGCTGCGCGGCATGTTATTGATGTTCGGCGGCGTGCCGTCGCAGCTCGGCGTCTCGAAGAACCAGATGTACGACGTGTTGCCCGCCGCCGTCTGCGATCCGAGACAGTGATTGGCCGTCATCACCAGCGGCGCGAAGTCGTTCGGACCGCGGTTCAGCAACGCGCCGGAGCAGAAGGCCGAGACGTTGCCGCCGGGCGTGATCGTCGCCAGCACGCAGACCGCGTCCGCGATGTTGGCGATCTGCGGGTAGCACGACGCGTCGATGTGCGAGCAGCCCCGAAGCGCAGGCAGCGGAGCCTCGTACGTGTAATTGACGGCCGTGATCGGCGGCACGCGGTCCGGCGGTGTTTCACTGTTGGGCAGGTGGAACTCCAGCCCGATCGATTCGCCGAAGATGATCGTCGTCCACCACGTTCCTTCTTCGCTCAGCAGCGGCCGGTTGTACGGGCCGAAGCTCGAGCCGCTCGCCGGGTCATACACTCTCAGCTCCAGCCCGTCGTCGCCGAAGCTCTCGCTGAACTGCACCCGCAGTGCGACCGCTCCGGGCGACGTCAACTCGGCCGCCCAGAGCCAGCCGCCTTCCTGCGTCGGCATCCAGTTGGCCGGGCCGAACAGCTCCGCCGGGGCCGGCTTGACGTAGCCGGAGATCTGCATGCTGTTGGGCGTCTCCGGCGCGTCCACCGGGTCCGGGGCGACCGTCTCGGGCAGGAAGTATCGGTCCGCCGGGACGGCCGGCGCGAGCCGCGTACCGGGCACATCGGCCGGGGCGCGAAGGGCCGGGGCGGCCGCGCCAGCGACCTCGTCGGCCTGCGGCGGGGCTTGAACCTGTGCCAGGGCTGTCGTGGAGCAGAGCGTGAGCGAAGCGGCCGCGGCAAACGCGCGGAACCGGGTCCGTGGTCGAAACATGTGGCGCCTCCCTTTGCCGGCGCTGGATCGCGCGGCGAGCCTGTGTTACCCGTCGTCCGGCGTGCGGCCGGCCGGGGTGGGGTATGTCCGTTCAAGCAGGTACACGCAAAGCGGCGGGCGAGGGCTCAGAAGGGCGCGCTAAATGCGCCGGTCGGCGGTGGGGGCTCCAACGGCTGGTGGCGCGGGGTGGCTCGGGAGCGTGCGCTTAGCCGGATGTCGACGCGGCCGGCGCGAGCGGCTCGAAAAGCGGGCCGGCGACCGCGGCGACCGGCAACGAACGAACGGTCGGGGGACCGCTTACCGCGGATACGGTGAGACTGTGTCCGGGGCTGACCGGCAGAGCGTGGCTGGCGGTTCCGCCGTCGGGCGCCCGCATGGGGATCGTGTTCATCGGCGGGGCCGACCGGCGGCGGATCCGCCCGAAGCGAAGCAGGAAGGTCCAGCCCAGCGTTCGCCGCAGCGTCTGAAGCAGGCCCCACATGCCCAGGCACTGCCACATCGCGTCCGCCAGGTAGAGCTTCGTGTTCGGCCGCACGAGCGCGAGCCCCAGCCGCAACGGATTGTAGAAATAGGCGTACGCCAGCAGGATGTTGATCTGCTTGCGCCACGGTTTGGGGTGATTGGAGGCGATCACGTAATTGCCGCCGAGCATGTGCTCTTTGACCTCGCGGCCGGCCACACTCTCGTACGCCATCCCGGACGTGTACGTGCCGGAGAAGAGCTTCGAGCCGGTGGCTGGAACGAGCATGAGCACCTGCATGCTGACCGCACCGGCCTTTCGCAGCAGCCGAACCTGGTTCAGCAGCCCGTACGGCCGCGGCCCGGTGCTGAGCAGCGGCTGATCGTCGCTGTGCATCATCATGGGCATCGGCTGGATGCCGTTTTCGCGCAGCAGGCGGAACGCTTCGGTCGTCTTGTCGACGGACTGGCCCTTGCGGACGAGCGTCGCGGTCATGTCCTCGACCCCCAGCCAGAGCGAGCGGACGCCGGCCTTGCGAACGAGCGGCAGATGCTCGCGGAGCTTGAGCGTGTCGTGCACCGTAACCTCGGTCGCCCAGCGGAAGCGGTGGCGTCCGCGGCCGTCGGCGGTTCGCTCGCGGGCGAGCGTCTCTACGATCTCGAGTGTTCGCTGCTCGCTGTTGAAGAAGTTGTCATCGGCGCTGAAGAAATAGCGGATGCCGAACTCGTCTAGAATGCAGCGCATCTCGTCGGCGATTCGCGCGCCGCTCTTGGCCCGGAACTGGCGCTGGTTGTACGCCGGGATCGGGCAATAGGGGCAGTTGAACTTGCAGCCGAAGGTCAGCACCAGCGATCCCAGCGGGCTGTAGCGGCGCACCTTGTCGGCCGGCAGCGGCCTGGCGGCCAGCCCGGCCGCGCGGCTCGGCGCCTCCAGAATCCTGTAGCCGTGCAGCGGATGGGGCAGCTCATCGAGATCGCCCAGCAGGCGCTGCACGCCCGTGTCGACCAGCTCGCGGGCGGCGCCGGTCTCGTCGGTGCGGGCATAAACCAGGCCCGGGACCGCGTCGAGCGCGCCACTCTCGCGGGCGCGCGTGAAGGCGGCCCGCAGCGATTCGCCCCGGCCGCGCGCGTCGAGCAGCGCCTCCAGCAGGCTCAGCAGCACGAACTCCTCGCCGGTGACGGCGACGTCCGCGCCCCACGGGTCGGACGGATCGACGCCGAACACATCCCACGGCTCGTAGATCACCTTCGGACCGCCGACGATGATCAGCGGACGGTGGGCGGGATCGATCCGGCACGCATCGCGAATCAGATCGATGCACGCGGCCGTGTGAAGCTGCATGCTGGAGATCAGCAGCAGGTCCGGGATGCGGCCGTCGAGCTGCATCTGTGACGGGCGGAAGTTTCGATTCCACTGCTGAAGGACAATGCGCGTCTTGCTGAATCCGGCGTCGAGCAGCGCCGAGCCGACGGCCCGGACGCCGGCGGGCGCCATGTGCATGTCCGCATAGATGAAGGGCAGCATGCGCGTGCGATGATCGAATGCGCAGACGATCACGCTGACCAGATCGTGCCGCCGGCCGGCGGCACGCAGGCGCTCACGAAGCGAGAGCATCTCACCGGGCCGCAGGAGTTCATCACCACGTTCGCGGCGAGGTAGTTCCATCGTCTAGTCCTTGTTGGCGGGATTCCTGGAGAGCTTCAGACGCGGTCCGGCCTCGGTCTGGCGCACGTCGAGCGCCATCCGGCTCATCGCCTCGGAGACGGCCTGGTCCAGCAGGAGCACGTTGCGCCCCTGGTGCGCGAAGGTCGCATCCTCCGGGCGGGCCCGGTCCTCGCGCAGTTGCCAACGGCCCTTCGACCGCTTGAATCGCAGCGCCACGTCTTCGGCTGCGCCGGTGCGGGCCAGTTTCTGCGAGAGACGTTCGAGCGCCATCGGGGTTACGGTGAGCATGGGTCCTTCTCCGGTGTTGTCAGCTCCGGCGGGCGGTCCGGATCGATTTCCCCGGTGTCGAGATTCCCCGTATCGATCTCCCCCGTATCGTTCTCTCCGCTCTGTGCCGCCTTGCGGGCCGCGGCCTTCTCGGCTTTCTTCAGCTTGCGCTGCTGCTTCTTGTGCTCCCGCTCGCGCTTCTGACTCGAAGTTCGCCTGGTCGACATCATTGCTCCGTTCTTGCCCGCGCCGTGCCGACTCGCACCCGCCGACCGCTCGCACGCAACGCCTGGAAAGGCAGGCTCAGGTCGCTTCCTGCGATGCTTCCGCGGCCTGGTCGCTGTTCCACTCGTCCGCGGGTTTGCCGCTGTTCCAGACCGGCATCGCCTCCAGCCGCTCCCGCAGCACGGCGAAGGACGTTTCGGCGTGGTCGTTGAAGTCCTGGAGCGACTTCATCGCCTCGATCGCCGGGTCGTCCCCCGGCCGGACCGCGCCCCGCTTTCTCCCGACGATGTGCCGCTCCATCTGGCCGAACAGCACGCACGCGCGCTGCCAGCCGAACAGGCGGCACAGCGCCCCGGTCAGGTCCCAGGCGACGGCGGCGCGGTCGTCGTACGTGACGGGATTGCCCGCCGCGTCGTGCGCCTCGGCGTCCCGGCACCACGAATCCTCGCGCTCGAGCAGATCGAGCAGTTGCGTTTTTTCATCAGGCATCATTGCCGTGGCTACCCGCCTTCTTTCGCGTGATGCAGCGTGAGACCGTCGCCATCGACGTCCAGCGTGTCATCCGTCAGCAGCTCTGCCGCCTCTTCGTCCAAAAGCACTATCGTCCGCCCCCGGTGTTGAATGGTCTGGTCGCCGGGACGCTCGCTGTCCTGTCTCAGTCCGATGCTCCGCCCGTCGATGACGAGTCGCACCGCGATCTCGTCGGGCAGTTTCGACTCGCTGAGCAGCGCCGCGAGACGCTCGCCGGCTGCGTCCGTGACGGTGAGCATGCTGCAATCTCCGGTCCGATTCCCGCACGGATCTCCGGGCCGCGGCCTACCAGCGCCGCCCGCGGTCTCCGCCGGGCCGGCCGCCGGCCGGACGCGGACGAGCCTCATTCACCTTCAGGGCACGGCCGCCGTAGTCCTTGCCGTCCAGCGCCGCGATGGCAGCCTGCGCCTCGTCGTTCGAGCTCATCTCGACGAAGCCGAAGCCCTTGCTCTGTCCCGTACTGCGGTCGGCGATCACGCTCGCGCTCTGCACCGTCCCGTGCCCGGCGAAGAGCTCAAGCAGGTCGCTGCTGCTGACCTCGAACGAAAGATTTCCAACATACAATTTGCAACCCATGATCGTTCTCCTGCGGGCCCGTGGCCCGAGATTCCGCTGCTCAGCCCCCGCCGCGCATTCGGTGCGCACATCCGGCGCTCGATCCACCCCGCCCGCACGGCGGCCGGGCGGGCGGCCCACGATGCAGCCGGACGCGATCCTGTTTCCGATCGGGTGCCGACCGGACAGGCGAAACACCGTAAGGGGAAAGAGACATCGGGATGGTCGGGCTCACTAATCCGGTTGCGGCGTCGGCCGCGATTCGCCGCTGCCCGCTGCCGCACCAGCAGGACCGAACCTGCGCACGGCCGGGCACATAGTCATCAAACGCTCCTCGGTGACCAGTCCGGTTCGGGAGATTTCACCCACAACAGCGGGCGGGCCCTCGGGAAGAGGAGCGATCAGAGAAGGTCGTCACAGGCCGTATGCTATCGCAGTTTGCCCGGCCCGGCAACCGCGATTCCCACGATTCCACGCCGCTCGAGCCGCCGGATCACAGCCCCACCTGCCGCAGCAGCGGCGCCAGCTCCACCGGCCGGCCGCTGAGGGCGGATTCGCGCACGGCCGTCATCACGCAGACCGTCTCCAGACCCTCGGCCAGATCGGGCGAATTCGGCAGCTCGCGCTGGATGCAGTCGGCGAAGTAGTCCGCGTAGTTGGCGAACTCGCCGAAGTGCATGCCCTTGAGCTGGTGGTGAAAGTACCAGCCGGTCAGCTCGTGCTGATAGTCCTCGATCACCGCGCTGCCGTCGGCGTCCAGGTGCGTGAACTCGAGCTCGGGATATTTCGCCAGGCTCGTGCCGCGCTCGCCCATCAGCAGACACTCGATATGAGCGCGGGCCGGCGTCAGCTCCGTGATGCCGTAGTTGCCGAGCACGCGGCCGATGCGGCCGTCGGCGGAGCGCAGATTCACAACGTATGCGTCATAGCCCTTCACGCGATACTTGCGCCCGAGGGCGGTGTGCATGCCGTAGGCGTGCACCTGCTCGATGCGGCCGAGATACCAGCGGACGAGATCGAGCGGGTGACTGAGCCCCGCGAAGGCCCAGTCGGTCTGATCGAGCGCCCAGGGGCTCTTGTCATAGAACCAGTCCATGCGATGGTTGTAATGCGCGTCGACCAGTTCGACCGGGCCGATCGCGCCCGCTTCGAACGCGGTCCGCTGCCGCCGAAACGGCTCGAAGAAGCGCGTGCTCTGGCCGACCATGAGCCGCCGGCCGGACTCTTTCTGAGCCGCAAGCAGCCGCGGCCCCGCGTCCAGGTCGTTGATCAGCGGCTTGGTGCAGAGCACGTGCTTGCCGGCGCGGAACGCCGCCTCGATCTGCTCGGCGTGCAGGTTGTCCGGCGTGTAGATGGCGACGATGTCCACGTCGTCGCGCGCCAGCAGCGCGTCGAGCTGCTTCGTGAGGAAGATATCCTCCTGAACCTCGCGGGCCACCGCGAGCTTCTCATCCGCCAGGTCGCAGCCCGCCACCGCGCGGCACAGTCCCGTCTGTTGCAGGGCAACAAGCAGCGTGTGGCCCTCGTGCAGGCCGACGATCCCGAAGCCAAGCCGCTGCTCGGGCGGCAGAACCGCGTGCGAGGCGCGGCGGCCGACGACCGGCCGGCCGGTGGGAAGCATCTTCATCCTTCGCTCTCCTGCCGGCCGGCGTGCGGCGAGACGCGCGGCCGGTGTGCTATCGTTCCGCGACGCCGGCCTCGATCAGCCGGGCGGTGCGCCGCACCGCCTGCTCGACCGGCACGCCGGCGTTGAGGATATCCTCGAACATCTCGCGGCCCAGGTCCTCGCAGAAGGGGTAGCGCTCCACCCGCGCGCCCCAGGGTGCCCTCGCGTGCTTGACCTGCGCCAGAAAGGCGGCTTCCTGCGGGTTGGTCGCGTAGTGCTCGGCCGCGGCGCGGTTCGCCGAGATCGCCAGCCCGGTCGAGACGCGCTTGATCTGCACCTCAGTGCTGGTCATGTACTTGACGAACTCCCAGGCGAGCTGCGGATGCTTGGTGTCGCGCGTGACCGCCAGGCTGGTGCAGTAGATGACGGTCTCCTGCTTGCCGGTGTTCGTCGGCAGGCCGACCACGCCGATGTCCATCCCGTCGGAGCGATACTCGATCAGCGACCAGTGTCCGGTCAGGTGCATCGCCGCCCGGCCGGCGCGGAAGAGGTCGATGCCGGCGGCGGCGCTCTCGCGCAGGCTCGGCGCGGCGCGATGCTCGCGAATCAGGTCGACCAGGAACCGGATCGCCTCCATCGATTGCGGACCGTCGAACCAGCCGACCGCATGCCGGCCGTCCGGGCTGAGTACATCGCCGCCGCTCAGCCACAGCCAGGGTACCCAGCCGGGCATCCAGTTCTGGAAATTGAAGCCGTAGCGCTGCGGCGCGGGCGAGTCCGGCGGAAACACGGTCAGCCGCTGACAGGCGTCGAGAAAATCGCCCCAACTCCAGCCGTCTTGCGGATAGGGCACGCCCGCCTCGTCGAAGATGCGCTTGTTGTAGAACATCACCATCGGCGTGAAGTCCAGCGGCACGCCGTAGACGGCGTCGCCGCGCTGGGCGATGCGGTAGACCTCCGGGAAATAGCCCTCGGGCGAGAACTCCTCGTCCCCGGACATGAACGGGGCCAGATCCAGCAGCGTCTCGTTGTTGATGAAGACGGCCGCCGACGACGCGTCCAGCTCCAGAATGTCCGGCGCGTTGCCCGACGCCATCATCAGCAGCAGCTTCGGCTCATACTGCCCGTGTCCGGGAATCGGCTCGATCCGCAGCCTGACGCCGGGATGTTGCCGCTCGAAGCCCTCGCGAATCTCGCGCTCGAGTCGCAGGAAATTCGGGTCGTTGGCCGCGCCGGCCCGGTTGGCGAAGCGCAGAATAATCTGCGCCGGCGGCTCTTCAGCGTCGCCGCAGCCCGGCGGCCCGGCCGCCAGAGCCATCAGCAGCCCCGCCAGCCAGCCCCACAAGCGCACGCTGCGGTTGGGTCGATTCGTTCTCACGCCTCGCATGATAGCCGAGCCGCCGCCGCTTCTCAGCCGCGCGGCCGGCCGCGACTGCGACCGCGCCGGCGGTCGAGTAGAATCAGCGGCCGCACGATGGCACAGATCGAGGTGGAGAACCTGAGCAAGACGTTCCGCGTGCCCGAGCGCGAGGCCGGACTGGCGGCGGCTTTCCGCGCTCTGCTCGTGCGGCGATACCGCGTCGTCGAAGCCGTCCGCGAGGTCAATCTCCGCATCGAGGAGGGCGAGATCGTCGGCTTCCTCGGCCCCAACGGCGCCGGCAAGACGACCACGCTGAAGATGCTCACCGGCCTGTTGCACCCGACGGCCGGCTCCGCCACCGTGCTCGGGCATGTGCCCTGGCGGCGCGAGGCCCGCTACCTGCGGCGGATCAGCCTGGTCATGGGGCAGCGCAGCCAGCTCAACTGGGATCTGCCCGCGATCGACTCGTTCCTGGTGCACCTGGCCGTCTATGGCGTCGACCGGGCGGCCGGCCGGGCGACGATGGACGAGCTGGTCGAGCTGCTCGAGCTGGGCCAGGTGCTGCGCAAGCAGGTGCGGACGCTCTCGCTCGGCGAGCGGATGAAGTGCGAGCTGTGCCTCTCGCTGCTGCACCGGCCGCAGGTGCTCTTCCTGGACGAGCCGACGATCGGCGTGGACATCACCATGCAGGCGCGGATTCGGCAGTTCATCGCTGAATACAACCGCCGCTACCGCGCGACTGTCATCCTCACCAGTCACTACATGGCGGATGTGACGGCGCTGTGCCGCCGCGTGGTCGTCATCGACCACGGGCGGATTCTCTTCGACGGCCCGCTGGCGGGGCTGGCGGGCAAGCTCGCGCCGTTCAAAGTGATCGCGATCGACCTGGAGCGCGACGTCGACGGCTACCCGTTCGACGGGATCGGCGAAGTGCTCGCCCGCGAGCAGCGCAAGGTGACGCTGCGCGTGCCGAAGGAACGCTCGGCCGAGGTCACGTCGCGCGTGCTGGCGGAGCTGCCCGTGCTCGACCTGACCGTGCAGGACCCGCCCATCGAGGACGTGATCGGGCGCGTCTTCGCCGGTCAGGCGGGGGCCCAGTGATGCGCTGGCTGCGGGCGATCGGAGCCATCTGGCGCATGTCGGCCGCGACGATGCTCCAGTACCGCGGCGAGATCGTGCTCTGGACCGTCTGGGGCATCGTCTATCCGGCCGTGGCGTTGGCGATGTGGAACGCGGCCCTGCGCGGCAGCGGCGAGCAGTCGCTGGCGGGCTACGGCTCGGCCCAGTTCGCGGGTTACTTTCTGCTCACGATGATCGTCAGCCACTTCACCGTCGCCTGGGATGCATACGAGTTCGGCTACCTCGTCCGCACCGGGCGGCTCTCGCCGCTGCTGCTGCGGCCGATCCTGCCGATCTGGCAGAGCATCGGCGACAACATCGGCTTCAAGTTCATCACGCTGGTCGTACTCGTGCCGGTGTGGCTGCTCGTGGGCTGGATCGTCCGTCCGGCGTTCTCTGCGGATGCCGGCCAGATCGCGCTGGGCGTCGTGGCGACGCTGCTGGCGGCGGCGCTCAATTACATCTGGGGCTACAACCTGGCGCTGCTGGCGTTCTGGACGACGCGGACGGATGCGCTGGCGGAGTTCTGGTTCGGCGGAACGCTGGTGTTCGGCGGGCGGCTGGCGCCGCTGGCGCTGCTGCCGGGTCCGCTGCAGTTTGTCGCGGCCGTGCTGCCGTTCAAGTGGATCGTCTGGTTTCCCGCCGCGCTGCTGCTGGGGGAGCTGTCTGCGTCTCAGGCGGCGTGGGGGCTGGCGGGCCAGGCGGGCTGGGTGGCGGGTGGCGTCGTGGTGTTCCGGCTGTTGTGGGGCCTGGGCCTGCGGCGCTATTCGGCGGTGGGGGCGTAGGGGGCGCGACAAATCCGGCCGGGGGGCCCGCGGGAAAATCTCTGTGATCGAAGGTCGCTTTGGGGAGAAAAAACATCTGTCGCAAGCGGGGTTCGGGCGATTCTTCGCGCGCCGGGTGCGCGGATTGACGCGCCGTTCGCGCGCTGGGTGCGCCGGATCGGGGCCGGCGCGCGCGAGAGGCTGCGAGGAGGGGGGTCAAATCAAGGTGGTCAAGCGCGCACATGACTTTGACCCCCCGGATTGTGGTTATCGGGGCTTGACTTTCTAGAGGGACCAAGGTGAGGCATTGAGGGACCAAGAGATTGAGGGTTGAGGGGGGTCGGGACGAGGGGTGGGCGGCGGACCGGAGGGCGGGACCAACGGTTCAAGGCAGGGCGGGCGGGGCCGGCCGAAGGGGCGAGCCGGGCACTCGGCTATTGACTCGCACGCGCGGTCCGGATGTATCGTGGCATCAATCGATCAGGAACCCGGGGGCGTTCGCCGTGCGGGGCCGCTCATCTGACAATCTTGTGACGCTCGCTGGGCCGCTGGGCCGCTGGACCGCTGGTCCACTCGGCCGCTGGGCGCTGGGCCACTCGGCCGCTGGCCGCTGGGAGGCGGAGCGGCTGAGGCTCTGGGCCTGCGCGCGTAACCTCTTTTCATGTAAAGAC
>CAZXUI010000002.1:0-137308 GCA_964643885.1 uncultured Planctomycetales bacterium
CTCGACCCAATCCCCGTGGGACGCTAAACACCTACGCGCTTGCCCATGCCACCCGGCCGGCGCGCGTTCCCAAAAAACTCACCAGCGCGCGTGAGTTTCGTAACCCACCTCTCAATAGAAGCAGCAGAGCCGTGCGGAGGTCCGCACGAGGGAGGCTGTTATGAGATTGCGCTGGTTTGCGGCGGTTGTGATGGTCGGCGGGTTGGGTTTGCTGGCGGGTTGCCCGTTCGGGTTCGATCTCGGATTCGGCCTGGGCGGCGGAGCGATTCCGGACGGGACGTACACTGGAGACGTCAGCGCCGTGACGAACTTCTGGGAGGGCGAGACGCTCAGCGATCAGGACGAGTACGAGGGCGAGACTTTCGGAACTTTCCAAGGCGGCGTGCTGCTGGACGACGCCGGCGACAGCTACGAGGTCGGCGGCGTGGACTTCCTGGAAGACGGCGCCTACGAGATCATGCGCGAGGTCAACTACGTCGACTTCGGCCCCTGGGGCTATGAGATCGCCTTCGACCTCACCGCGGAGTGGAACTCCATCCCCATGACCGGGTGGGAGATCGCGACGTACAGCCTGAACGCGGACGGCACGCTCGATCTGTTCGACGAGATCGAACTGACGTCGGAAGACTGGTACGACGGCGGCTGGTGGACGATTCACTCCGACGCCTACGCCACACTCTTGCCCGGGCAGGCGCCGGCGCCCGGACCGGGCCGGCCGGGACGGGACCTGCTGGACCTCAAGTCGGGCAAGATTCGGCGCTGAACAAACGGATAAGTCTTTGATTACCTCGCAAGGGTCGGGCCGACGACATGGGCCGGTTGGTGACAACCGGCTCGTGTTCGTCTCGGCCGAAGGCGGCTCCGCGGCACCAGCGGCCGCGCAGGTCGCGTTCACGGTTCAGCCGGCCGGCCGGCGGTCTGACCAGCGGCCGGCCGGGAACGCGCCTGGCGCTCGCCCCGGCCGAGCGAGTCCCACAGGCACACGCTCCCGTCGAAACCACCGGAAGCCAGTTGCGTACCGTCGGGGCTCCAGGTCAGGCACATGACCGTCCCAGCGTGGCGCGTCAGGGCCATCAGCTCGTGCCCGGTGGCGACATCCCACAGGCGGATGCGCCGGTCCTTCGAGCCAGCCGCCAGCCGCGTACCGTCCGGGCTGAACGCGACGCTCCAGACGACGCTCTGATCGCCGGCCGGCGCGCCGCCGGAGCGGAGCACGTGAATCTCGCGGCCCGTCGCCGCATCGCAAATTCGCGCGGCACCGTCGTACGACGCCGTCGCCAGCAGCCTGTCATCGAAGCTGAAGGCGACATTGACGATCCGCTGAGTACCGTGCCGGACACTGACCAGCTCGCGGCCCGTAGCGACGTCGTGGATCTTGCAGCGGCCATCCGAGGTCCAGGTGACGAGCCTGTCGCCCCGGTTGCTGAACAAGGCTCCGCCGAAGCTGGCCGCGTCCAGCGGCAGTTCCCAGATTCGCCTGCCGCCGTCGATCCGATACATCTGGAGCGCCCCGCGCAACAGTCCGATGGCCAGCCAGCGGGTATCCGGACTGACGACCGGCGCGATCAGGAGCAGCTCCGTTGTCCGCACTGCGGGCTCGCCGCGGACGAGCAGTGCGCCGACGGGTTCGCGCGGGCTGTTCGAGACCCACTCGAGCGGCTCCGGCGGGCGCACCCAGCCGTTGACGTCCCAGCCGTCTCGCGGGGGCAGGCGCTCGAGCAATCGGCCGGTGGTCGTGTCCCAGCAACGCTGATGCGTGAACAGTTTCGTGCCGTCGGGGGAAAACGTCACCAGCAGCACGAAGTACTTGCCGGTATCGAAGACCGGCGGCTCCGGCACGGGCAGCACATCCCAAAGTTTGAAGTTCCCGTCGCCCAGCGAGACGGACAGCACTTCGTCGCGACCGGCGAGAAACGCGACCTGATTCGCGCTGCTGCGATGACCGCGGCGGCAGGAGATGGCCGCTCCGGCGGCCACGTCCCAGACACGAACGGTCTGATCGGTGGACGCCGACACGAGCCGCGAGCCGTCGGGGCTGAACGAGACGTAGGTCAGGGCCGCCGTGTGCCCGGCGAGCGTGCGCATCTCGCGGCCGGATCGCGTGTCGTAAAGGCGGATTGCGGAGTCCTGCGACGCGACGGCGAGCTGTCGGCCGTCGGGGCTGAACTCGACGTGGCTGGCGTCGAGGCCTTCGTAATCGACGGCGAGCAGCTCGCGGGCGGATTCGATGTCCCAAAGTCGAAAGCCGGCGCTCGGCTTGGTATGGGCCGAGGCGAGTACACAGCCGTCCGGGTGGAAGGCGAGCGCATTGACCCACGACTGCGGCTTGTCGAGCAGGCCGAGCGGGCGGCCCGACGCGCAGTCCCAAAGCCGGATCGGGTCGGAAACGGCTGCCGCCAAGGTGCCGCTGGCCAGTGATGCGCCGTCCGGACTGAAGGCGAGCGCCCAGATCGGCTCGCCCGGGTGCGCCTGGAATCGTGCCAGCAGGGCTCCCGTCAGCGCGTCGCAGAGGCAGAGTTCGCCGCTCTTCAGGCCGACCGCGATGCGGCGGCCGTCACGGCTGAGTGCCAGCGTGGTCGGCTCCGCGTCGGCCAGCCGGCCAAGCTGGCGGGCGCTCCCGCTGCGGGACTCGATCGAGTAGAGGGTGCCGTCGCTGCCAGGGACGATGAGCGAGCGGCCGTCCGGCATCAGCGCGAACCGGCCCACGACGGCGCCGGGGGCGGCGTATGTCGCGAGCGACTGGTCGAGGCGGCCGTGCAGGTAGCGCCATTCCCAGCCGCGCAGCGCCGGCGGCGCTGCGTCCAGGCGCGCCCTGGCGGCCGCCGCATCGTTGACCATCAGGGCGGCGTCGGCCGCGGCCAGGCAGGCCTTGTAGGTCTCCCAATCCGCTTTCTGCCGCAGCCGCAGCTCGGCCTGCGCGAGTGCGAGCGCGTCGGCCTCGGCCTGCTGGGCTCGCCAGGTGGCGCGGGTGGTGGCGATGATCCCGGCGATCAGGGACAGGAACACGGCCACGCCGGCGAGGACCGGGGCGCGATGCCGCTGAAGCTGCTTGCGAAGGACATAGAGGCGCGAATCGCGCTTGGCGTCGATCGGCTCGCCGGCCAGATAGCGCTGGAGGTCGCGCGACAGCTCGCCGGCGCTTTGGTATCTTCGAGCGCGGTCCTTTTGCAGGCACTTGAGCACGATCGTCTCGACCTCGTCGTTGATCTCGCGACGGAAGCTGCTCAGGCGAACCGGTCTGGCGTTCTGGATATTGTCGAGCACCGTCCGCAGGCTGCCGCTGACCGGATAGGGAAAGCGGCCCGTCAGTGCCTGGTAGAGAACGACGCCCAGGGAGTACACGTCGGTGCGCACGTCGATGTTGCCGGCAAGCCCCTCGGCCTGTTCGGGCGAAGCCCAGGGCAGTGAGCCGACGAACTGGCCGGTCTGCGTGAACGTCTCGGCGGCGTGAACGGGCGGGCTGGGCGCCGCCTGCGGGCCGCCGGAATCGTGCCTGGCGGCGGCCCGGCCGACCGTGCCGGGGTCGATTCTGGCCAGGCCGAAATCGAGCACGTGCGGTTCGCCGCTGCGGTCGATGCGGATGTTTCCGGGTTTCAGGTCGCGGTGTATCACGCCGCAGAGCTGGGCGGCGCTGACGGCGTCGCAGATCTTCACGAAGAGCCGCAGAATCGCGTCGACGCTCAGGCCGGCGTGGGCGACGTAGCTGTCGAGCGGCTGGCCCTCGACATAGTTCATCACGAAGTAGGAGTGGCCGGCCGCGGTGCCGCTGTCGTGGATGGAGACGATGTTGGGATGCCGCAGCAGGCTCAGAACGCGCACCTCGCGCTCGAAGCGCAGGCGGTCGGAGGCGTCCGCGAAGGGACCCTGCTTCATCACCTTGATGGCGACCTCGCGCCGCGTCGACTCCTGAATCGCGTGGTAGACGACGCCCTGGCTGCCGCCGCGGATCTCGCCCAGCATCTCGTAGCCCGGGATCGCGTCCGGCAGGAGGCCGGCGGAGGATTCGCCGCCGAGCACGGTGGAGACCGGCACCGACACGCCGGCCAGGCGGCGGGCCTGTTGAATCAGCGCCAGCTTGCGAAGCTCGGCCGTGAGCTGTGGAGCGAGATCCGGATGGGCGCTGAGGACGGCCGCATCCGGGAGGGGCTCGCCGCACGCTCGACGGAGGCGAACCTCCTCGAGCACGCGCGCGAGCCGCGCTGCATCGATCTGTGCGTCCGCCGGCTGCGCTCCGTCCACGTTCGATCCGCCGCCCTGCTCACTGTTTCCGCGAGAAGAACCGAGCCGATTCGCCCATCCGCGACCGCAGCGCCGCCAGCGCCCGGCCCAGCAGCATGTGAACGGCGCCCTCGCTGCGCTGGAGCTGCGCTGCGCAGGCCGCGATCGGCTGCATCTCGATGTAGCGCATCCGCAGCACGTCGCGGTAGTCCGGCTCGAGGCAGTCCAGTGCGGATTGCAGCACTTCGACGGCCTCCCGCGCGGCGGCCGAGCGGCTCGGCGTGCTCGAATGGGTCGCGAGCTGCTCCAGCAGCGGGATCATGTCCTGCGCCTCGTCGGCCAGCCGGCCCCAGCCGCCGCCGCGCTTGGCGGCGCGGAGCGCCTTGACCGCGTCCATCAGGCGGTTCTCGGCGATCTGAAGCAGCCACGCGTGGAAAGCCGCCTGGCCGCGCGGCTCGAAGGTGCTGATTCGCTGGTACACCACGATGCAGGTGTCCTGAACGACGTCCTCGGCCGAGAGCGATCCGCGGACATCCTGCGGGATGCGGCGGGAAACGTCCGCCGCGAGGCGATCGAAATGCCGCAGCAGGAGCCGCTCGAGGGAGTCGCCATCCCCGGACACGGCGGCGCGAAGCAGCGCGTCGTCAGCAGCGCCCCCGGCGGGGGCCACGTCGCTCATGGATTTCCCGAACCGAAGCACCGACCCCGAAAACCAGCTTAACATTGCCTATCGGGACAGGCAAGAGCAAGGCGGGCCGCGAACGGCGCAGCGCAGGGCGGGGCGCGGGCCGGACCGCTGCGGACGCACGAGCGGAGGCTCGATTCCTCAGAGCTGCTGCGCCGTCGGCCGAACGATGATTTCGTTGACGGCCACTTGCGGCGGCTGCTCGATCGCGTATCGAACGGCACTGGCGGTCGCGGCGCTCGTGAAGACGAATCCGGCGCGACCCACCTGAGCCGTCGCCGCAGGACCCGGGAGAATGCCCGCACGGGGACCACACGATCGGCGCGATCGCCATCTTGGATGAAGCCTTCCGCTATCTTCAAGCCACCGGCTGCGGTTGCTTCGCCTGGCGGGCACGAGCGGCGACAGGTCGGAGACCTGTCGCCCAGTGACCGGCCAGAGGCGGGTCCCCCATGCTAGGAGCAGCGTGGTCCCTGTCACTTGTCACCTGTCACGTGTCACCTGTCACCTGTCACCCTGGTGCAAAGTGGGAATCTCGCACTAGCGTGCCGGCGCCGCTCAGCAGTCGCCGTCTCCGTAATTGCCCAGCAGCGTGATCAGATCCTCGAAATCCGTGTCGCCGTCGGCGTCGATGTCGCCGTCTGCATCGACGCCGTAGGCGGACAGCAGAATCAGAAGGTCGGAGAAGTCGACGCAGCCGTCGCCGTTCAGGTCGCCGGCCTGAAGGCGGCGGACCTGGATGCCGTTGATGCCCGACTGCACGTTCGCACTAAACAACCCCGAATGCAACCCGATCCGCCCGTCGGACACCGTCACGGTGTGCCGCGAATACGTGACGCCCTCCTCGTGCCGGCCGGGCCACGCTCCACCGATCCACACCGGCCCCTGGTCGGCGAAATCCACCCGCGTCCGGCTCAGCAGCGACGGAGTGTTCGGCGTCATCGCGTAAATCAGCACTTCGTACGGCCCGCTGGGAAGGTTGTTGATCCAGATGCACACGTCGACCGGGTCGTTGAAGCCGATCAGCATCTCGTCCATGAGCAGCTCATCATCCCCGGCCGTGGCGGGATCGTCGGCGACGAGGAGCTGCGTCCCGCCGATATTGTTGAGAGTCACACCGGTGAACTCGCCCGCTAGGTTCTGCAGCGGGTAGTGCTCACCCACGATCGGCACGCCCACCACATTCCAGGCTCCGGGCAACCCCGCCGCCGCATAGTCGGCCGAGGGTAACGACAACGGCTGCCCGAAAACGATGTTGTACGACTGTCCCACGGCGGTTCCGGCGAACAGCCCGGCGGCGAGCAAGGCGACGATGCGCTTCATGGCTGACCTCCTCATGATGCGGTGGATGGCAACGCGGGCGGACGCGTGTCCGCCCCGGTCGTTTCGCTTCGGACCCCGCTCCCGATCGCGGCCACTGACTTGACGCGGCTTGCACGTTTGTTATAGTACATACAAATGAACACATCAGTACAAACTATAATTGCCGGCAGAACCGCTGTCAAGATCGCCGAAACCATCGAACGGGCCATTCGTGCCGGACAGCTTGCCCCCGGCGATCCGCTCCCCACGGTTCGTGCGCTGGCCGCGGCGCGGCGCGTCAGCCCCGCCACCGTCGCCTCGGCGTACCGGCTCCTTCAGGCACGCGCGCTACTTGTCGCGCATGGCCGGCGCGGCACGCGCGTCGGCCCGCGGCCGCTGGCAGGAGCGCAGCGGCGGCATATCGTCCCGCCGGGGGCGGTCGACCTTTCCGACGGCAACCCCGATCCGGCCCTGCTGCCAGCGTTTGACCGCATCCTGCGTGACCTGGATTACGGGCCGCACCTGTACGGCGGCAACACCCTGCACGCCGGCCTCATCGCGCAGATGGGCCGCGAGATGGAGGCGGACGGAATCCGCGTCGGGCCGTTCTGCGTCGTGCAGGGCGCGATGGATGGCATCGATCGGCTCTTGTCCGAGCACCTGCGGCCGGGCGACCGCGTGGCGGTTGAGGATCCCGGCTTCACCGGCCATCACGACCTCGTGGCCTCGCGTGGGCTCTCACTCGCGCCGGTACGGATCGACACGGAGGGCATGCGGCCGGACGCGCTGGACGGCGTCTGCCGGGAGGGCGTACAGGCCGTGCTCATCACCCCGCGGGCGCAGAGCCCGGCCGGCGCGATGCTCTCGCCCCAGCGGGCGGGCGAGCTGCGCCGGGTTTTGCGCCGCTGGCCCGAAGTACTCGTCATCGAGGATGACCACGCGAGCTTCCTGTGTGCGGGACCATTTCAGCGGGTGCACGAGCCGGAGGGCCGCTGGGCGCACATTCGCTCCTTTTCCAAGGCGTTCAATCCAGACATGCGATTGGCGGTGATGACGGGCGACGAGCGAACTTTGACGCGGCTGCTCGACCGCCTGGTCGTGATCGAGCGGTGGACGAGCTTCCTTTTGCAGACGGCGGCGCACCGGTTGCTGACGGATGCGGACGTGCGCAATCGGGTGACGCTCGCCGGGCGGATCTACGACGAGCGGCGTGAAGCGCTGCTCGCGGCGCTGCGCCGGCGTGGTTTCGATCCGCAGGGGGTGTCGGGCTACAATATCTGGCTTCCGGTCGGGGAGGAGACGTCGACGGTGCAGGGGCTGGCCGCGGCGGGCTGGGCGGTTGCGGCCGGCGAGCGTTTCCGCCTCGCCAGTCCGGCGGGCATCCGCATCACGGCCGCCCGTCTGACTCCGAGTGACGCCGAACGGTTCGCGTCGTCACTGGCGGCTGTATTGGCCCCACCGCGGCGCTCGCCGACGGTATGAAAGCGGCCATTGCGAATGGCGAATCGCGAGTAACGGATTGCGGGGAGACGTATGGCTTCTGTGATTCCGACGACGCGGTTCGAGGTTCTCCGTCTGTGAATCGCTCCACCCGGTTCGGCAACGGGACCACACAATCGCCGCGATCGCCATCCTGGGCGAGTAGCGGCGGGCTCCTGCCGACGCGAACAACGGTCGGCCGGGAACACCCACGATTCCTCGAGCAGCAGCGTGAGGCCCGCGCCGTCGAAAGCCGCGTCCGCATGACGTGACTGGCGGAATTCGCCGCGCGCGGGATCGGATCTCACAAATCAGCAATCACCCTCCCCGTAATTTCCCAGCAGCGCGATGAGATCGTGGAAATCCGTGTCGCCGTCGGCGTCGATGTCGCCGTCTGCATCGACGCCGTAGGCGGACAGCAGAATCAGAAGGTCGGAGAAGTCGACGCAGCCGTCGCCGTTCAGGTCGCCGGGAATCGCGGCCGACTGCGTCGGGACCTTCATCACGGTGAAATCGGCCCGCGTCAGATCGAACCACGAGTAGCCGCCGATGAAAATGTTGCCGGCGGCGTCCATGAGGTAGCCGTCGATCCAGGGGAACGTGTCGCTGGTGCTGCCCGTGTCATAGCGCCACAGCGATTCGAGCTGGTTGCCGTCGGTGTCGAGCACCGCGATCGTGTAGTCGTAGCCGGCCGCATCGTCCCACTGATAGTCGAGTCCGATATAGAGCAGGCCATCCGGCCCGAGCATGACCGCGTTGGCGAACTGGTAGTCGAAGCCGGCGAATTCGTCGAAGAAAACGCGCCAACGCTCCTGGCCGGCCGCGTCGAGCGAGATGACCATGCCGTCCAGGTCCATGCCGTTGTCCCAGCCGCCGGCCAGGTAGAGATTGCCGGCCGCATCGTCGACCATCTCGAAAAGCGCATCCGGGTTGTCCAGACCGGTGTTCGCAATCCAATCGAACGTGCCGTCGGGCGTGTAACGCAGCAGCACCCCGTCGAGGTGGCGGTCGAGGTCGTCGGACATGAACTGCGCCAGGCTGTAGACGTTGCCGGAGCGGTCGGTCCGGACGCGCAGAGCCCGATCCAGTCCGTTGTTGAACCCGCCCGAATCCCAGGTCTGGACCCACAACACCTCGCCGGCCGGCGAGATCTTCATGGTCACCACGTCGTCCTGCGTCGTGCCACCGGTCGGCCTCACGACGATGCCGGTCGCGACGATATTGCCGTCCGGCGCGATGCGGATGTCGTCCGCTCCCGCGCCGAAGTGCGGGTCGCCGCTGTGGAAGACCTCCCAGGCGATGTTGCCGGCCGGGTCGTACTTGATCACGTGGAAGTGCGTGACCAGGCGGTTGTACTGATCGCGCTCCTTGCGGGCATAGCCGCAGCCGTAGGCATTGCCGGCCGCATCCACAACCAGCCCCGTCGGGGTATCGGACCAGTGCAGCGGGCCGTCATACTGCCGCACCCAGGCCTGCGAACCGTCGGCGTTGTAGCGGATCAGCACGTAGTCCCACTCGCCGCCGCCCTCGTGGTTATAGCCGCCCCACGTATTTCCGAGCACGTAGGTGTTGCCGGCCGCGTCGACCCCCACGCCCGCGGGCACGTCGATCCAGTCCTCGGTGCCGTTGTAGCGGTTGGCCCAGAGAAGGTTTCCGTCCGCGTCGTAACGCAGCGTGGCGATGTCCTCGCGGATGTCCTCATTGTCCGAGGCGCCGGTCACCGTGATCGTCCCGCCGGGCCCGAGCGCCATGAAGCTGACCGCATCGGAGAAGCGGTCGCCGCTGTCGTAGTGCTGGACCCACGCCGGCGACGGCTGGTCACCGGCCCACGCGAGCGACACCGGCAGCACCGTAAGAATCAGGTCGCGAAGTTTCATCGCAAGTCCTCGCATCAGCACGCCCGCGGTGCGGGCGCTGGTTCGATGGTCAGCACGCCCCCTCACCGTAATTGCTCAGCAGGATGAACAGGTCGTCGAAATCCGTGTCGCCGTCGGCGTCGATATCGCCGCCGGCGTTGACGCCGTATGCGGCGAGCAGGATCACAAGGTCGGAGAAATCCACGCAGCCGTCGCCATTCAGGTCGCCGGGAAGCTCGGGCACGCAGTCGCCGATATCGAACGCGTACGCAGCCCCGGCGTTGTCCACGCCGTGGTTGTGCCAGGTCGCGCCGATGAGTGCGAACGAGCGGTTCAGTGCCAGGCCGTCTCCGAATCGATCCTCGGCCGCGGCGTCGTTCGGCACCAGCGGGGGCTCGGCCAGCCACGCGGCGCCGTCGTGGCGATAGAGACGCACGTGTCCGGCGCGGCTGCCGACCGGGCGGTCGCGATTCGGCACACCGACAAGCGCGACACCCTCGATCAGTGCGACGTTGAAACCGAACCCGTCGCTTCCGCCGGGATTCGGTTCGGCCAGCCGCTGCACCTCGACCCAGCCGCGGCCATCATGCTCGAACAGGTAGGCTTCGCCGCAATCGATTACGCCGATGTCAGCCCAGCGAGCGCCGCAGAGGATCGTGTCGCCGGCGACGGCGACGCTCGCGCCGAAGAAGTCGCCCGAGACGCTCTGCGAGCCCCAGAGGCGCGCTTCTTCGCTCCAGAGCAGGCCGTCGAAGCGGTAGACGTACGCCGTGCCGCGGAAAATCTGGCCGGGACCCGCGTAGGCGCCCACGACCGCGATATCACCGTCGACGTCGACGTGGACGCCGAAGTGCTCGTAGGACGACGGCGTGGAGGGATGCAGCTTCTGCTGCTCGATCCAGAGACCGATTTCGCGGCGAAAGACGTACGCCGAGCCGGAATTCGTCCCGTTGTCATCGTCGAGGTCCGCGCCGACGAGCAGCGTGTCGCCATGCAGCGCGACCGTACCGCCGAAATGATCCCCCGCCGCGGCGTCCGACGCATGCAGTTCCGCCTCGTATTGCCACTTTGTCCCGTTGAAGCGGAAGATATAGACGGAGCCGGCGGCATCGCCCGCGTCATCGTCGCTGATGGCGCCGATGGCGGCCGTGACGCCGTCGAGGTCCACGGCCCAGCCGAAGAAATCCGCCGAGGCGCCGTCGGGCGGAAGCAGCTTCTGCTCCTGCACCCAGGCTTCTCCATCGAATCGGAAGACGTACGCGGAGCCGCACAGGCTCGCGACGTGGCCGTCGCGCCAGGCTCCGACCAGGGCGCGGTCACCCGAGATGGCGATGCTCCGCCCGAGCTCGTCCGAGCTGGTTCGGTCGCCGGCCAACAGCTCCTGCTGCTGCGTGAAACACTGCCCGGACACGGGCTCGGCGACGAGCAGGACACCCATTGCAAGCATGACTCGAACTGTGCGCGTGCTTCGGCCCATCGGACACCTCCGTCCGCGACGCCCCCGACATCGCGATCAGCGGAACTCCGTCGGGTGCGGTGCGCCATCACGGCGTGCATCGTCAGCGAGCCCGCTCGTCACGCACACGCACCCTCGGAGCCGCGTACCGATACTGAGCAATGCCGCGGCCGCGCGGCCGGATCGCTCAGCAATCACCCTCGCCATAGCCTCCCAGCAGCGTTATGAGATCGTTGAAGTCCGTGTCGCCGTCGGCGTCGATGTCGCCGTCCGCGTTGACGCCGTATGCGGTCAGCAGGATGACCAGGTCGGCGAAGTCGACGCAGCCGTCGCCGTTCAGGTCGCCGGGGATCGTCCCGGCATCGCCGATGAAGACCTGGACGGCGCCGTAATTGAGCACGCCGATCCAGAGGTGCCCGTCGGCGTCGAACTGAAGATCGCCCACGGCATAGTGCGGCAGAAAGCTCGACCCGTAGTCGTAGCTCGTCCAGGACTGGCCGTCGAAAAGCGCCACGCCGCCGTCATAGGGAAGCTGAAGCTGCTCGGAGGTCGCGACCGCCACGAGCCCATCGCTCGGCCGGATCGTGATGTCCACCACCGGTAGCTCGGCCAGGCCGGAGTTGCTGGGCGTGTAGAAGGTCGCCGTGGTCCCATCCCAGAACGCCACGCCGTCGTTGGGCGTGCCGATCCACATGTTCCCGGCCGGATCGACCTCCAGGTCGGTGATCACGCCCAGCCCGTCGGGCAGGGAGTAGACGGGCGTGATCTGCGTCGACGTGACGTGGTAGACCGTCGCGACGCGGACTGCATACAACTCGCCGTCGAGGCCCTGCGTGAAGACGACCGGGGCGAACTGTCCGGGAATGCCGATCGACACCTCGACCCAGGTCGTGCCATCGAGGCGGTATGCCACGAAGGAGTCGCCCAGCCAGATCGTGCCGTCGGCGTCTTCGCCCATCGAGTCGCAGGCCCAGGGAAAACCGTTCTGGCCCGGCGGCCAGATGTCCCACTGCGACAGGTCGCTGCCGTGGCTGCGGGCGATGATGTTCGGCCCGCGCAGCCAGATGTTGCCGGCCGAATCGGAATAGACCTGGTCGACGCTTTCAGTCCAGAAGTCCGCCCCCGGCGTCTGCCACCAGGGCAGCGAGACCGGCGCGACCCAGAACGGGAACACTTCCTCCTGACCGTTGTAGACGCCGAAGTTCCGCCAGTTCTCGTTCGGCTCGAGCCGCGAGGCGCCGTACTCGCCGTCCGTGAACCACATGTGCCCGTTGCGGTCGAGGTGCATTCGCGGGGGGAAGTACGTCAGCATCCCGGTGTTCGACCGGTTGTAGACGCGAACGAGCTGGCCCGCGGGCGTGTACTGGTGCAGGTCGCGGATACCCGGCCACGTCTCGGCCGTGATCCACACCTGGCCGTCAGGCCCGACCGCGATCGCGTCGACCCACCCCGGGAAGGTGGCGAACGAACTCCAGCTCGAGCCGTCGTAGCGGGACACGCCGGTCAGTCCCTGGCCGATGTAGATATGCCCGCTGACCGGGTCCAGCGCGAGCTTCGACGACCCGATCGTGCCGATGCGCTGCCACTGGCCGGTGGCATCATTCAGGCGATACGTGCCGTTCGACGCGACGCCGTACAGCGTACCGTCGGCCGTCTCGGCCATTTCGATGATGAAGGGTCCGGAGGTGATCTGAGTCCAGGCGCCGTTGCGGTACACGCCCATGCATCCCGGCGAGGTCAGGAAGGAGGCCCAGACGTCGCCGTTGGCGCGCGCGAAGACGTTCAGCGGCGGCGCGATGCCGACGCCGGTCCAGGCCACCATCCACGGCTCTTCGTGCTTGACCCACTGCGTGCCGTCGAACTCGAAAAGCCCGCCGCCGAGATCGACCTGGCCGTAATTCGCCGCCCAGACGTGGCCGTCGGAACTGATCGCGACGCTCCCGTACGACCCGCCGACGAGCACACCCGTATTGGTCGGCGTATAGCCTGTCAGGCTCTGGCCGTCGGCGTGCACGTGCACGACGGCACCGTCGCTGCCGACCCAGCCGGAGCCGTCGGCCGCGAAGACCATGTCGTAGCACCACTGGCGAAGCGGAGTCTCGGCGCTCGAGTAGGTCGTCCATCGGCCCGTGGCGAAATCCAGCGCCGCCACGCCGCCCTGTTGCCAGAACGCGTCGCGGCCGTGCGTCCAGAGCCGGCCGTCGGGACCGAACGTGACGAACATCATGTTGTTCTGCCCGGGAATGCCGGTATTGCTCGGCCTGACGATCCTGTAATCCGGGTTGGTCGGTAGCTGGCCCCAGGCGGCGGCCGCCGCGGCAACCGAGATCAGGATAGTCAGACAGCGACGTTCGAACATGCGGCACTCCACGTCCTGGGTCCTTTCTTCTGCGGAGCCGGGCCGTACTCGGCGGCCCGCCTCATTCGTGAGAGTCAGTCTTCTTCAGGGCGGCGATCCGCCACGTTTGTCGCGCGAACCTCGAGCAGCGGGCAGCGCCGACCGATCACGTTCCGTAGTTACTCAACAGGATCACCAGGTCTCCGAAACCGATACATCCATCCGCGTCGAGATCCGCGGCGGGGTTGAAACCGGCATCGCCGTCGCAGAAGCCGTACGCCGCAAGCAGAATCAAAAGGTCGTCGAAGTCCACGGTGCCGTCGCCATTGAGGTCGCCCGGCGGGCCGCCGAGCAGCTCCACGATCTGCCCGTGCGCCCGCGGCGCGTTGTACGGATTGCTCGCCCAGAGCGAGTGCACCAGCAGCAGCGTGCCCTCGGCCGTCAGCAGCGCGGACGAGCCGGCATAGGTGTCGTCCCGCAGCAGGTTGACGAGCACCTCCGGTTCGCCGATCAGCGCGCCGGCCGCGTCGTACCAGGCGATGAAGAGCGCGAAGTCGCTGCCGACCTCCGTCCAGCCCGTCACGGCGAAGTCGCTGCCGACGGCGAACGCGCCCACCGGCGCGACCAGGCCGGCCGGCCCGGCCACGGTGATCAGGCTGCCGACCGGGAAGCCGTCTTGATTGACGCGCTTGGCATAGACGCGCACGCCGCCGTCGCCCCACTGACGCCACGCGATCAGGTAGGATTGGCCGTTGAAGGCCACTTCCGGCAGATCGGTGATCCAGTTACCCGTGTTCTGCACGACGCGCGAGACAAGCTCCTGCCCGGTGGCGCTGATGCGCGTCACGTTGACGCTGTTGTAGCCCACCCAGGCGAGCAGGAACTCGTCGCCGTTGGACGTGATTTCGAACGCGTTCAGCGACGCCCCGTCCGTCGTCGACACGCTCACCGGGCCGACCGCGACGCTGCCGTCGATAGCGACCAGCGCGAATTGCAGCGGCTTCTGGCCCGGCGGGAGGTAGTTGTCGTACCAGACGACGCAGTAGTGCTGGCCGTTCCAAGCCACCTTCGGCCGGAAAGTGTCCGCCGTCGGCTCGTTGGAGAACACGAGGATGCTGTTCGGGTCGAGCAGCGTGCCGTCGGGCAGCACGCGCACCATCCGCACCTGGCTGATCGCGCCGGTCCAGTTCTCGAAGACGACCACGTGCTGGCCGCCGCCGAAGGTCGCATCGGGATGTTCCGCCCGCCCCTGCGCCTGCCGCGCAACGGTCACGGCGGCCGCCTCCAGCGGAACACCCTCCGGCGTGACACGAACGGCACTGAGCCCTCCGCCCGGCCGCCAGTCCTCGAAGACCGCCAGGAAGTTATTGCCGTCGAACGACGACGTCGAAGCGAGCTGCCAGGCGGCCGACGTGCTGACCACGATCTGCTGCGGCCGGTCGAGCACGTTGCCGGCCGCGTCGATGCGGGCGCCCTCCGTGTCGTAGATGAAGTACACGCCGGACAGCAGATTGCCTTCCCAGAGAACGAAGAATTGATCGCCGACCGAGGCGACGCCGAAGGCGACCTGGCTGCGGCCCTCGAGCGTCGAGACCGGAAACGGCCCGCCGACGGGCGATCCTTCTGCGTCCACACGCAGCGCATAGAGGTCCGTATTCGAGAAGATCGGCTCGCTCGTCGTGATGGTGATCAGGTGGTGCGTGCCGTTGAAGGCGACCTGGCCGCTGCTGACGTATCCCCAGGAGTTTCCGTCCAGCAGCAGCGTGGGGCCGGAGACGACCTCCGCCTGCGGGCTGACGTGCGCGCCCCAGAGGTCCCAGAGCTGGCCGTCGAGCCGCTGCCAGACGACGTAGAAATTCTCGCCGTCAAAGTCGACGTGCGCGTCGACATCGGTGCCGCCGCCGGAGATGTTCACCCCGCCCGGGTCCAGCACGGCGCCGGCCGGCGTCACGCGCGCCGCGCGGATCGCCTGGTTGGGCGCCTGCGCCCACGTCACCAGATAGACGCCCGCGGCGAACGTCACCTTCGGGTAGCCCAGGCCCGAGGCGCCCGAGGAGATCATGAGCGGTGTCACGTCGGTGTCTTCCGCGCCAACGCGCCAGCCGAGCACCGAGCCGCCGCTCGGCTGCACGACCAGAAAGTCCGTCCCGTCGCTGGCGACCGACGGCCAGCGCAGCGACGTGGTGGTCGACCCGAGCACGAACCCGCCCGGATCGATCACCTCGCCCTCGGCCGAAACGCGCATCGCGTACAGCGTCGAGCCCTCATTCCACACAACCAGGTAGATCGAGCCATTCCACGCCACGCCCGGAATGCCGGTCGTCATCCGGCTCCAGTCGCGCAGCAGCTCGAGGCTGCCGGGCGCGGCCAGTGTGCCGTCGGGCCGAATGCGCTGGCCATACAGGTCATATCCCGCCGGATTGGCCCCGCCCACGCGCAGATCGACCCAGACGGCGAAGTACTCGCCCGGGCCGGCCGTGACCGCGCCGTAGAACTGGTCGCCGAAGGCCGTCATGTAGGTCGCGTCGGTCTCGAGCACGAACGGCGGTGAGGGTTGGCCGCGGCCGGCCGCCGGCGGCGGAAGGACAACGCCCTCGTGCCAGAAAGCCTCGCCGGCCGGGTTGGGCGCGAACGGGTTCGCCGCGCCGTCGGCCGTGGGCTCGCGCAGGTGACGGAAGTTGGTCAGCGTCGTGGGCGCGTCGGTCGCATCCGGCCCGGCGGCCGAGGCGGCCAGTGTGCCGCTCAGGATTCCGGCGCCAACGGCCGTTGACGCCGCCAGCCGACTGATGTGCGTCGCGAACATGGCAGATTCCTTATCCCCGGCCCGCAATCCCCGACCATTCCGATTCCGCCGGGACAACAGGCGACTCGCCGCCGGCGGGATGCGCGCCGCACCGAGCGGCGCGCTTCCGCCGCTTCCGCGAACTCAGCAGTTTCCGTCGCCGTAGTTCCCGAGCAACGTCACCAGATCGTCAAAGTCCGTGTCGCCGTCGCCGTCGATATCGCCGCCGGAGTTGACGCCGTAGGCGGCCAGCAGAATCAGCATGTCGGCGAAGTCCACGCAGCCGTCGCCGTCGAGGTCGCCGGCGATCTGCCCGTCGCCGGGCAGAATCTCGAACGGCGCACTGGTGGCCGAGGAGTTCTGGAAGCGATGATCGACCGCCACGACGCGCACGCGGACATCGGCGATCCCGCTGCTCGGCGGCAGGCGCCAATCGAATGCCCGCGTCTCGCCCGGCAGGTCCTTCTCGACGTGGTGCCAGGTGACGCCTTCGTCATAGGACGCCTGAATGTGAAACGTGCGCACCGCTTCATCGTCCGAGGCCGTCCAGCGGACGGGAATCACCCCCCCGCCGCCGAACTGCTCGCCGCCGACAGGGCCGTCGAGCGTGACACTCGGCGGCGCGTCGCCGAAGCGCACGTCCGGACGGATCGAGAAGTAGTCACTGAACGAGTAGACCACTCGGCCGCCGGCGCCGAACGTCGTCAGGATCAGCACGCGGGCCGAGTCGGTGCTGGTGTAGGCCAGCGTCGCGCCGATCGGCAGGCACGAGCCGGCGCCGCCGTGGTAGCTGACGAGCCCTTCGCCGTCCATCACGACGTAGACCGTCGAGCTTCCGCCCGGCGACCAGCAGATGTCGATGTTGTCGTGCGGGTGGGCCGTGTCCGGGAGGTTCGTCACTTCCTGCGGGACGACCGTGAAGTCTTCCTGGTACGGAATGCGGACAATGCTCTCATCCCAGGACTCCTGGCCGAGCTCGTCCACGGCGACGATGCGGATCGACGAGGCCCGCGTGTAGAGATTCGTCGGCGGCACGACCGGAACGGTGAACTCGTAGGTGTCCGCGTCGCCCGGGAGCGTCGCGACGGTCTGGAACTCGCTCGGGAAGCCGTGATCCGCGAACTCGATGCGATGCGCGGCGATTCCCGTATCGTCCGAGGAGGACCAGCGCAGAATGATCTTTTCGTCCTTGTGGGCGACGAAGTAGGTGGGCATCATCCGCACGCGCGGCGGGTCGTCCGCCTGCGCCGGGCGCTGCGTCAGCCAGGGCGAGAACCACGCCCAGAACAGCCCGTCGACCACGTCGCCCGTCCCGCCCGGATTCTCGGGCGTGGTCGGGCCGCTCGGGTCGCCCCACCAATTGTAGTCGAACTCCGGCGCCGAGCTGGTGTTGTTATAGTCCACGGCCACGCCGTTGCCTTCGAAGATGTTCGGCGCGATCTGGCTCTCCGCGTCGATGCGGCCGGTGGTGGTCGTCGTCAGGCCGACGTTGTTGCCGAGTATCTGCGAATTGCGCAGGTAGACGATGCCGCCGGTGACGCTGGAGTAGCCGGTCAGGCAGTCGCGGATCACGCAATGATCCATGTGCAGCCAGCCGCCGTCGGACTGAATCCCCAGCTCCGCGCCGTCGAAGATCGTGTGCGAGACCTTGGCGTTGAAATTGTCGACCCACTTGAGGCCGAACCACGGCTGAGCCACCGAGAACGACTCGAGCGTGATCGGCGCTTCGCCCGTGCCTTGCATGTCCAGCTTGGAATCCAGCACGAGGAACGCCCCCGCACCCGGCTGAAAGCGCACGCGCGTGCCGGGAGCGATCGTCAGCGAGCCGCCGTAATTCTCCGGGAATCCGTCCACGACGTACGGAATGCCGACATTCGCCCAATGCCGCTCGAAGCCCAGCCGGATGCCGCTGGTCGGCACGTAATTGTTGATATTGCCTGACTGCGGCAGTTGCGAAGGCGGCAGCAGACCGCCGCCGAGGTCACCGATCTCAAGCGGGAAGAGGTTGCCCTGCGAGACGAAGTTCGGGCCCAGCAGATAGTTCGGCCCGGAGACCTTCACGCCCGCGCCGCCCGTGTAATTCGTCACCGAGATATTGTCCAGCAGGACCGGCGACGCGGCACTCTCGCTGCTGATCTGAAGCTGCTGGCCGTCGATCGAGATGTTGTCCAGGTACAGCACGCCGCCGACATGCGCACCCGCCCCGCCCGAGAAGTCGCAGTCCACCAGCCGCAGCGAGCCGTGCACGCCGACGAATCCGCCGACTCCCCCGCCGGCGAACTGGCAGCGCTCGACCACGGCCAGGTCCGGCACGCCCTGAAGCGTGCCGCCGCCGCCGATCACGGAATCGGTCAGCACGACCGCCACGTCCGCTCCGCTGGCGTAGAGCTGCACATACAGCTCCGCGTGCGAGATTTCCGCCTGTCCGGCGACACCGATCTGAAGCCCCGCATCAATGTCCGTGGACCCGGAGAACACGATCGGCGCTTCCGCCGTGCCGTGCGCGAGCAGCTCTCCTTCGACCCGGAGCGTGTCGTCGTTCTCGAAAACGACCTCGACGCCCGGCTCGACGACGACCGTCCCGCCCGGCGGAATCAGCAGGTCCTCGCAGACCGTGTAGGGGCTGCCGGCCAGCGTCCACGTCACCGTCTCGCCCGGCTGCGGGATCGGCACACCGCAGGGCGGCGGCGGCGGCGCTCCGACCGTCAGCGAATCGACCGACAGCCACGCGCCGCGCCCGAAGGCCGTCATGATGAACGGCGCCCGGAAGCGCATCGCCAGCCGTCCGGGACCCGGCACATCGACGAGCACCTGCTGATAACCCTGCGTCGCCAGCGGCAGCTCGGCCGAGAAGAGCAGGTCCGCGAAGTCGCCGACATCCGTTGCGCTCGAGCCGGTTCCGGTCGCGCCGCTGGGTGAATAGCGAACCTCGAAGAACGTCTCGGACTCGTACGCCCCGCCGCCGAGCACCCAGATGCTCAGCAGGTCGCCCCCCTGCTGATCGGTGATCGCCGGCAGGATCGCCCAGCAGCTCAGCGCACCGCCGAGCCACTCCGTGGCCATCGAGTCGCTGGCGAGATAGCCGCTGCCTTCGAATGGCTGCCCGCCGAAGCCGTCGCCGTCGTACCACGCCGGACCGACTTCGGGACTGCTCTGATTGCGGAAAATCCAGCCGGCCGCGATCAGGTTCGCGGGTCCTTCCTCGCCCGGGTTCACCGGCCCGACGTTCTCGAAGCCTTCCGAAAAGTTCGATTGGGCCACTGCGGCGCCCGGCGCCAGGGCCAGCCCGCTCAGCACGGTCCACAATGTCGCGATACGTCCTCGAGTTATCATCCAGACACTCCCAGGTGTTGCATTCGATTCACGCCTTACGCGCCGCCCGTGGCCGGATCGCGAGCGTCCGGCCCGCGGAGGGCGCGTCAGGTCGATTCCTAGCAGTTCCCGCTGCCGTAATTGCCGAGCAGCGCGATCAGATCGGCGAAGTCGGTGTCTGCGTCGCCGTCGATGTCGCCGCCGGCGCTGACTCCATACGCGCCGAGCAGAGTGACCAGGTCGGCGAAATCCACGCAGCCGTCGCCATTCAGGTCGCCCGGCAGGCTCGCCGCGGTACCGACGATCCAGCCGCCGAGCTGGCCGGCCGTAGTGAGCTCGACCTGCCCGACCATCCGAAGGGAGCACTCGTCGAAGCCGTCGATCGCGACCAGGTTGTCCAGAATGGCGGTCGTGGCGAGCGTATCCACGACGGTCCACGCCGCACCGTCCCAGTGAATCAGCGTGTCGCCGCTGATCCCGTAGATGTCGTTCGGCCCGAACACCTTCAGTCTCACGGCGAATCCCGGCGTGGCGAATTCCGTCCACTCCGAACCGTCCCAATGGATGAAACAGGGCCGCTCACGCTGGATATTGCCGTCCAGGTACTTCTCGATTCCGGTGACCCAGACGTCGTCGAGCGCGATGGCGGCGACATCCTCGAAGTAGCGCTGCGGACCGCCGAAGTCCGGCGCGAGCACGGTGCTCCATTGACTGCCGTTCCAACGCATCACAAATCCGCCGGAGCGAATGGTGGCGGTCCCGCCCACGCCCCACACGTCGGACGCGCTCAAGGCAGACAGCCCGACCATTTCGTGCCAGTGATTGACGACGGCCGGCGTCGGATGCACGCTGAACCCGGTGCCGTTCCAGTGCGCTGTGAAAGCTCCGCTGGCGCGGTCGCCACGCGTACCGGTGAACCAAACGTCATCGGGCCCCACGGCCTCGATCGCCGCGAACGAAAACCCCTGCTCGCCGAACTGGCTCACGCCGGGGCTCGGTACGACCGTCCACGACGTGCCGTCCCAGTGCAGCACAAGCGAGTCGTTCGCCGACGCACCGCTGGGAACGTAGTCGCCCGCCGCCCACACATCGTCAGCCGCAACCGCCGCCACAGCATTCAGGCCGGCCGAACTGCCGGGGCTCGGACTCGGCAAGATTGTCCAGGCGTTGCCGTCATAGTGTGCCGTGACCGTCGTCCGCACCTGAGACGTCCAGGCATACCCCACGGCCCAGATGTCGTCCGGCGAGATCGCGACAATATCTGTCAACCGCAATTCGCCGGCCGGCGCAAGCAGCCTCTCCACTTCCACCAGCGAATCACAGACTTCGTCAGCGCGGGTCGTCGTAGCGGACGCGGCCAGCAGCGCGACACTCGCGATCCCCGCTCGAACGTCGAATCTGAACATGGTCTTCTCCTTGCAACCCCGACTGCGGCACGCACGGGCGGCGAGGTTTCGATCATCGAAGGGCAACCCGGCGACTCGCCCTGTACGAGTGGAGCCCGCAGCCGGCCGCCGAAATACCTCTAATTCGCGAATTCGGGATCATTTTGTCCAGTTTTTCGCCGAGCGCTCAGAGCATCGAGGCCGGCCGGACACGCATCCGGCACCGTCGATTCCCGCTTCCGAACGCGATTCCGCATCAGAAACCCGGATGGGGCGCTCTACCAGGGGAAGCGCATAAACCCCGGCGACGGGGCCAATCGGGTACGATTTCCGGTGGGTGCTCCATGATCGAGCCAACCGACGGACCGGTCACGCTGCTGCTGGAGCGAGCTCGACAGGGAGATGCGGACGCGCAGCGGCGGATCTTCCCCCTGATCTACGAGCACCTCCGCAGCCTCGCCCAGCGCTGCATGCGTCGCGAGCGCCCGGACCATACGCTCCAGCCCACGGCCCTGGTCCACGAGGCCTATCTGCGGCTGATCGGGTCGGTCGAGATTCCGATCGCCGATCGGGCACATTTCCTGGCCCTCGCCGCCCAGTGCATGCGCCGTATTCTTGTGGAGCACGCCCGCCGCCACGCGGCGGCCAAGCGCAGCCCGGGTGGGCGGCGCGCCCCGCTCTCGGATGCGGCGGAGATCGCCGCCCCCGGCCGAGCCGAGTATCTGATCGCTCTGGACGAGGCGCTCCAGCGACTGGCGGCGTTCGACCCGCAGGCCGCCCGCATCGTCGAACTGCGATTCTTCGGCGGCATGAGCGTCGAGCAGACGGCCGAGACGCTCGGTATCTCGCCGCGGACGGTGAAGCGCGACTGGGCCGCGGCCCGGAGCTGGCTGGCGATGTCGATCGGAAGATAAGGACCGAGCCGTGACGCCCAATCGCTGGGAGCAGGTCAAATCGCTGCTGGACGAGGCCCTCAGCACGCCGCCTGCGCAGCGCTCCGAACGCATCGCCGAGCTCTGCGGCGACGACGCCGAGCTTCACGAACAGCTCAGCGCCATGGCCGCCGCGCACGAAGACGCCCCCGAGCTTCTGGAGGGCTCGGCCGCGGAGGCGTTCGCTGAGCTATTCGACGAGTCCGCCTCGCAGCCAGGCGGGTGGGACGGGCTGTCAGCGAGCGAGAAAATGGACGGCCGCCGCGTCGGCGCCTGGCGATTGATCGAGCGGCTTGCTGAGGGCGGCATGGGTGCGGTCTACCGCGCCCGGCGCGACGACGGTCAGTTCGAGCAGATCGCGGCGGTCAAGATCGTCCGCCCGGACGTGCTGACTCCCGAGATGATCCGCCAGTTCGAGCGCGAGCGGCAGTTGCTCGCGAACCTGCGTCACCCGCACATCGCCACGCTCCTCGACGGCGGCGTCGAGGATGGTGTGCCCTACCTGGTCATGGAGCTGATCGAAGGCGAACCGATCGACGGCTACTGCGGCCGGCGAAACCTCGCCGTCCGTGACCGCCTGCGGCTCTTCGTTCACGTCTGCGACGCCGTCTCCTACGCCCACCGCAATCTGACCATTCACCGCGACCTCAAGCCGGCGAACATCCTCGTCACCGACGACGGCCGGCCCAAGGTCGTCGACTTCGGCATCGCCCGCCCGCTGCGCGACGCCCGCGCCGCGGCGACTGTCACCGAATCCGAGTCGCGCCGGCTTACGCCCGAATACGCCAGTCCCGAGCAGATTCGCGGCGAGCCGCTGACGACCGCCAGCGACATCTACTCGCTCGGCGTCGTGCTCTACCGCATGCTCACCGGCCGCGACCCGTATCGCCTCAGCAGCCGCATGCTTTACGAGATCGAACGGGCCGTCTGCGAGCAGGAGCCCGATCCGCCGAGCACGGCCGTCACTCGCCGCCACGATTCGGCGGAGGCCAGCGCCCCACCGCCGGCGCCCAGCTCCGACTCGCTGGCCCACCGCCGCCGCGAGCTGCTCGGCGATCTCGACGCGATACTGCTCAAGACGCTCCGCAAGGACCCACGCGAGCGATACGCGAGCGTCGATCAGCTCGCCGACGACATCCGCCGCCACCTCGACGGCCTGCCGGTCTCCGCTCAGCCGCTCACCTGGCGCTACCGCTTCGGCAAGTTCGCCCGCCGCAACCGCCTCGCGCTGGCGGCCGCGTGCGCCGTGGCGCTCTCGCTCGCGGCCGGCGTGGCGGGCATCCTGTGGCAATCGAGCGAGGCGGCCCGGCAGCGCGACCTCGCCTTGGCCGCGCAGACGCACGCCGAGCAGCAGGCGGAGCGGGCGACGATCGCCGCGCAAACGGCCGAGCAGGTGAATCAGTTTCTCCAGGACGTGCTCTCGGCCGTGGAGCCCGACCGCTCCGGGCACGACGTGACCGTCCGCGAGGTCCTCGACCAGGCTTCCGAGCGGCTGAAGAGCGACTTCACCGACGCCCCGGCGGTGGCGGCGGCCATTCACCACACGCTGGGCGAGAGCTACTCGAGCCTCGGTCTGTATGAAACGAGCGAGCAGCACCTGCGCCGGGCGATCGAGCTCTGGGCGGGACTCGGTGACGACGCCCGCGACGAGCGCGCCACCTGCATGAACGACCTGGCTGTCGTGCTCTACAACCGCGCCGCGTACGCCGAAGCCGAGACCGTGCTGCAGAATGTGCTCGAGCTGCAACGGACCCTGTTCGGTGATGACGATGCGGAGCTCGCCCGCGTCACGAACAACCTTGCCGCCGTCATCAAGGCCCAGGGCCGCTTCGACGAGGCCGAGCCGCTCTATCGCGAAGCACTCGAGCGCCAGCGACGCGCCTTTGGCGAGCAGCACGTCCAGATCGCCGAAACGTTCAACAACCTGGCGGGTCTGCATCTGGCGCGCGGGGAATTCGAGCCGGCCGAGCGGTACTGCCGCCAGTCGCTCGAGATGCGGCGCGAGCTGTTCGGCGACCAGAACGTCGACGTCGCCCAGAGCATGGACAATCTCGCGGTGCTCCTCCAGCGACAGAACCGCTCCGACGAGGCGATCCCGCTGCATGAACAGGCGAGTGCGGTTCTGCGCGAGCTGCTCGGCCCCGATCACCCCTTCCTGGCCACGTCGCTCACGAATCTGGCCAACGCGCGGATCGCCCTGGGGTCTGTCGAGCGCGCGGTCGAGCCGCTCAGCGAGGCGGAGCGAATCCGCACCGCGACGCTGAACGCCGACGATTGGCGGCTGGCGCACACGCGCATGCTGCTGGGCGAATGCCTCCAGCGCACCGGCGACGCCGACCGCGCGGGCGCGCTGCTGACGCAGGCCCACGGCGTCTTTGAGCGCAGCTTCGGCGACGACCACCGCCTGACGAAGCGCGCCGCCGCGGCCCTCGCCGCGCTCCAGTCGCCGGCATCCTCCCCGACCACCGCGCCCGCCGACCGTCCCCCGGACCCGCCGCCGTAATCGCCCTCGCGCCGCAGCGCGCCGCATCCCTCCTCCAAGCCGCCGCCATAACGCCCGATAATCTGCCAGCACACTCCTGGCCCGCCAGAACTCTTCCGCGAGACCGTCCCAGCCGTTGACGCCACCCAGGCCGGCGAGCTAAACTGGATATCAAGGTCCACTTATCTACCATGCGCCGCGGAGGGCCCCAACTCCCCTGCTCCGGGCGCCGGAGGTGCAGAATGCTCGCGACGCGTTCGATCGCCCCCCGCTCCATCGCCTACGTCACGACGATCGCCGTTGGCCTCACCCTCGCGTTGTCCGCGACGACCGCGTCCGCACAGCTCCCCCTGCCGACCACGCTCCAGGACTTCCACGTTCCGGGCACGCAGGTCGGCGACGTTCCGGCGGCCGTGCTGCAACACCCCGACAACTGCCGCGGCTGCCACGGCTATTACGACTTTGCCAACGAGCCGTCGGCCACCTGGGGCGGCAGCCTGATGGCTCACGCCGGCCGGGACCCGCTCTTCTACGCCCAGATGACGCTCGCCAACCAGGATGCGAGCTTCGCCGGCTACTACTGCCTGCGCTGCCACGTGCCGCAGGCGATCGCGACCGGCCACGCGCTCCAGCCGGACGGCAGCACGCTCGATGAGCAGGACCGCCGCGGGGTCGACTGCCACTTCTGCCACAGCATGGTCGACCCGATCTATCAGCCCGGCTCCAGCCCGGCCGAGGACGAGGCGATCCTGGCCGGCCTGGCGGACGTGCCCGAGTTCTTCGGCAACGCCATGTTCGTGCTCGACCCGATCGGCCGCCGGCGCGGGCCGCGCGGCGATTCCTATCCGCCGCACGAGCTGCTTCAGTCTCCCTTCCACACGCGCGGCGATTTCTGCGGCACCTGCCACGACGTCGGCAACGTCGCCGTCACGCGTCAGCCAGACGGCTCCTACCGCTACAACGCGCTCGACGAGCCGTCGCCGACGAGCGATCCGTGGATGCAGTACCCCCTCGAGCGCACCTACACCGAATGGAAGCTCAGCGCCTTCAACAACGGAGGCGTAGACATGGGTGGCCGCTTCGGCGGCGTGGGCGATCCCGTGATGCGTTCCTGCCAGGATTGCCACATGCCCCGGGCCGAGGCGCAAGCCTGCTTCTTCGGGCCCCAGCGGCCCGACATGCGCCGGCATGACTTCGCCGGAGCGGCCGCACCCATCCTCGATCTCGTGCTCGAGGTGTACGGCAACGATCCGGCGGTCGATCCGGCCGAAATCGCGGCGGGCAAGGCCAAGGCGATCTCGATGCTCGAGCGGGCGGCCTCGCTGGAGATCGTGCAGGAATGCGGCACCGTCCGCGCCCGCGTCATCAACGAATCCGGCCACAAGCTGCCGACAGGGCACATCGAGGGCCGCCGCGTGTGGGTCAACGCCCGCTTCTTCGACGCCGCCGGCAATCTGGTCCGCGAGCACGGGGCGTACGACCTGAACGAAGCCGAGCTGGAGGAATCCACGACGCGCGTGTACGAGATGAAGGTCGGGCTGAGCGACTTCGCCTCGCAGGTTACGGGCCTGCCGGCCGGCGAAACGACGCACATGGCGCTGGCCGACACGATCTGGAAGGACAATCGCATTCCGCCGCGCGGCTTCGACAACGCGCAGTTCGAGCTCGGCGGCGCACCGGTCGTCGGCCACGCATACGCCGACGGGCAATACTGGGACGATCTCTATCTGTCGATCCCGGCCGGCGCGGCCCTTGTCAGCGTGACGGTCTACTATCAGAATCTGCCCCGCAGCTACATCGACCACCTGCGCGACGCGAACCACACCGACGACTGGGGCGACATTCTGCACGCCGCCTGGACCGCCACCGGCCGAGGCGAGCCGATCCCCATGGTCTCGCAGAGCTTCGATGCGTTCGTCGGCTTCGTTCCGGGCGATCTGAATTGCGACTGCCGCGTTTCGTTCGGCGACCTGGTCGATCTGCTGGCGGCCTACGGGATGAGCAGCGACGCGCCGGGCTATCTGCCGGCCGCGGACCTCGACGGGGACTTCTTCATCGGTCTCGGCGACCTGACGCTGTTGCTGGGGAACTACGGCAGCACGTGCCCGTAAGCTGGTGCGAGACCACGTCGGTGCGTCGCTGGTTCGAGATTCCCATCTCGCACCAGGGTGACAGGTGACACGTGAAAGGTGAAAGGCAACGCCGTCCGCGACCTCCCGCAAACCGGCGAGGTCGTTCGCAGGGCGGAATGCCCGGCGGCGCGCACCCTCTGCCCGTGCGGCGGCCGGACGAACCGACGGTCCGCCCGTCGCGATACGGCAAGTGGCGGGCCGCCACGCTCGGCGGCGTCTACCTGCTTATGGGACTGCACATCGCCCACTGGAAGATCGCCGGCAAGACTCTCGCCCCGCTCGAGCTCAATGAAGTGATGCATACACTCGAGCTCGGCATCATCACCGCCGGCTTCCTTTTCATGCTCACGGCCTGTGTCGCGACGCTGATCTTCGGCCGCTTCTTCTGCGGCTGGGGTTGCCACATCCTCGCCCTCGAGGACCTGTGCACCTGGCTGCTGCGCAAGCTGCGAGTTCGACCGCGGCCCGTCCGCTCACGCCTGCTGCTGATCGTCCCGGCCGCGGCGATGTTCTACATGTTCTTCTGGCCGCAGGTCTCGCGCGTCGCCGCCGGCCAGCCGCTGCCCGAATTCCGCATGCAGGTCGACGAGGACGGCTGGGCCTCCTTCCAGACGAGCAGCTTCTGGCGCAACCTGCCCGGCCCCGGCGTGACGATCCTCACTTTCGCCGTCTGCGGCTTCGCGATCGTCTATCTGCTCGGCTCGCGCTCCTTCTGCACCTACGTCTGCCCCTACGGCGCGGTCTTTCGCGGCCTCGACCGCCTCTCGCCCGGCCGGATCATCGCCACCGGCGACTGCGCCGATTGCGGCATCTGCACGGCCGTCTGTCCGTCGCAGGTCGTCGTGCACGAGGAATTGCAACGCTTCGGCACCGTCGTCAATTCCGCCTGCGTCAAGGATCTCGAGTGCGTCAGCGCCTGCCCCAACGGCGCCGTCAGGTACGGCCTGGGCCGGCCGCCGTTGCTGCGCGGCTGGAAGGCATGGTGGCCGCTGCGACGCCCCTTCGATTTCACGCTCGCTGAAGACGCCCTCATGGCGCTGGCGCTCGTCGCGGCGCTGTTCGCCTTCCGCGGATTGTATGACCTGATGCCGTTTCTGCTGACGCTCGCGCTCGGCGTGATCCTCGGCTTCTTCGCGGTCTGCGTATTGCGGCTGGTCTATCGCCGCGACGTTCGCCTCAGCAACGTCTGGCTCCGCCGGGCCGGCCGGCTGACATGGCCCGGTGTCACGGCGCTCGCTCTCGTCCCACCCCTGCTCGCGTTCTGGACGCACAGCGGCTTTGTGCGCTATCACGAGTTCGTCGGCTATCGCGCCGCGTGCATCACCTCGTCGAGCAGCGCAGCGCCGCAGGACGCCGCCTTCACGGCCGCGATCGAGCATCTCGATACCTGCTATCGCTGGGGACTGGTCGCGTCGCCGCGCCTGACCAGCACGCTCGGCCAGCTTTACGGCCTGCGCGGCGAGAAGCGCGGCGACGCCGGCGACCTGCGCGGCGCCGTCGCCGACCTGGCGCGGGCGGCCGAGCTGCTGCCGAGCGCCGCGCCGATCCGCTACAACCTCGGCGTCATGCTGACGGCCCTCGGCCGCGAATCCGAGGCGATCGCACAGTACCGTCTCGCGGTGGCCCTCGATCCGTCCGATCCGGACATCTTCAATAACTTCGGATTCCTGCTGGCCCGCAGAAACCAGGTGAAAGAAGCGGAGAATTGCTTCGAGCAGGCGCTGCGGCTCGAGCCCGATCACGCGGATGCGCACTTCAATCTCAGCCGCCTGCTGAGCGCCACCGCCCGGGCCGACCGTGCTGCTGCGCACCTGGCCGCCGCGGCCAGGCTCGACCCGCGCTACGCGGCCATCCGGAGCGAGCTGGCCGCGCCGTGACCAGCGGGCTGCCGGCTCACTCCTGCGCCGCCGCCGTATACACGCGTGTGCCGCGCACCGGCTCGAACCGCGCCTGAAAGAACCGCAGCACCTTCGGCTCATAAGTGAATTGCAGCCCCACGATCGCCTCGCGATTCGCGTAGAGCGCCTGCACGGACTCGGCCGTCACATCCATGTGGGCCTGCGTGTACACCCGCCGCGGAATCGTCAGCCGCACGAGCTCCAGGCTCGGAAACAGGTTCCGTCCGGTCGCCGCGTCGCGGCCGGCCGAGACGCCCCCGCGCTCCATCGCCCGAATGCCCGACTCGACGTAGAGCGCCGCGGCCAGCGCCTGGGCCGGGAACTGCTCCCGCGGAATCGCCGGCAGAAAGCGGGCCGCATCGAGAAATACGCCGTGTCCGCCGATCGGCCGCACCGCCGGAATCCCCGCCTCGATCAGCTTGTGGCCCAGGTACTCCACCTGCCCGATCCGCGCGCGCATGTGGTCGAGCTGGACCGATTCCTCGATCCCGATCGCCATCGCCTCCATGTCGCGCCCGGCCAGCCCGCCGTAGGTGTGCAACCCCTCATACAGCACGCACATGTTCCGCGCCGCGTCGGCCAATTCGTCGTCATTGACCGCCAGGAACCCGCCGATGTTCACCAGCGCGTCCTTCTTGGCCGACATCGTGCAGCCATCGGTGCAGTCGCAGATCTCGCGCAGAATCTCCGCCAGCGAGCGATTCTGCTGTCCCGGCTCGCGCTGCCGGATGAAGTAGGCGTTCTCGACCGCCCGCGTGGCATCCAGGAAAACACGAATCCCGTGCCGGTGGCACAGCCCGCACGTCTCGCGGATGTTCGCCAGGCTGCACGGCTGACCGCCCGCCATGTTCACGTTCGTCTCGAGCGAGAGGTAGGCGATCTTCTCCGCCCCCTCCTGCCGGATGACGCGCTCCAGTTTCGCCAGGTCGACGTTCCCCTTGAACGGATGTTCGTGGTCCGGGTCGTGGGCCTCATCGATGATCACGTCGACGAACCGCCCGCCGGCCTTCTCCTGGAGCGCCTTGGTCGTCGTGAAGTACATGTTGCCGGGAACGCACTGCCCGGGACGGATGCAAAGCTGGCTCAGGATGTGTTCCGCCCCGCGGCCCTGGTGCGTCGGGATCACGTGCTTGTAGCCGTAATATCGCCGCACGGCCTGCTCGAGGCGATAGAAGTTCTCCGACCCGGCGTAGGCCTCGTCGCCGCGCAGCATCCCGCCCCACTGCACGTCGCTCATCGCCGAAGTACCCGAGTCCGTCAGCAGGTCGATGTAGACCATCCGGCTCGGCACCAGAAACGTGTTGAAGCCGGCCTGCGCGATCGCCTCCTCGCGCTCCGCGCGCGTGGTCATGCGCAGGTGCTCCACCATCTTCACCTTCCACGGCTCCGCCCACGACCGCTTGCCCGACATTGCCGATCCTCCGCAATCCGTCCGCGCTCCGGCCCCCGTCGCCGGCCCTACCGCGCCCCGGCCGCCAACCGCACCTCCGCCTCGGCCGCCCTCGGAAACAGCACGTTGTTCTCCTTGTGGATGTGCACACGCATATCGCGTTCCAGCTCTGCCAGGCTGTAGAGCAGCACGCGGTAGGTCGTGCACGCATCCGCCGGCGGAGTGTAGTCCGCGGTCAGCCGCCGCAATGCCGCCAGCGCCTGCCCCGCGTCGTCGTGCTCATGCTCCATCATGCGGATCGGGTTCCGGACCGTCCCGCAGTGAAACATGGGCATGCTCTCGGCCCGCTCCAGCTCGTGCACCATCGGGAAAAGCACCTGCTCCTCCTTCATCATGTGCATCTCGAGCTCGCTGCGCAGATCCCCCAGCACCTGCCCGCATTCCCACAGCTCGGGATGTCCCTCGCCGTGCGCCTTGATCACCTTGTCCATCATCGCGCTCAGTCGCGGCAGCTCGCTTCGCAGGTAACGATGATGCTTTTCCACGATGTGGTCGGCCAGCTCGCCCATCCCCATCGCCGCCGGGTCGTCGGCCTCCGCCGGCCGCGAATCCTCCTCGCTCAGCGCCTCCAGCACACGTTCGGCCGGAACGCCCCTGGCCGCGCACGCCTCTGCCAGCGGCCGCTTCCCGCCGCAGCAGAAGTCGATCCCGAACCGCTCGAAGACGCGGGCCCGCCCCAGCCGCTGCGCCACCAACGCCCCGACCGTCATGTCCGCCGTCAATGTGCTCACGCTCGTTCCTTTCATTCGTCACATTCTCGGGAAACCGGCCCGGCCGCCGGGTCTCCGTTACGACTCCGCCGTTTTCCACGCGCCGCGGCCGCGATCGCCCTCCATCTCGACCCACTCCATCCGAATCGCGTCAAACTCGCACACGGGTATGCAGTGCTCTTCGCTGCCGCACGCATCCGGCACCGTCAACACGGCACAGTCATCGATCAATTCCAGGCAATCCGGCCCACAGGCCTCGATACAAAGGTTGCAGCCGGTGCAGTTCTCCGCATCCACGACCGGAATCCACTTGAGCGCCCGCGGCGCAGGTCCCGGTGCGCCGCCGCCGCCTGCCACCGCACAGCCGCCCTCCGTGTGGTCTGCCTTCGTCAAACTCATCCGAATCTCACCCGCCCGCTCCGCTTCCGCGCCCGTCACCGGCGACGACCCCGGCGCGTCGTCAGCGGAACCGGCCCGCACAACACCTCCCCCGGCCGGTCCTCGTCCAGCAATCGCCCGATCGTCGTTTGCGCGAAGGTCCGCTCCGTCCACTCCGCCACTTGGTCCAGCCGCGCATGCAGCGGGCAGAGCCTCTGCCCGTGCGCCTCGAGCCCCAGCGGACACTCGCGAATCCGCCGCACCGGCTCGACCGCGTTGACCACCTCCAGAACGCTCGTCTCCGCCGGCTCACGCGTTAGAACGAACCCGCCCGTCCGCCCCGGGCTGGATTCCACCAGCCCTGCCCGGGCCAGACCTTGCAGCACCTTCGACAGATACCCCGCCGGCACACGCGTGCCCCGGGCGATCTGCCGCGTGCTTTGCGGGCCACCCGGATTCGCCGCCAGCCACACGACCGCCCGAAGCGCGTACTCGGCACTCTGCGAAATCGCCACGACGCCGCGTCCTCCAGGCCCGCGCCGGCCGCACCGGCCGGCCACAAATCGGACATTTCCATCCAGATAGTATAATCGTATCCTCTAAACGTCAACCTGAAGGTCCAGGTTGCAGCGGTGCCCCAGGAAATGATCGCCCAGTCGCCGGAAACCGAGATTCAGCGGATCGTCGAGCTCGCCGCCGCGGCCGCTCGTTTCTGCACCGGGTCCGCCTTGCGAGTGCGACGTGGAATCGATGCGGAAATCCGAGGCTCAGACGACCGCCCGGGCCGCTGCGCCGCTGTCACGGAGTGCGCGAGAGCCCGGACGGCGCGCGGACGCGGAGGGCCTTCCGCTCTCCCCGAAGTCCGTCCAGCCCGAGTTGCGTGCCGAAGAGGATCACGTCGCCGCAGGCCGCGAACCAGCACCTGCGAGCTGCGCGAGCGCGACTTCACGACAACGACGCGCTGGCGGCTAGCCCTCCTCGCCCGTGCCGCTACTCACTGCTCCAATCGCATCTCGACGAATGAGACTTCTGCGACCGATCGTCAGGCCCCACACGATCTGAACCGCACCAATGATCGCCCCGTTGCGCAGAGCACTATGATCGTGACCTGCACCCACTTTATGTACCAGCCGCTATGAGAGTCAGGTCCTCGGTTTCCGGGTCCGGCGTTCCTCTCTCCGCGGAGGGGAAGAAGCCGGGGTCCAGGGGCAGAGCCCCTGGCGGGGGTTCGGGGGCGGAGCCCCCGAGACGGGCGCCGATGGACCATACAAGCCAGTTCACGCCGGCAAACAACGTAATTGTGAAAACAGCTCGAATGCTCAGGCTCAGAACCGCATCCCAGACGAATTTCAGCATGGGCCGGCCTCACCTCGTCAGATCACACGACACGTTAACCGCTCCGTGACCGAAGCGCGTCCCTTCCGCCACGAACAGGCGAACGCCCGCCGCGCCCGCCCATCCTCAGGATCCATTCTCTCCCTCACGCTGCATGCTACATGCGTAGCCGCCCCGGCATCAGTCGCATAAACGCGCTATCCGATCTCGGCACCGTGATACAGGACCGAGGCTCCGCCCTTCAAACTGCGTATTCCGGTTGCGGGCCACCGGCCGGGCTGCCGGCTGCGCTGTGGCGGCGCCGCCGGCATTTTACGCCCCTGCGTGAATCGGACGCCGCGCCGTCGCCTCCTACCCACGCGAAACGTGTGGCCTTCTTGAAGGAGTTCTGCCTTGCGTGCCTTCTCACAAAACGTAAGTCACTTGTTCACCAGGCGTTATGTCCCGACCGGCCGCACCCTGCGCGGCCTGGTCGCGGCGGCCGCCGTCGGTTTGGCGGCCGACGCGGCCCTAGCCGGCTTCACCGCCATCGTCAACGGCCCAACGCTTCTGATCGAGGGCGACGACGTCAGCGACGGGTTGGCGATCCGCCTCGAGCCCGGGATTCCGCAGGTGCTCCAAGTCGACGTCGGCGACGACGGCACCGCCGACTACTCCTTCGACCGCGATGAGTTCTCGCAAATCGTCGTCCACGCCGGCGGCGGAGATGATCTGGTGCGGATCGATGAGTCCAACGGGGTTTTCACCGACACCGAGATCACCACGCTCAACGGCGACGAGGGCGACGACACGCTCCTGGGCGGCGTCGGAAACGAGCGGCTCAACGGCGGCCTCGGCGACGACCTCGTCGACGGCAACCGCGGCAGCGACATTGTCACGCTCGGAGAGGGCAACGATCTCTTCCACTGGGACCCGGGCGACGGCAGCGACGTGATCGAGGGCGGCGCCGGCCGGGATACGCTCGTGTTCAACGGCTCGGCGGCCGACGAGATCGTCGACCTGTCGGCCAACGGCACGCGCCTGCGCTTCTCCCGCAATATCGGCAACATCGTGATGGATGTCGACGGCGTCGAGCAGGTCGATTTTCAGGCGCTGGGCGGCTCGGACAGCATCGTCATCAACGATCTCGTCGCGACGAAGGTCCGCGCGATCAACCTCGATCTCGCCGGCACGCTGAACGGCAGCGCCGGTGACGAAGTGGCGGATCTTGTCACCTACAACGGCACCGTCACGAGCGACCAGATCGACGTGACCACAACCGACGGAGCCCTCGTGACCCGCCATCGCCTCCCGGCCAAGCCGGCGGGCCTCGGCCTGGGCCTGGCCATCGTCGTCAAGGTCCTCAACGCGGATCCGATCGCCGATCGGTTGCTGCTCTCCGGCACAGAGATCGACCACGTCAACGTCAACGGCACCATGGAGGCGGACACGCTGAGCCTGACGGCCAATGGACAGACCGTGCTCGCCTCGTCTGACACGTTTCCCTCACTCGTCGAGCTGAGCGGAATCACGAGCGTCGCGGTCAACGGAAAGAGCGGCGACGATACGATCGCCTGCACCGGCAACCTGGCGGGCCTCGGGATGCTCCTCCGCCTCGACGGCGGCCAGGGCGACGACATCGTCCTCGGCAGCAACGGTGGCGATGAGCTCTACGGCGGGCCCGGCAACGACCTGGTCGACGGCCAGCAGGGCAACGACACCGTCTTTCTAGCGACCGGCGACGACGTCTTTGAGTGGGACCCCGGCGACGGCAGCGACACCGTCGAAGGCGGCTGGGGCACGGACGTGATGGAATTCAACGGCTCCAACGCCGCGGAGATCTTCGATATCGCGGCGGACGGCTCGCGCGTGCGCTTCCTGCGCAACATCGCCAGCATCGTGATGGATCTGGACGGCATCGAGCAGATCGAGCTGCGCGCCCTCGGCGGGGCCGACATCGTCGAGGTCAACGACCTGACGGGCACGGTGCTGACGCACCTCGACGTCAATCTCGCCGGCACCCTGGGCGGCAACACGGGCGACGTGCAGGTGGATTCGGTCAGTATCAACGGGACCGCCGCAGCCGACACCTGGAACATCTCGGCCGACGGCCCGGCCGTGGCGGCCGTGCTCAACGGATCGCCGTTCGTGACGCGCGTTTTCGGCTTCGAGGCGGGCGACAACGTCGCGGTGGAGGCCGTCACGGGCGAGCTGGTCAACATCAACGGCTCCGACGGGCCGGATACGTTCTCCGTCGTCGCCAACGGCACGCAGTCGCGCGTGGATTCGGCGGACTTCTCGACGGGCGTCGCGATCATCGGCACGCCGACGCTTTCGATGAATGGACTCGGCGGCCATGACACGATGAGCTGCACCGGCAACCTCGCCGGCATCGGGCTCTCGATCGTGCTCGACGGCGGCGACGGCGACGATACGCTGCTGGGCAGCAACGGCGCGGACCTGCTGATCGGCGGCGACGGCAATGACATCCTCGACGGCCAGCAGGGCAACGATGCGGCCTTCCTCGGCGCCGGCGACGACACGTTCCAGTGGGACCCCGGCGACGGCAGCGACACCGTCGAGGGCCAGGACGGGCACGACACGCTCGCCTTCAACGGCAGCGGCGCCAACGAGATCATCGACCTCTCCGCCAACGGCTCGCGGCTGCGCTTCTTCCGCAACATCGCCAGCATCGTCATGGACCTCGACGGCGTGGAGCAGGTGGACTTCCGGGCGCTCGGCGGCGCGGACATCGTCGAGGTCAACGACCTCGCGGCGACCGACACGACGCAGGTCAACGTCCATCTCGCCGGCACGATCGGCGGCAGTACGGGCGACACGCTGGCCGACTCCGTGCTCATCAACGGCACCGCGGCCGCGGATACGTGGGACTTCTCGGCCGACGGAAGCGCCGTGGCGGCGGTGCTGAACGGCTCGCCGGTCGTGACGCGCGTCTTCGGCGTCGAGCCGGGTGACACGGTCGTCGCGGAGGCGGTGGCCGGCGAGCGGATCGAGGTCAACGGCTCCGACGGGCCGGATACCTTCTCGATCGTCGCCAACGGCACGCAGACACGCGTCGATTCGCCCAGCTTCTCGGCAGGTGTCGCGATTGTCGGCACGCCGACGCTCTTCGCGAACGGTCTGGGTGGCGACGACACGATAAGCTGCACCGGCAACCTCGCGGGAATCGGTATCCCGATCGTGCTCGACGGCGGCGGCGACGACGACACGCTGCTGGCAAGCAACGGCGCGGATTTACTGCTGGGCGGCGATGGCAATGACCTGCTCGACGGCCAGCAGGGCAACGACACCGCCTTCTTCGGCGCCGGCGATGATGTCTTCCAGTGGGACCCCGGCGACGGAAGCGACATCGTCGAGGGCCAGGACGGGCACGACACGCTCGCCTTCAACGGCAGCGGCGCCAGCGAGATCTTTGACGCGTCGCCCAACGGCGAACGCCTGCGGTTCACACGCAATGTCGCCAGCATCGTCATGGATGTCAGCGGTGTCGAGCAGTTCGATCTGCGGGCGCTCGGCGGCGCCGACCTTCTGACGATCCACGATCTGAGCGCCACGGCGGTCGCGTTCTTCAACGTCGACCTGGCCGGCACGTTCGGCGGCAGCGCGGGCGATGCTCAGACCGATACGGTCACCGTCAACGGCACGAACGCCCCGGACGTTTTCGACGTCTTCACCGACAGCGGAACCGTCGTCGTCGATGGCCCGGCCACGCTGGTGCGGATCGACCATCCGGAGGCGCCGCTGGACAGGCTGATTGTCAATGGCCTGGGCGGGGTCGACTCGATCACCGTCGACCCGGATGTGCAGACGCTGCTGAACGTGACGGTGAATCAGGACTAGGAATCCTCAACGAGCGCCGCGGGCTCCCGGAATCGCCGAGAGGCGCCGCCGGGGGCCCGGGCTGCTTCATTTGCGGCCGGTGCAGCCCGCCGATAGGCTGTGTCGTCTCATTGGCCGATCTCCATCCCTTGAAAGGAGTCCGACCATGCCCACCCGCAGATACTTCCTGACCTGTTTGAGTGCGCTGCTGATCGTGACGGGCTGCGCAGCTCCCCGCCCGATTCCGCCCGGCCCCGCCTACGGCGAGGTCGGCCGGCCGCAGCTCTTCGAGCAGATGGGTCCGCACACGCGCACCGTGACGACCTCCTCGCCTGAGGCGCAGAAGTTCTTCGACCAGGGCCTCAACTGGCTGTATGCCTTCAATCACGACGAGGCCGTCCGGTCCTTCACGCGGGCGGCCGAGATCGACCCCGACTGCGCCATGGCTTGGTGGGGCGTCGCCTACGCGCAGGGCCCGAACTACAACGACACGACGATGACGAGCGGGCGCAACGCGGCCGCCTGGTCCGCGCTTCAGAAGGCACTCGCCCGCACCGAGAAGGCCGCGCCCGTCGAGCGGGCGTTGATCAACGCGCTTTCGCACCGCTACGCCGAGAACCCGCCGGCGGACCGCACGAAGCTCGATCAGGCCTTTGCCGCCGCGATGGCCGAGGTTTGGGCGGCGTATCCCGAAGACTCCGACGTCGGCACGCTCTACGCCGAGTCGATCATGGTCCAGCATCCGTGGAAGCTGTATACCTGCGACGGCAAGCCGGCCCGGCAGGACACGCTCACCGCCGTGGCCGTGCTCGAGCGCGTCCTCGAGCTGGCGCCCAACAACCCCGGCGCCAATCATCTCTATATCCACGCGATGGAACCGAGCAATGACAAGGAGCGGGCGCTTCCCGCGGCGGACCGGCTGAGCAATCTCGTGCCGGTCAGCGGGCACCTACGCCACATGCCGTCGCACATCTACGTGCAGGTCGGCATGTGGGAGCGCTCGATCGACCAGAACGCCAAGGCGATGGTCTCCGACGAGCGCTACCGCAGCCTCTCACCCGAACAGGGAATGCAGCACGGCTACATGACGCACAATGCCCACATGCTCGCCTTCTCGGCCATGATGATCGGGCGCGAACGGGAGGCGATGGCCGCGGCCCGGGCGATGTGGGCCAATGTCCCGCCCGAGGTGCTCGAGCAGGTCGGGCCGTTCTTCGACGCGTGGATGTGCTCCGTCTATGACGTGCAGAAGCGCTTCGGCCGCTGGGACGAGCTGCTGGCCGAGCCGGCGCCGCCCAGCTACCTGCCGACGACGACGGCTGTCTGGCGGGCCCATCGCGCCATCGCCTACGCGGCCAAGAAGGACTTCGACAGCGCCGAGCGCGAGTACAAGGCATTCCGCGCGGCGGTGAAGGCGATGCCGGAGGACCCGCGCTGGGAGACGCACGAGATGGCGATGAAGTTTCTGGCGGTCAGCGACAGGTTCGTCGCCGGTGAGATCGCGCTTCAGCAAGGCGACTGGGACCAGGCGGCACGGCTGCTCGAGCAGGCCGCGGCGCTCGAGGATGAGCTGGGCTATGGCGAGCCGCCGCTCTGGCTCCAGCCGGTGCGGCACACGCTGGGCGCGGTCTACCTGAAGGCGGGGCGCTTCGCCGAGGCTGAGCGGGTGTATCGCCGGGACCTTGCGCAGTGGCGCGAGAACGGCTGGTCGCTGTACGGTCTGTCGCGCGCCCTCGAGGCGCAGGGCAAGACGGACGAGGCCCGCAGGGTGCGTCAGCAGTATGAGCGCGTCTGGGCGGGCGCGGATCAGCCGATCACGACGAGCTGCAAGTGCATTCCGGAGGTTTGATCGGCACAGCGCGAAGCGCTGCGAACCGTCCGGCGGGCGCGCCTGTGGCTTGGCGGAGGGGGTCCATCGCAGCGGGGTCAAGCGCACGCACGAATTTGACCCACTGGATCGCGGTTATCGGAGCTTGACTCTTCCGCTCGTGCAGGGGTCGAGGGATCACGGGGCGGCAGACGCGATGGCCGGGGACGAGGAGAATTCGTGCGAGCGGCGTGGCCCAACCTGCCGACTGCACGCGTCAACTCGCTCGGAACGCCTCCAGAAACCGCCGCTCTGAGTCGACCGTTCCGATGAGCACCAGTTCGGAGCCGGCCGGCAGCGGAGTGGCCGGGTCCGGATTGATCTCCATCGCGCCGTCGCGGCAGATGGCGATGACGCTGCAACCGGTTCGCTCGCGAATCGAGGATTGGGCCAGGCTGCGCCCCGCCAGGCTCGGCGGAATCGGAATCTTGAGCACGTCGAGCCCCTCGGCGACCATCAGAATGTCGCTGCGCTCGAGCAGGTTGAAGATGGCGTTCGCGCCCATCGAGGCGTACGACAGCACGAAATCCGCGCCGGCCCGGTGCAGCGTAGCGACGTTTCGCTCCAGCGTCGCGCGGCTGACGATCTGCACGTCCGGCCGCAGCCGCCTGCAATAGATCGTCAGGTAGATATTCGTGTTGTCGTCGCGCGGCGTGATGATCACGGTAGGCGCCTTCTCGATTCCGGCCCGCTCCAGCACGGCCAGTTCGGCCGCGTTGCCGACGATCAGCCGTTTCGGGTCGAGCGGCACGGGCGGATTCTGATCCACGATGCGATAGTCGATCCCGCGCTCCTGAAGCGCCGCGGCCGTGGCGCGGCCGACGCGCCCGCCCCCGATGATCAGGGCCGGTGCGCCGGAGACGTTGTAGATCGCGAAATGCTCGTCGTAGTTGAGGAGCTGTCCCTCGGAGCCCGCCAGCACCAGCACCGTGTGCTGCGTGATGAGTGTCTCCGGCCCGGCCGGCTGAAAGCGGCCGCGCTCCCACACGCCCGCGACCGTGACGCCCAGTTCGTTGAGCCGGTTTTCGCGCAGCGTCTTGCCGACGAGCGGCGTGCGCGTGGCGTTGGCCTCCGCGACGAGCAACTCGTCGACGCGTCCGATGACGTGCGTCATCGCGTCGCCGCCGATGGCCCGCCGCGCCAGCGAGCGGCCCATCATCTGGTCGAGCTGGAGGACGTTCGTAGCGCCGGCCAGTTGCAGAATCTCGGCGGCCGCGGCGCCTTTGGCGGTGGTGATGATCGGCACGTCGGGCGCGACCTCGCGAGCGGTCACGACGACGTTGGTGTTGATCGTGTCCGCACCGGTCGTGGCGATCAGCGCGGCCCGCGTGGCCCGCGTGCGCACGTAGGTCTCCGGGTCGTCCAGGTCGCCGAAGATGACGTTGAGCCCGAGATCGTGCAATCGGAGCGCTTCGGTCAGGTCGCGCACCAGCAGTGCGTAGGGATACTTGAACTGCTGGAGCTTGGTGATCAGTGCGGCCGTGACGGGATCGTAATTGGTCAGGATCACGTGGCCGGCCGCGTCTTCGGGGATTGCGCGCGGCGCTCGGGCGGCCGCCTGCGCCTCGACCCAGGGCGCGTAGACGAACTGGATGAACATGAAGGGCAGCAGGATGAGCATGAACATCGTGCCGGAGAGCAGCACGATGATCGAAAAGGCGCGGCCCAGATCGCTCTGAAAGGTGATGTCGCCGAAGCCGAGCGTCGACATGACGACCAGCGTCCAGTAGACGCTGGTCACCCAACTGTACTCGACCGGTTGCTCGTGGTGGCGATACTCCCAGGCCATGATGTAGTGAAAGAGGACGCTGTAGACGGTCACCATCAGGGCCAGCACGCCGAGCAGCTTCAGCACGATGCGCAGATTGCGCGAGCCTCTGCGGCTGCGGACGAAGGTGCTGAAAAGGGCGGCAAAGGTCTTCATGCCCGGGGCCGCTTACTTTGGTTCACAGGGATTCGACCGTCGGCGCGGGCATCTTAGCTCATCGGGCGACCGCCTGCATGCGAGCGGGCCGGACAACGCGGATCGCCGCGCCAGGCGCCCGCCCCGCGAAGACTCGACCCGACGCGGCACCATCCCGCTGCGTCAGTCGATCGGCGGCGGATCGTCGTCCCGGCCGCTGCCCGAGAAGAATCGATTCGTCGCCTGCTCGTGCATCGCCGCGATGCTGCCGTCGGGACTCTCGACGTAGTCGAGCGAGCGGTAGTCCGCCAGCGAGACGCGGCTGTCGCACCAGAGCACGTTCGCCTGCCCGTTGTGGCGCATCTCGGGCGCTGAGCGATGCTCCGCCGCGCGGTTGTTGTCGTCGCAGAAGTCCCCTTCGGCCGTCAGCCGCGGCGGATCGAGTGACCAGCCGTGGTTGCCGATCGCGAACACATCCCCGCTCCCGTCGACGCGGTAGTCCGTGCGCTGGTTGGTCGGCTTGCCCGCCGCGGTTCCCAGCGTGTCGGCCGCCATCACCGTCATCGCCGCGTTGATCTGGTCGAGCTTGACCGGAAAGTTAATAAAGCCGCGAGACTCCTGCCCGCCCTTGAAGCGCGTATTGCCCAGGAACTGGAAGTTATAGCCATACGTGAAATTGCGGTTGTTGATCCGCTCGGGCACTTCGGGATCGATGAAAACTCGGCTGCCGTCGATCACCTTCCTGTTATCGTCGGCCGGGTCCGGGCTCGGCTTCTCGTAGGCATAGAAACCCGTCTCGGCGCCCATCGTGACGAACCAGCGCGGCCGGTACTGGTAGCCGTTGCCCACGAAGTAGACGTTTCGGGAGGCGTCGGCGTAGCGCCCGGGCCGGCCGGGCACGATGCTGCCGCCGTTCTGGTCCGCGTACATGGTCCAGCCGATGCCGAGCTGCTTGAGATTCGAGGCACAGACGGTCGTTCGCGTCGAGCGCCGCGCGGCCGAGAGCGTCGGCAGCAGAATGGAGATCAACAGCCCGATGATTGCGACCACGACCAGAAGCTCGATCAGGGTAAACGCCCGTCGCCGTCGTTCCATGGAGCCATTCCTCGGGATGGGGGATTCCTGCGTCTTCGGCCGCCCGGCACGTCCGCGCTGGATGCCGACCCGGCGTCCGGAGAGCGCCGCGTCATCATAGCGGGGACCGAGGTGAGGACAAGCTCAATTCGCGGACCGGCCGGAGGTCGTGCGGGGCCGGATTCCACCGGCCACGCGGGCGAGATGTGAATGTCGCCCGCCGGCCGCGCGGCGTCGCTGCTTCGAGCGAGGCGCCCGACCGGCTAACGCAACCTGCGAACATCGAGCGGCGCGCGGCGGCTCGCCGGATCGTGCCGGGCCGGCTCGCGCGGCAGACCGACGCGCCCGTCCGCGTTGACGCGCTGGGCCGCGATCAAGTCGTCGAAGGACGGCCCGTCGCGCACCCATGTGACGACCAGCGCATCGTCCACCAGGACGCAGCGCACCGCGCCGCCGGTGGCGGAGTCCGAGATCGGCCAGGGGTCGGCGGCAACCAGACCGGCCGCATCGACGCGATGGACATTCACCGCGGCCGAATCCGGCGGTGAGGCAGGTCCGGAGAGGGCGATCGCGAGGCGGTCGAAAACCCAGGCGGCGTCGAAGCGCCCGGTGGACACCAGCGGCGCGGCGACGATGCCGGTGTCTCCCCACAGGCGCTGGCCGTCGACAGACATTCGTTGAACCTTGAGAAGCTGCGGCTGAAGCGCACCGTCGCGCCAGACTACGAAGAAGTCGCCGCTGGTCGGGTGGCGGACCACAACCGGGTCGAACTGCCGCACGAGCTCCAGGGAGATGCGGCGCCCCTCCGGCTCGAATACGAGCGTGCCCTCGGGCGTGATGCGCTGCAAGAACATCGGCGTCGGCTCGGACCCGGAATCGGAACCCTGTGTCCAGACGAGCGCCGCCCCGCCCGCGCCGTCGCGGATGGCGACCGGGTCCGAGTGCCGCGAAGAGCCGGGATTGAGAGGGACGACCGCCAGCGGCTCGGCCCACGCCGGCTCGCCCGCGGCCGTCACCCGGGCCGTGCGAATCAATCGCGTGTAGGCCCCGGGGCTGTCCCAGAACACGAACGCGCCGTCCGCGTCGTCGGGCACGAGCGCGAAGATGCGCATGTTGGGGCCGGCGAGGTTGGGAATCGCGGCCGGCTGCGGCCAGACGGGCGAGCCATCCGGCGCGAAGCGACCGACGAAAATCTCGGTACCAAGGTGCCACGCGATCAGTGCATCGCCATCGGGCAGGCCGAGCAGGCCACCGAGCGTGCCAGCGCCGCCGGAAAAGACGATGCCGGAACCCCACATGGAAGATCCGTCGGGGGCGACGCGGAGGACTGGGCCGAAGTCACGACTCACGACCACCGAGCCATCGCTGCAAGCCGCCAGATGGGCGCGCTGGGCCAAACAGCCGTCGAGATTGTCGAGCGCGAGCGACCCGGCCGTGAGAAGCGTCCCGTCGGCGGCGATCCGCTGGAGGCGGAGCGAGCCGAAACACTGCATGTCGACCCAGGCGGACCAGGTCGCGCCGTCCGGTGTCGTGACGGTCACCTGCTCGACCAGGCCGACGCCCTCGATTCCGCCCAGCAACAGCGGCGAGTTCGGATCGCGCGGCCAGGCGGCGGACGCGACGCCGGCTGTCGCGAGGAGCAAGAACCCGGCGGTCAGTGCCAAAGGCAGACTGCCGGTCTGATCGACCTGTAGCGAGTGAGAAGGCCGCCGGATCGCAGATATTTGCTGCATTTCTGACCCCGATCGTCGCTAAGACCCGTACGAAGACCGGCGGACGGAGATGCGCTCACCGCCGGCGGAGAGTGCTCCCCACACAATGTCGCGGCGGACCGGCCGGGATTGCGGTTCCGGTCTCGAAGGCCGGCGCGACCGCGGGCGGCATCGGGCTCGCCATTGGGCCGAATCGTCAGTTGCTCTCGGCCGCCGCGGCCGGCGTAAAGCACTTCCAGTTGGCACAGCAGCCGGGGGCGGGGTCCGGGCATTCGGCCGGGCCGGCCGCGTCGAACCAGCCGCGTGTGCGGTTGCACAGGGAGCAGACGCTGAGCATGACGGGGACCTCGACGAGGACGCCGACGACGGTAGCGAGGGCGGCGCCGGACTCCGGGCCGTAAAGCGCGATGGCCGTCGCGACGGCGAGCTCGAAGAAGTTGCTGGCGCCGATCAGGGCGCCGGGCGCGGCCACGCTGTGCGGCACGCGGAAGAGCTTCATCAGTCCGTACACGAGCGAGGAGTTGAAGTAGACCTGGATCAGAATCGGAATCGCGATGAGCACGACGTGCAGGAAGCGGCTGGTGATGTTGTCGGCCTGAAAGGCGAAGATCAACACGAGCGTGGCCAGCAGCGCGAGCACGGCGACGGGGTGGAAGCGCGGCAGGAAGGACTGCTCGAACCACGCGGCGCCGCGGCGGCGGATGAGCACGTGGCGCGTGATCGCCCCCGCTGCCAGCGGGATCACGATGAAGCAGACGACGGCGTAGACGAGGACCGTGAACGGCACGGTCAGGGCCGATGCCCCGCTGACCAGGAAGGTGACGATCGGTGCGAAGAGCACGAGCATCAGCAGGTCGTTGACGGAGACCTGAACGAGCGTGTAGGCCGCGTCGCCCCGCGTCAGGTAGCTCCAGACGAAGACCATGGCAGTACAGGGTGCCGCGGCGAGGATGATGGCGCCGGCGATGTATTGATCGGCCAGCTCGGCGCCGATGAGCGGGAGGAATAGCTGCTTGAAGAAGAGATAGCCGATCAACGCCATGCTGAAGGGCTTGACGAGCCAATTGACCAGGCACGTGATGATCAGCCCCTTTGGGCGGCGGCCGACGCCAAGCACAGAGGCGAAGTCCACCTTGAGCATCATCGGGTAGATCATCAGCCAGATGAGGACCGCGATGGGGATGTTGATCTGGCTGCCGCCGCCGAACTCCAGGCTTCGCAGGGCATCCGTCAGTCCGGGAAGCAGCTTGCCGAGGACGATGCCGACGAGCATGCAGACGGCGACCCAGAGAGTCAGGTAGCGCTCGAAGAGATTCAGGCGACGAACATCTGGAGATTCTGCCACGGTCCTAGCACCTCACGCAAAGAGCAGCACGAAACCAACCACCAGGATAACCGCACCCGCCACGATTCGCAGCGCCTGCGCTGCGCGGTTCCAGCCGCGCGAGTCGGCGAGGCGCTGCACCAGCCCGACGGACGTTCCGCCGGCAAGGACGAGTCCGCAGTGCCCTAGACTATACGCGATCAGGAGAAGCGCTCCGAACGCGGCCCCGCTCAGCGGAACGACCGCCAGCAATGCCAGGAGGACCGGCCCGGCGCACGGCAGCGAGACCAGGCCGAAAAGCAGACCCAGCAGCAGCGCGCCGACGAAGCCTCTCTGCGTCGGCCGAACGCCCGCAGGTGCCGGGATGTGAACGTTCAGAAGGCCGATCAGGTGCAGCCCCATCAGCAGACACACACCGGCGGCTACATAGCTCCACCACGCCGCGGACAACACGGAGCTGGCCACCCAGGTCGCCAGAAACAGCACCGTGAACATGATCGTCAGCCCGATGCTGAACGCCAGCGACAGCAGGAATGAGCGGGCAACGCCGCGCGACTCCTGACCGGCGACATAGCCCACCATCAGCGGCACCATAGCCAGGACGCAGGGATTGGCGGCCGTGAGCAGCCCGCCGGCGAACGCCGCGGCCGGCGCGAGCCAGGGATTGCTTTGAACGACTATGGCGAGACTTTCGCCGAGTTGATCCGTCATCATCCGGCTCCGAGCTCGTGCAGCTTGGCGACGATTGCTTCCCTCGAAAGAAACCCCTCGTGCCGCCAGACTTCTGTGCCGTCGCGGTCGAAGAAGATCTGCGTCGGGATGACCCGCACGCCATACGGCTCGCCGGCTGCCGGGTTCTTCCAGACGTCGATGAACTCGATCGTAGCCCGCCCGGCGAACTCACTCTTCAACTCGGCCAGGATCGGCGCCATCTTCTTGCAGGGGATGCACTTGTCGGCGCCAAGATCGACCATTCGCGGCAGGCCGCTCGACATGGAGGCGGCGGGCGCAGCCTGCCCGTCCGTGCCCGCATCGGCCGCCGACAACGCCTCGCCGCCATCTCGTAGAATCGCGACGGTTCCCACGAGCGTGACGACCGCGGCGAAGACGACGAGGTTTGTGAGCAGCTTGCGGTTCATTATTTGTACTCCTCCGAGTCAACGCACGAGCCGCTCGCCTCAATGCGCCCCGAATTCCAGCAGCTCGCGGCGGATGTAGTCATTGAACGCCAGCTCGTCCTCGACGAGATCCCAGACTTCCGGGAGGATTTTCCAGCGAACGGGCTCGCCCCGCACGAATTCCAGCACTACGAGCGACTGCGACTGAAGTCGGAGCTCACGCTCGAAGTGCTCGTTGCCGGGCAGCTCGATGTTGACGGCGCGCCACTCGACGCGGCCTGCCGCCAGAGCGTCTGCGAAGTGCTCATGTACGGCGGCCTGCGCCAGCGTCTCGATCGCAAGGCAGGTCGGGCAGCGGAGCGTGCGGTGAAAGTAGATCAGGCGGATTCCGTCTGCGAATTCAGCCTCTGCCACGGAGGCCCGCGGTGGAGCTGTTGAGGTCTGGGGCGTCAGCGAGTAGTGCTCTGCACCTTTCGCATCGTGCCCATGCATGCCGGACTGCTCGGTTGCGGGACGGGCGAAGTAGAAAATCCCCGTGGCGACGCCGGTAGTGAGCAGCAGCAGCAGCAGTGCCCCACCCGTCCGGGTGCGTACTCGGGCACCGGCGCGAACATGAACAAAACCGATCAGCGATCCTGAAACGCACACCACCAGAAGGGCAAGCACGCTCGAAACGGTCAGGACGCCCCATACGCTCGTGTTCACGCTTGCATCCCTCTCGGACACACTGGCCGCGGCCGACCTAGGGTGCAGACGCGGCGCTCCGGAGAAGCCGCGCGAGCTCCGCCTCAGGCGGCACCTTGCCGGCGATGAGCACTCTCCCGTCGACGGCCAGCGCCGGCGTGAGCATCACGCCGCGCCGGGCGAATTCCCGGATTTCGCGAATGTGCACCAGCTCGTAACTCACGCCGAGCCGGTCGGCCGCCGATCTGGCGGTCTTTTCGAGGAGGTCGCACTTGGCGCATCCGGTTCCCAGAATCTCGATCTTCATGGCATACCTCCGGCGACTGCAACTGGAGCCGTAGACTCGGAGAGCGTCGCACCGTAGATCATCCCCGCGCACGTCGCGGCGACGACGATGATCGTGCAGAATGCGAGCGTCTTCTTGGGTCCCATCACTCTCGCCAGCACGAGCATGTTCGGCAGCGACAGCGCCGGTCCGGCCAGCAGAAGCGCGAGGGCCGGCCCGCGGGCCATGCCGTGCTCAAGCAATGCCTGCGTGATGGGAACCTCCGTCAACGTCGCGAAATAGAAGAGCGCACCGACCACCGAGCCGATCAGGTTGGCCCGCAGACCGTTGTCGCCGACCAGCGCGGCGATCTGGCGGTCCGGCAGGAGTGCCGAAATGAATCCTACGACGAAAACACCGCCGAACAGCAGTGGAATAAGCAGCTTGGCGAAGTCCCAGGTATTGTGCATCCAGGCCCTGAACTCGTCGCGTTCCACCCAGCGCCACGTCATGAGTGCGACGAGCAGACCACACGCTCCCGCCAACCACCAGCGAATGTGGTAGATATCCATGACCCAGGATTTCGCTTCGACGATCTCAATAATCTCGCCCTTCGCCACCGTGAGCCGCTCGCCGGCTCGGACCCCCGCCGTGCTCTCCTGCACCTGGATCATCACTTCGTCGTGCATCTCCTGTAGCACGACGCCGCGAATCTCCGTACCGTCAATGCGGCGTACCACGGCGTCGCCGGGGTTAAACCAGTCGCTGAAGATCAGGAAGCCAATCATCGCCGCCAGCAGCAGGGCGCTCTGCCAACCGCGACGCCTGCCGGCCGGCGGGTCGGGCGCGAGCGCTGCCGCATCGAGTCTGACCCGCTCGTCCTTGCGAAACAGGCACGCCATGGCCATGCCGACGATGAATGCGAACCCGATCGCGCCCAGCGCCCGCCACAAACCGATGTCGAATCCCAGGACACGGGCCGTAAGGAAGATCGCCAGGATGTTGATCGCAGGGCCCGAGTAGAGGAACGCAGACGCGGGGCCGAGTCCCGCCCCGAGCTGATAGATGCCCGCGAACATCGGCAGGACGCTGCACGAGCAGACGGCCAGCACGATGCCGGCCACAGACGCGACCGAATACGCGGCCAGCTTGTTCGACTTCGGCCCCAAGTAGCGCATCACCGATTCTTGCGACAGGAACGTGATGATGCCGCCAGCGATGAAGAGTGCCGGAACGACGCAGGCCAGTGTGTGATTTCGCGCGTACCATTGCAGCAACTTGAACGCCTCGACGATCGCACCGGCCACCTTCGGATCCGCCAGCGGCATGTAATAGGCCGCCAGGAATACACTTACGAACGCGGCGGCAATCTTCCACTGCTTCGAGACCATGGGCAGCTCATCCTTCCGCAGCTCGTGCAAGCAATTTACATGCCAGTGTGGCCATATTGCCATAATACGCACCGCGAGACGCGCATCCGAAACCGGCCGCGGTCATCGCAGAACTGACTGTTGATGCTGGAGGTTCTGGGAGAGAACCGTCTCGATGCAATCCCAGAATCCCTGGAGGCAGCACACCTTCAGACGGTAGTAGACCAACACGCCCTCCCGGCGATCCTCGACCAGCCCGGCCTGCTTGAGCAAGGCCAGATGCTTCGACACCGTCGATTGATCGGCACCGACGAGAGCCGTCAGATCGCAGACACAGACTTCACGATCCTCGAGTGCCTCGAGAATCATCAACCGGCTTGGATGGGCCAGCGCCTTGGCAATGCGAGCACGCGCTTCGTAGCGAGGGCGACCGTGGCGGAGTCGGACTTTCTTGGCCATATGGCTATTATACCATACTCTCCACCTGGGTGCAAGTCCGCCGGGTGGATCGGTCTCGGGCGGCGCCATCGTACGACGCGATCATTCTGCCGGCGCGGACGCTCGCCGCCGGCCGCCGCGCCCGAGGCCCTGGCCGGGGCTGAATCGCTCGACAGATGCGGCGTCGCGGCCGCGGTGCTGGCGGAATTCGTTGCCGGCCCGCTCGACGACGTTACTTTGCGCGATCCACACAAAACCGCCGACACAGGCGACGACAGCGGCGAGAATGGCCGTGCCTAGCAGGTTTCGGCGAAGCGGGTGCGGCGGGTGGGCGGGCGTGTGCGGCCGGCGCAGCCAGCTTGCCACCAGGCCGCAGACCCAGCTCCAGTGAAGCGCCAGGTGCAGCAGGAGCAGCGCGGCCAGCCCGACCGCGAGCCAGAAGTGCACCTCGCCCCAGTCGTGCCGCGTTCCCAGCCACAGCGAGAGCCGCCCGCCGCTGCCTGGCGGCAGGACGAAGCGCATCAGCAGGCCGGTGGCGACCATGGCGAGCATGATCAGGAACGCCACCACGTCGATGATGAAGTTGAGCGTAGAGCGGGCCATCGAGATCGACCTCCGTTACGCCGCGGAACCAGGCGGCACCCCACACGCTGGGCGGCCGCAGGTGTCGCTAGTCTTTATCGTCGTCGTGCTCCTCCCGCCCATCCGCCTGACCGTCGCCATGCTGCGATTCGCCGAGTGTCACATCGACGCCGATCAGCGGCGGCGTCATCCGCCGCGCGAGCCGGTGTGTGATCTCGCGCAGCTCGTTCCGGCCGCGGAACCCCGATATCTCCGTAACACGTTGTTCCTGCGGCAGTTGCAGGCGTGCAGCGGGCTTTCCCGCGGTCGCGACGGCATGGCGGATCCATCCTCGACAGTGAAGCGCAGCAATCGTCGTGCCGCGGGATCGTGGGGATTCAGCGGGAGTGGGCGGAGGCAAGCACGGCCTCGGCCTCGGCGAGGAACCCGCGGGCGTAGATGTCGTCGAAGTGCGTCATCGATTCGACCAGCCGCCGCAGACGGTTCAGTTCCGCCTGCGCCAGCTCGTGCCGGCCGAGCTGGTGAGCGGCCATGGCCATGAAGGCGATGTCGCACGCGACGCCGTCGGGGTGAGTGCCGCGGCGGAGCTGGTCGGCGTGTTGCATCGTTTCGAGGGCGGCCGCAAAGTCGCCGAGGCGATAGTGCGCCATGGCGATGGTGTTGATCATGTCAACGTCGTCGGGCGAGGCGGCATCGGCCCGAGCGACCATTCGTGAGGCAAGCTCGTAAACCGGCCGCTCGAGCCCCGGGAAACGCAGCACGTTCCAGGCCCAGACGTCGAGCACGCGCGGCGAGGGGTCCGACGCTTCGACCTGCCGCAGATACGCCAGCAGCTCCGCGGAGCGCTGCGAACCGGCGTACAGCTCGACGAGCCGCTGCCAGGCCACCCAGGTGTTCATGTCGGCCGCACCTTCGCCCTCCAGCAGCAGCTCATAGCCCTGCACCAGCCACGTTTCGGCCTCCTCCAGCCGGCCGAGCCTCAGCAGATGGGCGCCGAGCAGGCTGGCCGGGATTCCGCCGCGGCCGTATGCTCGCGATCGGCTGTTCCACTCGACCTCGACGGCCTCGCGGGCGAGCGCTTCGCCTTCCACGTTCTCTCCGCTCGCCAAGAGGTTCCACGAAAGCCAGAACGCCGCCCCGGCCCGCTTGTACGCATGCAACGCGTCGTTGCCGCGCGCGAGCCGGTGCAGCTCGCGACACGCGCGCGAGGTGAGTTCGTCGGGCCCGTGTCGATTGTCGTACAGATTTAGCGGCAGCGTCATATGGTCGAAGAACAGTGCGGCGTACTCGTCCCCGTCGGCGAAAAGCTCCCGGCGCTGCGCCAAGACTTCGTCCAGCAGCGCCGCCGCCTCTCCGCGTCCCCCCTCCGACAGCAATCGGCCGAGCTGCTTCACGCGGCCGAAGAACTCGGCCTGCTGCGGACCGACGGCGGCTGCCGCGTAACCCCCGTGCGGCCGGCTCGGCAGAGCCACGAGGGCTCGTGTCAGCCGCCGCCGCGCGTCGGCCGCGTCCGCCGTCCGCCCGAGCGCCTCATACGACCGGGACAATTGCGCGAGCGCTCCTCTCACGCCGCGGTGCGTCCAGCCGCAGCTCGCGATGATGCGCGCCAGAGCCGGCTCGCTGGTGTCGACCGCCTCCTGATGGCGGCCCTGCCCGGCCAGGCACGCTCCCAGGCGGCATTGGAATTCTGCCACGCGCCAGTGCTCGCTTTGCAGTGCGTGCGTCAGCGTTTCGATCGACTCGCGCGACAATTGCTCGCCCGCCGTGAAGTCGCCCGGCCGGATCAACGCATCGATCAGCCTGCCGCGGGTCCAGTAGACGCGGCTGTGGTTTTCCGGCAGATAGCGCCGCTGCACGGCCAGTGCCTGCCTCAGCAGCTCGCCCGCCTCGGCATCGCGCCGCTGATCGATCAGCGTGCGGCCGTAGATGTAAAGCGCATCCGCCACGAGCAGCCAGGCAGAGTCGTCCACCGAGAGGCTCGCGTTCGCCTCCTGCAAGCTTTGATCCAGCAGCGCTGCCGATTGCTTGGAATCCGTCCCGCGAACGCACTCCAGCAGATCGCGCAGCGACTGAGCGAGCGCGGGGTGGGAATCGGCCAGCATCTCGGCGGGCAGCGGCTCGAGCCGCCGCCAGTGCCTGCGCCATGTCAGCTCGGAAAGCTCCTCGAGCACATGCGCGTAGGGCCACAGAATCGCATACAGCTCCTGCACGTCGCCTTCGGCGCGCTCGTCGTGAACCCGCAGGGCCCGCGCCAGCTCGCGCTCCGCCTCGTGCAGCACCCCCAGCGCCGCGTAGGCCCGCCCCATCACCGTGCGAAGGCTCACCTCGACCTGCGGCTGGCCGCTGATGCTCTCGCTCGCTTCTCCCGCGGCGTAATCGAGTAGATCACGGACGCGCATGTCCGGCATGCGGCCGACATCCGGGTCGGCCAGCGAGAGCATCTCCACCAGAAACTCGGTCACCGCCGACGCGCGCAGCGCCGCTTCCTCGGCGGTGCGCTGGCCGGCACGAGCCTGCTCTTCCGCCTGCTGCGCGGCCTGGCCGGCGGCGACGGCCGTCTGCCGCGCTGCACTCTCGCTGTGGGCCAGGCGGGCGTAGCGCTGCGCCTGCGTCCAGGCATAGATGCCGAAGAGCGCCAGCGATGCGATCGCCGTGCCCGCTACCCCGAGCGCCCAGCGATAGCGCCACGCCCCGCGGCGCAGGACATACAGCCGCGAGTCGCGGCGGGCTTCGATCGGATCGCCGCGCAGATGGCGGCGGATGTCAGCCGCCAGGTCGCCGGCCGAGGCGTAGCGCCGCTGCGGATCCTTCGCCATCGCACGGGTGACGATGGTCTCGATATCGCCGCGAAGCGACCGATCGTACGTATGGATCGGCGCGGGCACGGCCTGCTGAATGATGCGGACGGCCTCACTGACGTTCACCTCGCGCAAGTCCAGCGGCAGCCGGCCGGTCAGAAGCTCGCAGAGGACGACTCCGAGCGAATAGACATCCGCGCGCGTCCCGATCACGCGCCAATCGCCGCTGACCTGCTCCGGACTCATGTACGAGAGCGTTCCCAGCATCTGGCCGGAGCGGGTCATCGTCTGCTGCTCGGGACCGGAGACGATCCTGGCCACGCCGAAATCCAGCACCTTCGCCGTACCGTCGCGGACGACGATATTCGCAGGTTTCAGATCGCGATGGATGATGCCGCGCTCGTGCGCGTGCTGGACGGCGTCGCACACGTCCGCCATCAGCTCCAGGCGCTGATTGATCGAAAGGCCTGCCGCAGCGGCGTACGCCACGAGTCCGTCGCCCGCTACAAGCTCCATGGCGAAGTAGGGCTGACGATGCGTCACCACGCCGTTGTAGCACACGTCGCCGACGTCGAACTCGTAGATCTGGGCGATCCCGGGATGACTCAGTTGCGCCAACACCTGCGCTTCGTGGAAAAAGCGTCGGGCCATTTCAGGACCGAGGATGTCCGCGCGAACCACCTTCACGGCGACGCGGCGGCGCGGTTGAGCCTGCTCGGCTTCGTAGACCGTCCCCATGCCCCCGCGGCCGAGAAGGCCGAGAATCCGGTAGCGGCCGATCGTCTGCGGCGGCCGGGTCTCGAACAGCCGCCCGGCCGAGGCGGACATGAAGCCGCCGAGCGCCTCGTCGCCGGCCTCCAGCAGACGCTGGACTTCGTCGCGCAGCTCGCGGTTCGAGCCGCAACGCAACTCCAGCAATGCCGGATGACGCTCTCGCGGCCGGTCGACCAGCTCGTGAAAGATGGCTTCAGCCTGGCGAATGTGCTCCGCGTTCATCGCTCTGCGGCTCCGCGTCGCGATCGGTCAGTTGCGTATAGAGCCAGCGGCGGCAAAAGCGCCACTCCCGCTCGACGGTCGAGACCGAGATGCCCAGCGCGTCGGCCGTCTCCTGCTCCGTCATGCCGGCGAAATAGCGCAGGTTGACGATCTGCCCTTTTCGCGGGTCCGACGCTTCGAGCCGCCGCAGGGCCTCATCGATCGCGACGATGTCGTCGCCCGGCGGCTCGAGGCCCAGATCGACGTCCTCGATATTCACCCGGCCGCGGCCGCCGCCCCGCCGCAGGCGCCCTTTGCGGCGGGCCTGCTCGACGAGAATCCGCCGCATGGCCAGGGCCGCGGCCGCGAAGAAGTGCCCACGGCTGTTCCAGTCCGGCGCGTTCTCACCGATCAGGCGGAGATACGCCTCGTGCACGAGGGCCGTGGGCTGAAGCGTCTGGCCGGGCGGCTCCTTGGCGAGTCGGGCACGGGCCAGGCCGCGCAGCTCGTCATAGACGAGGGGGAGCAGCTCCTCGGCGGCCCGCGGGTCGCCATCGCCGACCCTCGCAAGCAAGTGCGTGATCTGGGAGTCAGACCCGGCAGACAATTCAGAATCTCCGGCCAAGTTGACAGGTGCCGACCCTTGCCGTCGCACTGAAAGATGGGGCTCCTGGGTCATTGTATCGGTCAGGGGCGGAAATCCACAGGCAAGGGTGGCCGTGGGGGCGGCGATCGGGCCGCCGCGGCCGGCAGGGACGGGTGCTCCGGAGGGAAGGAAGCGCGAGGACCTGCTGGACGGTGCGGGGAAGGCGCCCGGGGCGGCGGGCCGAGGGCGGTCGAGCGGGATGGCGAATGCCTACGGCTGCGGCGAATGCACGCCACCGGCCCGGTCCCCAAATGACCGGTCAGAGACCGGTCCCCCAACAATCGGTCAGAGGCCGGTCCCCCAATGACCGGTCAGAGACCGGTCCCCCAACAATCGGTCAGAGGCCGGTCCCCGAATGACCGGTCAGAGACCGGTCCCCCAAACACCGGTCAGAGACCGGTCCCCAAATGACCGGTCAGAGACCGGTCCCCCACTTTGCGGGGGGCGGTGTCAGTGCGGTTGTGTCGCCGGCGGGGCGCGCCACTCGGCCACGCGGCGATCGTGGCCGGAACTCGGCTCGGCCGCGTGCCAGGCGCCGTAGAGCGCGGCGATCTCCGCTCGCGCCCGGTGCGTGATCTCCGCTTCGACTTCTGCGATCTGCCGGTGCGCTCTGATGAGCAGCGATTCGGCCTCGCTGAATCGGCCCGCCGCGCTGTGGCACGCGCCCATCACAAGCTCGGCCCGCGCCCGAATCATGCGACGCTGACGGTCGTTCAGCGGTGCGCCGTCGAGGCCCGCGAGACACTCCTGGAGCAGTGCCGCCGCATCCTGCGGCTCGCCGGTGGCCAAGATCGCGCGGGCCAGCGCGCAGGTGGCCAGCGACGAGTGGAACACCAGCGCGCTTCGGTCCGTGACGCTTTGAGGCAACTGGGCGACGGCCCGCGCCGCCAGCGCTCGGGCCTCGGTCGCCTGGCCGAGATCCAGCAGCACGTCGGCGAAACGATATGAGTCGACCAGTGCGGAAGCGCTCTGCTCGAGCCGGTTCGCGGCATACACCGAGCTCGCCTGGCGATACATGCGGCTCGCTTCTTCCGTTCGCCCGGCGCCGGAGAGGAATCGCGCGAGCTTCCCGCTCCAGACGGCCGCCGCACGCGACTGCGGCCCGAACTGCTCGACCACCGCATCAAGCAGGCCGCGACTGACCTCGATCGCAGCGTCGTGTCGTCCCATGGAGCTGAGCAGCGTCGCCAGATAAGAACCCGCCCATTGCGTAGACTCGTGGGCGGGGCCAAGCTCGTCGCGCACGCGCCGATAACGGTCGCGCAGCAAGGCGGGACCTTCGTCGCCGCGACCCATATCTCGCAGCGAGAACGCGAGCGTGATCGTCGACTGAATGGTGTCCGGGTGCGTGTCGCCCAGCAGCTTCTTTCGCATTTCGAAGGCCTGCCGGTAGAACTCGACCCGCTCCGGCCGGTCCAGCCGGGCGCAGTACCAGCCCATCTGCTGAAGACTCGTGGCGACGGTTTCATGCTCGTCGCCGAAGAGCCGCCGGCGCAGCTCCAGGCCGCGCCGCGCCGCGTCGAGGGCGGCGACATAATCACCCGAATCGCCGTTCACTTTCGCCAGGTGCGCCAGCCACATCGCGACGACGCGATGACCATCTCCGTGCAGCCGCGTTGCCCGCGCGAGTCCCTCCTCGAGCAGCGCGATCGCCTCCGCATCGCGGCCCTGCGTGGCGAGCAGATTGGCCAGCTCGCCGACGACGGCCATGGTGTCTTCGACCTCCACGGCGCGGATGTCGCGGAACCCGGCCACCGCGTCGCGCAGCAGCCGCTCCGCCTCGTCCGGCCGCTGCTGATGGGCCAGCACGTGGCTGAGCTCGATCAGAACGGCGTTGGTGGCGGTGTGCTCATCGCCGAGCTTGCGGGTGGCGAGCTCGAGCGTCTCGCGCAGCAGCCCTTCGGCCTCGGCCGCCCGATCCGTCTGCATCAGAATGTCGCGCGCCAGGTGCCAGCGCAGGCGGATCGCTTCGTACGAGTCCTCGCCATGCAGGCGCTGTGTCACGTCCAGAGCGCGGCGGTAAAGCTGTTCCGCCTCCGCCAGCCGTCCCTGCTCGTGATAGACGCTGCCGAGATTGAACGTCGCGCGGGCGAATAGATCGTGGTCTTCGCCCAAGGCGTGCTGTACGCCGCCAAGCGCCTCGAGATTCAGCGGCTCGGCCGCCTCCGGCCGGCCGAGCTGCATCAGCACGCGCCCCAGTCCGTTCATCGCGGCCAGCGTCAGTTCGGCGTCGTCCGGATGGGCGGCCAGCGCCAGCTTCAGACAGCGATCGAAGGCGAGCTTCGCATCCGAGTAGCGGCCGGCCTCGCTGTAGACGCGGCCCAGCCGCTCCAGCACCCGCAGTGTCCGCCGATCCGATTCGCCGTAGCGGCCCTCGCAGTGGCCGCGGAGCCACTCGAAGTGCGGCGCGGCGGAGTTGAAGAGCCCCAGGTGAAAGTACGTCTGCGCGAGCGTCTCGCGCACTTCCGCCTCGACCTCCGGCTGGTCCGCGAGCAGGCCCTGTTCCAGCTCACGGCCGGCGTCGTCCAGAACGAAGCGCAGCTTGGTCTGCCCGCCCTGCGACGCGGCCGGATCGGTGGCCGTGAGCATGCGCTGGAGGAACGACTTGACCGCCGCCGCCCGGTCGGCCTCGCGCTGGGCGAGCTGCCGGCTGGTCTCCGCCGATGTCTGTGCCGCGACGGCCTGCATGCGCGCCTGGCGCTCGCGCTCGGCCAGCACCCGGTTCCGCTCCGCCTGAACGCTGGTGTAGATCGCGAATCCGGCCAGGCTGAGCAGAGAGACGCCCGCGACGGCCGCCGGCCAGCGATAGCGGGCAATGGCCTTGCGCAGCACGTACAGGACCGAGTCCCGCAGTGCGCCGACCGGCTCGCCGCGCAGATAGCGGCGGATGTCGTCGGCCAGCTCGGCCGCCGTCTGGTAACGACGCGCCTTGTCCTTTTCGAGCGCGCGGGTGACGACGGTGTCCAGATCGCCGCGCAGGCGTCGATCGATGGCGGCCAGGCGGACGAGCTGCGTCTCGCACACCGTCCGGGCCGCCTGCGGGAGCGACTGGCCCTCGACGTTGTACGGCAGTCGGCCGCAGAGCAGCTCATAGAGGATCACGCCGAGCGAGTAGACGTCCGTGCGTGTGTCAATCTGATCCGGATCGCCGCTGAGCTGCTCGGGACTCATGTAGGGAAGCGTGCCCAGAAGCTGGCCGACACCCGTGAACGCGGTGCGCGAGTCCTGGCCGCCGCAATCGCGACGGACGATGCGGGCGACGCCGAAATCGAGAATCTTCGGCTGGCCGGCCGCGGTGACGAGGATGTTTCCCGGCTTGAGGTCCCGATGGATGACGCCCTGCTGGTGGGCGTAGTTGACCGCGTCGCAGACCCGCGCCAACAGCTCGAGCCGCTGGCGGTTGGGAAGGTCGTGCCCGTTCACGTAGCGCAGCAGCGGCCGGCCTTCGATGAACTCCATCGCGAAGTAGGGCAGGTGGGCGCGCTGGCCGCGCGCCGTGGTCGCATCGCCGCTGCCGGCCTCGTAGATCTGCGCGATGGCGGGATGGTGCAGCCGCCCCAGCACTTCGGCTTCGAACTCGAAGCGGCGGCGCATCTCGCGGCTTGGGAACCCGCAGCGAATGACCTTCAGCGCGACCGTTCGGCGAGCGTCCGCGTGCTGGGCCTCGTAGACGACGCCCATGCCGCCCTGGCCGATCTCGCGCAGGACGCGATAGCCCCCGATCGACTGCGGCGGATCGTCGCCGCCCGACTCCAGTCCGGCGGGCCGAAAGAGCGGCCGGCTCAATAGGGTCTCGCCGTCCGGAGAGTCATTGCCGAGCAATCGCTCGACAAAGTCGCGCAAATCCGAATCCGGGCCGCAGTGCACATCGAGATGCGCAGAGCGCTGTTCCGGCGGCATGGCGACGACCTCCTCGAAGATCGACTCCGCCTGTCGAATCCGGGGATCATCCGGCCGAATCATGATGCGAGTCGCCTTCCCAGCCGCGATCGAATGGCGGCGCTGCGGGGCGCCGGCGCGGAACCCGCACGAGCCCCCGCCGGCCGATACTCCACTATCAGTCCGCAGGCCGGGCGGCAAACCCGTCAGGACGGGTGAGAATCGGGCTCGCTCAGCAGCGTCCGCAGCAGCGCCTTCGTGAAGCGCCACTCCCGTTCCACCGTCGCCAGGGACACGCCCAGGGATGCGGCCGTGTCCTCCAGTGTCAATCCGCAGAACCAGTGCAGCGAGACGATCTGTGCCTTGCGCGCGTCGGTCTTTTCAAGCTGCGTCAGAGCCTCGTCCAGCGCCAGCACGTCGTCGGCCGGAGCGTCGATCGCCAGGTCGGCCTCATCCGTCACCATCCGCCGGCGGTCGCCACCCCGCTTGAGGCTGCCCTTCCGGCGGGCCTGCTCGACCAGGATGTTCCGCATAGCCCGCGCGGCCGCGGCGAAAAAGTGACCGCGGCTGTTCCAGCCGGGATCCTGGTGGCCGACGAGCCGCAGATAGGCCTCGTGTACCAGGGCGGTCGGCTGGAGCGTCGTGCCCGGCGCCGAGCCGGCCATCCGGGCCCGCGCCAGGCGGCGCAGCTCGTCGTAAAGCAGCGGAAGCAGCGTCGCGGCGGCGCGTTCGTCGCCGGCGGCGGCCGCATTGAGCATTTGCGTGACCGGCTCGCTCGAGCGGGAGGCGGGGATTTGTGGTTGCGGGTCCATGGCGTCTGACGGGTTGAGCACCGCGATTTCGGACTGATATTCCAGCGAGCGCCGGCCCGGCTCTGTGCAGTGTACCGCCGCCGCGGGCCCGGAATCTACGGCCGGGCGGGGATGTGGACCGGGCGGCCGTGGCCGCGAACCAGGAGAAGTGCGATGAAATCTGCCGGATTCGTAGTTGGTGCGGGCCTGTGGCTGGGTGCCGTTGCGGGCCTGGCGCAGGTTCCGGTAGGGACGGAGTTCAGCTATCAGGGGCGGCTGCTGGCCGGCGGAAGTGCGGCCAGCGGCCCGCACGACCTGCAATTCAGCCTCTTCGACGCGGAGTCGGGCGGCGTCCAGGTCGGCGGCACGATCTGCGTGGACGACGTGCACATCGTCGACGGTCTGTTCAGCGTCGAGCTCGACTTCGGCGCGGGCATGTTCAATGGCAATGCCCGCTGGATCGAGATCGCCGTGCGGACCGATAACACGCCGGGCAACTGTGCGGCCGGCCTCTACGCGGTGCTCGCGCCGCGGCAGCCGCTGAGCGCGGCGCCCTACGCGCTCTACGCGTTGGGCGGCCCGGGCGGCGGCGGCGGGTTCTGGTCGGCCAGCGGCACGAGCATTTTCAATAACAACGCGGGCGGCGTCGGCGTCGGCACGAGTGCTCCGGACTCGCTGCTTCACGTCTCCGACGGCTCGGCGGGCGCGGTCACCGCGTACTCGCATTCGACCGCGACGTTCGAGCGCGACACCTACTCGTATGTCAGCATATTGAGCCCGGACGAGACGGAGCGCGGCGTTCTGTTCGGCGACCCCGAGAGCAACGTCAACGGCGGCATTATCTTCAACAACACGTCGGTTCCGGATGGATTCCAGTTCCGCACGGGCGGGAATGCGACGCGGATGGTGATCACCGACGTCGGCAACGTCGGAATCGGCACGAGCAGCCCGCAGCGGCGGCTCGACATCTCCGCACCGGCGGCGCGGATCTCGTCGACGAGCGGGCCGCATCTGGAATTGAAGGGTCCGTCGAGCGGACTGAGCTTCACGATCGGGGCGGTCGACTTCATCGACGGCAACGACGTGCTGGCCGGCGGGGTGACGTATCTGCGAAGCATCATCGGCGATCGGCTGTGGCTGCGGACCGGCGGCGCGGACCAGGTCGCGATCGATCAGGACGGCCGCGTCGGGATCGGCACCGGTACGCCGGAGGGCAAGCTTCAGGTGGCCGGCGGGACGGATACCGCGCCGGCGGGCGGCGGCTACCTGATTCTCGGCTCGCAGGACGGGACGAACCTGTCGCTGGACAACAACGAGATCATGGCCCGCAGCGCGGGCGCCGTGTCCAGGCTGTCGCTGAACGCCGATGGCGGGGACGTGACCATCTCGCAGAGCAGCAGCACCGGCAGGCTCGCCATCGGTCTGACCAATCCGTCGGCTCGCCTGCACGTCACGGCGTCAGGGGAACAGACGGCGCAGTTCAATCAGCTCGGCACGCAGCCCGGCGTCGTCATCTCTTCGCTCAGCGGCACGACGAATTTCTCAGCGCTCAGTGTGACCGGATTCTCCGACAACGCGCCCGCTGCAAACATCACCACGGCCGGTGACGCGCCGGCGTTGCAGGTCATCTCGAACGGCGGCGGTCCGGCGCTGAATGTCGTAGGCACGGCCCGTACGGATGTGCTCGAGATCACCGGAGCCGACCTGGCGGAGCGCTTTCCGACGAGCGAGCCGGACGACGAGATCGAGCCGGGCATGGTCATGGCGATCGATCCGACAAGCCCGGGCAAGCTCTGCGTCGCCCGCGGGGCGTACAACACCTGCGTGGTCGGTGTGGTCAGCGGCGCCGGTGACATCCCAATCGGCGCGATCCTCGGCAATCTGCCAGGCCACGAAGCGGCGCCGGCGATCGCGCTTTCCGGCCGTGTATACGTCCGCTGTGACGCACGGGAGCGGGCGATTCAACCCGGCGACCTTTTGACAACGTCGGAGACAGCCGGGCACGCGATGAGGGCGGTGGATACGGAGCGGGCCCGTGGCGCGATCCTCGGAAAAGCAATGACGCCGTTGGCCGCGGGCGAGCGAGGCCTCGTGCTCGTACTTGTGAGCCTCCAGTAAGCGGGCCGCGCGAAGGGAGGATGCATACGATGAGAACCGTACTTGCGCTCAGCGCTATGGCGACTGCGACGGCCACGTCTCTGACAGCGCTGGCCCAGCAGGCCGACGAACTGCTCGTTCTTCAGCCGGCCGCCGCGCCCGCTGCTCCGCTTCCGCGCCCACCGGCCCCGCAGGCGAGCTTCGTGCTCGTCGACCACACGCTGCTGGGGACGGCTGTGGTCGGTGATCGGCTCGATTTCGGGATGGTTGCGGATGGATTGGTGGTGAATGTCGATCGCGTCGAGCGGCGCTCGTCGACGCGCTTGAGCATCTTCGGCCGGCTCGGCGACGACCCGGCCGGCAACGCGATTCTCGTCGTCGAAGACGACGTGGTCGCCGGCCGGATCATCTCACCGATGCGGCGCGGGTACTACAAGCTGAGCTACCTGACCGGCGGTGTGCACGAGATCGGGCCGCTGGATGAGGCCGCCTTTCCCGGCTGTCTGACCACCGGCGCGGCATCGCGGCCACTCCCGCCCGATCCGGACGCGCCGCCGCCGTTGCCGGTCGACGTGCGCGACGCGGACCCGCCGGAGGATTTCACGCAGCGCGGCGGCTGCCCCACGCCGCCTCGCCGGCTGGACCTGCTGGTGTACTACACGCCGGCAGCCCGCATGCAGGCCGGCGGAACGACTGCGATCGAGGCTCTCTGTCAACTCGCTGTCGACGACACGAATCAAACCTACCTCGACAGCATCATCGGTCCGCGCGCCTATCTGGTGGAGCGGCGGGAGATCAACTACGTCTCAAACATCGACATGGAGGTCGACCGCGACCGGCTGGCCGACCCATCCGACGGCATCATGGACGAAGTGCACGGCGTGCGGAACGCATACGGCGCGGACGTCGTTGTGCTACTCGTCGCCGACATCGGCCAGGACGGCTGCGGCATCGCCTTCTGCACACCCAGCGACTCTTCAGAGGGTTTCTGCATCGTCGCCCAGGATTGCGCCACCAGTCCCACGTTCACGTTTCCGCACGAGGTCGGCCATCTTCAGGGTTGTGCACACAATCTGGAGGATGAGGGCGGATTCGGCTCGTGCAGCGAGTTCTGCTATTCCTACGGCCATCGATTCTTCGGCACGAGCGGAACCGGCTGGCGAACCGTGATGTCGTACGACAACGATGCCAGCGACTACACGCGGATCGGCAAGTTTTCAAACCCCACCGTGATGCACGACGGTGTGCCCACCGGCTACATGTGCGGCGAAGGGCCGCCGCCCGAGTTTCTGGGCGCGTACAACACCTCGACCATCAACGCGACGGCCGCCAATCGCGAGAGCTGGCGCAATCCACGGTTCGAGGTCTGGGTGGACTTCGGCTACGGCGGAGTCCCGCGCGGCTCGTTTCACGATCCTTGGCCGACCGTCTGGACCGGGGCGGTAGGGATCTATGCCGGCCCAGCACCGACGTACATCGAGCCAGTGCTGCGAATCAAGGCCGGCTCGACCACCGAAACGGTGACGATCAACAAGCGCATGCGAATCGAGGCCTGCGGCGGGCTGGTTCGGATCGGCCGCTAGCGGCTACTTGAAATACTGTGGCAACGCTTGAATAGCGGTGCCACAGGCATCGACCGCGGCACTCTCAACGGGTTGCGAGGGGCGACGGCCGCACAGATAAGCGATCACTCTCCGCCGGCTCGCGAACCCCACCGAACTCGCCGGCCACGGATCGGCCCACGCGCATTTCAGACGCAGTCCGCAAACGGCCGTCCCCGGCCGTGATTGACTCACGTCCGGCTCAAGCACGATTCGCGCCCGCTCCGATAATCAGAGCGTATCCATGTTGCCCGCGGCTCGGCCGGCCGCTCCGCCGGCCCGGGCGGCGGACTCGCCTCAGACAACCGCTGGGGAGGCCGGCCGATGCGCTCTTCCAACCCGCTCGTGCACTGGATCACTTCGCTGCCGCTGGCTGTCAGCGCCGCCATCGCTCTGCCGCCCGCCTCGGCCGGGGACTTGCGGATCGACCGGCTCGGCAACTGGGGGGGACGTGCAACGCCGTCGCGGTGCGCGATCAGCTCGCCTGTATCAGCGTCGGCCAGCGGCTGGTCGTGCTGGACATTTCCGACCCGAATGCGCCGGTGCGGGTTGGAGAATCCGAGCCGGCCGGCCACATCATCGTCGAGATCGACCTGGTCGGTGACCTGGCCTTCGCGGCGGCGTTCGGGGCCGGGCTCAAGATATTCGACATTCAGGACCCGATGCGACCGCGGGTCATCGGCGAGTACCGCGTACCAGACGCCGTCGCGCACGTCGCCGTCGACGGCGGCCTGGCGTGCATCGCCGTGTACGACGCCGGCTTCCGGCTGCTGGACGTGAGCGACCCGACGCGGCCGGAGGAGCTGTCGTTCGTGCCGCTCGGCGAAGCGTTCCGCGGGAACGTGGAATTATGGGACGGGCGCGTGCACGGAGGGCGCGTGCGACGAGTACCTGCAAGACCCCTTGTTGGCGGAAACCGGATTCCTACGCGAAGGGACGAACCTCGCGCGCTGCGCCGTCAGCTGTCCGCCCTGCCCAGGTGTTCGATCGCGTCCCGCCCCCCTCGGACACGCGGGCGCGTCATCATCAAGCTGGTTGCCGATAGGGTGGCCATCACGCGGGTGATGGCGAGCATCGCCAAGTGCGCCTTCCAACCCTCGAACGTAAGCCGAACCCCTGCACAGCCGCAGGGTACGGCCGTGCCTGAGAGGAGGGCGATCGAGTGAATAATCGCAAAGCTCGCGGAAAGAAAAAACGAGACAAGGAACGTTCCGATCCGCAATGTGTTCGTCGCCAACAGCACGGCCAGCGCCAGCTCAAGGGGTGGCAGTCCATACGCGAGGTACGGCAGCAGCGGCGTGGGCCCACGCCAATCGCCTCGACCATGCGTCCGAACTCGCTGACCGAGACGAACTTCCCGCCGGCCGACCACGCGAAAATCGCCGCGAGCAACCAGCGTACGCTAGTGTCGAATCTGCGAACCTGCCCGGTTGCTGCTACGCGCGTGCGAGCGAGCGCCGCTTCCATAACCACGCTCCGAACAACAGCGCGGTGGCTGATCCAGCGACCCAGACGAGCCACGTAAACCACCTCTGCCGCCTTGCCAGTTCAGCTACACTCGCCTCGCGTAATTGGAATGCCTCGCCCGCTGCACGGCGGTCCTGGTCGTACTGTTCTCCTGTGAAGCGCTCCTCTCGTATCACCTTACCAGTCGCATCTACTTCCCGGCGAATACCGCGCGTGACATCCACCAGTTTGACCGCCGCCGCGGGGATCGGAATCTCTATCTCTGCGCGGCCGAGTCTCGGGGCAACCTCGTAACGATCCGCCTTGAAATGATACACGGTCGACCATGGAAGATCGTCCGGCGTCCTGGTTAACACCAGGATTGCTTCGCAGATCCCCGTTGTTTCTCCAACCGCGGCGGTGCCGACTACCCGCATTTCCCAGACAGCCTTGTGACCTGGCAGGTTGGTTTCCACGACGACACGGCTTGGTACGTGATTGTTCTGGGGATCCAGTTCGACACGTACATTTCGTGGCGGACCCTGCGTCTCGGCCCGACAAAGCTGGTCGACTGACCCTTCGAGCACGACACGCTCGGCCGTTTCCTCAACCACGCGCAGCGCCCCATTTTCGGCGAGCGAGAACAGGTCACACTTCACGTCGAAAGTTTGCAGGATTTCCAGCGGTGTGAGAAACGGAATAGGACCCGTGAAATTGAGAACATCAGTATTGATAATTACACTGCTGGAGCCGTCGGCTGCCAGGGCCTTCTTCGTCAGAATACCATCCAACCAACTCTTGTTTTGCTCCGCTTCCGGAAATCCCGGCCCTACAGCCGATGTGCGGATGTGTGGTCGCAGTATCCATGCGCGGTAGCGCGTGTTAAACGACTCCGGGAACGGTCTCGTGTCCCAGTTATTCGGGTTGAACGGGTCACCGTGATAGCAGCGACACGTCAGCCAGTCGTACTCGACGTACACCTTTTCAAGCGCCGCGCGCCGTCTCAAAAAGTGCTGGACGGCATCTTCACCACTCGCAGGCGCGCACAGCACCAACAAAAAGAAGGGCGCAAGGGTCTTCATGGCAGCCTTCACTCAGGGCGGGCCGTGAGGCAGAGAGTTGAGTAGCAAGCGACAGCCGCTATGGCGGCGGTGGCGCGTCGCATTTCGGGACCTTGCACTCGGCCGATACCCAGCTCGCATTGCTACAGTAATGGACGTACTGGTAACAATACCCTTGATACTTTGAGCCACAGTCGAAATCCCCGGTCGAAACGCAGAATCCAACGGAGGACTTGCAGATGAGCTCGATTAGCTCGCTGTTGCAAAAGCTGCACACGAGTGGGGTGGGCTGGTTGTTGTAGCACGGTTGCGTAACCCCAGCGCACTCCTGGCCCGCGACGCACGCATACCTTTGCAGAACGCTGCCATAGGCCCGGTTCACCACAAGACTGCCCGTCGCGATACACGCGACAAAGATCAGCGATGCTAACCTGCCGGACATGCAGACGCCTCCTGGCCCTCAGGGCCACCATCGTCGTCCCGACCAATACAGAAGGCCGGCCTCGGCGGGAAAGCCGACACCGGCGTGACCGTCTGCGAAGAGTGCCCCGTATTCCCCGCCGTGCGGACCGTGAATGTCGAGAAGCATGTTCATGACGACGTCGGGGCCATCGCGATTCCAGCCGCAGATGTTCTCGTCGGAGATGTCGCCGATGTTCGGCTCGACGGCGTGCGCCAGCGGCCACGGCGGCTCAATCATGTTGGCCTGCACATCGTAGGCCAGCACCAGCTTGGACGGCTCCTTCCACCAGCGCGGTCCGACCAGGTAGACCATCCCATCCGGCTTGGCATACCTCGTGTCCAGTCCCAGCGCGCGGGCGTTCCCGACGAACGGCGTTCGCTGCGCCGGACAACTCCAGATGGTGCCGGCCCCACCCGGCACGCCCGCCCACGTACCGGTCTGAATGTCCCAGCCGATCAGGGGCTCGCGGTCCCAGTAGTAGTCGAAATCGCGCACGCACGGGGCGACCGTATCCTTGTGCTCGCCCAGAAACGAGTAAATCAGGACGCCGACCTGGTGCAGGTTGCCCGCACACTTGGCTCCGACGCTGCGCTGGTGAGCCGATAGAAGCGAGGGCACGATCGAGGCGATCAGCAGCCCGATCACGGCCACAACGACCAGCATCTCGATCAGCGTAGATGCGCGCCGCCGCATAATGCGACCCCACTGGCGCTCCCGAACATGAAGCGGTGCTGAAGTGTACCCCACCCCCCGGAGGATTCGTCAAGTGACTTTTTAGGACCATGCCGGAATTTCTGCCGCCGGGGCGCAGACTCGCCGAAAACGGGCCGTCGAACGCCGGTTTTACGCTGGAATCGAGGAAACCAGGATTTGAGGACTCCGGGTTCCGCTATTGAGGGACCGACGTTACAGGATGCGCCAGTGCGCGCCTGCCCCAGCGCGTGCATTCCGCGCCCGGCGGCGCTATAAACTCCGCCAGGACGCCATGCAACAAACTCCTGCTCAGCCGGTGATCGATCTCGAGAAGCCCGTCCCGATTGGGGCCGCGGGCCCGCCAACCCTCGGCGCCAGCCTGGCCCTCCCCCTGCTCGGCATCCTGCGGCCGCGGCTGGCCGCGATTTACGAGCCCTGGTACGGCAGCGGCTGCCTCGACGCCAAGCCGGGGCGCGTGTATTTCGCGCGGCCGGACAGCGGCGTGGATATTCTCAACGTCCGCCGTCGCGGCGACCTGAACGGCGACGAGCGGATCGATATTCGCGACCTGGCCGGCCTGCTGGCCGCCTACGGACCGTGCGGCGGGGATGCGGCGTTCGACCGCTACGCCGACGTGAACGAAGACGGCTGCGTGACGCTCAGCGACCTGGTGGACCTGCTGGCCGTGTACGGGACGTAACGGGGGGCACTCGTCCAGCGCCGGTCTGCCGGGCGGGTTTCACCCGGCCGCAGTGGCGGATGCCCTGCCGCCTGCCACCTGTCAAATGCCACCTGTCACCCGACCTCTGTCACCTGTCACTTGCCACCTGTCACCCTGGTGCGAGATGCGAATCTCGCACCAGCGATGTCTCGCACCAGCGAGGCCGGTCCCCCATTTCTCAGAGCAGAATGACGGATTCTCGCGCCAGGCGGCGCACGTACCCCTGACGGACCGTTTCTGTTCGGGCTTTCGTGCAGCAATTTCAGCGAGGATTCAGACTATGACGCGACACTGCTTCCTGCCGGCGGCCACGGCCCTCTTCGTGGCGGCTGCCGCGCTACAAGTCTCTGCCCAGACGGAGATTACGTACCAGGGCAGCCTGATGGAGGCCGGCCAGCCGGCCAACGGCTTCTACGACATGTCGTTCTCTCTCTGGGATTCACCCTCCGGAGGCAGTCAGATCGGCATCGGCGTCGGGCTGGGTGTTGAGGTGGCGGACGGCGTGTTCACCGTTCAGCTCAATGAGGCGGATGAGTACGGGTCCAACGCGTTCGACGGCTCTCCGCGCTGGCTCCAGATCAACGTCAACGGAACGCCGCTGAGCCCGCGGCAACCGCTCACGGCGGCGCCGTATGCGCTCTATGCGTTCAGCGGCCCAGGCAGCGGTGGCGGATTCTGGAACGCGAATGGCGCGCACATCTACAATACGAACAGCGGCAACGTCGGCGTGGGCCAGACGCTCGGCCTGCCGGCGTATGCAACCCTTCACGTCGCCACTGAACGCATGCCGGCCGGAACGGGCGCGCTATACAGCGACGATCTGATTGTCGAGGCGACCGACGCGGTGATCGGGCTCTACAGCGACGGCAGCGGCTCGCGCGGATCGGCCATCAGCCTGGGTGAGGTGGACGCCAACGGTCTGCTGATCGACAAGTGGGGCATCGGGCGCAACACGTCGGCCGCAGGCAGCGCGCTCTACATCAAGCACGGCACGGATGCGAACTACTCGGCCAACCCGACGCGTTTCGTGCTCCAGACGGATGGCAAGGTCGGCATCGGCACATCTTCGCCGGGGTCGTTCCTGGATGTCGTCTCGTCGACGGCTTCATCCGGCGACAACACGGCTCGCTTCCGGGCGCCGGAAATCGGCTCCCGCGTGAGCCACGTGCACTACGGCGCCAGCGGCGACTGGTACATCCGATCCGCCGATTCGAACGGACGTGTCTTCCTTCAGGACAACGGCGGCAACGTCGGCATCGGCACCACGAACACCGACTACGCCCGTCTCACCGTCAACGGCGGAACCGGGACGACGGGAATCTCCGGCATCGGCACCTATGGCGTTTCGGGCACAGCCACAACGGAGACCGGCTACGGCGGAAGCTTCGCCGGATCCGGCTTTCTCGGCGCGGGCAATGCGTTGCTCGTCTGGGGCGATTCTGATTTCGGCGGCGTGATCAATGCCGGGAGCGACATCATCGCCAACGACAACGTCGGGGTCGGGATTAGCTCTCCTTCGTCGCGACTGCACGTACTCAATGCGACCAGTACCGCCCTCGCGAATTTCTCGCAGCTCGGCACCGGCGGCGGCGTGCTGATCAACATGACCAGCGGCTCGAACAACAACTCCGCCCTGACGATCCTCCAGAACAACGACAGCGTGCCCGCGCTGTGGGTCGCCGGCGTAACGCGAACCGAAATCCTCGAAATCACCGGCGCCGATGTGGCCGAGAAATTCCCCACCAGCGAGACGGCCGAGATCGAGCCGGGCACGGTGATGGAAATCGACCCGGACCACCCCGGCAAGCTGCGAATCGCCCGCGGGGCCTACAACCGCCGCGTGGCCGGCGTCGTCAGCGGGGCCGGCGATATTCCGCTGGGCGCAATCCTCGGCAACCTGCCCGGCAGCGAAGATGCACCGCCGATCGCGCTCTCCGGCCGGGTCTGGGTCCGGTGCGACGCGAGCCGGCGGCCGATCGAGCCGGGCGACCTGTTGACGACGGCCGGTGAGCCGGGCCATGCGATGAAGGTCGTCGACCACGACGCGGCCCAGGGCGCGATCATCGGCAAGGCCATGACGTCGCTGGACTCCGGCCGGGGACTGGTGCTCGTGCTGGTTTCGCTTCAGTAGCGGCCTGAGCGTGGAGGAATGACGATGAAAGTCAGACACAGAACGATGATCCCAGCGCTCGCGCTTCTGCTGGCGGCCGGCATCCTGGCGCGATCGGGCCCGGCTCAGGTGCCGGTCCGGATTCTGCCTGACGTGCAGCCGCAGACGCCCGGCGTTGCCATCGACGGAGCCTTCTTCGAGGCGCCCGCCCGTGCCCGCACCGTCGGCCAGCGGCTCGCACCGCAGATCAGTGCGGATGTCGTCGCCCTGCCGGAAACGCGCGAGCCGGCGGCGATTCACGGACCGGACGTGGCCGGCTATATCGAGCCGCTGCCGGCCGGCCTGGTTCCCGAGCCGATCTGGACACAGACCGGCGACGGTGGCCACGTGTGGGCGGTCGAGCTCACCTCGGCCGGCGCGCACGCGCTTCGCATTCGGCTCGCCGGGCGGTTCGGCTTCGACGGCTTGCAGCTCCGCGTCTACGACCCGCTCAGCGGCGCGGCCTTCGGCCCCTACCAGGCACTCGACACGGACGAGAATGATCACTGGTGGACAACGATCATCTTCGGCGACTCGATCGGGCTGGAGTTCTATGTCCCGCCGGGCGGGGCGTTTCCACCGGCGATGCCCGCCTTCGACGGCGTCGGGTACTACAACATGCCGCCCCCGCCGCCGAACGATCCGCAAACGCGCGGCTGCGACATGGAGGACGCGGCGTGCTACGCGAGCTGGCAGACGACGGCCAGCGCGGTCTGCATGCTGGCGACGATCAACGCCCAGCAGAACGTCGTCGGCTTCTGTAGCGGCGCGCTGCTGAACCGCAGTCCGTCGGATGCCTGTCCGCTGGTGATGACCGCCAATCACTGCGGCATCGGCTCGCGCTTCACCGTCTTCGTCTGGAACTTCCAGAACGCGAGCTGCGTGGGCGACCCGACTTCCATGAGCCCCAATTCATTCCCACGCAATGAGGGGGCCTGGATTCTGCGGGTCAACTCGGACAGCGACTGGAACCTGCTCGGCATCGCCGACCAGCCCGTCGTCGTCAGCACCTCGTTTCTCGGCTGGGCGTCCGGGTTCTGGGACTCGTTCGCCGACGGAAACGGGATTCACCACCCGGCCGGCATGACGCGCAGCATCTCCTTCGGCTACAACGAGGGAGCGCTCTACGGAGAGTTCTGCGACCAGAACGGCGACAACTGCATCTGGGCGCACGTCTGGGGCGTGCGCTGGACCACCGGCTCGACCCGGCCGGGATCGTCGGGCTCGCCCGTGCTCGACTCCAGCCGGCGCGTGCGCGGAACGCTGACGGGTTCGATCAACTGTGACGTCTCGTACTATGGCCGCTTCGCCCACGCGTATGACGACCTGCAACCGTTCCTGAACAACATCGCCAGCCCCGTCTACGTGGATGCGGGTTACAGCGGCTTCGAGGCGGGAACCAGCGACGAGCCGTTCAATGACATCGTCGCGGCGTCCTATTGCGTGATCGCCGGCGACGATGTGCGCCTGCGGCCGGGGACGTACAACCAGCAGTGCCGCATCTTCCGGCCGATGCGGCTGCTCTCGACCGGTGGAACCGCCCGCATCGGCGGATGAGCAGCCGGAGCCCAGAACTCGAGCTACTCCTCCGGCCGCGGCTGCGTGGCCGGAGGAGTTTCGTCTGGCTGCGATCCGGCCGGTGCGCTCGGCTGCGACTCGGCCGGCGCGGTCGTTGTCGTCGTCGCCCGGCGGACGATGCCGAGCACGAGCGTCTCCGGGGCCGGATACTTCTTGCGGACGGGCTCGGCCGCCAGCTCCTCGAAGCTCAACCCGTGCTCGGCCGTCTGCTCCAGATTCGCCCGCAAGGTGAGCACCCACATCGGCTCCTCGGGCAGATTCACCAGCGCGCCCTCGACTTGCTCCTTCGAGTTCAGATAACGCAGCGGCTCGTACGTCAGATAGGGGTAGATGGATGATTGCCCCAGCCCGACGACGTATAGACTGGTGCCTTCCGGCACGCGGGCGCAGGCCTCGCGCACGAAATCGATCGTCGGGGCGCGGTGGTCGCGCATCGGCATCACGACCGCGCTGACGATCCCGTACGCGGCGATCATGCCGATCACCGTCCCGGTTACGACGTGCCGCGCCCGCGTGCCCTTCTCCGCGATCCAGATCGCCAGCAGCTTGCCTGTCAGCAGCATCAGCGGCGGCAGAATCGGCAGCGCGTACTGCTTGTTCTTGTGCGCCGCGAGCGTCAGAAACAGCAGCCCGACCAGGAACCACACCCACAGAAAGCGCTCGGCCGCGGCCTCCGGCCGGCGGGCGTCGACCAGCAGCCGCTTGCCGCCGACGATCAGCACGGGCGTCCACGGCAGAATCAACCAGGGGATGTTGATGAAGTAGTAGAGCAGCGACTTGGGGCCGAGATGAAACCCGCCCCCGCCGAAGCGGACCACGTTGTTATAGAACCACTGCCGGAGCGCCTCCTGGCCGGCGACCACAAGTGCCGCGATGTGCCACGGAACCGTCACGGCGAAGAAGGCGATGATCGCCGGCGTGAAGAGCACCGCCCGCAGCGGCGCCAGCGTGCGCTGAAGCCCGCACAGACCGAGCACGGTCAGCCCCGGCAGCACCGCCCCGATCGGCCCCTTGGTCATCACCGCCAGCCCCGCGAGCACGTGAAACGCGATCGCATGCGGCAGCGGCAGGTCCGTCCGCCCGCCGCGCCAGTGCCACAGCAGCACCGCGTGGCAGGCGGTCACCAGCAGCGCGAGATGAATGTCGATCTCACCCAGCCGCCCGTACGTATACGAAATGACCATCGTCGCCTGCGCCAGTCCCGCCAGCAGGCCGGCCGTCGCCCCCCACAACCGCCAGCCGAGCAGCGCCACCAGCAGCGACAGCAGTACCCCGCTGAGCGCAGCGGGCAGCCGCGCCGCGAACTCCGAAAAGCCCAGCCACGCGAACGAAGCCGCCGTCAGCCAGTTCACCAGCGGCGGCTTATCCAGCCAAGGCACGCTCGTGTACATCGGGACGATCCAGCCGTCGCCTTCGAGAATCTGAAGCGCCGGCTGCGTGACCATCACCTCATGACTCGTCAGCGTTCGGCTGTAGCCCAGAAACGGCAGGTAGATCGCGGCCGCACAGACCGCCACAAGCACCAGCGACGCGATCAGCGAGCCGCGCTCGTGCGGAGTCTCGCTCGAAAGCGGCTTTTCAACGTCCGGGCGGGGTGATGCCATGCAGCCTCCGTGCAGCCTAGGTCGGGCGAGAATACCTGTGCGGCCGCCCGGCGGCAAACGAGCCCGGCCGGCAGCGCCCGGCCGAGCGGCCCACAGCCGCGCAGCGGGCATTTCAGCAGCTCCGAAACCCTCGAATCGCCGATGACTCGCTCCCGCCGGCAGTTTATCCGGACGCGGCATGCTACTGGAACAGAACGTGCTACCCGTCTGAAGGACGAGTCGGCCGTCTCGGGCGGCGCGAGCGGGTGGTTGTGGATGACCGCCACTCACCCCGTGACGGCCGCCGCTGACCAGCCGGCCGGTTGTGATGAAACGAGAAGCGCTACAGATCGAGATTCGCGGCGCCGTGCAGGGCGTGGGTTTCCGCCCCTGGGTCTACTGCCTGGCGGAGCAGCTCGGACTGACCGGCCGCATCTGGAACCACGCGGAGGGGGTTACGATTCAGGCTCACGGCGACGGGAGCGCGCTCGCGGCACTGCTCGAGCATCTGCGCCACCCGCCGATGCCGGCCGCGAGCGTCCGCAAGCTCGAAGCCCAGCCGCTCGACCACCCGCCGCCGGGCGATTTCCAGATCATCGCTAGCCGCGCCAGCACGCAGCGGGAGCTTTCGATCACGCCCGACGTAGCGACCTGCGAGCAATGCGAGCGCGAGACGCTCGACCCGGGCGACCGGCGGTTCGGCTATGCGTTCACGAACTGCACGCGTTGCGGCCCGCGATTCACCATCTGCGACGATTCGCCCTACGACCGCGCGCGGACGACGATGCGCGCGTTTCCGATGTGCGACGAGTGCCGCCGGGAATATGAGAACCCGCGCGAGCGGCGCTTTCATGCCGAGCCTGTCGCTTGTCCGCAGTGCGGCCCGCGCGTCTGGCTGGTCGACGCGGCCGGACGGGCGGTCGAGGGCGACGCCATCGGCATCGCCGCCGAGCGCCTGCTTGCGGGCGAGATCGTCGCGGTCAAGGGGCTGGGCGGCTTTCACCTCGCCTGCGACGCGACGTACGAGGCGGCCGTGCAGCGGCTGCGCAGCCGCAAACGCCGCGAGGCCAAGCCAGTGGCCGTCATGGTTCGCGATCTGGCCGCCGCGGAGGAGCTGGCGGAGCTTTCAGATGCGGAGCGACGCCTTCTGCGGGACGCGGCCCGGCCGATCGTGCTCGTTCGCCGGCGGCGGGACTGCGCGGTATCGCAAGCGGTTGCACCCGGCAGTGCTACGCTCGGGCTGATGCTCGCCTATTCTCCGCTGCACATGCTGCTGCTGGAGGCGGCCGGCCGGCCGCTGGTGATGACCTCCGGCAACCTGACCGACGAGCCGATGGCCACGGAGAACGCAGAGGCGCTGGACCGGATCGGGCGCATCGCGGACGCCTTCCTGCTGCATGACCGCGAGATCGCCAACCGCTGCGACGACTCAGTGGTGCGGGTGATCGCGGGCCGGCCGACGATCTTCCGCCGCAGCCGCGGCTACGTGCCCAGCCCGATCCTGATCCAGCCGGCGGTCTCGCGGCCGGTGCTGGCGTGCGGAGCGCACCTGAAGAACACCTTCTGCCTGGCCCGCGGTGAGCAGGCCTGGTTCGGTCCGCACATCGGCGACCTGGAAACGCACGAGGCCTGCGCCGCGTTCGAGGAGAGCGTGCAGCGCTTCGAGCGGTTCGTCGGCGTACGGCCCGAGATCGTCGCCCACGATTTGCACCCGGACTATTTCTCGACGCAGTACGCCTTGCGGCGAGGCGGCGTGACGCACGTCGGCGTGCAGCATCATCACGCGCACGTGGTCAGCGCGATGGCCGAGCACGGACTGACGCAGCCCGTTCTGGGGCTGGCGTGGGACGGCACGGGATATGGCCCGGCCGACGCAGGCCGGAATGGCGCGGCCACGGCAAGCGCCTGGGGAGGCGAGCTGCTGCTGGCGGACTTCCGCGGCTATCAGCGGCTGGCGACGCTGCGGCCGATCCCGCTGGCCGGCGGCGAGCAGGCGATTCGGCAGGTGTGGCGGCTGGCGCTGGCCGTGCTGGAGGACGCGTTCGATGGCTCGCCCCCGCTGGCGGACCTGCCGCTGTTCGCGCGCGTGCCGGCGATGACGGTCGACTGCGTGCGGCATCTGCTGCGCGGGCGGCTGCATTGCCCGCTCGCTCATGGCGCGGGGCGCTACTTCGACGCGATCGGCGCGCTTGTGCTCGGCCTGCGTGAGAGCCGCTTCGAGGGGCAGGTGGCGATGGCGCTGGAGGCTGCGGCGGCGAGCGACGCGGCCGAGCCCTATGAAATTACGCTCCAGACCGGCGAGCTGCGCGTCGTCGATCTGCGGCCGGCGGTGCGGCAGATCACGGCTGACGTGATCGCCGGGCGGACGGCGGCATTCGTGAGCAGCCGTTTTCACGCCACGCTGGCGGCCGCGGCGATCGAGATGATTCGTGATGCCGCGCGACGGGTCGGGCGGCGGCCGGTCGTGCTGACTGGTGGCTGCTTCCAGAACGCGGTTCTCTCACAGGCCGTCCAGGCGGGACTGGCCGGCGAGTTCGAGGTCTATTGCCACGAGCGCGTTCCGCCCGGCGACGGCGGACTGGCGCTCGGGCAGGTGCTGATCGCGGATGCGATCGCGAAGGCCGAGATTCGCAGCGGTGCGACGGTGCGCCGCTGTCAGCGGGCGGGGACGATCACGACCGAGAGCTGTCAGCCATAAAGGCGAGCGACGATGTGCCTTGCGATCCCTGGAAAGGTGCTCGAGATTCGCGACCAGCCGCCGCCGCGCACCGGCCGAGTCGACTTCGGCGGCGTGCAGCGCGACGCCTGTCTGACGTTCGTACCTGAGGCGGGCGTCGGCGATTATGTGCTCGTGCACGTCGGCTTCGCGATCGCAAAGGTCGACGAGCAGATCGCCCGTGAAACGCTCGCCGCGCTCGCGGAGCTTGGCCAGCTCGAAGAGGAGCTTCGCGATGCGGCACCTTGACGAGTATCGCGATCCGGCCGCGGTTCGCGCGCTTCTGGCCGCGATCGAACGGACCGTCACGCGGAGCTGGTCGCTGATGGAGGTCTGCGGCGGGCAGACGCACTCGATCCTCAAGTTCGGGCTCGACGAGCTGCTGTCCGACCGCATCCGGCTGATTCATGGGCCGGGCTGCCCCGTCTGTGTAACACCGCTCGAGCAGATCGATCATGCACTGCGGATCGCGGCGTCGCCGGGCGTGATCTTCTGCTCGTTCGGCGACATGCTCCGCGTGCCGGGCACGCAGGGTGATCTGCTGGCCGCCAAGGCCCGCGGAGCGGACGTGCGGATCGTCTACTCGCCGCTCGACGCACTGCGAATCGCCCGTGAGAACCGCGACCGCCGCGTGGTCTTCTTCGCGGTCGGCTTCGAGACGACTGCGCCGGCGAACGCAATGGCGATTCTGCAAGCCGAGCGCGAGGGGGTGGAGAACTTTCTCGTGCTGGCGGCGCAGGTGCTCGTGCCGCCGTCGTTGCGGGCACTGCTGTCGGCGCCGGACTGCCGGATCGACGGCCTGCTCGCCCCCGGACACGTCTGCACCGTCACCGGCTACGAAGACTACGAGTCGCTGGCCCGCGATTTCGCGATCCCGATCGCCGTGACCGGCTTCGAGCCGGCCGACCTGCTGCGCGGCGTGCTCGCGGTCGTCACACAGCTCGAGCACGGCCAGGCCCGCGTCGCAAACCAGTACGCACGTGTGGTCCAGCCGGCCGGCAATTTGCTCGCCCGCGAATCGCTGCAACGCGTCTTTCGTGTCTGCAACCGCAAGTGGCGCGGGATCGGCGAAATCCCGGCCAGCGGCCTGGCCCTGGCCGAGCGCTATGCCCGCTTCGACGCCGAGGAGGTCTTCGGTCTGCGCGGCGACGCGGTGCCCGAGCCGGCCGAGTGCCTCAGCGGCCTGGTGCTTCAGGGCCGGCTGCGTCCGACCGAGTGCCCCCAATTCGGCTCGCGCTGCACGCCCGAACACCCGCTCGGCGCGACGATGGTCTCGTCCGAGGGCGCCTGCGCAGCGTACTTCCAGTACGGCCGCGCGCCGATCGCGCTGTCGGTCGCCGGGGCAAGGGACCAGGAGGACCCGCGATGATCGGCGAGATCGCCCCACTGCCGAGCTGCCCGGTACCTCTGGAAACCAGCGACGTGATTCAGATGGCGCACGGCGGCGGCGGGCGGCGAATGGCCAACCTGATCGAGCAGCATCTCCTGCCCGCGCTGCGAAACGACGAGCTGGCGCGGCTCGCGGACGGGGCGGTCCTGGACCTGGCCGGCCAGCGCATCGCCGTCTCGACCGACAGCTTCGTCGTCTCGCCTGCGATCTTCCCCGGCGGCGATATCGGCTCGCTCGCCGTGCACGGAACGGTCAACGATCTGGCCATGTGCGGCGCGGAGCCGCTGGCACTGACCGTCGCGCTCGTGCTCGAAGAAGGCCTCCCCCTGGAGCGGCTCGAGCGGATCGTGCGTTCACTGGCGGCCGCGGCCGCCGCGATTCCCGTACCTGTCGTGACGGGCGACACGAAGGTCGTCGAGCGCGGCAAGGGAGACGGCATCTACATCAACACCAGCGGCATCGGCCGCGTACTCGACGGCGTCGAAGTCGGGCCCGAGCGTGCCCAGCCCGGCGACCGCATCATCGTCTCCGGCCCGGTCGGCGATCACGGCATCGCCGTCATGGCCGCACGGCACGAGCTGGCCTTCGACCCGCCGCTGCTGTCGGACTCGGCCGCGGTCGTCGCGCCGGTGCTGGCCCTTCTGCGAACCGTGCCGCAGACTCACTGCCTGCGCGACCCGACCCGCGGCGGGCTGGCGACGGCGCTGTGCGAGCTGGCGGCCGCGTCCAAGGTCGAAATTCGCATCCACGAGGACCGCGTGCCCATTCGGCCGGAGGTGCGCAGTGCGTGCGAGTTGCTCGGTTATGACCCGCTCTACGTCGCCTGCGAAGGCCGCTTTGTCGCAATCGTCCCGGACAGGTCCGCGGCCGCGAGCCTGGCGACGATTCGCGCGACCGGCTGCCCGCAGGCGGTGGATATCGGCGGAGTCACGTCGGCGTCCGGCGGACTGGTGCTGCTGCGGACGCGGATCGGCAGCCACCGGCGGCTGGAGCGGCTCTCGGGCGAGCAGTTGCCGCGGATATGCTGAGTAAAGGAGCCGGGCGTGCATGAATTCTCGCTCGTGCGGACACTTCTGGAACGGATCGAGCGCGCCCGGGCGGAGCGCGACGCGGCCCGCGTGATGCGAGTCCGCGTGCGGATCGGCGAGCTCTCCGGCGTCGAGCCGGCGTTGTTCGACTTCGCTTTCGCAGCACTCAGGGCCGGCACGTGCTGCGAGTCGGCCGCACTGCAAATCGAGCGGGAACCGGTCGAGTTCGCCTGTGATCATTGCGGCGCGGCGGCCGCTGACTTGACGGCCGTCCGTTGCCCGAATTGCGGCCGGCCGCTGCGGCTGACCCGCGGCGACGCACTTGTCCTCGAACAGATCGAACTGGAGCTGGAACATGTGTGAGACCTGTGGCTGTGGCGATACGACGAAGGTTTCGGTGGAGATGCACGAGCACCTGCTGGCCGACAACGATCGCGCCGCGGCGCACAATCGCGAGCATTTCGAAGCGGCCGGCGTGACCGCGATCAACGTGATGGGCTCGCCGGGCTCGGGCAAGACGGCGCTGCTGGAGGCGACGGCCGCACGGCTGCGCGAGCGGCGCCGCCTGGTGGCAATCAGCGGCGACCTGGAGACGGACCGCGACGCACGGCGGCTCGAGCGGGCCGGCATCCAGAGCGTCTCGATCACCACCGGCTCCGCCTGTCATCTCGACGCCCGCATGGTGCACCGCGCCTTGCACGAGACACCCTGGAAACAGGCCGATTATCTGTTCATCGAGAACGTCGGCAACCTGGTCTGCCCGGCGATCTACGATCTGGGCGAGGCCGCCCGCGTGGTCGTGCTCTCGATCACCGAGGGCGAAGACAAGCCGCTCAAGTATCCGATCATCTTCCGCCGGGCCGACGCGGTCGTCGTGACCAAATGCGACCTGCTCGCGGCCCTGCCGGAATACGAGTTGGCCTCGCTGGATGCGGCCATCGCGCGGGTGATGCCGCGGCCGGCGGTCATTCACGTCTCCGCGCGAACCGGAGCAGGGCTCGACGCGTGGCTCGACTGGCTGGAGTCCTTGCGCACAACGGCTTCCGCCACGCCGCACGCGCCCGCACGCGCCGCGCGTTGAGTCTCCCACGCAGCCCGCCGCGCCGAGACTTCCGCCGTTCGTGACAGCTTCCCAAGTGTCCCGTCGATGCGGGCGTATCGGGATCATTCCCAGCGCCGCTCGGTAACATCCCGACCTGCCGACGATCAATGATCGCGACTCGTCGCATTGCCGGACCCACCTCCCACGCCTCCGTCGCCTGACTGGGGACAAATCCCAATGCACACCGTCGCGGCCCGCGGCAAAGATTCTCCGGGCACCACGCGTTGGGCCGGCGAGCAGCGCGCAACCGAATGCCGGATGCACGCAGCAGCAGCCAGCCGGGAGAACGAGATGCAGGGCGAGATGCGACTGCGGTACCAGACGGGCGACATCTGTCCGGAAACCGGCCTGTATGACTTCGACGGCTTCGTCGAGCAGGCCGACGAGACTGCGGCTCGCCTGGAGTCCTTCGAGCTGCCGTTGGCAGCGGGGCAACGATTTCCGCCGATCGGGGAGCCGAAGCGTGCGTGCTACTGGCGCCTGGTAGACGACCTAGCGGGCACCAGCGGTGCCGGAGCGCACGCTTCGGCCGGGGCCGAGTGAGTGACGCTTCGGGGACATGCTTGCGAAGGAGACGTGCCGATGGCTACGCGGCCGGAGCGACACGAAGAATCAGGCAACGCGGTGTTCGTAGACGCGCTGTTGATCGCCGGGTTTCTCACCCTTTGCTACATCGTGGGCAGCACGATCCTCTCCGCGTTGGAGTGGGTCGGTCTGGAGCTCTCCGGGCAGGGGCTGTGACGCGTGTGGCGGGGAGACACAAGGAGTCTCGAATGAGGATGCGACGAAAGAACGTCCTGGGAGCGGCCCTGCTGGCCGCTGTGCCGCTGTGCATCGCACTTCCCGTGCTCGCACAGCGCAGTGCGGGGGCCGATGTCGAGCGCGCCCGAGACATCGCCCAACTCGTTCAGCAGGGGCAGCTCAATCTGCGTGACGCGACGGCCCTGGCCGAGCGGCACATCAAGGGAATCGCCCTGGAAGCGACGTGCACGGTCCAGGCCGGGCCTGAGATGAGACCGGCTCCAGGCCAGAACCGGGGCCCGCAGGTGCAGGAGGGCGCTCAGCGCGGCCAGGCCTCCAAGCGGGTGATTTATTCGCTCACCTGCTTCGCCGAGGACAAGCTCCACGTCGTGCGCGTGGATGCGCTGGCCAAGAAGGTGATGGAGAACAAGAAGCCCGAATAGCCCCTTTCCACTTCCTCGCTGCCTGACGACTGTCCCAACGAGGAAGGATGCGCGGGGTGCCGGCGCCGCAACAACCGGCACCCCGCCGCTACATTCGTAGCTCCCCCGGCCAGCTCCCCCCGATCCGCAAGCCACGGACTGCCCGCAAACGCCGCGAAATCAAAACCTGTAGGTACAAGTTCTACTTCGATTTCGCGCTCGGGCTGCCGCCGCTTGTCGAATAATCAAGAGTCGCCATGGGATCGACACCAGCCAGCCCCGACCGTACGCCGCCCGGGCTTCCGCACGCCCATGCCGCGTCCGTGGCCGAACTCAGCCTCTTCGCCCTCCGGGCGGAGTCGCTCCAGCCCGTGTTCGATTCCGCGGCCGCAAGCATCGCCGCCGCGCTTTCCGTTGATGGCGTCGGCGTCTATGAGCTGTTTTCTGAGTCGTCGTTCACGCTGCGGGCCGGATCCGGCTGGAGCGCGGGGTTCCTCGGCGCGACGCCGCCGGGCGACATGTACAGCTCGCTCGCCGTCGCCATTGGAACCGACGACCCCGTCGTCTGGGGCGCCCAGACCTCCGACGCCGACGCGGCCGAGCCGGACCTCGGGCCGATTCCGACCGTGATGAGCGGCGCGGCCGCCCGGCTGATGGCCGGCGAGTGCCCCTTCGGCCTGCTGGCGGTGTTTTCGCGCCGCGTGCGACAGTTCCGGCCGGACGAGCTCGCCCTGCTGCGCTGGACCGCGGAAGTGCTCTCAGCCACCATCGGCCGCGTCCACGGCGAGCAGGCGCTTCGCGCGGGTCAGGAGCGGGTCCGCGCGGCTGTCGACAGCGCCGCGGTCATGATCTGGACCGGCGACACGCGCGGCCGCCGCGACATCTTCAACGAGCGCTGGCTCGAGTTCCGCGGGCGAACGCTGAGCGAGGAGTCGGGCGAAGGCTGGCTGCGCGGCGTTCACCCGCAGGACCGCCAGTCGCTCGAGCAGAAGCTTCGTGGCGCCTATTCACGTTTGCAGCCGTTCAACGTCGAGTACCGCCTGCGGCGGGCGGATGGGGAATATCGTTGGATCCTGGACCAGGGCTCGCCGCACATGGACGCGGACGGCCGCATCACGAGCTACAGCGGTGCTGCCACGGACGTGACCAGCCGGCAGCAGAGCGAGACGGCGGTGCGCGAGAGTCAGTCGTGGCTGGCGGGCGTGATCGCGTCGGCGATGGATGCGATTATCGCGATAGACGAAGACCAGCGGATCGTGCTTTTCAACCGCGCGGCCGAGCACGTCTTCCGCTGCGAGGCGGCGGACGTGCTGGGCGAGCCGATCGATCAACTGATACCGGAGCGGTTTCGCGACGCGCATCGCGAGCACGTGCGCCGCTTCGGCGAGGGCGGCATCACGATGCGGCGGATGGGGCGCTTGCAGCCGCTCAGCGGCCTGCGGGCCGACGGCGAGGAGTTTCCGATCGAGGCATCCATCTCGCACGCCGAGTTCGGCGGAAAGCGCATCTACACGGTCATTCTGCGCGACATCTCGGAGCGGACGAAGCTCCAGGAGCAACTGCTGCACTCGCAGAAGCTGCTGAGCGTCGGCCGGCTGGCGGGCGGCATCGCGCACGATTTCAACAACGTGCTGACGGCGATCTTCGGATACCTGGAGCTGATCCGCCAGCACCCGGACGCGACCGAGCCAATCCGCGCTGCGCTCGATTCGATCCGCGACGCGTCGCAGAAGGCCGCCGACCTGACCGCCAAGCTGCTCGCCTTCGCCCGCAAACAGGTGATCGAGCCGCGCGTCGTCGACCTGAACCAGCTGGTCCGCGGCGTCATCGGCATGCTCTCGCGGCTGCTGGGCGAGCACATCGAGATCGTTCACCGCGAAGACCCGTCCTTGCCGCACGTGCGCGTCGATCCCGGACAGTTCGAGCACGTGCTGGTCAACCTGGCCGTCAACGCGCGCGACGCGATGCCGCACGGCGGCAAGTTCATTCTCGAGACGGCGACCGTCGAGATCGACGACGAGTTCACGCGCATCCGCCCGGAGATGAAGCCGGGCACGTACGCATTGCTCGCCGTCAGCGACACCGGAATCGGCATGGACCCGGTCACGCTCGAGCACTGCTTCGAGCCCTTCTTCACGACCAAGGACCGCGGTAAGGGAACGGGTCTGGGGCTGGCGAGCTGCCACGGAATCGTCAGCCAGGCCCGCGGACACATCTGGGTCTACAGCGAGCTCGGCCGCGGCACGACGTTCAAGATTCACCTGCCGGCCTGCCATGAGAAAAGCCCGCTCAAGCCCCGCAACGGCGGCCAGACAAATGTCCGCGGCTCGGAAACCGTGCTGCTCGTCGAGGACGACGTGCTGGTCCGCGACGTGGCCGCCGGCGTGCTCCGCGACCGCGGCTACATCGTCATCGAGGCCGGCTCCGCCGGGCAGGCGCTCAAGCTCGCCGAACAGCACCGCGACCGCATCCATCTGCTGATCACCGACGTGGTCATGCCGGAGCTCAGCGGACCCGACCTGGCCGAGCGGCTGCGCAGCACCCACCCCACCACGCGCGTGCTCTACACCTCCGGCTACACCGACGACATGATCGCGCATCACGGCGTGCTCGAGGCCGGCGTCTGGTTCCTGCCCAAGCCCTTCACCCCGACCGGGCTCTCGCTCAAGGTTCGCGAGGTGCTCGACGCAGCCGCACCCGTCCCCGAAGCCCGCTGACCGCCACCACCACCGGCCACCACCGACTATAGTGCACCGCCGGAACCGGCCGCACCGGCCAGCGCTGGCCGACGCGCTGCCGGGCCCGAACCGGCGATGCGAGGAATCCATGAAACGCACCGGCAACCGCCGCTTCAGCCTCGGTCTGGACTTCGGCACCGAGTCCGCTCGCGCCGTGCTGGTCGACATCGCCAGCGGCGAAGAGATCGCGACTGCCGTGCACGCCTTCCAGCAGGGTGAGCGCGGCGTGATTCTCTCCAAGGACCCGAACCTGGCACGCCAGCACCCGCAGGACTGGCTCGACGCGATCGAGCGCGTCACGCGCCGCGTCCTGGCGGCCGCACGGCGCAGCGTCCGCGGCTTCTCGCCCTCGCACGTGATCGGCATCGGCGTCGACACGACCGGCAGCACCCCCCTGCCGCTGGACCGCGACGGCCGGCCGCTCGCGCTGGACCGCCGCTTCGCCCGCAATCCGGACGCGCTGGCTTGGCTGTGGAAGGACCACACGTCGATCGCCGAGGCGGCCGAGATCACCGAGCTGGCCCGGCGGATTCGCCCGCAGTTCGTCGCCAAGTGCGGCGGAACCTACAGCAGCGAGTGGTTCTTCAGCAAGATTCTGCACTGCCGGCGGTCGAGCCCGAGAGTCTTCGACGCGGCCTGGCTTTGGGCGGAGTGCGCCGACTGGATTCCCGCCGTTCTGACCGGCACGCAGGCCGCCGGCCGCTTTCAGATCGGCATCTGCGCCGCCGGCCACAAGGGACTCTATCACGAGGACTGGGGCGGATATCCCGACGAGGAGTTCCTCGCCCAGCTCGATCCGAAGCTGGCGGAGCTGCGGCGGCGGCTTCCGGGCGGGGCGCGGACGATCGACTCGGCCCTTGGCGGACTGAGCGAAGAATGGGCCCGGCGCATGTCACTTCCCGCCGGTACGCCCGTCGCCGTCGGCGCGATCGACGCACACCTCGGTGCGGTCGGCTCCGGCATCGCCCCCGGCACGCTCGTCAAGATCATCGGCACCAGCACGTGCGACATGATGGTCGAGCCGCTCGACCGCAAGCTGCCCGACGTGCCGGGCGTTTGCGGCATCGTGCCGCAGAGCATCCTGCCCGGTCACTACGGACTGGAGGCCGGCCAATCCGCCGTCGGCGACATCTTCAACTGGTTCGTCAACTACCTTCAGCCCGGCGGCGCGAAAGCCGGCTCGCACCAAGCCCTCACAAAGGAAGCCGCCAGGCTCCTGCCGGGACAGTCCGGTCTGCTCGCGCTCGACTGGAACAACGGCAACCGCACGATCCTGGTCGACCAGCGCCTGACGGGCCTGCTCATCGGCCAGAATCTCTACACCCGCCCGGCCGATATCTACCGCGCGCTGATCGAGGCCACCGCCTTCGGCGCCCTGACGATCATTCGCCGGGTCGAGGAATACGGCCTGAAGATCGAGCAGGTGGTCAATTGCGGCGGGATCGCCGAGAAGAACCCGCTCGTGATGCAGATCTACGCCGACGTGCTCGGCCGGCCGATGAAACTGGCCGGCTCACAGCAGACCTGTGCGCTCGGCGCGGCGATCGCGGGGGCCGTGGCGGCCGGGCCGGCTCGCGGCGGACATGCGACGGTTGCCGCGGCACAGAAAGCGATGACCTCGACGCAGCGGAAGGTCTACCGGCCCAGTGCGGCCGCGCATCGCGTCTACACGCAGCTCTACGAGCTTTACCGCATTCTGCACGACGCATTCGGCACGCGCGAATGGAGCGGCAGCCTGCACCAGGTGATGAAACGCCTGCTGGACATTCGCGCCGCGACGCGAGAGCAGGTGAGCAGGTGACACGTGGCAGGCGACACGTGACAGGTGACAGGTGACAGGTGACAGTCGGGCGGGCGTCGCTGCCCGCCGGCGACGACCCGGGCCCGGCCTGCTCTGACGCGCGGGTGATGTCCGTCGTGAAGACTGCATAATGGCTCGGCGAGCGCGGGGCACCCGTCCGCCGTAAATCGGGGTGAGTTGCGCGCGAGACGCCCGCGCTCCCCATGTCGCGGGACTATGGACCCGCTGAACTAATCGCCGATGTTCACCGTCATCTCGCCGATCACGATCGGATCGGCCCCGCCGCATGCCTCCATGACCTTGTCCCCCATCCGCGCCGCCGGCAGGTTGTCGATCATCACATTCGTGCTGCCCTTGGTCACGAAACCCGGTCCGTGCGGCGGAATCGGCGTCGGCAGCGGACAGATGTGCATGTCGGCCAGGCCGGCCATGCTCGACATCACCGCGCTGGCGGCCGCGGCCATCGCCGCCTTCATCCCTTGCGTGTAGGCCTGATCGGCCGCCGGCTGGCCGCCCGGCGCCGCCGACGCGGCCGTCCAGGCCGTCGTCAGCGTCGCATTCGTGGCCGTCACCGTGGCGATTTGTGAACCGGCCGTCGCGGCCGTGCCGGGGCTGCCGGCCGCGGCCGCCTGGCCCCCCACCTGGCCGAGCCCCTGGGTGATCTGGGCGAAGTCCGCTGCGGCGCTGGCCGGGTTCATCATCGGCTTGGACATGAAGCTCTGCATCGCGTTGGAGAGGCCGTCGACGGCCGCCTGCATCGAGGCCGGCAGGGCGCGCCAGGCGGGCTTGTTGCCGATCAGCACGGTCAGGCTGCCCGGTCCGGGCGCGAGCGGGTTTCCGTGTGCCGTGTTGTCTGATATTCGTGCAGCGGCGGGCATGGTGATCACTCCTGGGTCGACATCCTCGCGTCGAGCGTCGATTTCAACTTCAATCTATCCCTCGCGGCCGGGCGGACGCGCCCTAGTGCGTGCGGTACACCCAATCGTCCCGCACGGCCAGCAGATTCGCACCCGTATCCTCGACTGTCTCGAGGAAGTCCCTCTCGTCCTGCTGAAGCGGCACACCCAGGAACTCGACCGCCCGCAGCGCCTTGGCCCGCAGCAGGTCGTGTTCCTCGCGCACGTCCGGGCGCGGCGCGGCATGCTTCTGCGCGATCGAACGCAGCTCTGCGACGGCCGCGTCGCGCGCCGCCGCGTCCCCGCCGCGCAGCCGGGCCAGCTCGAATCCGGCCCATTCTTCCAGATCGGGCGTGGCATCCTCGTGCTTCCCGAGGTAAAGCTGCACGAGCGACACCGACCGCGTTTTGGCGTCCTGCTTCTCCAGTTTCGCCCGAAGCGCCGCCGCCTCACGCAGCGCCTTGAGCCTCAGGTTCACGAACTCCTCGAGCTCCGCCTCCTGCTGCCGCAGCGTGGCCACCTGGCCGTGCTGACCCGCGGACTGTGCGGCGGACATTTGCTGTGCCAGCGCGGCCCGCCGCGTCGTCGCCCACTGCTCCAGCGCCTTGACGGCATCCTGTGTCCCCAGCGCAAAGCCGGCGTCCGCAAAGGCCGTCCGCAGGGAGTCGTCGAACGCCCGCGAGAGCATCGTCTGGTAGTTACGCTGCGCTAGTTGCACGGCCGCCGCATCGCCGAGTGCGACCGTTCCCGAGATCGCCAGCGAGGAGCGCACGAAATCGCGCGGCTCCTGCTCAGGCAGGCGCAGCAGGCCGGCAAACACGGTCGCCGCCGGCTTCAGGTCATACAGCCGCGCCAGGCGGACCAGCTTCGTCAGCCGCACCGCGCTGGTCGTCGGCAGCGTCTGATCCTGCACAAATTTGAGCACCTCGTCCTCCGGCAGCCCCGTCGGGATCGGAACCGCCTGGTACTTCGCGCTGGTCGTCAGATACGCCGTCAGGCGCTCCTGAGGATTGCTCACCACGGCCATGGTCCTACTCTCCGTTTCGCTCCTGCCGGAATCCTGCGCGCAGGCCCCGCTGAACAGCGCCAGCAGCACACCCAGCCCGATCCAGCTCGACTGTCGCATCATCACCACGGATCCAGCAATACCGGGTTCCTCGTACGCAACAACTGCACCGGGTTGCCCGTCAGCCCGCTGTCGAACGTGATCGGGTTGCTCGCCGGCGGGTCGCTGATCCGCTTCGGGCCCGTCGCCGGAATCGGCGCACCGACCGTCGCGAACATCAGCTCGCTGCCCTCGTTCGCGTGATTCGCATCCAGCAGGATATGTCCCGCCTCGTGCGCCGTCACCGTGAAGTGCGCCTGGTCACTCAGCAGCGTGTTGCCCAGCACGACGGCCGAGTTGATCATCGACGCGATCGGGCGCCGGCTGGCCGCCTGACGCGCGTTGGGCGTGAACGCCTCGCCCAGCGTGTTGCTCCCGGCTGGGAAACTGTTGATCACGAACAGGTCGATGCGGTCGGTGCCCGTATCGAAGTTCTTGATCAGCGCCCGCTCGTGCAGCGTGCCGACGTGCGAGTCGTTGTTCCCGAACTCCGTCTGAAGCCCGCCCGTCACGCGGCCGACCGTGACCGGATGCCGCGGATCGTCGCTCGTGACCACCGTGATGACGATATTCTGCGCCTGCGAATCCCCCACGAGCAGGTCGGCCGAGCCGATCGCCTGGCCGATGATCCGCGGATTCTCGCTCGCGTCGACGCGCAGGCCCGCCCCGAACGCCGCCCGGATCGCGTCGCGCAGGTCGTTGGCCGTGGCGATCGGCAGCACGTTCGGCCGGGTCTGAATCTCCACCGTGTGCACCGTACCGTCGACGTCGATCCTCACGGCGATGCGGCGATTGCCGCGGGCCCGCCGCCCGTTGCCATCCGCGATCGCGATCAGGTTGCCGACCGGCTGGACCAGCCGCGGGCCCTCGACCAGGCGGAAGCCCATGTGGGCCTGTGCATAAACGCCGCGGACGAAACGGCGGAATCCGTCGCGGGCCTGGTCGGTCGTGATCACGCCGGCCCCGTCACGCGCGGTCCGCAGCACGTGCAACCCGAAACGAACGCGCCGCTGCCGCGCCAGGTCGCAGACCGGAAGCTCCGCCGTCACCCGGCAGCGCGCATCCGGCGGCGCCGGGCAGCCCTCAAGCACATACTCCGCCAGAATCGTCTGATCCAGAATCTCCACCACGCCGTCGCCCGCCTGAACCATGTCCGTCGTCAGAATCGTCTGGAGCGGGCGGGCCGCCTTGTCCGTGTTGTCGACCACCAGCCGCAGATAGCACGTGCGAAAGCGGGTCGTGGTCGACATCCGCTCGACCTTCGTCGCCAGCCCGCGCCGGCCACGCTCCGAATTCGGATCGGTCCGCGAGCCGGGAAAGTCCGTGATCCCCGTCAGCGTCCCGGCCGCGTCATATTGCGGGCGGCGGGCCTCGACGTGAACGTCCAGCTCCTTGCTCTTCGAGCGCGCGTCATGCACCTCCACCTTGAACGCATCCTCGTCGGCGTGCGCGTTGGCGTCGAAGGTGCGATGAGTCTCGTTGACGAAGTTCGCCTGGCGGTTCCGCCCGGCCCGGTCCGGCCGGTAGTTGCTCACATTGAGCTCGTCGAGCGTTGGGTCGCGGTCGAAGGGCAGATCCGGCGAGCCGTGCACAAAGCGGATCGACGCGATCGGCTCGCCCGCACGGACGAACTCATGCACCAGTTCGGTCGCGCCCGCGTCCTGTCCTTCCTGCTTCGGCGGAATCGTCACCACGTCGCCCGGCCGCAGCGGGCGGTTGGCGATCGCCGCGTTCGCCGGATGCGCCCGCAGCGGCGCACAGTTGGGGAAACCGTGCTGGGCGGCGATGTTGCAGAGTGTGTCGCCCGGCCCGGCCACGACCGTGTCGGGCCCCGGCGGCGGAGGCGGCGGAGGCGGCGGCGGGGGCGGCGGCGGGGGCGGCGGCGGAACCACCGGCCCGGGCTGATCCGGAATCATGACGATGTCGCCGGGGAAGATCTTGTTCGGGTCCGGACGCTTGGCCCGGAACTCGGCGTTGTCCTCATGGAAGTAGATATCGCGCCAGCTCTCGAAGCCGTGCTGCTCCGCGATCTTCTGCAACCAGTCGCCGGGTTGAACCGTGTACGGTGTCGACATCGCTCTGTTTCGCCCCGCTACAGTGCCTGCGCGCGTCGCGCCTGTTTCGTCCCAGTTGAGACCCGCTGCCTAGCTCTTTCGCCGCCACGCCGTGCGGTCGAGCCGCGGGAAGGTGATCTGGCAGTTGCCCGGATCGATCCCGCTCACGCGGGCCATGCCGTTCGAGTCCGTCGTGCCTTCGACCACCCGCCCCTCCGGCGTGACGATCTTGTACGGCTCGCTCGGCACCGGCTGCCCCTCCTCGTCCACCAGCCGGATCGCCACCCAGCTCTTCTTCTCCTTCTCCTCGGTCTCGCCGGCCTTGGCCGCCTGCGACTTCACTTCGACCGCCGCGAACTCCATCCCCGTCTGGCTGTAGCGGACGTCCTGCCCGGGCGTCACGTCGTCGGCCTGCTTCGGCGCGGCCGGGCTGGTCGCCTTCGCCGTGACGGGCGAAACCGGCGGCCCCGAACCGCTGTTGATGTTCACCAGCGGACCGCCCTTGATGAACACCGCCGACGGCGTCAGCACGACGGAGCTTCCGCCGCACTTGAGCTCGATGCCCGACGTGGCCTCGAGCTTGATGCTGGCCGCCTTGCACTCCAGCGTGCCTGTCACTTCGTGCTTGTGGTTCGCCTTGAAGTCGTCGACGACGTCGCCGCTGACCGTCAGCGACCGCGTCCCGGCCGTCTTGTAGGACTCCTTGCCCTCGACCGTCAGCGACAGGTCGCGGCCGATGCTTGCGACGAAGTCGTTTTTCACCTCCAGCGACTGATCGTGCTCGATGGATTCGATCCGATCGTTCGTGACGCGCAGATGAAAGTCCTTCTGCGCGTGGATCAGGATCTGCTCGCTGTCCTTGAGGTCCTCGAAGCGGATCTCATTCGAGCCGCCGCCCTGCTTGGAGCTATGCGTCTTGATCGTGCTGCGCGTCTTGTGGTCCGGCAGGGCATACGGCGGCATCTGGTCCTTGTTGAAGACCCGCCCGGTGATCATCGGCCGGTCGGGGTTTCCCTCCAGAAACTCGACCACCACCTCCTGGCCGACGCGCGGCAGAAACATCATCCCGTACTGTCCGCCGGCCATCCCCTGGCTCACGCGAATCCAGCACGAGCTGTTCTCGTCGCACTTGCCGTCCGGGTCCCAGTGAAACTGCACCTTCACCCGCCCGTACTTGTCGGTGTAGATCTCTTCGCCTTCCGGACCGACCACCAGCGCCGTCTGGCTGCCCTGCACGAACGGCCGCGGCGTATTCCGCGGCGGGCGAAACGGCACGCCGGCCGGAATCGCCAGCAGTTCCGCGTCGTACGTGGCCCCCTGGCCGCCCGCATCCTCCTCGCCCGACTGCGGCTGCCGCGCGCGGTGCACGATCCGCGTCGTCAGATACTCGGCGTTGAGCGCCTCGGTCGGGTGCTCGGTCAGCGAGAACTTGAAGCCCGGCAGCCAGACGCGGCAGGTGCCCGACATCTCCAGCACGCGCACCTGCGCCTGGCGCTCCTCCAGCCGCACCGCCGCCAGCGCGTCGCCGACGCTCTTGTCCTCGAAGTTTCCCGGGTAGTCCTCGTAGAACAGCGAGGTGAAGCTCTTGCCCGTCATCGCGCCGCGCAGCACCGGCCGCGGCTGAGTGAAGATGTAGTCGCTCAGCCCGACCGCGCCGGTCTGCACGAGATGCCGGTCGCGGATGCGATAGACGCACTCCTTGTCCTCCTCCGGCACCAGGCTGCTCGGATCGCGATAGGGCAGCGAACTGGTGCCCGGCGTCGCGACGTGCGCCGCACCGGAGTCGGCTATGACCATCTTGTGGCCCTGCTCGCCGTGCTCGAAGAAGTAGAAGATGCCCTCTTCTTCCATCAGCCGCGAGATGAAGTCGAACTCCGACTCGCGGTACTGCACGACGTATTCGCGCGGCTCGTGCTTGCCAGAAACCGCCATGCGGAACTGATCGTCCTGAATGCCGGCATCCAGCAGCACCTTCTTGATGATGCCCGGAACCGACATGTCCGAGCAGTTGTGCGACTGGAAGATGCGGCTGCGATAGCGCCGCGTCAGCAGCCAGTGCACCGGCACCAGCTCGGCCGCATAATAGGCCAGGTGCCGCCCCTGGCCCGCCCGCTGAAACTCACGCACGAAGCCGTGGATCCAGCGCGTCCCTTCCGCGCCGCGGATCTCGACCGCCGCCATCTGCCCGATCTGCGTCGCCGGATCGATGTCCGTATTGTCGGAGCACAGCTCGACCCGAAACGCGAAGAGCTCGCTGATCCCCTCGCTGCCGTCGACGGCCGTGATCTTCAGCTCATCAGGAGTGAAGGCTGCGGTGTGATAGATGAAGTCGGCGACACCCGCGGCGCGGGACGGCGTTCCGGACATGGCCACTCCTTTCGCCAGCTTCCGGGGACGCCCTGGCCTGGACGGTCCCCTGCTGATCCTGTCGCGCACGGCGCGGGCGGCCAGCCGCCGCCCACCGCGGTTACGACATTACAACCAGTCTCGGAGCCCGTCGACCAATCATAGGACCCGCCGCGCCACACTTCGACGAGCCCGTCGCAGATTTTTTCTTCCGGCCGCGCGAAGCGTCGCCACGCCGAAGGCCGCCCCCGCCGTCCCGCACGGATACCAACGCTTGCGATCCTTGCGTCTCTTGAGGCGACGATTCTCCAAGGCCCTGCACGCGGCGCCCGCTTCGCCGGCCGCATCGTCGGCCGGCGCGAGAACGGAGTCTGTTCGGGTTCGACATTATCGGACGAACGATGGCCCTCTGCAACCACTGTGACGCACTACTCCTTTGCCCGACGAGCCTCAGAACTCAGATACATCCCCGCGTGAGCGGTCCCGAACCTCAATCCCGCTTCGGCACCACCCTTCGCACAGTGCACGCCGACTGTTGCCGATAACAACGGTAGCCGGTCCACGGGCGCCCGGAGTGGGAAACGCAAGGACTTCCATCCGGACTCTGGACGACGACACCCACCGGCTCCGTGCACCGCACGAGCCACCGAACGACAGGCAGCCGTGACGACCTCGCTCGCCATCCTGGCGGTTTTCCTCTGCGGCGCCGCGCAGCCGGCCGCGCCGCACCGCGTCGCGATCGTCTACCAGGACAAACCGCTCTACGAGTCGGCCGCCGCCGCACTGCGCCAACAGCTTCAAGCCGACCAGACCGCCTGCGACGTGATCACGGTGCCGACGCTCGACACCGCAGACCGCCGCGCCGCGCTCGAAAAGCTCCGTTCGCTGCGGCCGACGCTGATCGCCACCGCCGGACCGACGCTGACCACCGACGCACTCGAGCAGATCCCCGACCTGCCCGTCGTCTTCTTCGTCGTCCCCAACGCCCTGGACGCCCCCTTTCTGCAACCGGATTACCGCCATCGCGGCCGGGTTTTCGGCGTCAGCTCCGACCCCTCGCCCGAGGAGCAGATGCGCTGGCTGAAGCAATTGACGCCCTCGGTCGGGACGGTCGCCGTGCTGCACAGCGCCCGCACGCCACGAACGCCGGCCGCCCTGCGCGACGCGGCGGCCGAGCTGAACCTGCGACTCGTCCCGCTCAAGGCCGAGAGCGGCGAGTTCGGAGCGGCCCTTCAGGAGCTCGACTCGCGGCAGATCGACGCGGTGCTGATGATCCCCGATGCAGGCGTCTATAACGCGCCGAACGTCGAGGCGCTGCTGCTGTGGGGGCTGCGCCAGAAACACGCCGTCTACGGCTTCTCGGAGAGCATCGCTTCGGCCGGCGCGCTCAGCGCAATCTACGTCGAGCCTGCGGACGTCGGCCGCGAGACGGCCGCGCTGATCAAACAGGTGCTTCGCGAGCGGCCGGAGAAAGCAGGCGAGCCGCGTTACGCGGCGCCAGTGCGGCGGGCGATCAATCTCCGCACGGCGGAGCTGATTCAAGTGTCGGTCGAGCATGCCGCCAAGAGCTCGTCCGCGAAACTGCTGGGAAAGTGACGTATGAAACGAGTTGCACACAATCTGATCGGTCTGCTGTCGGCCGGCTGGTGCTGTCCGTTCCTCTGGGCGCAGCAGGCGCAGCCCGCCACGCGGCCGGCCGATCCGCCCGCAACCGTGTCGCCAACGACGCAAGACGCAGCGCCGCCTCAAACCGAACCGGCGGCGACGCAGCCCGGCGATCTGGCCGAGGTCGGGCCGGCGGAGGAGGACCTGGCCCTGCTCTCGCTCGAGGTGCCGACGCTCATCACGGCCGCGACGCGAAGGCCGGAAAGTACGTCGCACGTGCCCTATGCAGTGACGGTCATCACGGCGGAGGATATCCGCCGCATGGGCGCCCGGAACGTCACCGAAGCGCTGCGACTGGCCGCGGGCGTGGACATTGCGGAGATCAGCTTCGGCACCGCCGCCGCCCAGCCGCGCGCCCGGCACGGCTTTCTCGGCCGGCACGCGCTCATCCTGGTCGACGGACGGCAGGTCTACGATTCGTTTCTGGGCGGAACGACCTGGGTGAGCTGGCCGCTGCCGATCGAGAACGTCGAGCGCATCGAGATGATCCGCGGCCCCGCCGGCGTCACCTGGGGCGCCAACGCGGTCAACGGCGTGGTCAACATCATCACGAAGGACCCCTCGCAGCAGGAAGGCCTGACCGTCGCCGGCCGGGCCGGCTCCCGCGGCTGGAACGAGGAGTACGTCGGCTACGCCTTCGGCGACGAGAAGTTCCGCATGCGCATTTCGGGCGGATTCGAGAGCTCAGACGGCTACGTTCCGCGCCTGCCGTCCGTATCGGTGCTCGACGACGGGCTGATGGCCGGACTGATGAACATAGATCTGCGCTATCAACCGACGACGCGGGACGAACTGAGCCTCTCGATCGGTCACAAGACGGTGGACAAGGGCTTCTCCGCGGCGAGGTACAACGGGCCGCTGGCTTTCAAGCGGCCCGGCTCGCAGGCAACCTTCCTGCTCGGCCGCTGGCGGCACGAGATCGAGCGCGACGACGCCTTCGAGTTGACGGCCTACGTCAACGACTTCGCGCTCAGTAACGGCTGGGCAGCGGTCGACTATCGCTACCAGCAGTACGCGGTCCAGTTCTCGCACACTTTCTCGCCCGCCGACGATCATCGCCTCATCTGGGGCGTCGATACGCGGGCCGACGTTCTGGACGCGTCCAACGCCGACCCCCACATGCTCAGCGAGGACTTCGTCAGCAACGGCACGATCGGACTGTACATCGAGGACGAATGGCGCTTCGCGCCGCGCTGGACGCTGCACCTCGGCGGGCGGCTCGACTACGACTTCTACGGCGGCTTCGAGCCGTCCGCCCGGGCGGCGCTCTCCTACGTGATCGACAAACGCTCACTCGTGTTCGCCGCCGTCTCGCGCGCGTTTCAGATGCCGCCAGCCGCGCAGCGCTTCACGACCATTCCGACGCTGTATCGGGTTTTCTATACGACCGTCGACCCTGAGATCGACGCCGAGAGCCTGATCGCCTACGAGCTCGGATACCGCGCGCGGCCGGTCGAGCGGCTCGATGCGGCCGTCTCGCTGTTCTGGAACGAGTACGACGACGTGGGCGCTTTCGTGCCTCGGCTCGGTCCTCCGGGGCTGATTCGCCTGAACGCCGAGAACGCCGCGGCCATGCGCGTCTACGGCAGCGAATTGGAGCTGACCTGGCGGGCCACGGACCGGCTCACGCTGCTGGGCAACTACACCTACCAGCTCTACGACTGGGAATCGTCGCAGCCCTATCATCAGACGGACGAGATCACGCCCCCGCGGCACAAGTTCATGCTCGGCGCCCGGTTCGACGTGACCGACGACCTGCACCTTTCCGCACACGCCTGGTGGGTCGATAACGTTCGGGCGCCCTACGACCTCAATCCGCTGCGGGCCACCGACATCGACGCCTACTGGCGGCTGGACCTGCGGGCCGAGCAGGAGTTCTGGGACGACCGGGCCGCACTGGCGGTCGGAGTACGCAACCTGCTCGACCCGAGCCACCCGGAGGGGTACTCCTATTACAGCGCTCCGGCCGAAGTGCCACGCATGGTCTATGGAGAACTGCGAATCCGATTCAAATGACGGGGTCGGCCGTCCCGACGAGACGCCTCATATCAAGCCCACCCCCAGCAGCAACGCAATCACGATCAGCATCACCGCCACCACCAGGCGCAGGCCGCGAACCGTCACCGTCCGGACCAGCCGCGCCCCGACAAACGAGCCCGCCCAGGCACAAACCACCGCCACCCCGGCCAGCCACGCCACGCGCGGCTCGCGCAGCGACGCCGCCGACATGCCCGCCATTCCCAGCGCATACATGCTCAGCCGTGCCACGTCCACCATCACCGCCAGCACGGCGTTCGTCCCCACGAAACGCTGCGGATCAAGATCCGCCCGCACCAGAAAGGCACTTCGCAGCGCCCCCTGATGACCCGACACGCCCCCGAAGAACCCCGACAGCACGCCGCCCAGCACCAGCCACATCCCGCCCGACACGCGGCCGCCCGCCCGCGCCGGCCGCAGCTCCAGCAGCCCGAACACGCCGATCAGCACGGCGATCACCAGCTTCGCCGGCGTGATCTCCGCCTGCGCGGGTCCGAGCGTGTACTCGACCAGCGGCCGGATCGTCGCCAGCCACACGAGCATCGCCCCGCCAGCCAGCGCTGCGGGGATCGCCGGCAGCCCGAACCACAGCACCGCCTGGCGCGACGCCCAACGCCCTACCAGGACCATCTTGAAGAGGTTGTTCAGCAGGTGAACGACGGCCGTCGCCGCCACGGCGACCTCGATCGGCAGATAGAGAGCGAAGGCCGGCAGCAGGATCGTACCCAGGCCGAATCCGGAAAAGAGCGTCAGGCCGGCCGCCAGGCCGCTCACCAGCCCCACCAGCACGTATTCCACCGCCGCGCGCCTCCAGTCGTGGTGCGACAGCATGACCGCCGGGCCGCAGCGACGCCAGTGGCCTGCGAGAATCCGGCGCATGAAAACGGGCGGCCGGCATCACGCCAACCGCCCGGGATTCATTTCACTCCTGCTTGTGCGGCCGGCCGCGCCGCCCTACCGCCAGGTCCTCCGCAGCAGCAGCAGACCCAGCGGCAACATGCTCAGCGGCGCCAGCCCCGCACCGCAGGTAGGCAGGAACGGCACCACCGACGGCTCGACGCGCTCCACGCTGTCCGTCTCGGCCAGCGTACCGTCACCATCCGTCGTCGGCCGCTGCACCTGCGTGCCGGCCGTGGCTGCGTCGACGATCTCGACGGGGAATGTCGCGCGGGCGACGAACTCGCCATCGCTCACGAGAAGCTGGAAATAGAACGTGCCGGTGCTGACGGCCTGGAACTGAATCACGTCTTCGCGCGAACCGCTGATCGGCTGGAAGCGCTCGACGAGCGTGTCGACCGGCAGCTCGCCGCCCAGCTCGTCCGTCTGGCGCCAGCGGAAAGTGAGATCATCGCCGTCGGGGTCGGTCGACTCGCTGCCGTCGAGCGTGACGATCGAACCGAGCGTCACCGCGCGCGCCGGGCCGCGGATGACCGCCCGCGGCGCATCGTTCGTGGGCAGATCGGCGACGACCTCGATCGTCACCGTGTCGGTGGTCGGCAGGGCGTTGAAATTGTCGTCGACCGTGAGGCGGTAGACGTACGTGCCGACGGTATTAAGCACGACGGTGGCCATCGGATCGTTCTGATCGGTCTGCGTGGGCTCGACCCGCACTGGCCCCGAGAGCCACTCCCAGGTGTAGGTGATGATGTCCTTTGCAAAGACGTCGCCGCTGCCGATGTTGAAGCCGACGTTGAAGCCGTCGAAGGTGCGCGACCCATCGAGCGTGACCGTGTTGCCCGCCCGGACGATCTGGTCGGAACCGGCGTCGGCGAAGGCCGGCGGGTTGGGCGGCGCGAGGACGGGGTTCTCGATCGCGAAGATCAGCTCGCCGTAGAACGTGACCGGCCCATCACAGCCCAGGACGAACTGATCGGCACTGAACGTGCACTCCGGATCTTCCTCGTTGGACAGCCACAGCCTGAATTGCCAGCGAACGTCGAAATCGATCACGCCGCGAAGCCGAAGCTGATTCACGCCGACCCACGCAGGAAGCTGAAACGTAACCGGAAAGGTGAGCGACGTACCCATTCCCGGACGCAGCCCATCGCCATCGGGCACGAACTGCACCAGGTCATCCACGACAGGAGGGGGCACCGGAGCCGGATAACCGGGCACGGGAATCCAGAGCATCTGATTGATGTAGTGGACACCCTCATCGTCCGCTGGGTTGCCCTCATCGTCGACGAAGTCCGGATCGAAGACCGTGACATTGGCCCGCAGAACATCCAGCTCGTGGGCGGTCTCGGTAGCGGGATCGAACGGGACGAACGGCAGGAAGGGGCCGAAGAGTGCATCGCCGCCGACGTTGCGGCTTATCTCCCATGTGACCCCCGTTACCTCCGGAGGCGTGTTCCCATCATCCTGCCCCAGACACGGCACAGCCAACGCGGCCATGAGGACCAGCGCCAGCGAAGCACGCAGAAGACTGTCCGAATTCATTATCAGACCCTCTCGACGGCTGGCGACGCCGACTCGGCGTTACCCCAACTCAGATTCTAACACTGCGGCGCCGAAACCCATCTGTCCTGCACGCGAACTATGAGTCGATGAGCGTGACTGTAGCGAAGTACCCTTCCGCACTGGGGATCGGCGAAAAATCGACCCGCAAATCCTGATTCTCGCGGAATTCATTCGGTTCCAACTGACCGCCACCTTGCCGCAGGAAGTATCCGGGCCGCAGCGGGAAGCATTGATAGCCCTCCACATAGTTCAGCGACTTCAATCCGCTGAACTCGCTTTCCGGGCCGGCGAAGATGTTCAGCCCCGCGAACTCGCTGCTGAGCGGATCCCCCTCGATCGTGAAGCTGAACGCGACGCTCTCGCACGAGACCGGCGGCTGCTGGAAGAGCAGGATCGCGTCCGGAGCGATAATGTTGAACACGCGAGTCGTGGCCTGCGTCGGATCCACCACGCCGGTCCCGTCATCCTGCTGCACGCGCGTCGGCTCCAGGAGAATCGGGGTCGAGCCGGCCGTGCCGGGGCCGTTGTAGACAAACGTGCCGGCCGGCAACCGGAACGCCTCGCCGACCGCCGTCTCACGCGAGAGCTGCACGTACCCGTTTCGCAGCAGGGCGTCCTGCTGATCGGCCGTCCGCAGACTGCTCGGCAGAACCCAGGCCATCATGGACACGTTCAGTTCGGCGAACGGGTGCACGTTGGCGACCGTGAGCGACATGACCCGGCGGAACGATTCGGCGTCACCGTCGTCCGCCCCGCCGCCGCTGCCACTCCCGTCGTCGTCATCACCGAGCGTCGTGCCGAAGACCTCGGTGAAGGTCTGAAACGCGTTCGGCCCCGCACCCGGGCAACCGCCCATCGCCAGCGCACCGGCGGCCGCCACCACCCAGATCATCATTAGTTTCCGCATCGCCGTCATCCTCGCAAAGGCTGCGCCGCCGCCTAGTCACCCGAACCGTAGAGCAGATACGCCTCGCCAGCCGTCGCGCGATTCCGCGGCGAGGCCGAGACCGAGCTCATCAGCAGGTCGCCGAAGCCGTCGCCGTCGACATCACCCGCCGAGGCGATTCCGTGGCTGCGGTCGCCCTGCTGGCCCAGCCCCGCACCCAGGAAGTTACCGCTATTGCGGCCGACGAAGACTGCCCCCGGCAGCCGCTCCGTCCCCACATCCGCGAGCGGAATGGTCCCGCGCAGATCGGGCGAACCGTAGATCAGGTAGACCACGCCGCAGCTCGTGCGGTCTACGTCGATGATCCCGTCGAGATTCAGGTCCGCCCGTACGGACTTGCTGGGCGCGGCGATCAGAATATCGGTGATGCCGTCGCCGTCGACGTCGCCGGCGTTCGCAACCCGCGCCCCGGCCAGGTCGCCTTCCGCTTCGCCTGCGAAGATCACGCCCAGATCGCGCTCCGGAATCTCCGCGAACGGAATCGCCTCCTGCGTCAGGTTGATCACCTCGCGCGAGCCGAAGAACACCGCCGCGCCGCCGCGGCGGCCGTTGATCAGCGGCGAGCCGATCACGACATCCGCAATTCCGTCGTTATTGAAATCGCCCGCACCCGCCTGCGACTGACCGAGCCGGTCCCCCGCCGCGCCGACGACGCGAACCCCGTCGAAAATCCGCGTGCCCGGCGCACTCTGGTCATCGGTCGGCAGCCCGAGTTCTTCGATCTCGAGCTCGCCGGCCATCACCAGTTCGCGGATCCGGCCGAAAACGATGTAGCACGCGCCGGCCGCGTTGTCGTTCAACGGGCTGCCGATCAGGATGTCCTGCAACCCGTCCGCGTTGAAATCGGCAATGCCGACCGCATTGCTGAGGGCCGCGCCGGTGGTGCTGGACCAGATTCGAACGGTCCGTTGCGGGACGGGCGAATCGCCGTCCACGATCGCCTCGCAATCCGGACCATCGTCAGGATCGAGGTGGTATCCCGGAGAACCGGTCCGCGCAATCGGGAACGTGCCCTCGTCGAGGGGCCCCGCGACCGACAGAAAGATCCGGTAGTCATCGACGATGTAGTGATACGGACCGCGGTGCGGAATCAGAGCGTCCGGACTCGGGCCCAGTCCCGGCCAGCTCTCGGTCGCGGCCGGCGCCTGGTCGTTGTTCCACGGATACCAGCCATTGATGACGTTCACATAGAAGATGCTCACGACACCCGCGCCCGGAATCGACGTACCCGCGATGTTGTTGCTGATCGTCCCGACCAGCGGGTCGCGATTGGGCGCGGACATGATGATCGAATCGAACTCCCCCGCGGAAACCACTTCGCCGAATTGATCGAACGGATCGTTGCTGGAATAACGGCATCCCAGGCGCACGGAACCGATGTTCGGCGTCCCACCGACGCCAACGAGGTGATGGTGGAAAAGCGTACCGGCTGCGGTACCAGGTGCTGCCTTCGGGCCGTAAAAACCCTCAGCACAACCCGGGTCCGGTTCTATGACAGAATGTGCGACCGTCCCGATCTCAGCCAGATTGATGACGCTCCGCCCGGGATGACCGAGGTCCGGCCGGAAAACACTGCTGGACGCCACGACCACGACACCCGACCGGAAATAGCCGGGAGTATCGAGCGGGCCGAGGCCCGAGGTATCCGTTCCCGCGCCCAGCGCCCCGACAGGCAGCGAATCGGTAAACGGGAGCCCGAACGCAATCTCGCGCAGCCCGTCTCCGTCCCAGTCCGACATCGGAGCCACGCTGCTGATGCCCCGGCTGGGTCTGATCGGGTCCTGCGCCTCGGGAACCCCCGTAAGCACTTCCCCGCGGAAAAGGGTCCCTGTCGAGTTGAGGTTGATGAACCCGCTGAACCGGTTTGACCGGCCGTAGACGACGTACGCCTCCCCCACGCCCGTCCGCTGGATGTTCGCCTGGAACTGAGGTTTGCCGAACTGAGACAGAACGATGAAGTCGCTGAAGCCGTCCAGATCCAGATCGCGCATGTTCGAGACGAAGCTCCCCGCATTATCGCCCGGATTGAACCCCTCGAAGACCGCCCCGGCCAGCTCGCCCGACGCGGGATTATCCAGCAGCCGCAGGTCGATCATCCCCGCCAGCCGCGCCCGAATCCGGATCGACGCCGGCGAGTAGAACAGGAATTCCTCCGTCCCGTCCGAGACGACGGCCAGCAATCGATACAGCCCCGGCTCGAACAACCCGGTCGGCAGATCGAACGAGAAGCTGTCCCCCGTCTGGTTCGTGCTGTCGCGCAGCTTCAGCTCGTTGCCGTTCGGCACGCCGTCCGGGTCGAGGAAGATCTCGACGCTGACCGTGCTGTCCGGGTCGAAGATCTGCCAGGCCACGTCGAACCGTGGCACCACCAGATTCGAGCGGTCAAAGGCGAAGTTGTCGCGCGGCGAGGTGAAGAAGAACTGCGGCCGTTGATTCACCGTCACCCGCCCCGTGGCATACGCGAACTCGCTCAGCTCGTTCTGCTCATAGAGAAGCACGCCGATCAGATACGTCCCCGCCTCGAGCAGGCTGGTGTCCAGCAGCGCCGTGCTCTGCGTGATCGGCAGGTTCTGAAGCGAAATGATCTCATTGCCGTTCTCGGGGTCCTCGTCCACGTCGAAGATGATGTCGACGCTCGAGAAGTTCGTCGTCGCCACCACGCGCCAGTTCACTTCGATCGGCGTGCCGCCTGTGATCGAGAGATCGCCCGTCGGCGAGACGACCGTCACCGACGCAACCGTCCCGAGCCGTCCGGTGTCACCCGTCGTGCCGGCCACGAATTCCAGCGGTGTCGGGCAGCCCGCAACGCCCGCCAGCAGTGCCGCGCCCGTCAGTCCGCTCAGTATGCCTCGCCAGTGAACCATCGACTGATTCTCCCGTCTCGCGCGACGCCGCCGGCCCCCTTCGCCTCGGCCGCGTGTCTTCTCGATTCAGCCCTGCCGATCACGCCGTGCCTACGAGTCCGCCCGGCGAATGAACGCGAAAATCTGGTACCCCGAGCGCGTCGCGCCCGAGGTCGTCACGGCGAACGTGATCACATCGCCGCAGTTGTAGTTCGCCCCGTCCTGCAAGCGGACGCCGAACGGTTCCACCTCGACCACCGGATCGTCCGCCGCGCCCGTCCCCAGCCGCACCACCGCACCGGTCGCCGTCAGGTCGCTGATATCCCCCAGCGTCAACTCGTCGATGGGACAGATCAACGCCTGGCCGAGCTTCAGCCCGGGGGCCAGCGTGTTGATCAGCGTCTCCACCTCACCATCCGCGTCGCGCCACGTCAACAGCACCTCGACGGTGCGCCCTGTTCGATTCTCGACTTCCACCAGAATCGCCGGCGCCTCGCCCGGAATGCCCGCCGCCTCATCCACGAGACCGGCGGCCGTCAGAAAGTCGGGATTGAGAAACGACGTCACCGCCGCACAACCCGCCAGCGCTAGGCTCAGCACCGCGGCCGCCGCGCCGGACAGATAGAAGCTTCGCTGGCTCACCCTGTGAACCTCCTGACCGCCTAGCTCGGAATCACCGTGACGCGAATCTCGAATTCGGCGTCACCCGTCTGCTGCACTCGGATCTCGATCACGTCGCCGCACTTGAAGTCCTGCGCCGTCAGCGGTGCCCCCGTGTATTCGACGTTCATCTCCCCTTCGGCGGTGATGATGGTAATCGCCGGGTCTGCCTCCCCGCCGCCCTCGCCCACGATCTCACCGGGAACAATCAACGTGACCGGGCAGTCCTCGACGGCGTTGCTGACCTCATTCGGAGGCACCCGGGCGAACAGCGAACCCTCGGTGAACGTCGGATTCGCCTGATTGGAGACGCCGATGTTCGCCTCAAGCGGAAGGTCCGTGTCATTCACCACGGCGATCACGATCCGCCCCGGCGGACCCAGCAGCGCATCCGGGTCCAGTCCGAACGACGTGAACAGGTCCGGATTCAGCGTGTCGAACAGCACCGCGCAGCCGGCCAGCGGTGCGCACGCCGCACCCACCGCGACCGCCCGCACACCCCGCCTCAGCAGCGACCGAACCCGAAACATCCGTGACCTCCCTCGCCGTGTTCAAACCGGGCCGCGTTTCGCGCCGGCCGACCTCAGGCCCGCCGGTATCGCGCTCGCCCCGCCTGCACCAATCTGCACGCCGCCGCCCTTGACCATTTTGGGCTCGCGGCCAAATCCCACAGTGTCCCGACTTTATGAGCGCGCCACCCGCCGGCCGACCGCCGCAAAGTGCCGCCAACACACGTCTTACCGGAGCCGCCGACGCGACCGCTCATCGCTCTCACGCGGCGGGCCTACGTGCCTCCGGCGCCCGGGGGCCGCGGGCGTCCCGCCCGCTCCTCGCCCCGATGAGGCGGGCCGGCGTGACCGCCTCCGCCTTTCCGCCCACCTCAGTACCGAATCACACTCAACACCGGACAGTCCGGAAGCTTCGCCCGGCCGCCCAGTTCGGTCAACTCGATCAGGACCACAATCCCGGCAATTTCCGCCCCCAGATCGGACACCAGGTTCGCGCACGCCGCCAGCGTGCCGCCCGTCGCCAGCAGGTCGTCCACGATCAGGACCCGCTGGCCGGCCGAGAGCGCGTCCGCGTGAATCTCCAGCGCGTCCATGCCGTATTCGAGCTGATATTCGAACCGCCGCCGGTCCGCGGGCAGCTTGCCCGGCTTGCGGATCGGCACGAAGCCGATCGAGAGCGTCTTGGCCAGGGCCGTCCCGAAGATGAACCCGCGCGACTCGGCCCCCACCACCACGTCCAGCTTCCGCCCCCGGAACGGCTGGGCCATCAGCTCGACGGCCAGCGCCAGACCGGCCGGGTCCGCCAGCAGCGGCGTGATGTCTTTGAAGAGGATGCCCGGCTTGGGGAAGTTCGGCACGTCGCGGATCAGCGAGCGCAACGTCTCGGCGTCGGGAACGCGCTCGACTGGGATGTCGACAGCCTTGTTTGTCACCAGCGGCACCCAGTCACTACGAGCCCCTCACCGCCTCGCGGCGGGGCGATAATACATCCGGCGATGGGGTCATCCTACTGGAACCACTACATGCGGGCAACGAGCGGCGGCGGCTTTTTGATCGCCTCGGCCGCCTTTCCGATATCTCCCTCAGGCACCGCACGCACGCGGGCGAGGAAATCGTCGATGGAGTGGCTCTTCTCGGGCGGAGTGCTGGCCGGCCTGGCCAGCGGACTCATCGTCGTGCTGGGCGTCACCCGCGCCAAGTCGGGGGCGCAACTCATGCTCGACAAGTACCAGGAGCTGCTCGACGAGGCCCGCGCCGAGGACGAAGCAGGCGAGAGCTGATTCGCCCGCCCGCAGCGGCGACGCCGCGCAAACCGCGCTACTGCCCCTTCCCGTGACACTGCTTGTACTTCTTGCCTGACCCGCACGGACACGGATCATTGCGGCCGACCTTCGGCACGTCCCGCCGGACGGGCTGCGGCTTGGCGCCTTCGCCCTGCCGCTGCATCGCCGCCTGCCGGTCCGCGGCGGCCTGCTGCGCCTGTGCGGCCGAGGCGAAGCCGACGTTGGTCGCGTCCGCCTTGCTGGTGGACATCTTGCCGTAGGCACTGGGGGCCTCGGGGGCCGGCCCGGGCCTGCTCGGCTCGCCCGCTCCCTCCGCGCCGCCGCCGACGGAGAGCTCGACCTTGAAAACCAGGTCGGTGACGCGCTCGCGGATGTTGCTCATCATCTCGCGGAACAGCCGCGTCCCCTCGCGCTTGTACTCGATCTTCGGGTCGCGCTCGCCGTAGCCGCGCAGCCCGATGCCGTGCCGCAGCATGTCCATCGAGTACATGTGGTCCTTCCACGTTCCGTCGAGCGTCGTCAGCACGACCAGCCGCTCGAGCTGCGTCAGCTCGTAGCGCAGCATCTCGTAGCCGCACTCGAGCAACTGCTCGCGCAGCTTCTCGTTCAGTTCCAGCGGCCTGCTCTCCAGGATCGCGCCGAAGCGCGACTGGGCCCAGTCGAGGATCTTTTCGCCCGGATGCGACTCGAGCGCCGCGTCGATCTCGACCGCGAACTTGCCGTTCAGCAGGTAGTCCGCATTCAGGTCGCGCAGCTCCTGGAAGATCTGCTGCGGGTTCTTGCCCGAGAAATGCTCGTAGGTCCAGTTCAGCCCGTACTTGCGGTTCACCCACGCGGCGATCTTCTGATGGACCTCGTTGAGATTCGAGCCGCCGCGGGCCAGCGCGTAATCCAGCACCGCCTGCACCGGGTACTCCACTTCGCGCCGCCGGTACGCCTCGCGCATCTTCTCGCCGAAGATCCGCTCCGCCTCCTCGCGCCCCAGCCCCTTGAGAGCCTCGATCGGCACGGCGATGTTGAACTTCTCCTGCCCCCAGCGGATCAGCCGCGCCTTGGGATACTGCGGGTCGATGTAGACCTGGAGCGGCGTCAGGTCCGCCGTCTCCACCTTCTTGACCGCCGCCTCCGTGAGCTGCTCCAGCAGCTCCTCCGGATCCGTCTCGCGCACCTGCCGCTGCGTCAGCGTCAGCCCGAACTGCGCCGCCCAGTTCGTCAGGCCGCGCACGTCCCACTCTTCGGCCTCGACGCTCGGATCGATGTACTCGCCGAAGGTGCGCTGCACATTCGCCCGGATCTCGCCCGCGGCCAGCTCGCGCACCTGCTCTTCCAGAATCTGGTATTCGGCCGTATCGAACTTGTTCGGCTCGATCGCCACCCCCAGGTGCTGCCCCACCCACTCCGAGACGCACAGCGCCGGATACTCCGGATCGTAGAAGCGGCTGACCGCGTCGCCGACCGTTTCGTCGATCCACTGCCAGATCAGCTCGCTGAGCCTGCGAGCCTCGACCACGCGCTGCCGCAGCTCGTAGAACGTCCGCCGCTGATGGTCCATCACCTCGTCGTATTCGAGCAGATTCTTGCGGATGCCGAAGTTCCGCTCCTCGACCTTCTTCTGCGCCGCCTCGATGTTCCGCGTGAGCTGCCGGCTCTCGATCGGCACGCCCTCCGCCATCCCGAAGCGGGCCAGCATCTTCAGCATCCACTCCCCCATGAACAGCTTGAGCAGGTCGTCCTCCAGCGACAGGAAGAAACGCGAGCTGCCGGGATCGCCCTGCCGCCCGCACCGCCCGCGGAGCTGATTGTCGATCCGCCGGCTCTCGTGCCGCTCCGTGCCGACCACGTGCAGACCGCCGATCTTCGCCACCCCCGGACCGAGCACGATGTCCGTCCCGCGGCCGGCCATGTTCGTCGCGATCGTCACGTTGCCGAACATCGCCTTGCGCTTGCCGCGGTGCGACTCGTGCTGCTGGCCGGCCTTGGCGATGATCTCCGCCTCGCGGGCCACGGCGTCCGGCCGCGCGTTGAGCACCTCGTGCTCGACACCGTACTTGCGCGTCAGCATGGTGCTCAGCCGCTCCGAGGCCTCGACGCTCGTCGTGCCCACCAGCACCGGCCGGCCGCCCAGCTCGTCGCCCACGAGCTTGAGATACGCCTCCTCCAGCGCCTCGGGTTCCCCTTCGCCGTCCTTGAAGCGGCCCAGCGCGCTGTTGATCAGCTCGATGCCTTCGTCCGGCCGGCCATTGCCCTCGCCGCTGCGCTTCAGCTCGTGCAGCCGCCCGCGGGCGCGCTTGAGCATGTCGTAGAGCGACCACGGGTCGGCCGGATAGCCCTTCTCGCTGTAGGCCCGGATCTCTTCGACGATCGCGTCGAACTTGTTGTCCTTGCTCTTGTAGATTTTGTCGTTGTAATCGACCCGCCTGACCGGCTTGTTGGTCGGGATCGCGATCGTCTCGAGCTTGTAGATCTTCAGAAACTCGTCCGCCTCAGTCATGGCCGTGCCCGTCATGCCCGAGAGGTGCTTGTACATCTTGAACAGGTTCTGCAGCGTGATCGTCGCCAGCGTCTGCGTCTCCTGCTTGATCGGCACCTTCTCCTTGGCCTCGACCGCCTGGTGCAGGCCGTCCGACCACTGCCGCCCGTACATCAGCCGGCCGGTGAACTCGTCGACGATGATCACCGTGCCGTCCTGAACCACGTACTCGCGGTCGCGGTTGTAGCACAGGTGCGCCCGCAGGGCCGTGTCGATGTAGTGCGGCCAGTTCATGTTGCGGTGGTCATAGAACGTGCCGATGCCCAGCTCCGCCTGCGCCGTCTTGGCGCCCAGCTCGGTCATGTGCGCGCTGCGGCGGTCCATCTCCACCACGATGAACTGCCGGAAGCCGATCGCCTCGGCCTCCTCCGTGCTCAGCCACATCGGGTCCGCGCGGAACTTCTTGATCCCGTCGCGGAAGCGCGTGTCCTTCTTCAGCTCCGGCGGCGCCTCCGACTCGACCTGGTCGATCCGCTCCTTCATCTCCGCGATCGCCTGCTCCTGCTTGCGGATCAGCATGCGGGCGATGTTGTCCGCCACGCGGAAATTGCCGACGTCCTCGTTGGCCGCTCCCGAAATGATCAGCGGCGTGCGGGCCTCGTCGATCAGGATGCTGTCCACCTCGTCCACGACCGCGAAATCCTGCCGGCCCTGCATCTGCTCGCGGACGTTGTTCTTCATGTTGTCGCGCAGATAGTCGAAGCCGAACTCGCTGTTCGTCCCGTAGGTGATGTCGCACGCGTACGCCTCGCGCCGCTTCTCGGCCCCGGGACCGTACGCATCCATGTCCGACGTGATGTACCCGACCGAGACCCCCAGCAGCTCGAAGATCGGCCGGCAGAACTCCGCGTCGCGCTTCACCAGGTAGTCGTTGACGGTCACCATGTGGACCTTCAGACCCTGGAGCACGCGCATATAGTTGCCCGGGTAGCAAACGATCGTCTTGCCCTCGCCGGTGCGCATCTCGGCGATGCCGCCGCTCTCCAGCACCCGCGCCCCGATGAGCTGACACTCGAATTGCCGGTGATTCCGCGCCCGCCGCGACGCCTCACGCACGCACGCGTACGCCTCCGCCCGGATGTCCTCGACACTCTCCCCTTCCGCCAGCCGCCGCTGGAACTCCTGCCGCTTGCCGCGCAGCGCCTCGTCGCTCAGCGCCCGCGCCTGCTCATCCAGCCGGTCCGTCTCCTCCCGCACCCAGTGCCGCAGCGACAGCACCACCCGGTCGTTGCGGCTGGGCATCAGCTTGAAGATCACCCACCCGCTGACCACCGCCCAGAGGACCGCCACACCCGAGAAGACGACCGCCACCCGCTCGCGCGTCAGCCACGAGATGCCCACCCCCTCCGGCCCCAGCCACAGCAGCGCCAGAACCGCCAGCGCCAGCGCCGTCGAACCCCCCAGAATCGCCAGCCTGCCCGGGCTCTGCCGCGCCCGCGCCCAAGTCACATCCCCCGGCCGAACGGCATCCCGAAGAATGTCCGTATCGCCCGCAGTGAATACGCCGGTCATCTCGGCCACACCTCCGCTGCGCCGCCTGCCGCACCCGGGCCCGCCGCAATCACGCCGCACCCGAGTCCGCCCGGCCAGACGGCCGGCCGTCCCTGCCCGTCATGGATTCGCCGGTCGAGTCTCAACCCTTCGCCCGCTCCAGATACTCGCCCGAGCGCGTGTCGATCCGCAGCAGCTCGCCATTCTCGATGAACGGAGGCACCTTCACCCGCAGCCCGGTCTCCAGCACCGCGTCCTTCGTCTGGTTCGTCGCCGTCGCACCCTTCACGACGGGCGTCGTATCCGTCACCGCCAGCTCCACCGTGTTCGGCAGCTCCACCGACACGATCTTGCCGTCGATCATCTGCACCGTAATCACTTCGTTGCCCTTCAGATACAGATGCGCGTCCCCCATCACCTCGGCCGAGACGTGAATCTGGTCGTAGCTGCCCTGGTCCATCAGCACGAAATCCTCGCCGTCACGATAGAGGTACTCGTACGGCCGCGTGTCGACGAACGGCGTCTCGATCTTGTCGTCCGTGCTGAAGCGCTGGTCCGTGCTTCGGCCCGTCTTGAGATTCTTGAGCCGCACCTGCATGTAGCTGCGCCAGTTCCCCTTGGACATGATCGAGACGTCCTCGACCCGCCACAGGTCACTCTCGTAGCGAATGACCTTGCCCTTCTTCAAATCGAACGCCTTGATCATCTGGCACCGCTCCTGTCAGGCCTCGAACCGGCCACCCCCAGCGCGGGCCCGCCCCGCGCACCCGGTCCGGGGTCGGCTCGCGTAACTGACGAACGAACCGCGCATTATAGCAAGCGGACAACTATGTGGGGAGCATCGGCCGCAAGCCGACCGCACGCGCGGACCGCACACGCGGACCGCACACGCCGGCCCGGTGCTCCGAGGATTACGGGACCGGCCGCTTCCTCGGATTGGGGCCGGCCTCTGACTGGGAGGGTGGCATGCTCTCGCCGAAGGCGTGAGCATGCTCTTCGACTGCTCTCCCGCTCGCCTCACTCGCCCGAAGCGCATCGGGGACCGGTCTCCGACCGGTCTGGATGACAGGTCTCCGACCTGTCGTACCTTCGGCCCGCCAGGGCCGACGACCGTAGCCGGTGGCCTCAGCCGCCGCCTGCTACTTCGGCAGCAGCTTCTCCGTCGCCGCACAGAGCTCCTTCACGTGCGACACGCTCGTCTGGAACATTTCGCGCTCCTTCGCGTCCAGCTCCACCTCAATCACGCGCTCCACGCCGCCCGTTCCCAGAATGCACGGCACGCCCACGAAGTAGCCCCCCACGCCGTATTCCTTGTCGCAGTACGCCGCGCACGGCAGCACCCGCTTCTTGTCGCGCACGATCGACTCGACCATCGCGACCGTCGCCGATGCCGGCGCATAGTAAGCACTGCCCGTCTTCAACAGCCCCACGATCTCCGCACCGCCGTTGCGGGCCCGCTGCACGATCTCCTCCAGCCGCCCCGCCGGAATCAACTGCGTCACCGGAATCCCGCTCACACACGTGTAGCGCACCAGCGGCACCATGTCGTCGCCGTGCCCGCCCATCAGCAGCGCACTCACATCTTCCACCGAGCAGCCGATCTCCAGCGCGATGAACGACTTGTAGCGGGCCACATCCAGCACCCCCGCCTGACCCATCACCCGCTGCGGCGGAAAGCCCGAGACCTTCGCCGCCGCATAGACCATCGCATCCAGCGGGTTCGACACCACGATCAGCACCGCCTCCGGGCTCTGCTCCACCGCCTTCGCCGTCACCTCCGCGACGATCTTCACATTCGTCGCCAGCAGATCGTCGCGGCTCATCCCCGGCTTGCGGGCGATCCCCGACGTGATCACCACGATGTCGCTGCCAGCCGTCTCCTCGTAGCTGTTCGTCCCGACGATGTGACAGTCGAAATCCTCGACCGGAGAGGCCTCGAACAGGTCCAGCGCCTTGCCCTGCGGCAGACCATCCACGATGTCCACCAGCACGATGTCGCCCAGTTCCTTGCCGGCGGCCCAGTGCGCACAGGTCGCCCCGACGTTCCCCGCCCCGATGATCGTAATCTTTGCCCGTCTCATCTCTGCTTCCACTCCACCGCTGCGTGTGTGATTGTCCGGGTCAACCGTTCCGTTCCGCGCCCCGCCGACGCCCGCCCGGGTCCCAATCGGCCGCAGACCGATCGGCCGCGAACCAGGCGCCGGCCGCCGATTCTACTCCCCCGCCTCGCCCGACGCGACCACGCGACCACGTCCACCCCCACGCGCTGCCGCGCCCCGACATAAACACGCCGGCCGCCCGGCGAAATCACCGGACGGCCGGCAGATTCTCTCGATCACCGGCTCTTCTACAGTCGGCCCTGCATTCTGCGCGGCGACAAGAACACCCCCGTGTCCTGTTCTCGCGCCCAGCGATGCCGAGGTCAACCCGCCTCGACTCGCGATCCCACGGACATGCGCCTCATTCCGTCGCAGCACGCCGGCGTACGACCCGATCGCCCGCGGTCGGTCGACCGCTCAGTGGTCGCCGCGCCGCTCCCGGCCGCCGCCGTAGCCACCGCGGCCGCCGCCCCCGCCGCCTCCGCCGTACGACCCGCGCGGCCGCTCGGCCCGCGGCCGGGCCTCGTTCACACTGATCGACCGGCCCTGGTGCTGCGTCCCGTTCAACGCGGAGATGGCTGCTTGCGCCTCTTCGGCCGTGCTCATCTCGACGAATCCGAAGCCCTTGCTCTGGCCCGTGTCGCGGTCGCTCACGATCTCGGCGCTCACGATGGTGCCGAAGGGGGTGAACAACTGCTTCAGATCCGCGCTACTCGTCTTGTAGCTCAGGTTTCCCACATACAACCGCGTGCCCATGCGAACCATCTCCTGTCAGCGGGCGAACGTGACCCCCATTTAACCTTCCGGGCCACCGTGGAAGGAAACCGCCCGAGCGGTCCATCAGCGCGGCAGACGACGGAGGCAATGCAGGCCGCAGCGAGCACACGGACATAATGCACCCCGATCGGTCGTCGACGCCTGTCAGGCGGGAAGTGTACCCGCCCCGACCAGCCCCCGTAAACGGCTTTCCGGCGCATTACAGGACCCCCCCTCGGCCAGCCCGCCCGCCGAGAAACTGAGTCCAGAATCGGCCTCCGACCGGTCGGGTGGCATGCCCTCGCCGCAGGCGTGGGCATGCTGGATCGCTGATGCGAGATTCCCATCTCGCACCCCCGCGCCCCACGCCCCGCAAAGAAATCTCGCCCGCCGCAACTCCCGCTCCCGCCGTACCTACCGAACTTCTTGACAGCATCTCACAACCCCGCGACGCGCCACGAGCTTTGACGCACCCACGCGCGCTCTGTACCTTCGCCCCCGTTCGTGCTTCACGCATTCGCGCGGTCTGAAATCGGAGTCCTCCACCGTGCCACTGCTCGCCGGATCCGCATCGTTTCAGCGCTTCTTCATCGTCGGCCGCGCCGTCGAGCAGCTCGACGACCGCTTCTTCGACGCCCTCACCAAGCGCACCTTCGGCAAGAGCCCGCCGCTGTCCGACCTGACGCAGATCGGCTGGATCGGCTCGCGGCACCTCTTCGACACCGAGCCCGCGCCCGATTCCGTCGCATTCGGCCGCTTCGCCCATCTCGCCCTGCGCGTCGACCGCCTCAAGGCCCCGCCCGCCATCGTCCGCAGCTACATCCGCATCGAAGAGCAGTCGCTCCTGGCCGCCGTCGGCCGCGAGCAGCTCTCGCGCACCGAACGGCGCAAGGCCCGTGAGGCCGCCCTCGCCCGCGCCGAGGCCGAGCAGAAATCCGGCGACTTCCGCCGCATCGCCGCCTACCCCGTCCTCGTCGATCTCGACCGCCGCTGCGTATATCTGGGCAACACGGGCACGGCCACCGCCGAGCGGCTCATGCTCCTTTTCGCCGAGACCTTCGGCGGCGCGCTCGAGCCGGCCGACCCGGCACACCTGGCTCTCCGCCTGCTCGGCAGCGACCGCACGGCCGCCCTGCTCGACCGCGTCACGCCCGCCCGCTTCGCCGAGCCGCCCGACGGCTTCGCCGAGCCCGACGGCGCGGCCGGCGCGGCCGATCTGTCGTTTCTGGGCAAGGAGCTGCTGACCTGGCTCTGGTATCACAGCGACCGCGACGAGGGGCCGCTTGCGCTTCGAACGAGCGGCCAGGTCGCGGTGCTGATCGACCGCACGCTGCGGCTCAGGTGCGACTTCGGCCTGACCGGCACGACGACGATCACGGCCGACAGTCCCGCGTTGCTGGCGGAGTCGCGGGCCGCGCTGCGGATCGGCAAGCAGCCGACGCGGATGGGGCTGATTCTGGGCGGCCCGTGGGGCGAGGCGCGGCTGACGCTCGACGGCCCGCGGCTGTTGATCAGCGGGCTGACGCTGCCCGAGCCGCAGACGACGCGCGCCGCCCGCGAGCGGATCGAGGAGCGATTCGAGCTGATCGCCGACCTGGCGGAGATCGTCGACGCGATCTTCGAGCTGTTCCTGACGCAGCGGCTCGGCCCCGACTGGCCGCAGCAGCGCGACGCGATCGCGGCGTGGACGACCGGGCGGGTGACCGCGCGGCGGCTGCGCACGGCGCAGTAGGGCCCGCCCCCCTGAGCGGCCGGATGGCATGCTCTCGCCGAAGGCGCGAGCATGCGTGACGCCCTCGGCGGCCCATTCGCCAGGGTGGTACGGGCGTCCTCGCCCGTACTCTCCCCCGCCGAGTGGCATAGGCAAGCGCAGCTTGCCCGTGCTGTTGAGCGTTCTTCCGCTGGTGCGAGACCCGCTGGTGCGAGATTCCCAACTCGAACGCCCGCGGCCAGGCGGACGAGCGCAACCCGTGGACACCCGTTCCTCACCCTCGTATCTCATGGGGCCGTCAGCTCGACTCACAGTACGAGACGGACAAAGGTGCCCCCCGCGTGAGACGCGCCCGGCAGGGTAGCCCAGGGCGAGCCAGCGCCGCCCTGCGTCGCGCCCGCCCGCTCGCGCTGCACGCTGAGAGCGTGCGGCAGGACCGGCGCCCTTCGGGCGAGGGAGGAGAACCGGAGAGCAGTGGAGCGGGGGGCATGGCTCGCGCCAGGGACCGGTCCTTTCTCTACGGAGCGGCGAAGTGCGGTCGGTGCGAGCTGGGATTCTCGCACGAGCAGAACGACCCGCCGCTTGGCGCGGCGGGTTCTGATGGCGCATGGCTTGCGTGCGAGAAAGGATTCTCGCACGCGCGGATACGGGCGAGACGCCCGTACCACCCAGATCGGACGGGCGAGACGCCCGTACCATCCAGATCAGACGGGCGAGACGCCCGTACCACCCGGTTGATTGCGGGCGAGGCGACGAGGTGATTTTTCCGCCCCGCACAGCGCCTCCTGCCTACAATCCACTGGACGAGCACACCGACGGTCGCCGCCGCAAAGGCACCGGGCCGAGTCCGGCGGCGCCACGGGGCGGGGCCGACCAGAAGAACGCGTTGGGGCCGCGTTAGAAAAATTCAGTAAAAAACGAGTGTAAAACCCGGGCCGTTCCGGGTCTCTAAATGAATAGAAGACGGCAGCGGGCCGTCAGGACACGCGTGCGAGGGTCGCAAGGTCGAAAGGAGCCGGTCATGAACCTCGACAGCGAAGTGATGCACGCGGTGGACGAGCTGGAGTACATGCCCATCGACGAGTACCGGGAGGCGATTGCGGCCGCCTACTTCGAGCTGCCGGAACGCCTGGACGTGCGGTACCTGTGGACGAAGGGCCCGCTCAGCCTGTTCCGCGTGAACTGGTGGCACAGCAACAGCGCCACGGGCGAGTCGTACATCCGGCGTTCCGAGTTCGTCGCGGTCGAGCGGACCGCGGACGGCCTGGTCCTGAGGCCACCCACATGGCGCTGGGCTGCGTGAGATGAGAACCGACTCGGCCGCCGGACTCCGCCCGCGTGCGACGAAGGCATCGGCCGCGGCGGCCGCGAAGATTGCTGGGGGGTCGGCGCCGGGAAGATGAGCCCGGCGCCGAACACAGGACGCAAGGGCCACTGCGACGTTGCGAACCGGGCGAGCGCTCCGACGGCTGGCCCGGTTCTTTTTTGCGCGGCCGACAGACCGCCTCCTGCCGTCTCCTGCCATCACGCCCGCTGCGCGGTCCCGCGGCGGCGGGGCTATACTCCTGACGTACCGCCTGTGATGGGAGCGAGTTCATGTCGACCGAGATTCTGATCGGCCGCAGCGAGAGCGGCGAGGAGACGCGCTTTCGACTCGACGTGTTTCAGGAGGGCGAGCACTGGACCAGCACGCTGGTGCGGCTAGACCGGTCCGGCCGGCCGGAGGAAGTGCGTGTGGCCCCGCGGTTCTACGGCACGACGGCCGAACAGGCCCGCCGGCGGATGATCCAGGTCCTGGAGAACCAGTTCGACGAGGTGCGGGCGACGGCGTAGCCGGCCGCGGCGGTTGCCCGTACCGCCGGCTCGGGCATGCTGCTAGGATGCTCTCGGACGCGTACCGAGAGCACCCGGGTGAAGACCATCGAGACTGTTCAACTCGCAGATCACCGCGTCGGGCGGGGGCAGCCGCTGCTGCTCATCGCCGGGCCGTGCGTGATCGAATCGCTCGACCATTGCCTGAAGCTGGGTGAGGCGATCGCGGCGATCGCCCGGCGCGTCGGCCTGCCGTACGTCTTCAAAGCCAGCTTCGACAAGGCGAATCGCTCGAGCGTTCATTCGTACCGCGGCCCCGGGCTCGAAGACGGGCTGGCGATCCTGGAGAAGGTCCGGCTGCGCCTCGGCGTGCCGGTTCTGTCGGATATTCATGAACCCGCCCAGGCGGCCGCCGCCGGGCAGGTGCTCGACTGCCTCCAAGTGCCCGCGTTTCTCTGCCGCCAGACGGACCTGCTGGTCGCGTGTGGCCGCACGGGCCGCTGCGTGAACATCAAGAAGGGCCAGTTTCTCGCGCCGGAGAAAATGGCGCTGGCGGTCGAGAAGGTGGTCGAGACGGGCAGTCGCAACGTGCTCGTGACGGACCGCGGCACGACCTTCGGCTATGAGCGGCTGGTCAGTGACATCACCGGCCTGGCGGTCATGCGGCGCTTCGCCCCGGTCATCTTCGACGCGACGCACTCGGTCCAGCATCCCGGCGGCAGCGGCCACGTGACTGGCGGGGCGCGCGAGTTCATCCCGTTGCTTGCCCGGGCGGCCACCGCGGCCGGGATCGACGGGCTGTTTCTCGAGGTGCACGACGATCCGCCGCGGGCCAAGAGCGACGCGGCGACGGTCTGGCCGCTGGACCGGCTCGAGGAGCTGCTGGCGTCGGTGCAGCGAATCCGGGCGGCGGCGGCGGAATGACGATAGAATAAGGATGGTGAAGCGGGCCGGGCGATCGCCGGCCGGGCTTGCCCGGCCGGAGGAAAGTCCGAACTGGACAGGGCACGGTGGTGGCTAACGGCCACCGGGGGCAACCCCAGGGAAAGTGCCACAGAAAAGACACCGCCGATGGATGCTGACCCGCGCGGCGGCATCACAGGTAAGGGTGAAAAGGTGCGGTAAGAGCGCACCGCGCGGCTGGTGACAGCCGCGGCACGGCAAACCCCACCGCCAGCAAGCCCATGTAGGGGGCGATGAGCCGGCCCGGCTCGATATCAGCCCCGGGTAGGGTGCTTGAGGCTGTCGGCAACGGCAGTCCCAGATGAATGGTCGCCGCCCGGCCCGCGAGGGTCGGGAACAGAATTCGGCTTACAGGCCCGCTTCGCCATTTTTCGCTCCGCAACGCCGCCCGTACGAGTACTGTGCAGATTGGGGAGCGCGGGCGTCCCGCGCGCAATCATCCGGGTGGTACGGGCGTCTCGCCCGTACCATCGATTCTCGCCGCGCTGGGGAGCACGGGCGTCTCGCCCGCCGATCGCACCGATCCGCGACCGTGAGGGAGCGGGCGGATTCGAAGTTCCACACCCGCGCCCGCGCGCCGAGATGCACACACCTGAGGACATGTACGGGATATTGTTATAGGTGGATGTCATCCGACGCTTGCGCGGGCAGCGCGCCACCCCCCGCCCGCTCCCTCACGGTCGCGGCTCGGAACACGCGCACGGTCGCGGCTCGGAGCAGACGGAGAGTCGCGACTCGGTGGTCGGTGGCGTTGACCCGCCGCTTGGCGCGGCGGGTTCTGACGGCGAGACGCTCGCGCTGCGCGATCAGCGCGAGGCCGGATTGCACTGCTCGCAGAGCAGTGGCACCCGCGCGAGGACGCCCGTACCACCCGATCCTTGCGGACGGGACGCCCGCGGCCCTCGATATCGCCCGCCGGCGGCTTGCCGCTGGCGGCCGCGCGGATAGGCTACGCGTGTCGGGCCGCCGGGGGGAAAGCGGCCGACGCGGACAGGGATGGTCAACCCGCAGCCGCCGGGCGGCGCGGGGTTACGCAGCGGATGCTCCAGCGATGTTCGAGACCCGCCTGAAGTGGTTCGCCGGCCTGGTCGCGGCTTTCGCGGCCGTCATCATTCTGCGGCTGGTCGATATTCAGATCGTGCATGCGGAGGATTACGCCGCGCTGGCCGACCGCATTCTGACGCGGCCGGTGCGCTATCTCCCCGCTCCGCGGGGCAACATCCTGGACCGCAACGGGCGCGTGCTGGTGCGCGACGAGCCGGCCTTCAGCGTCAACGTGCACTATCCCGTGCTCTCAGGCAACAGCGAGGCGTACCTCAGCGCGTTCGCCCGCGAGCTGCGCCGCAGCGGGCGCGAGCCGGCCGATGCGCCGCTCGAGCCGATCGTCGCGGAGCTGCGGCACCGCATCACCGAGACCTGGCCGCGGCTGGCCGCGATCACCGGCCGGCCCGCGGTCGAGCTGCTGAATCTCGCCGAGCAGGTCGTCAGCCGTGTTCAACGCGTCCGCGCAGTCGTGAACGCCGCCAGCGGCCTGGATCGCCCCGTGCGCGAGGAGTTCGCCTTTCACCCGCTGATCGACGGACTCGACCGCGACACGGCCGTCGCGCTCCAGCTCGAATTCGAGGGCTTCCCCTGGGTCGACGTCGCGCCCGGCTCGCGCCGCGTCGCGCCCGGCGCCCGCAGTCTGGTTCACGTCCTCGGCCGGCTCGGAACCGTCAGCCCGAAGCGCATCGCCCGCGACCCTCTGGGCGACAACGAGCTGCGCAGCCTGCGGCCGGGGGAGCTTTGCGGCATTTCGGGCGTCGAGCGGCTGGCGGACGTGGAGCTGCGCGGCTCGCGCGGCCGGCTCGTGATGGATTTCGACGGCACCGTGATCGAGCGGCTGGAGCCGGTGCCCGGCCGCGACATTTTCCTGTCGATCGACGCCGACTTGCAGGACCGCGTGCTGGAGGTGCTGGCCGAGGCGGTCGACAACTCTGAGAACCCGGCCGGCGGCTCGGCCGTGGTGATCGACGTGCACTCGCGCGACGTGGTCGCGCTGGTGAGCTACCCGGTCTACGACTACGACGACTATTCGCGCGATTACGCCCGGTTGCGGGCCGATGCACGCTGGCTGCCGCTGCGCTTCCGGGCCGTCGCCGACGAGTACCCACCCGGCAGCACGTGCAAGGCGATCACGCTGGCCGGCGCGCTGGTCGACGGCAAGGTCACGCCCGAGCAGCGCATCCACTGCCGCGGCATGATGATGCCCTCCAGGCCGAACCAGTTCCGCTGCTGGATCTACAACCAGTACCAGATCACGCACGACCACTCGGAGAACCCGGCCGGGCAGGACGCCTCCGACGCGATCCGCAACTCGTGCAACATCTACTTTTTCACGCTCGGCGAGCGGCTGGAGGCCGACCGGCTCTGCTACTGGTTCGGCCAGTTCGGCCTCGGCCGGTTGCAGGGAACGGGCCTGATCGAGGAGACACCGGCCATCAACCCGACGGCCGACTGGCTGCGGCGGGCCCGCGGCCGCGAGCCGCAGGTCGCCGACGCATGGAACTTCTCGATCGGCCAGGGGGAAGTGACCGTCACGCCGCTCCAGGCGGCGAACGTCGCCGCGACGATCGCCAGCGGCGTCTGGGCGCCGGTCAGGCTGGCGTATGACGACCAGCGGCGGCCGCTGGTGGTTCGCTCCGCGCCGCAGCAGCCGGTCGACCCGGCCGCGCTGCGCATCGTCCGCAGCGGCATGTGGCGAGTCGTCAACGAGCGCGGCGCGACGGGCTTTCACGCCCGGCTCGATCTGCCGGGCTATGAGCTCTGCGGCAAAACGGGCACGGCCCAGGCCGTCCCGCGGCCGATGACGCGCCGCTGGGTGCTCGAGTGGCCCGACGGCCGCCGCGAGAGCGTGATGGGCGGATTGTACGAGGACGAGATTCTCGCCCGGTATGACGAGCCCAAGCCGCGCGTGGCGGGTTATGAGACGGTCGGCCGCTTTCCGCCGGCCGGCCCGGAAGATCGCCTGCCGTCGCATGCGTGGTTCGTCGGGTATACACAGCCGACGGGCACGCCGCGCGGGGCGGTGCCGGCGGCCCGCTGCTACGCGATCGCCGTGATCATCGAGTACGGCGGCGGCGGTGGGCGCGTGGCCGGCCCGGTGGCCAGGAAGATCGCCGAGCTCGTGCTGCAAGGCGGCGACGCGCGCGAGGTCGGCCTTGGGCCGGTGCGGCCGCCAGAGGCGGGCCTGTAATGCCGGAGTCTGGCACGCGCGGCCTGGGCATGCTTTTCTGGGGGCTGGGGATGCCGGTCCTGGTGCTGATCGGCTTCGGCCTGGCCTCGATCCACGCGACGGACCGCTCGAACGCCCGGTTGGCCGCGCCACTCGATCCGCGCGAGGCGAGCAGCGCTGCGGTGTGGATGGAGCGCGTGGCGCAGACGATCGGCCCGCTGACGATCAAGCAGGGGCTGTTCGTCGTCGCCGGCGTGGTTCTGATGGCGGTGCTGACGCGCATCCCGTATCAGAAATTCGGCCCGTTGGCCTATCCGTTCTACTGGATCGTGATCGTCCTGCTCGTGCTGCTTGTGCTGGACCGCTTCGTCGATCTGCCGCTGATTCCGGTGAAGCGCAACACGCGCCGCTGGATCGAGCTGGGGCCTTTCACGCTTCAGCCCTCGGAGTTCATGAAGGTCGCGCTGGTCGTGGCGCTGGCCCGCTACCTGCGCTTTCGCAGCTCCTATCGCCGCTGGCTCGGGCTGGTTCCACCCTTTTTGCTGACGTTGCTGCCGATGGTTCTGATTCTGCGCCAGCCGGACCTCGGCACACTGCTGATGCTGCTGCCCGCGCTGTTCGCGATGCTCTTCGTGGCCGGGGCGCGGCTGCGGCACCTGGCGACGATCGTGCTGCTGGGGCTGGCGACGCTGCCGCTGTTCTATTTCTTCGGGATGAAGGACTATCAGCGGCAGCGCGTGCTGGTTGTCTTTCGACAGGGCGTCGACGACGAGCGCTGGCACATGGACCAGGGGTATCAGTTGCGGCAATCGAAGGTCGCGCTCGGCATGGGCGGCGTGTTCGGTGAGGGCTACGGCGAAGGGCTCTTCGTGCGGCACGGGCTGCTGCCCGAGGAGCACAATGACTTTATTTTCGCGATCATCGGCAATCAGATCGGACTGATCGGCGGACTGATCGTCATTCTCGCTTACGGCGTGATCGTGCTGGTGGGGTTGGAGATCGCCACGGCGACGAACGACCCGTTCGGGCGGCTGCTGGCGGTGGGGATGGTGGTGATGATTGCTGCCCAGGCGCTGCTGAATATCTGCATGACGGTGGGGCTGGCGCCGATCACGGGCATGCCGCTGCCGTTCGTGAGCTACGGCGGCAGCAGCCTGCTGGCGAACTTCATCGCGCTGGGGCTGCTGGTGAATGTCGGCCTTCGGCGGCCGATGCTGATCGCCAAGCCGCCGTTCGAATACACGGATTGAGCTCGGTTGAGCGGGGCGCTGTCCCTGCCTCAGAACCTGGTGCGCCGAACACGGGGTCTGTTGGTGGCCATGAGGCCCGCCGCTGGGCGCGACGGGTTCTGATCGTGGGCGTCTCGCCCGTACGCTGAATCCGATTCGCGGGCGAGAGCGAGCGGGCGCAATTGAATCCATTTCCCGCGCACACCCCGGACACTGCGTGTCCGGGGCGAGCGGTCGCGGCTCGGATCAGATCACGGCCACAGTCGCCATTTCCGTCCCGCCCGCCTCCGCCCCCGCCGCAGCCGTTGAGATACTGATTCCAGAAGAGGTCGAAATCGTCCAGGTCCACGACGCCGTCCTCGTTCAGGTCGGCCATCTGGGCCAGGTCCGCGTCTCCACCCCCGCCGCCGGAGCTGTCCGACGTGCCGGCGTCGAAGGCGGCGTTGAATAATGCCACGTCCGTCGCGTCCGACACGCCGCTGTTGTCGAGGTCGCTCAGGCAGTAGATGCGGCTTTTGTTCAGGTAGCAGGATTGGTTGTAGTCATCCCACTGACCGTCGACCTGGCGCAGCCGAGTGTACGCGATGTACAGGGTTCGATGGTCCGGGCCGGCGGTCGTCTTGTGGTGGTAGTCCCCGAGAAAGCTGACAGTCGGCAGCGGGAACGATTCGCTGGTCAGCCGTTTCCTGTAAATCGCCGGATTCGGGCCGAAGTTCGTGATCCGCACGTACCACACGTCCCACCGATCCCCTCCGCTCACGGGCGGCGGCAGGTTGTCCGGGTTGCGGTTCTCGTAGAAGACCAGGTTCACACCCCCGCAGCCATCGACGATCATCGCCGGCATGACCTGGTCGGGCCCGCTGGCCGTTGCATTCGTGATCCCGAGCATCTCGTCGGTGAGTTGCACAACGTTGGCACCCGGGAACGTGGTGCCGCCATCTGTGCTACGCGAAATGTGGATGTCCGCGTTCCGGTCTGGCGGACTCTCGTCGAACCGCTCCCGACGCGCGCAAAACGTCACGTAGACCAGTTGATTGTCTCCTGGATCGACCGCGATCGTCGGCGCCACGTTTCGCCGGTCCAGGTGGTACGGCGTATCACCGGGCTCGGTATTGCTGCTCAGCGGCTGAATCGGCTTGATGTTCGCCCCAGCCGCGACGGCGATGGGGGGCGGAGAGTCGGGTTTCCAATCCATCGCATCGCTCCTCGCCTCGAGCCCATCCGAATAAATCACGTAGGGCAGCCCGTCGTTGTAATACTCGACTCCGTTGAGATCATTGGGATCATTGGGATCAGGGGGATAAGAAGGTGTGTCCGCACGCCGTGACGACGACGAGCCCCGTGTCGAGCACGACGGGCATCGCACCCCGGTTGCGGTAATCAGGATCCGTCCAGCCCGAATTCGGCAGCGCGCGATGGCGGTTCCAGGGCTGGCGATTCATCGGATCGTCAGAGTAGGCTGACTCCAGAACGAAGAATGGAGCGACGGCGGGAAAAATGTACAGCGCATAGAAGCGCGGGGGCGAGCCCCCGCCGCGAGGCGGTCCGATGGCAATCAGGGGGTGATCGAAATAGATCGTGTCGGCGGTTGCGATGTCGTAGGGTGCCTCGAAGGCCGGCTGACCGGGCAGCTTCCACGCGAGGCGAACTCCGTAACCACCCTGCCGGCAGATCAGCCAGATGACGTCGTCGGCCGGATTCACGATCAACCCGGGGTCGCCCGCAGTATCTGGTATCTGACCCTGAGTTTCCTACGTCGTCCCTCCCGTGAATGACGTTCGATACTGAATGCCCGCATAGAAGTTGGCGCCAATCGCGGCGACTACGACCTCGTTCGGGTCACTCCGCGAGGCCGCGACGGTTGCCTCGCGCCAAGGCGGCGGGCCGTCGTTTACCCGTACCGCCGACTCGACGATCACCTACTGTTGTGCGGCTGCGCTCGCAGCAAATGCGACGCCAACCGCCACACACACCCAGAATGTCCTCATCGCTTTCTCCTTCTGCGAAATGAAACCGGTCCTGCCGCCGAGATCCCGCCCGCGGGGGGCGATGCTCCGCCTGGTCCGGCGGCTGACTTTCGACCCCCGGGCTTCCCGACTCACCGGGCGCGCGTCGGCTGCGGAATCCCGCACACCCGCCGAGCCATCTCGCGCAGAGCGCGAATGACCGCCCCGTCAGGCTGGACCGGGACGCTCAGTTCAACGCACATCGAGATAGTCCAGCAACTCCCGTGCCGCATGAAGTTCACCGCTTGCCGATCAGACGGGCTGCCGCACCGCTGTTCGGCAGGCGGCTTGCCCATGGAGTGCTGTTACAGCCGTCACAGAACCGAACACTGAGCACCGATGTCGATCTTCACGGTCGGTTCGTGCTACGATGAAGTGAACGTTCCTGGCACGAGACTTCTCATGCGCAGTGGCGCCGTCTTTCTCCTTCTGTTTCTCCAGCTCGCCGCTTCGGCCATCGCCGGCGATTGGCGCGTGGTCGATCTGCATCCCGCAGGGGCTCGTGCTTCGGAAGCCTGGGGCGCAGGGGGCCAGCAGATTGTCGGTCGCGCACTGTACTCCCCATACCACCCCGTCCTCTGGGACGTCGACACCGGTGCCATCGTCGATCTCCTTCCGGCAGGACTCAGCTACGGAGAGATGCATAATACCGACGGCCATCAGCAAGTTGGGTTGTGCTCTGGGGGTTCTCCGTGGGCATTTCACGGACCCCTCTGGACCAGATCTGCGGATAGCTATGTGGATCTGAATCCCGGCCCACCGTATCAGTCGGCGCAGCTCTCAGACGTGAGTAGCGGCCTCCAGGCGGGTTTTGCTCTTACTGGCGGCTACCAGCACGCCGCCATCTGGCACAGCACACCGGAGTCATTCGTCGATCTGCATCCGTCCGGTGCGCTGTGGTCTGAAGCCCTCGCAACAGACGGCGTGCTACAAGGCGGCCGGGCCTATCGCCTTCCGGGGACGACCGAGATTCACACCGTCCTTTGGCACGGCACGGTTGCAAGCTGGGTCGACATGAACCCGCCCGGCTCGCGCGAGTCGCGCATCCAAGGCATGGCCGACGGCATCCAGGTCGGCTGGGGGCTGTTCGGCACGCACGAATACGGCTGCATCTGGCGCGGCACCCCCGAAAGCGTCGTCGTGCTATACCTGCCAAACGCGTCGACCACACGCCTCTACGACACCACGGGCCGCTACCACGCCGTCTAGATCAGCTTCACCGGCTGGGCCGAAGCCACCGTCTGGCTTAGCGACGATCCCGACGATTTCGTCAACCTGCACGAGCTCCTCGGCCCTGACTACTACGCCTCCGCCGCGTAGGGAATCTCCGAGCACGAGGGCAAGCTCTACGTCGCCGGCTCCTCCGCCCGCATCGGCCAGCGCGAACGCGCCACGCTCTGGATCGGCCGCATCCCCGACACCCAGCGCCCCCCGCGCCGCCCGCCGACCACAACCCCCGGCCATCAGACGAAGCCCACCTCCGCCGGCCCTTTGATCCCTTAGTCTCCGAATCCCGCCATCTACTCGCTCCGTGCTCCCGGCCCGCCGCACCCCCTCACCCGCCCGCCGGCGCACTGACGCGATGGATATGCACCGTATCCGTCTCGCCGGTCTGCGTCGGCTTGGTCGACGTGACCACCACGATCAGGTCCCCGGCCCGCGCCAGGCCGCGCTCCAGCAGCTTTTCATCCAGCGCCCGGCTCATCTCGGCCGGGTTGCTGATCGGCGGCACCAGCACCGGAACCGTTCCGTAGACGAGGCTGAGCTGACGATAGACGCGCTCGTCGTACGTCAGCGCAACGACCGGCAGCGGCAGACGATGCCGCGCGATCAGCCGCACCGTCGCCCCCGTCGCCGTCCAGGCCGCGACCAGCCGCGCATGCAGATGAAGCGCCGCCTGCACCGCCGCCTGCGCGATCGCCGACGTGCGCGGGTGCCGCGCATCGACGATCTGCGTCTGGCCGCCCGACGCGTCGAAACGCTGATGCGACTCGGCCGCCCGCGCCACCAGCCCCATCATCTCGACCGACGCCAGCGGAAACTGTCCGGCGGCCGTCTCGGCCGAGAGCATCACCGCGTCGACGCTATCGAGAATCGCGTTGGCCACGTCGCTGACTTCCGCCCGCGTCGGCGAGGGGCTGGTGATCATGCTCTGAAGCATCTGCGTGGCGACGATGACGGGCTTGCCCGCCTCGCGGCAGCGGGCCGTGATGGCCTTCTGAATCAGCGGCACCTGCCAGACATCCATCTCGACGCCCAGGTCGCCGCGGGCCACCATGACGCCGTCCGACTTGCGCACCAGCACATCCAGGTGCTCCAGCGCCTCGAACTTCTCGATCTTGACGATCACGCCGGGGCGCTCGTGCGGCGCGGCCTCCAGCAATTCCAGCAGCTCGTCGAGATCGGCCGGCCGGCGGACGAACGAAAGCGCTACGTAGTCCAGCCCTTTCTCGAGCGCCCAGAGCGCATCGCGGCGGTCTTTCTCCGTCAGCGCGGGCCATTTTAGCCGCGTGTCGGGTACATTCACGCCTTTGCGCGACGACACGATGCCGCCGGCCCGCACCGTGCAATACAGAGCGTCCGGCCGGCGGTCCGTGACCATCAGCCGCACGAGCCCGTCGTCGATGTAGAGCCGATGCCCCGGCTCGACCTCGTTGATCAGGTCCGGATGGGAAGTGGTCAGCCGCTCGGCCGTGCCAGCGTCACTGCCGCGCGCGATCTGCACCGTCGCGCCGGTCTCAAGCGCCACGGAGCCGCCGACGATCTCATTGAGCCGGATCTTCGGGCCGCAAAGATCGCCCAGGACGGCCACCGACTGCTGCCGCTCCTTCGACCAGGCGCGGATTTCCTTCAGGACGGCCGCGTGATCCTCCAGCTTGCCGTGGCTGAAGTTGAGCCGGCAGACATCCACGCCCGCCTCGAGAATCTCGCGCAGGCGGGCCGGCGAGGCCGTCGCCGGACCGATGGTGGCCACGAGTTTCGTTCGGGTCGGTGAGAAAGGAGCGGCGGCGCGCATGGCGGAAATGTACTCCCGGCCCGCGGGCCGGTCGAGCGGCGGGGCGACGCGGTCAATACTCGCGGGCCTGGCCGGCCGCGCGCCATTCGTCGAACAAGGCGGCACACTGGCCGGCCAGCACGCCGGGCACCACGCGGACCGGGCTCTCGCCGCGGCGGTAGAGCTCGTCGCATGCGAGCACCAGCTCGCGGAAGCCGGCCCGCTGCGCATCGGCGATCGAGGCGCCGAAGTAGACGGCATCGAGCCGCGACCAGTGAATCGCCGCGGCACACATCGGGCAGGGCTCGCAGGTCGTGAACATACGGCAACCGTCGAGACGGATCGACTTGAGCGCAGCGGCCGCCCGCTGAATCGCGACGATCTCGGCGTGCGCGGTAGGGTCGCCCCGCAGCCAGACCTCGTTGTGGCCGGCGGCGATGACGCGTCCCTCGTGAACGACGACGGCGCCGAAGGGCGTCTGGCCAAGGCGGATGCCCGCCCGCGCCTGCTCGATCGCGCGCTGCATGAACTCCTCGATCGTCGGGTCTGAATCCGGGCTCATCTCGGCTGCGGATTGTAGGCCCTCCTCAGGCCGGCCCGCCATTGACGGGCGCCCCGCCGCCGAGCGCCGCCAGCCGGATGTAGGTGACGATGCCGCAGGCGACGAGCTGGCCGGCCGGGTCGAACAGCTCGACCGAGACCGGGCAGAGCGTGCGGCCGAGCTTGATCACGCGGCCGGTCGCGGTCACATCGCCGAGGCAGGCGCTGAGATAGCGGACGTTGAGATCGGTCGTGACGAGCGGCTCGGCCGGGCCGGTCTGTGTGACGATGGCGAACCAGGCGGCGCAATCGGCGACGTTGGCGAGCATGCCGCCATGAAAGCCGGGCAGCAGGCCGTCGAAGCGCGGATCGTGCCGGGCGGTGAGCTTGCAGTACCCTTCCGCACACTCGATCAGTTCGAGCCCGAGGGATTCGATGCAGGGGGCCCGGCGGCAGGCGGCCAGGATCTCACTGAGTCGCTGCGGATCGATCATCGGCGCTCCTCGCATGGAGCGGGGATCGTGGCCGGAGCGTCTGCGTTTCGCAAGCGCGCGCCGCGGGCCCGGACGGCCGGCGGGACGCCCGCGCGTCCCGTCGTGGCGGTGATTTCGGCGCGGCGCACTAGTGTACTGTTTCGGAAAGAACTGACCTTTTGTGGGGGTGGGGCGGGCGTCCCTGCCCGCCTTGGCAGGCACGGAGGCCTGCCCCACTTCGATGTCCTGTTTCTGAGGCGGCGCACTAGCGGCCGGGGGTTCGGGCTCGCAGCCGCTCTCGGACCGCTTCCGGCGTCATCCCCGCGACCCGCACGCGCTTTTGTGCATTCGTCTGCCCTGCGACGAGCTCGATGTCCCCCCGCCGCACGCCGAGCACCTGCCCCAGCAGCCGCAGCAACTCGGAATTCGCCTTGCCCGCCTCCGGCGGTGCGGCCACCGCGACCTTCAGCGCCTCCCCCAACACGCCCATGACGCGCGAACGCGATGCCCCCGGCACGACCTTGACCGCGAACTCGACCCCGCCGGCCCGCGACGCCAGCCGCACGCCGGCCGCCTCGCCGCTCATCTTGAAACGCTCGAGCTCCCCTCGGGCGCGAACTCGTCGCCGCGGAAGGAACTGCCCAGATAGGTCTCCCGGACAATCGGGTCGTTGACGATCTCGTGCGGCCGGCCGGAGCTGATCACCGTGCCCTTGTGAATCACGTAGCTGCGGTCCGTGACGCGCAGCGTCTCGTGCACGTTGTGGTCGGTCAGCAGAATCGCGATGCCGCTGTTGCGCAGCCGCAGAATCTCGCGCCGCAGGTCCTCAACCGCCTTCGGGTCGACGCCGGAGAAGGGCTCATCCAGCAGGATCAGCCGCGGGTTCGTGATCAGGGCCCGGGCGATCTCCAGCTTGCGCCGCTCGCCGCCGGACACGTTTCGCGCCAGATTCTCGCGCACGATCTTCAGGCCGAACTGCTCCAGCAGCTCCTCTACGCGGCGGCGGCGCTCCGCCCGCGTGAAGCGCATCGTCTCGCAAATCGCCATCAGGTTCGCCTCGACCGTGAGGCGCTGAAAGACGCTCGGCTCCTGCGAGAGATAGCCGATCCCGCGCCGCGCCCGCTTGTACATGGGCAGGCTCGTCACGTCGCTGCCCATGAAGCGGACCCTGCCGCCGTCCGGCCGGATCATGCCGACGGTCATGCGGAAACTCGTCGTCTTGCCCGCGCCGTTCGGCCCGAGCAGCCCGACGATCTCGCCGTCATCGACGGTGAAACTGACCGACGAAACGACGACGCGGCCGTTGTAGCTTTTCAGCAAATCGCGGGTTTCAAGGAGCATTCGCCGCTCGCCGCCCGCCCTCCGCGGGATTGTGGATAACCTGTTGAAAAGTTTCTCCGCTCCGCCCGTTAGCGTTCTGTGAGCGAGGTGGAATCCGTACCGAAGTGCGTCCATTCAGGCAGAAGTTAGGATACTGGCAGAAGCGCGCACGACCATGGCCCACAAGGGTTTGCGAGACCGGTGACCGGCAATTCCTGCGCCCCTGTGAAAACCGACATGCAAGGTCCGCATTTGTGCGCCACCCCCGGAACCCGACCCCGAATTCCGGCCGCCGCGATGTTGACAACCTGCTGATCATCCGCCAGCGCGGCCGCCCGCCCGCCACCCGATTCATGCCAGCGCCGTCACGCACTCAAGTAGCCCTAACCACTCTTGAACATCCGGCCGACGCCGGCGCCGCCCCGATTTCAACGGATGAATCGAACTCGACCCAGGTCCGGCAGCCGCCACCGGCCGCGCTCATCCAGCGGCAGCAGGCCGGGAAGATACACGAAGAAGGCCCGCCCAACAATCTGATCCGCGCGGACCGTGCCGAGCCGGTAGCGGTCCGCCTCCCAGTCCGCCTGCAAATGCGGCCCGACGCGAAACCACTCGCGGCTGTCGTGGCTGCGGGCGCTGTTGTCGCCCAGCACGAAGTACTCCCCCGCCAGCAGCGTGAACGGCTCGCCCGCGAAGGCCCGCCGCGTATCGGACGCGCGATAGGTGTAGTGCACGTCGCGCTCCAGCCGCAGATTTCGCAGCAGCAGCGGCCCGCCGCCCGCCGCGAGCCGCAGACCGACCGGCTGCACGCGGCGAAAGTGGCGCAGCGCGGCCAGGTGCGGCGCATAGCTCGCATCCGTCGTCGCCGCCACCTGCTCGCCGCGCACGCGAAGATAGACGCGGTAGTCCACATGCGCGAACTCGATACTCAGGCGCTCTCCCCGACCCGCCGGCCGCGTCCGCACGCCGCCCACCTCCGTCGTCTCGCCGGCCGCCGTCGACATCGTCACGCGAGCGACTCCGGCCGCCGAAACGGACGCGCGAAAGACCGTTCCATCACGGTCCAGCACGATCTCGAACTCGCCGGCCGCGTCCTCGAACGTCACGTCCGCCCGCAGCCGCAGATCGCCCACCGGCGTGCCCGAGCCGCCATGATTGAACGAGGCGAAATCCTGCAAGTACTGCTCGGCCGTCGGCCCGTCGATGGTCAGCTCGCCCCGCTCACCGCCGGCCGGACGATAGCGCACGACGCGCGTCTCAAGCCCCTGCCAGCCCGCGGCCGCGTCACCCGCGGGGCGCCAGATCGACCCGCGATGCCCGCCGCGCCCGTCGTCGGGCGCGACGTGGTTCTGGTCGAAGACGAGCATCCACAGCACACTCTGCGCCGCCGCGGTCTTGCGCGCGATCCGCCCGTTGATGTAGACGTCCCCGTCGATGATCTCGACCGACTCGCCCGGCAGCCCCACAAGCCGCTTGATATAGTTGAGTGACGGGTCGGCCGGGTCGCGGAACACGATCACGTCCCAGCGGTCCGGCCCGAGCCAACCGCCGAGCAGGTAGGGCCACTTGTGCACGAGGATGCGGTCGCCGGCCTTCACCGGTGCGACCGCCGGGTCGATGTCCGTCCGCGTGTGGCAATTCGGGCAGGTGCCCGAGCGCGGCGGATCGATCGACAGGTCCGCCCTCGTCTCGAAGCGGTCGGGACCGACGTCGTATTCGAGCCCGCACGACGGGCAGACGAGCGTCACGTGCGCCCCGAGCAGTCCGGGCGCCATCGAACCCGTCGGAATGATGAACGCCTCGATCCAGAAGGCCCGGAATGCGAACGCCAGAATCAGCGCCGTCAGCACGGTCTGCACGGTCTCGATCACGTGCGCGACCGCTACATCGCCGCTCTCGAGTGCCGGCGCAGGCGGCGGCGATTCGTCCAGCGGCGCGGGGGCGAGCTTATCGACGTCGGGATCGGATGGAGGCGGCGAGCTCATCAGCGATCAATAGATCCACCGCACGCGCCCAAGATCCGGCAGCAGCGTCGGACCGGACGACGTCAGCGGCAGGAAACCCGGCCAATAGACGAGAAACGCACGCCCGATCATCTGGTCCGCCGGAACCGTGCCGACCGTGTATTTCCCACGCTCCAGCGCTGCGCGCAGATGCGGCCCGAGATCCTCCGCCGTCCAGAGCCGGCCGTCCAGGCTCGCCGGACTGTTGTCGCCCAGTACGAAATACTCGGCCGGCCCGAGCTTGATCGGCCGCCCCTCGACGCCGTTGCCGGGGATGTGAAAGCGCTCGCCCGTCGATGGCCGCTGCACCTCCATGCTTGCGGCGGTGTAGTGCACGTCGCGATCGACCTTCAGGTGGGAGATCGCGACGCGCGCGTCGGCCGCGATGATCCGGACCGGCGGCGGCTGAAGGTTCGCCCGCGTCGCCCGGGCCTGGTCGATCGAGACCGCGTACTGCTGCGCATCCGACTCCAGCACCGGCCGGCCGTCGACGGCGACCGTCACTTGATAGTCCGCATGACCCAGCGACAGGTGAACCGGCCGCGACATCGACGCCACCTGCCCGCTGGCCCACGTCTCGCGCTGCCCCCCGTTGCGGTTTACGTGCTCGAGCGTCAGCCGGCCGTCTTGATGCAGACGCGCGAAGAACTGGTGAAAGTATTTGCCGATCGAGAGCTCGACGTAGCCGGCCGGCCCGTAGTCACCCGGCTCCACCGTGCAGGAGACGCGCACGTCGGTAACGACGCTCTCCGGCGGACGCGGCCGCTGCGGCGTGTGGTAGGCGTTGTAGCCGTAGAAATCCGTTACGACCGCCGGCAGGACGCTGTCTCCCGGGTTCGTCACGAACTGAATCGACTGCGGTTCGGCCCCCAGTCCGTCGAAGCGGACGCGGCGCTGATCGAGATCCGCCCACTTCGACTCGCGCTCGAGCGCGATCCAGCGGGGATGATACTCGCGGATGGTTCCCTGCGGGTGCAATTGATAGCGGCTCGGCCGCGTCGGGCGGTAGTCGTGATCGTAGAAGTTGAACCAGAGGGCTTCCTGGCTGTGGCGCGTCTTGCGGGCGATCCGCTCGTCGACCCAGATATCGCCGTCGATGATCTCGATCGTTTCGCTGGGAAGCCCGATCAGGCGCTTGATGTAGTTCTCCGAGGGCTGGTTCGGGTTCTTGAAGACGACCACGTCCCAGCGCTGCGGCCGGAAGACGCCGCCGAAGTCATACGGCCAGCCGTGGACGACGATGCGGTCGCCGGCCTTTTGCGCGATGCGAATGCCTTCGGGAGCTCCGCGCTGGGTCGGCAGCTGCCAGCGGCAGTTCGGGCAGGTCACCTCCAGCGGGCCGCGCGGGTCGTGAAAACCCACCTGGTACTCGTAGCCGCAATTCGGGCAGGTCACGTTTCCGTGCGCCCCGGCCAGCGTCTCGGCCATCGAGCCGGTCGGGATGATGAACAGCGGCAGAAAGAAATACTTGAGCAGCAGCAGCCAGACGAACAGGTCGACGAAGGAGGCGATCTGCGCCAGCAGCGGCTCGCGCGTCTGACCGCGGACCACGCGATTGGCCGATCCCACGTCCCGAGTCTTCGCCGCGTCCTGGTGCAATGCATCGCTTCCCGGCCCGAGGCCCGAACGATTTCGCGTATCGGGCCGCTAGCGTAGGACTCCCGCCCCGATCGGTCAACGTGCGCCCTCGCCGCGAGGCGGCGAGGCCGCCAGCCGAGGCCGTTCGCTTGCCCCGCGACGCGGTGCGGCCTAGCATCCAATACTGCTGGCAGGCGTGGGGCGTTCGTCCGCTCCGGCGGCCCGGCCGCGGCGAGAGTGAGGTGATCCGTGCGCTGCAAACTGGATCGAATGGCTAAGCTGGGGCTGCTGGCCGGCTCTACGCTGTGGGCGAGCGGCTGCGACGTGGCCGAGCAGGTCTTCGACACGATCTTCTTCGCCTTCAACATCGTCGACGTGTGGGTGTAGGCGGGGCGGACCCGACAGCCCAATCATTTCAGCGGCGCGGACGGCGGCAACGATGGCGGGCTGGCTCGTCAAGAGCGATCCGGACGAATACTCCGCGGCCGACCTGGAGCGCGACGGCACGACGCTCTGGGACGGCGTCCGCAACCCGGCGGCCCAGCAGCACATGCGGGCGATGAAAGCCGGCGATCCGCTGCTCCTCTATCACACGGGTAATGAGAAGGCCGTCGTCGCGACCGGGAAGGTCGCCGCGGCACCGCAGCCCGATTCCGGCGACCCGGGCGGCAAGGCGGTCGCCGTGCGGCTCGCCTTTGACGCGTGGCTCGAGCACCCTGTACCGCTGGCGGCGATCAGGAACGAGCCGAGCCTGGCGGAGTTCGACCTGGTGCGCATCAGCCGGCTCTCGGTCATGCCGGTGAGCTCGGCGCACTGGAAGATCATCCTGAGGCTAGCCGAGCAGGGCGCCGCGGACCGCGGCTCAACATGTCGCAGAACCGCCCGGGCGAAGGCCGGCCGCACGAAGGCTGCCCGCACGAAGGCTGCCCGCACGAAGGCTGCCCGCACGAAGTCTGGCCGCTCGTGAACCTGCCGCCGCTCGTTCTCCGCCGACTGCTCGATCCGCGCCCGGCCGAGCGTGCCGCCGCCCGACCGATCCGCGACGCCGTCAACATTCCGATCGACGAACTTCCGGCGCGGCTGCACGAACTGCCGCCCCGCGATCGCACGATCCTCGTCGCGGGCGAGGCGGCGCTGGTGGAGCGGACGATCGCTCTGCTGCGCGAGCGCGGCCGCGACGCCCGGGCAGCCGCATCGTACGAATTCGGACCGCCATCTGCGCAAGACCCCGCCGCGGGTGCGGCCGCCGGCGCCGGGGATTCGATCGGCCGCCTGTGGGAGCCGAGCCCCTTCCTCGCGGCCGTCCTGCCACGGCTTGCGGCCGAGCCGCCCGCGTCTCGCGGCGATGATCCGAAAAGCAGTCCACCGCTCAGTCACAGCCCGGCGCGGGCACTCGACCTGGCCTGCGGCAGCGGGCGCGACGCCGTTTTCCTCGCGGCCGCCGGGTGGGAGACGACCGGGGTCGACGTACTGCCGGACGCCCTTGACCGCGCCCGCGACCTGGCCCGCCGGTATCTGCCGGGCGCGGAGATCGAGTGGGAACTTCGCGACGTGATCGCCGATCCACCGCGCTGGAGCGGCCGCTTCGACCTGATCTGCGTGGCGCGCTTCCTGCACCGGCCGCTGATTCCCGCGCTGGCCGACTGGCTCGCGCCGGGCGGCCATGTGATCTACGAGACCTTCACGGTCGAGCACCGGGCCCGCTTCGGCAAGCCATCGAGCGATGCGCACGTGCTGCTGAGCGGCGAACTGCCGCAGCTCTTCGCGGGCTGGCAGGTGCTCGATTTCTCGGAAGGCTGGCTCAGGGGCGCGCACATGGCGCGCCTCCTCGCGCGCAAGAGTTGACCCCCCGTCTCCTGACGGGTGGCATGCTTTCGCCGCAGGCGTGAGCACGCCCGCACTCGAGGCTGAAGCATGCCGGTCGTTGACGAAAAGGGGGCAAGACAGTTCGTGAAGTCAGCCGCAGTCGCCGGAGTCGGGCGCCATTCATACCCGCGTAACGCCCGCGTTGAGCGAGAAGCTCGGGCGAGACGCTCGCCCGATTTGCTCAGAGTGCAATCGTGCAGCGGCGCGTGAAACTCTCGCGCTCGGCCGCGAGCAGGCGGAGAACGTCGACGCACTCCGCGACGGTGACAGGCAGATTCGGACCGGCCGCAGCGCTTGAGCGGGACGGCGGGCAGGATGCCTGCCCCACCCCAGTGGTTGTCTGCCGCACTCCAGGCTCGGTCCACTGCGAGATCGCCGCGACCAGATGCCGGACCTGGTGGTCGTAACCCGTCAGCGGCGAAAGCGGCACCGGTGTGGGGGCCCCGTCGCGAACGAGCAATAGTTGCGGCTCACGGCCCAGATCGAAGTCGGCCGTCGCCAGCTCGAAGACAACCACATAGCGCATGCGAAAGGTCCAGCCGGGCGAATGGTCCCAGCCGCCCTCGGCCACGACGTGCGGCGGGCCGGATTCGAAGTGATAGAGCGTGGTCAGGTGGTCGCGCGTGCCGCTGCTGCTGACGGCCGCGGGCCGCCCGAAGCACCACGAGACAAAGTCGGCATCGTGAATGTGCAGGTCGATCAGCGCGGCGCCGCTGCGCTCGGCATCGCGATAGAACTGCGTGCCCCAGGCCGGCGGGCTGGCCAGCCGCTGAAAGACGGCGCTGCGGACGCGACCGAAGCGGCCGTCGTCGACGCACTGCTTGAGCCAGGCCCAGGCCGGCCAGAAGCGCATGCACATGGCGGGCATGCAGAGCGTGCGCGCGGCGCCGGCCGCGTCGAGCAGAGGCGCGACCAGCTCGGCCTGCGTGGCCAGGGGCTTTTCGACCAGCACATGCTTGCCGGCCCGCAGCGCGCGGACGGCCAGATCAACGTGCGTGTCGGTATAAGTGCAGATGCTGACAAGCTGCACCTGCGGATCGGCCAGCAGCTCGTCGGCCTCGCGATAGCAGCGAATGGCGGACAGGTCCGCGGCGCGATCGGCCGCGGCAAGTTCGGGATTGCCGCTCGGCGCGGCCGCATCGAGCGCGACGCCCGTGCGATCGGCGACGGCGACGACGCGGCAGGGCAGGCCGTCGCGCTGGGCGGCCGTGTAGGCCGCCAGATGGGTGCGGCCCATGAAGCCCAGTCCGATGATGCCGACGCCGATGGGTTGCGGTGCGGTCATGTGGCTCCCTTTGGCGTGATGTTACATGAGGCGGCGGGCGAGATCGCGGGCGGCGGCGACATCGTCGAGGCGGCGGTGGCCGGATTCGCGCTCGATGATCAGATCCGGGCGGGCGCCCGTTTCGTGCAACACGCGGAAGAAGGCCGGCCAGTCGACGGCCCCGCTTGCTGCGGCGACTTCCTGTCCCCACGTGCCGGGCTGGGCGGTCGGCAGCGCGTCCTTGATGTGCACCTGGAGCACGCGGCCGATCAGCGTGCGCAGCGCCGCGACCGGCTCGCCCTTGGCATAGAGAATCATGTTGGCGGGGTCGAAGTTCACGCCGACCGCTGGACGATCGAGTGCTTCGAGGAATTCCAGGAGGATGGCGGCCGATTCCTGCCCGGTCTCGAAGGCGACACGCACGCCGGCGGCGGCGAACGCATCGGCGACGGCGCGGAGCCGCTCGAGCATGACCGGGTGAAGCGGGTCGGCCGGCTCCTCGGGCATGAAGCCGGCGTGAAAGGTGACGAGCCGCAGGCCGTGGCGGGCGGCGAGTGCGGCGTTCTCGCGGGCGGCGGCGAGGTTCGCCGGCCAGTGCTCGTCGGAGCGGACGCCGCCGGTGCGGCGAATGGTCTCGAGCGTCGTGTAGTCCTCGCCGGCCATCGCCATCATCCCGCTACGGACGGTGATGCCGGCATCGCGCAGAAGCTGGAACGTACGCGCCTCGTCCCAGCGGCCGGTGCGGATCGGGTCGAGCCCGAGCTGAATGGCACTCAGGCCGGTTCGCTGAACGGCGGCGACGAGCTCTTCGGGTGATTCAGGCCGCAGCGACCAGGAGCAGACACCGATGACCTGGTCTGCATGGATGGGCTCGCTGAGTAGCGGGCGGGTCATGGTGACTCTCCGTTGGCCGGCACGGGGAAAACCTGGAGGATCGGCCGGGCCGCGAAAAGTTCAGCGTCGCCATCGGCGCGGTCCTGAATGACGAGCGGATTGTCCAGCCAGGCGTCGAGCGCGGCGGGGTCGGTCGACTGCAACGCGGGGAGTCTGATTTCGCCCGCGTCGAGCTTGAGCGTCAGCCCGCCGCAGGCGAGCAGCCGGCCGGCGGCGTCGCGGCACCATTCCTTGCGGCCGAAGAGGAGCGAGTCGCGGGCGGCGGCGAGGTCGGCGTTGTCGCTCTGCTGCGATGCGACCCGCAGAAGCATCTTCCACTCGTCGACGGTCGGCAGGCGGAGGACGCCGGTTGCCAGCGATTCAGCCAGCTCGGGCGTCTCGGCCGGCCGCTCGGCCGCGGCGAAGTAGAGCACGCGCCAGGGCTCGTCCGCAGTAGTCGGCGGGTCGCTGAAGAGCAGGTAGGTGTTTCCGGCGTGCCGGGCAGAAGGCGGATAGGCGGCATCGCCGGCGGCTTCGAGCGCGAAGCGGGCGGCGGCGTCTTTCCAGCGCGGCGGGAGGCGCCGCGCCAGCAGCGTTTCTACGCGGCGGCGCGCGGGCTCGAGGTCCGCCGCGGCTTGCGGCGCGGCCGCGGCGAGTGTGTCCAGCAGTGAGAGGGCACGGTCGACCGCGTCGTGGGCGGCGTCGAGCTGGGCGAGCTCGCCGGCAGCCGCAGTCTGCTCGGCCGCCCGTAGCTCGCCGTCGATCTGAGCCAGAACCGTGGTACGAATGTGAGCAATCGCAGCAGCGAGCTTCGTCGCGCTTTCGGCATCGGGCTCCAGGAGGCCACCGGCGAGCTTCAGCGTCAGGCGGAGCTCCAGCGGCGCGGATTCCTCCGGCAGCGCGTCGGTCTTGAGATGGACGCGCACCGGGACATGGAGCGTCGCACTCGACTCGGTCCGGTCAGCAAGTTCATAGGGACCGAGGATGACACGTGCGGGACGTGCGTCGGCGAAGGCGCCGAGCAGCGCGGCCGCCGTCTGCTGAGTCTCGCCTTCGCCGAAGAATCGCGGCCACGTATCGGGGGCGAGCAGCGCGGCGGCATTGATGAAGGTCGGCCCGACGTGCGAGAGCATCGGCTCGGCCTGCCGGATCAACTCGTGCGGGTCGCGCGGCTTCGGCGGCGGCGCTGGCTGAGAGGCGGGCAGCGGTGCGGCGATCTGGATCGCGGCCTGCCGGCCGGCGTAGCGGACGAGGATCCACGCCGGACCGTCAGCGGTCCGTTCCACGAGGCCGTCGTTGTCGATGCGGACCGAGCCGGCCGGAAAGGCAAGCCATTGAATGCCGCTGGTGACCGGCCGGCCGGCCGGGTCGTTTTCGCGATAGGCGGTGACGACCAGGCGGCGAACCGTGGGGTCGCCCGGGCGGATGAGTCCGGGCGGCTCGAGGCGTACCGAAATCCGGGCGATGTCGGCCGGGGCGGAGGCGGCCGGCTGGGCCGGCGCCGGCGAGGACACAGCAAGCACGCCAAGGAGCACCGCCACCGCCGCAGAACGCCCTGCGGACCGCCGCGCTTCGGAGCCCGCGCACCGCGACCCGCGTGCGGCCGGCCGCGTCGGCGCTGCAACGTGCTGTGAACGAGGCATCTGTGCTCCCGCGATGCGAGCAGATTCGCCGTGCAAACCGCACTAGAACGCGGCTGTGAGGCGGCGTCAACCTCGCCCGGCCGGCGCTGCACGCGAGGCGCGGCCTGGCCGCGCGCTTGACGCCGCGCCGTGCGCGGGCCTATACGTCGGGCTTGTTCTGAATCCCCCTGGAGCCCGCCGGATGCGGATGCATTCCAGCCCCCTGCTGCACCTTCTGCGTACGATCTGCCCACCCATGATGGTGGCGCTGCTGGGTGCGCTGGCCCTGCCATCTGAACAGTCGAGCGAGCAGGGCCGCGAGGTGGCTGCGCTCGATCAGGCGATTCGCGAGCAGCTCGCCGGGCGCGAGCTCTCCGCTGCGGATGTGGAGCGGCTGGCGCGGGTGCTGGCGCAGCCGGTGGAGCGGATCGAGTGGATGCTCGGACAGGCGGAGGCGGCGCGCGAGGGGGATATGGAGCGGTCGATCGCGATTGCCGAGCGCGGCGGGCGGCTTCTGGAGGACTATCTCGAACGGGGGCTGCTGCGCGGCGTCGCGGCGGAGCGTGTCGCGGGGCTGAGCGAGCGCGCAACGATGCTGCGGACGGCGCCGCGGCCGAAGAAAGCCACGGAACTGGCGCCGGCGGAGATCGCGCGGGCGATTCTGGCCGGCGAGCGCGAGGCGTTCGCGAATCTGAGCGAGGCCGAGCGATTCGAGCTCTGGTCGCTCGGCGTGCCGGAGAGCGAGCTGGGCCTGCCGGCCGCGTCGACGGACCTGTCGGCCGCCCGGCCGGCGTGGCTGGCGGCGGGGTGGGCGGTCGGTGAGGTGCTGCGGCAGGCGGCGGGGTCGGCGGACCTGTTCGAGCTGGTGGAGCTGCATGAGCGGCTGCGGGCGGCGCGCTCGGCGGCGCGCGGAGCGGCGGTGGGTGAGGCGGCGCTGCGAATCGCGGAAGAAGTGGTCGCACGGGCGATCGGGCTGGATGGACGGGATTACGACGCGAGTGCAGCGCCGGAGGTGGCAGAGACGTGGGGGCGGCTGGCGGACCAGGTCGAGCAGGCGAGCGGGCGGCCCACGCGCTGGTCAATCCTGGCGCGGCTGCTGTCCGGCGCGGGCGGCGCGGAGCTGGCGACGCTGCGGGCGGCGTGGCAAAACGACGTGGCCGAGCTCCTGGCCCGCGGCGAGCGAAACGTGGCGAATCGCTGGGGGGCGGTCAGCGCGGTGCTGAGCGCAGATGCCGGCGAGACCGGCGAGAGATTGCGGCGGCGGCTCTTCGCCGCGGACTGGCGCGAGCGGCAGCGGGTGGAGCGGCGCGAGCTGGAGCGCGAGTTCGTCGAGCGCTGGAATGCGGGGCGGCGCGACGACGAGCTTCTGGCGCTGATGCAGCGGATCAAGGCGGCGGGCGTCGGGGCGGAGATTCGGCCGATCGGGCAGGTGGGCAGCCCGGGCACCCAGGGCTCGCTGGCGTGGCATCTGCGAAACCCGGCCGGCGGGATCGCGACGCATCTGTACGTGGAGATCGTGTCGATTCCGCCGCGGCATTATGCGTTCGTGCTGGCGGCGGAGCGGACCTTTCTACGCATGTCGGGACTGGCAACGCACTGGCTGGAGTCGGATTCGCTGAGCGGGCTGCTGAGCGCGGCGTACGAGAAGCTCCCCGGGCAGCTTGCGGACCCGGTGGCCCAGGCGCGGCTGCAATACTGGATCGTGGTAGCGCTGGACCAGGCGGGCGCGGCGGAGCTGGCGGCGGCGCAGGAGGCGCTGCTGGTGCGGGTGCCGATGGCGGCCGGGCTGGTGGACGCGTGGACGGTCGTCACGCCGACGGCGGCGGCGCTTGACCCGGACAGCGGCTGGCGGCGCGAGGATACGCTGCGGTACTGGCTGCGCGTGGCGGCGGGGCTTGGGCGCGGGGCCGAGTTCGCAGCGCTGCGGGCGGGCGGGGATGTGAAGCGGCTGGCGGCGCCGATCGGGGGCGGGTGCGAGGCGATGGTGCTGCGGCTGGCATCGCCGGGGGATTCGACGTCGATTCCGGATGGCGACTCGCTCAACGCGGTTTGCAAGGCGATTCGGGCGCTGCGCGCGGGGCGGGGCGTGGTGATTACGTTGCCGGTGGTGGAGGCGAAGGCGCGCGGTCGTGGATAGCGAGACGATGTTGGAGGGATTCAGTGGACCACGTCGAAAAAAACGAAGCACGAGAAGCGGCTGCGGGCGATTTTTCGCGCGCTGGCTGCGCGGTTCGGCAGGTTTCTCGCGCGTTGGTTGCGGGGTTGGGGCGGTTCACCGCGAGCCGGTCGCGCCGTCTGAGCGGTTGATCGGGCGCGAGGCGCCGATGGTTCGCGGCGGAGCGCGTCTGCGAGGGGGGTCAAAACAAGGGGGTCAAGTGCGGGCATGACTTTGACCCCCTGGATTGTGGTTATCGGGGCTTGATTTTCTAGGGGGGACGTGCCTTGGTGCGGGGGTGGGGGATTGTTGAGGGACTAAGGGATTGAAGGATTGAAGGATTGAGGGATTGAGGGATTAAGGGTTTAAGGGATTAAGGGGGTCGCCGACTGCGGCCGGGTGGCATGGGCAAGCGCAGCTTGCCCGTGAACGCACTGCTCACAGCGTGGGGGACCGGTCATCGCTGCTCCGAGAATGGGGGACCGGTCTCTGACCGGTCACGAGCTGGCCGCGGAGCGGCTGAGGGCGCTGGCCACGGGTGAAGCGAGTCCGCCGCCAGGCGGACGAGCGCAACCCGTGGGTCGCGTCGCTCCCCCCTTTCGTAACTTTGGGCGCCTGCGTCGCGGATCACAGCACAAAAGGGATACACCCGCATTCCCATCTCGCACCAGCGTGACCGGCGGCGCGTGGCCCATGGAACGCGCCCTCCGGTAGGCGTCTCCGAGCGTGCAGACTGGCGCTCGAAAGCTCTGCCGCGCGCTTTCAGCGTGCAGGGCTTTCTTGTCGAGCGCCCAGGGCGGCGCTCGCTTCGCTCGCTTGCCCTGCGCTATCCTGCCGGGCACCTTCGGTGCGGTTCAGGCGGCGAAGCGTACGCTCAAGTCGGCCGGTGGTCGGCATGGGCAAGCGCAGCTCGCCCGAGGGTCCGGCCGTGCACCGGCGGCGCGATGGGCAGCGGTGCGGGGATGGCCGCCGGCGGCCGGGCGGCGCGTCTCGCGCCGGGCGGTTCGCGGCCCGGGGCTGAAGGGCAGTGGCACGCTGTGCGTGTCGGCGGCAGAAGTAGGGGGATGTCATGCGGCGCTTGCGCGGGCAGCGCGCCGCCCCCAGCCCGCTCCCTGACGGTCGCGGCTCGGATCATGCGGGCGGGAGGACGCCATCAGAACCCGCCGCGCCAAGCGGCGGGCCGCCTGGCGAGCAACTGACCCCGTGCTTGGCGCACGGGGTTCTGATTGCGCCGCGTGCGAGGCTGGCGCTGAAGGCGGGCACGGAGGCCCGGCCCACTGAGAGGCATGTACGGGCGAG
>CAZXUI010000003.1:0-22434 GCA_964643885.1 uncultured Planctomycetales bacterium
CTGACCGGTCTGCTTGGGCGACCGGTCTCTGACCGGTCTGTTTGGGGGACCGGTCGCTGACCGGTCTGCTTGGGCGACCGGTCTCTGACCGGTCTGTTTGGGGGACCGGTCTCTGACCGGTCGTTCCGTTGGGTGGCATGCCCTCGCCGCAGGCGTGGGCATGCTGCAACGCGCGAGAAACAGAGCCGCGACCGTAAGGGATCGGACGCACTGCACAAACCCTTCCCGCGTCCACGTGCCGTAAGGCACACATCTGAAACCAACACACCTGCGCCTGAGATAGGTGTATGTCATCAGACGCTTGCGCGGGCGGCGCGCCGCCCCCAGACCGCTCCCTTACCAGGCTGTCGAAAAAGTCGCGCCGGCGTTTTTCGACAGCCCATCGATCGCCTGGCGTCGCATCTGACCCCCGGGGTTCGATGGGCAAACTCGGTATTCGAACAGCGCGAGATCGAGTTTTTCGACTGCCTGTTAGGGTCGCGGCTCGGATCCCTCGCGGTCGCGGCTCGGAACCCTCGCGGTCGCGGCTCGGATCCCACGCGCGCGGCTCGGACCAGAAGAGCGGGCGAGACGACCGTGCTCCCCGCTGAGGGCACTTCGGAATCGGAACCCCGTGCGCCAAGCACGGGGTCTACTGGTAGCCAAGCGTCCCGCCGCTCGGCGCGGCGGGTTCTGATAGCGGGCGAGACGCCCGTGCTCCCCACAACGGCGCGCTTCGTTCACAGGCTCAGACGCCCGCGCTCCCCATGTTGTGCGACGATTGACCGACTGTCTACAGCCGCGGGTCGAGCTCGCGCTTCTGCCGTTCGCGGGTGGCGCGTTCGAGCGTCTGCCGTTCCACGTAGCTGAGGCTGCTTACGCCGTGGTCGTGCACCTTCTTGAGAATGCGGTCGACCTCCGCCTCGAGCCGCTCTTCCTCGGCGATTCTGCGGTCCCAGCCGCCGGGGTTCGGGTTGGCCGCGGCAGCGTCGCGGCGGGGCGACCGCTTGAACAGCCCGGCGAGGCGGGCGAAAAAGCCGGGGCGCTTGCGGTGATAGCGGCCGGTGGAGGCGTAGGTGCGGAACTCCTCCTGGAGCATGCCGAAGCGGGCGGCCTGGAGGTGCTGGAAGGAGGTCATTCCGCCGAAAACGGCGATGGCGATGAGCATGATGTTGCCGATGGACGCGCCCCAGACGCCGAAGGCGACGGCGCCGATGATGCCGATCTGGGCGGCGATGATCGTGGCGCGATGCAGACCGACGTAGGGCCAGATGAGGGTGCGGAAGATCTGCCCGCCGTCGAAGGGGAAGACGGGGAGCATGTTGAAGCAGAGCAACATGTAGTTCAGCCAGTAGAAGATGCCGACGTAGTACTGCCACATGGCCGTCATCGAGTCCGGATCAAACGGCGCGAACACATTCAATGAGACGACGCCGATATCCCCGGTTGCGATGATCAGGATGGCGGCGCTGAGGATACAGAGCGCGACGTTGACGAGCGGGCCACAAATGACGGTGACGAACTGGGCCCAGGGCGTCATCGGCGCGTGGGCGAAAGCCAGGCCGCCGAGCGGCCACATGAGAATCTCTTCGGCATCTCCGCCGACCGAGCGGGCGCCGAAGCAATGGCCGAACTCGTGAAGCAGGATGATCAGGAAGAGCATGCCAAGGAATGTCAGCTCAAAGCTCAGGCTGTCGCCCTGAAAGAGGCGGAGAGCCATCCAGATCAGATAGAGAATGTGAATGCGCACGTTGATCCGGGAGAAGGTGAAGAGCCGGATCGACCGTGTCAGAAAATCCATGCATCCGCCCTTTTGCGGCTCACCGGCGGCCCGAAACGTGCCACGAACATGCGGAATACACGCGGGCCGGCCCGTCGCGAAACCCTGGTCCGCGCCGCCTGCTGCCCTACCGGGCGCCCTGCTCACCGCGGCGCCTGAAACGATCATAGTGCAGAACCGTGGCCAGCGTCTTGCCGTCCTGGACGCGGCCGGCGGCGATCGCCGTCAGCAACTCGTCCCACGAAACGAGCGTCGTGCGGATGTGCTCGCCTTCTTCGAGCGCAGGCGGGCCGGGCACAAGCTCGTCGGCCAGGAAGGCGTGCATCAGCTCGGTGCAGATGCCGGGCGAGGTAAAGAAGGTCAGCAGCGGCCAGAGCCGGCCGGCGCGGTAGCCGGTTTCTTCGGCCAGCTCGCGGCGGGCGCACTCGATGGGCGGTTCGGTGGGTTCGAGCGTGCCGGCGGGCAGTTCGAGCAGTTCGCGCTGCACGGCGGGGCGGAGGTTGTGGATCATGACGATGCGGCCGTCGGGCAGGATGGGGAGGATGACGACGGCGCCGGGGTGCTGGACGATTTCGTGGGGCTGTGCGCCGGGGGTCGGGGGCGGCAGGCGGATGACATTGAACTTCTTTGCGCTATAAGCGACTTCACTCATGGCGGCTCCGGGGGGCGCGGTTTGCAGGAGACTATAGCGGGTCGTGGATGGCGCGGATGGTTGGCGGCGCGGGGCGTGTGGGGGTTCGGACCGAATGTAGCATTATAGGACTATCTTGGATTCGCGGACCTGGCGTGAAGAATGTAAACCTTTGCACCACAACACTTTGTGAATTCTGACCGCGCGCGAGCGCGATCGGCTCGCACGTGCTTGGGGTTCGCCTTGGCCTGTTTCACGTGAAACACCGCAGCCCTGGAAAGGCGAATCACGTCGCAGTCAAGGTACGTGACAAGAGGGATCATGCCGCGCAGTGCGTCACCCACGACGTTTCACGTGAAACGGCCCCTGCGGCGGGAATGCCGATGGCCCGCCGTCAGATTCGGAAAACCCCCGCGTGATAGCCCACAGAGTTCGAGACCGGCGTGCTCTCATCCGCCCCCTCACGCTCGGCACTCGTCGTGTGCGCGAGTTCCTCATAGCGACCCGCACCCAGGCGACAGGCGGCCGCGATCGCCGCGGCCACCGCTCCAGCCCCGCACGCATTCCGGTGCGCCTCCGCTTCCGGAACAACACCACCATCATCGAGATTCGAGACCAGACGGACGAATCGACGATCGTTCACCTTCTTCGCCCAGCGAATGCCGGGCCAGCCACGGCCGGCGGGCTCGAAGCCGAACGCCGGCCCATAATGCGTCAGATCAGTCGAAGCCAGAAAACAGACACGCCGGCCGAGCGACTCGGCCGCGTCCGCACAAACGCGGCCGACCTCGCTCGCCCAGGGACCCGGAACAACCATGACGGGCAGAATGCGAGCCTGCGACAGTACGGACTGGATCAGCGGAAGCTCCACCTCGATTGAGTGCTCGTATCGGTGAGCGTCCGCATCGTCGCTCAACATCGGCGAGCGGAGGACCTCATCGGCCAGATCAGAATCTACGTGAACAAGGCCCAGCGGCGTCTGCCACGAGCCGCGCGAGAAAACGGCGACACGCGAGCGAATCGGAACATGAACGGCGCCGAAGACTACGACCGTCTCCGGCCGGCCGGCGGTGATGGCGGCGATCGTGCGGCCGGCGGTCGGACCACTGAAAACCCACCCCGCGTGCGGAACTAAGCCGCCGATCGAGGGCTCCGGATCCGCCGAGGGGAGGATGGAATCGAGCATCTGCCGGCAGGCGGCAGACGTGCCGGGGTAGAAGCGGCCGGCGTAGGCGGCGGGTCGGATGGGTTGCATGGCGGCCCCTCCCGGGGCGTTACTCCAGCGTCACGTTCCCCCCGAGGCGCTCGGCAATACGGTCGAATTCCTCCAACGAGTTGTAGCGGATGACGATGCGGCCGGAGTTCTTCTTGCGGCCGGGCTGAAGCCGGACGGCCAGTCCGAGCGAGCGGCTGAGCGTCCGCTCGAGTTCCTGAACGTGGCGATTCGCGCTGGCGGCTTCGAGGTTGGCCGTCTGGCGGGTCGGTGCGTCCGCGGGCTGGCGTGTGAGCTGTTCCACCTGGCGGACGGACAGATTGCGGCGAACGGCGAGCTGGGCGATCGCGAGCTGGCGCTGCGGGTCGGTGATTCCGACGATCGCGCGGGCCTGGCCCATGCCGAGCTGGCCGGTCGAGATCAGCTCCTGGACCTCCGGACGCAGCTTGAGGAGCCGCAGGTAGTTCGTGACGTTGGCTCGGCTCTCGCCGATGCGGGCGGCGAGCTGCTCGGCGGTGACCGAGAAGCGGCCCATGAAGTCCTGGTAGGCGCGGGCGCGCTCAAGCGGGCCGAGGTCCTCGCGCTGAAGGTTCTCGATCAAGGCGATCTCGGTCGCGTCGAGATCGGTGATCGGGCGGACGAGGGCGGGGACCGTGGCGAGCCCCGCGAGCCTGGCGGCCCGCCAGCGGCGCTCGCCGGCGACGAGCTGAAGGCGGCCGTCGGGCAGCGTGCGCAGCAGGATCGGCTGAAGGACGCCCTTGAGTCGAATGGACTCGGCCAGCTCGGCCAGGGTGGTCGAGTCGAATGTCGCGCGGGGTTGGTGCGGATTGGGCTCGATGGCGTCGATGGGGATTTCACTGACGCCGCCGTCTGGATTCGCCATCACCGCAGGTGCGGCGGTGGGCGCGGGGTCGAGGGTTGCGGTCGCGCGTGAGCCGAGGATGGCGCTGAGCCCGCGGCCGAGTCGTTGCTGGGATTTGGACATGGGGCCTCCTTGCGTCGATCGGGTGGCGGTCCGGAGTTGTGCACCACCCCGCGTAAGAGGATAGCGGGTTTGGTGTGGGATGACGAGGCGGGCGGGGAGGGAATGGGGGTCGGGGGTGGCGGGATCGGGGGTGTGCGGCACGCGGGTGAGCGGATGGGGATGCGTCTAGAACAGCTAGTTCGAGCGCGATCTCCCGCGCCGGGCGAAACTCAAGGCGAACCGTCATCTAGCGCGGCTATACATTCTTGATCACGGCGAGTGATTCGGCGGGTGGCATGGGCAAGCGCAGCTTGCCCGTGCTCACAGTGGCCGCTGAGCTGCCGGCTCGTGCAAGATTTTTTCTCGCACCAGGACGACACGATCGGATCGTTCGCGATTCTGGATGAGAATGCGGTGCGGGTTTGGACCTTTTGTGCTGTGATCCGAGCCGAAGGCCCCCAGGATACGAAGGGGAGGGGCGACGCGACCCACGGGTTGCGCTCGTCCGCCTGGCGGCGGACTCGCTTCACCCGTGGCCAGCGCCCTTGGCCGCTCCGCGGCCAGATGCGAACCGGTCAGAGGCCGGGCACGCATTGTCGGAGCAGCGGAGGACTGCGCCGGCTATAGCGCAGAACTTCACCGGCTATCAGCCGGTGCCACACTTACCGAGGTGAGATGCCACACTCGATGCGGGCGGCGGTGTCAGCTCTCTTCCTTCTCCGCCAGCTTGGCGAGAATGGTGAAGTCCTCGAGCGTGGTCGTGTCGCCCTGGACCCTGCCGTCGGTGGCCACTTCGCGCAGCAGACGGCGCATGATCTTGCCGCTGCGCGTCTTGGGCAGAGCCTGCGTGAAGCGGATCTGGTCCGGCCGGGCGACGGCGCCGAGCTGCGTGCTGACGTGCTGCATCAGCTCGTCGCGCAGTTTCGGCGACGGCTGAACGTGGCTGACCAGGGTGACGAAGGCCGCGATCGCATTGCCCTTGATCTCGTGCGGAATGCCCACGACGGCCGCCTCGGCGACGGCATGATGCGAGACCAGGGCCGACTCGACCTCCATCGTTCCGAGGCGGTGGCCGGCGACTTTGAGCACGTCGTCGATGCGGCCCATGATCCAGAAATAACCGTGCTCATCGCGGCGGGCGGAGTCGCCGGCGAAATAGACGCCGGGAATCTCGCTCCAGTATTGGCGGACGAAGCGCTCGGGGTCGCCGTAGATGCCGCGGAGCATGCCGGGCCAGGGCTTGCGAATGCACAGCAGGCCGCCGACGTTGGGCGGCTGCTCGTGGCCGTCCTTGTTCAGAACCGCGGCATCGATGCCGAAGAAGGGCCGGGTGGCCGAGCCCGGGCGGGTCGGCACGGCACCGGGGATCGGAGAGATCAGGATGCCGCCCGTCTCGGTCTGCCACCAGGTGTCGACGATCGGGCAGCGGCCGCGGCCGACGACCTCGTGATACCAGAGCCACGCCTCCGGGTTGATCGGTTCGCCGACGGTGCCGAGCAGTCGCAGCGAGGAGAGATCGTGCTTGTCGACGTGGGCGCGGCCTTCGCGCATGAAGGCGCGGATGGCGGTCGGCGCCGTGTAGAACTTGGTGACGCGGTGGCGCTCGATGATGTCCCAGAAGCGGTCCCAATCAGGATGGTTCGGCGCGCCTTCGTAGATGAGCGAGGTGGTTCCGTTGGCGAGAATGCCGTAAATGACATAGCTGTGGCCGGTGACCCATCCGATGTCGGCCGAGCACCAGTAGATGTCGTCGGGCTTGAGGTCGAAGATGAGCCTGGCGGTCAGGGCCGTGTGGACCATGTATCCGCCGGTGGTGTGCATGATGCCTTTGGGCTTGCCGGTCGTGCCGGAGGTATAGAGCAGAAAGAGCATGTCCTCGGCGTCGCAGGGCGTGGCGGGGCAGTCGGGCGATGCGGCCGCCATGAGCTCGTGCCACCAGTGATCGCGGCCGGCGGTCCACTTGCCGGCGGCGGACGGCTCGCCGACGCGTTTGTAGACGACGACGGTTTTGATCAGGTCGCACTTCTCGGCGGCTTCGTCGACGTTGCTCTTGAGCGGGACGACCTTGCCGCGGCGCCAGCCGCCGTCGGCGGTGATGATGACGTGCGACTGGGCGTCCTGCACGCGGTCGACGATGGCCTGGACGGAGAAGCCGCCGAAGATGACGGAGTGCGGCGCGCCGATGCGGGCGCAGGCGAGGACGGCGACGACGATCTCGGGGACCATCGGCATGTAGATGGTGACGCGGTCGCCCTTCCTGACGCCGAGCTGCTTGAGGACGTTGGCGAAGCGGCAGACCTCGACGTGCAGCTCGCGGAAGGTGAGCGTGCGCTGGTCGCCGGGCTCGCCTTCGAAACGAATGGCGGGCTTGTCGCCGAGACCGGCTTCCATCTGGCGGTCGAGGCAGTTGAAGCTGATATTCGTCTGGCCGCCGACGAACCACTTGGCGTAGGGCAGGTTCCACTCGAGGACGCGGTCCCACTTTTTGAACCAGGAGAATTCGGAAGCGGCGCGGGCCCAGAAGGATTCGGGATCGGCCAGGGCCTCGCGCTGGAGCAGCTCGTAGCGCTCGAGTGACGGGATGTGCGCCTTGGCGGCGAAGTCGGCCGGCGGGTGAAACAGGCGGCTTTCCTTCAGGTGCGACTCGATGTTTTCGTGGACGGACATTTCGGGCTCCTGGCGTCGAAGCGGACGAGCTCGCGGTCGCGCCATACTGGTGAGGCGCGGATCGTTGGGGGATTCGGCCCATGTAATCCCGAGCGAGGGCGCACTATAGCGGATCGTGCGGGGTGGTGTCAGCGCTGGAATGGGCGGGCACGCAGGCCGGCCCCGCCGTGGAGGTTGGCAGAAACGAACGGCAGTCGCCCGGCGGGCGAAGACGCCTGCCCGAGCGACTGCCGATGGGTTGTCTGATGTCGGGTGCCGTTAGCTGCGGCGGCGGAAGATCACGAGCGAGCCGAGCGCACACAGCAGCAGCGAGGTCGGCTCCGGCGTCAGGAAGCCCGCATCGGAGCCGAATTCGGCGATCGCGCCGCCGTCCAGGAAATCGAGGTTCGACAGCGGGCCGCTCAGCGAGAGCGTCGCGACGATCGACGGTGCGACGGCGCCGAGGCCGCCGAGATCGAGGAGCGGCGGATCGGTGGCGATGCCGCCCTGCGGGCCGTCGAGGATGGCGGGGCCGTCGAGATTGGCGCCGGGGAAGGCGGTCGCGCCGGCGATGTTGGTGCTGATGAAATTGGCGAGCAGGCCGGTTGTTCCGGCATTGCCGAAGCCCCACTCGCTCTCGAGGCTGTCGCCCTCGCCGAGCTGCGTGCCGACGTTGCTGAAGTTCAGCGAGAAACCGCCCGGTCCGACGACGGCGCCGCCGCCGGTGATGCTCAGCCCGCCGAGATCGAACGACAGGCTGGTGAGCAACTGGTCGGCGCTGTCGAACGTCGCCAGCGTGCCGGTCGACGTGTTGATCAACAGAATCTGGAGCGTGCTCGGACTGTCCGTGTCGAGGCGGAATGTGGCGGTGGCCGAGAGGCCGGCCGGGTCGAAATTCGGATCGGTGGAGACGTCGAGGACCACCGTCCGCTCCAGAATGTCGGCGTGCGCAAACGCCCCCAGCGCGAGTGCGAGCGCACCCGCTGCGCAGCGATTGAAGACCATTTTTCTACTCCTCCGGGGTTCCTGTTCCCCAATTGGCCGAGTCTGCCGCGATGCCGATTTCTCCCGACAACGGGTGTCCCAGCCATCCCCTGCTACAAGCCAAATATACACTGGTTTCGGCACGAATCAAGATCGACGATTTCTTCCTCGCTGACGGCATCATGGTCGATAATGTGCGCAAGTGATAATTTTCGTGAAAAACGGTCCTGGATCGACCCGTCGCACGGTCTGGCCACGATTGTCCCAACCTCCTGACGGAATCGCATGTCGCGCGGAGGCGCGTTGGATTGCAAATGCCCGCGGAGTCCGGCCGCTTTGGGCGCCGATGCTTCGTGTACCACGAGCAGCGGCTGCGGGCGGACGACCGCCCCGAGCCGACGCGGGCGATCCCGTGGAGACGGACGCGTGGCGCCTATAATGTCGGGCTATGCGTGCCGACCCGACGGCCGTTGCGGCGATGCGCCGCGCGGACCAGGTGTATTACGAGCAGATCTGCGAGCGCGAGACGATCGCGTGTGGGTATGCGTACCGCAGCGACCGGTTCGCCGAAGTGGCCGAGTGCCATTTCGTCGGAGAGGTGTTGCTGGAGTTGTGCAACGATTCTTTAACCGTTGTCGATACATACTTTACGCGAATCGGACGGGAGTGCAGCCGGTGGGTGCCGGCGGCGGATCAGCCGGCCGCGGCGGTGGCGGAGCTGCTGGCGGGCCGGGGATTCGAGCGGCGCGAACGGGTGGTGTTCGCTTGGAACGGAGTCGAGCGAGAGCGGCCGGGCGGACTTCGGGTTGTGGGAGCGCGGGCGATGCGGCGGTCATACACGCGGATCGCAGAGGCGCGCAGTGCGGAGGGCGGCGGGCGGGCGGACGCGTTGACGCAACTCCAGCTCGAGCGGCTGAATGACCCGCAATATGACGCCTTCGTGGCGCTGGATGGCGACGAGCCGGTCGGAATGATCAGCCTGCTTCAAGTGGGGCAGATCGGGCGGCTGTGCGATCTGTACGTCCGAAAAGAACACCGGCGTCGAAGCGCCGCGAGGCAGTTGCTTCATGCCGCCCTTTCGGCCGCGCGGCGCTGGGCGCTGCATCCGGTTGTGGCGGCGGTCGAGGATCGCAACGAGGCGGGTGCGGGGCTGCTCTGCGGGGCGGGATTTGCGGAAGCCGGTAGAATTGTGAGCTTCTGCCGGGCGGGTTTCGTGGAGGTCGGCGGGTGATGGAAGTCTGCGGTCTTCAGGTCGAGCCGATAGTCGGCCTGGAGGTGCATGTTCAGCTCGCGACCCGCACGAAGATGTTCTGCGGCTGCGCGGTGGAGTTCGGGGCGGAGCCGAATGCGCGGACGTGCCCGGTGTGCCTGGGGCTGCCGGGCGCGCTCCCGGTCGTGAATCTGCACGCGGTGGAGCTGGCGATCCGGGTGGGGCTGGCGCTGCACTGCCGCGTCGCCCGCTTCACGAAGTGGGACCGCAAGAGCTACTACTATCCCGACCTGCCGAAGAACTACCAGATCTCGCAGTATGACCTGCCGCTGTGCGCCAGCGGGCACTTCGAGCTGCCGATCAACAACACGATCCGCAAGATCCGTATTCACCGGGCGCATCTGGAGGAGGACGCCGGCAAGAACGTGCACGACTTTCCGGGCATGACGGCCGTCGATCTGAACCGGGCGGGCACGCCTCTGCTGGAGATCGTGACCGAACCGGACCTGCGTTCGGCGGAGGAGGCGCGCGAGTTCTGCGTGCAGCTTCAGCGGCTGGTGGCGTATCTGGGCGTAAGCGAAGCGAACATGCAGAAGGGGCAGATGCGCTTCGAGCCGAACATCAACGTGCGCATCCGTCGGGACGGAAGGGACTATCTGACGCCGATCGTCGAGGTGAAGAACCTGAACTCGTTTCGATCGGTGCAGGCGGCGATCGAGTATGAGATCGAGCGGCAGGTGCGGGCCTGGCTCGAGACGGGCGTGGCCGCAAGCAGCGGCAACAAGCAGAACCGCGGCTGGGATGATGAGAAGCTCGTGACGCTGCCGCAGCGGGAGAAGGAAGAGGCGCACGACTACCGCTATTTCCCTGACCCGGACCTGGTGCCCTTCGTGCCGGATGAGGCGCTGCTGCGGCACCTGTGGGAGGAGATGCCGGAGCTGCCGATTCCGCGGACGGAGCGCTTCATCTGCGAGTACAAGCTGCCGGCCAGGGATGCGCCGGTGCTCGTCGACGACAAGGCGACGGCGGACCTGCTGGATCATGCGGCCGAGGCGGGCGGCGACAAGCTGACGTTGGGCAAGCATTTTCTGAGCTTCTGGTCGATGCATGCGAACCAGCGCGGTGTGACGATCGCGGGGCTGGGCGTGTCGGCGGCGCAGATGGCCGAGCTGTCGCGGCTGGCGGCGGATGGGCGGATCAACGCGACGGCCGCGGCGCAGATCGCGGAGGCGCTGGTGGAGCGGCGGATGGATGGAGCGGGGCCGGCGGCGCTGGCGGAGCGTCTGGGTCTGCTTCAGAGCCGGGACGCGGATCAGATCCGGGCGTGGGTGGAGCAGGTGTTGAGCGGGCACGAGGCGGCCGTTGCGGATGCGCTGGCGAACCCGAAGAAGCGGCAGGCGGCGCGGGGGTTTCTGACGGGTCAGGTGATGAAGGTCTCGGGCGGGAAGGCAGATCCGAAGATCGCGGGGGCGCTGATCGAGCAGCGGTTGGGGGAGATGGCGGGCGGATGAGGGGGCGTCAGCGCGGGGTGGGGACCGGTGAGAGGGCGCCGCGCTCGTCGGCGGAAAGTCCAATAATATGTGGCCTTCCGGCTGCTCCGCATGGCAGTTTTGACTTATGCCAAGTTCATGATATACTCCGATTGGATTGAGACCGAGCGGCGTGCGGGCTAGTTTCCCGCGTCATGGCTCGGCAGATCGATGAGCAGACGCGGGCGTTGCTGCGGCGGATTCTGGCGGATCGCGCGTCGAACGTGGTCGAGTTCACGCGAACGGCTCGAGTCGGCGGACACCGCTCCGACGAGGGAGTCGAGAATCTTCTGTCGGAGCGATTGTCGCGCTACGAGAAAGAGCAGCGCGTGAAGGCCGCGATGGTGGAGTCGCTGGACGCAGGACGCTCGATCGCGATCGAAGAATCGCGCGGGGACGCGGCCATGGGAATGGACGCAGCGACCTACTTTCATTTTCGTGTGAAAGTGGACGGTGTGCGACTGCTTCGTCAAGTTTCTGATCGACGATGCCGATTCGGTCGATCCGACCGGCGTGGTGATCAGCGTCAAGCGGGATGATCGATAGGTGTGACGATGCCGCGGCCAATCGAAGAGCGAAAGTGCCATGTCTGCGGCCAGCGGTCGCGCCGCAGGGTTCGCCAGCCGTACGAGTACGAAATCAGCCACGAAGGCCGGCCGCCGGTAACGATTCGCATCCCGGATCTGGAGGTGATCGTCTGCACGAATCCCGATTGCCATCCGGAGCATCCGCATGACACGATCATCGAGGATGAGGCGGCCACGTGGCGGATCACGATCGAGACGTATCGCCAGCTCGGTCTGCTGACGCCGGATGAGATTCGCGCCGGGCGCGAGCGGCTGGGGATGACGCAGCAGGAATTGCAGGAGCTGCTGGGCCTGGGCGGCAATTCGCTTTCGCGCTGGGAGAATGGGCGCATCTATCAGGGGCGGAGCGTCGATACGCTGCTGCGGCTGGTTTTCAACGTGCCGGGCGTTGTCGAATATCTCAAGCGTCGCGGCGGAGCGCTGGCGTTGAGCACGTCCTGAGGCGCGGCCGGCTCATGGCCGCGTCTGCAATCCCCCGGCATTCAGCAGGCGCGTGAGTCCCGCCAGATCCCGCTCGTCAAACGCACCGACCTCGTGGCTGTCCACATCCAGCACGCCCCAGCAGCGGCCGTCGGGCTCGAAAAGCGGAATCACGATCTCCGAGCGGTCGCGCGGGTCGCAGACAATGTAGCTCTCACCCAGATCCTGCACGTCGCGGACGATCAGCGGCCGGCCGGTGCGGAAGGCCTGGCCGCAGGCGCCGTGCAGGCCGATCGGCGAGCAGGCGGGCTTGTTGCGGAGCGGGCCGAGGACGAGCTCGTCGCCGCCTTCGTGCAGATAGAAGCCGACCCAGGAGACGCCCTGGGTGTGCAGGCCGTTCCAGAGCAGGTCGACGACGGCCTGCATGCGGGCGGTGCGGTCGCCGGTCGGGGCGAAGTCGCGCAGCAGAGCGTCGTAGTCGCGGGTCCACATGCGGGAGATGATCTCGCGCGAACGGGCGGGAGGCAATTGACCGCCAGGAGACCCGCCGCTTGGCGCGGCGGCTTCTGATGCGCGGCCCGCCGTCAGAACCCCCTGCGCCAAGCAGGGGGTCTACAGAACGCCAGGAGACCCGCCGCTCGGCGCGGCGGGTTCTGATGCGCTGCCCGCCGCTTGGCGCGGCGGGTTCTGATGCGCGGCCCGCCGCTAACCAGCCGCCGTCGACTGCACACAATGCCCATCGACGACGCCGCGGAACGTCGGCGTGTAGTCGGGAAAGACGTACCCGAGATTCGGGTTGCCGAGCCGGCGGGCGACGACCTCCGCCAGCACGTCGCGGAAGTCGATCGTCACCTCCAGGTCGCGGCCCTGGAAGAGCTGATCCGGCGCCAGCCCCGGCCACTGCGTCAACACGCGGCCGCCACGGACCTTCTCACCCAGCAGCAGCATGCAGTTACCATGCCCGTGGTCGCTGCCGCCGCTGCCGTTCTCCGCGACGCGCCGGCCGAACTCCGACATGATCACGACGATCACGTTCCTGGGCTGGCCGGAGTTGATGTCGGCGTGAAAGGCGGCCAGGCCGGTCGAGAGATTCGTCATCAGGTCGGCCATCGTCCCCTGCGTCGAGCCCTGGTTGTCGTGGGTGTCCCAGCCGCCCAGGTCGATCGCGACCGCCTCGACGCCGACTTCGGCCTTGATCAGGGCGGCCGTCGACTTGAGCGAATAGGCGAAGGCACTGTCGGCCGGATAGACCGCCCCGCCGCCGGGCTGATAGTTGGCGAAATCGATCTGGTTGAGCACGTCGATGGTGTGCTGCGTGGTCTCGGCGGCCGCCTTGAGCGGGTCGGAGACGAGGGCGTACATGTCGCCGAGGGCATCGAGCCGCGCGGCCGTCGTGCCGGCCGGACCGGTCAGGCCGAAGTTGTCGAGATCGGGAATCGGCAGCGTCTGCGGCGCGCCGATCAGCGTTCGTTGCAGGCCGGTGGCCAGGCCGACGCCGCGAAGCACCGAATCGGGTTTCATGGGCGGCGCGGTGAGCAGGTGTCGGCCGAGCCAGCCGGTGTAGACGGTCGGGTCGGCCGGCTTGCCGACTTCCATGTAGCGCTGTGCGTCGAAATGCGAGCGCGACGGGTCGGTCGAGCCGGTTGCGTGGACGACGAGCAGGTGGCCGGCGGCGTAGGCGTCCAGCAGCGGCTCCATGGCAGGCGCCAGGCCGAAGAACCCGTCGAGATCGATGGCGGAGAAGGGATTGGTCTTGCTCGGCGGCGGGACGGCGAGCGTCGAACGGGCGGCGTAGTAGTTGCCGTCGGCATACGGGACGCACATGGTCAGCCCGTCGGAGCCGCCGCGGAGGTAGATCGAGACGATCACGTCGCGGTTCGAACAGTACTCGCTGGCGAAGACGACCCGCGGCAGCCAGACGGGGGCGCTGGCGATCATCGCGGCGGCGCCGCCGGCGGTGCCGAGGAACTGGCGGCGCGAGAGCTCCTGATATTCGCGGCAGCCGGTGCAGGAATGCTTGCTCATGGATTCACCTCGTCGATTGCGGGCGGGCGGCCGCCCCGTCGCGTGCTTGTTGCTTAGTACCACTGGAACCCGGGGGAGCCGATCGCCAGGCCGACCGCTTCGCGCTTGCGCGTCACGGTGGGCGGATCGGGCAGCAGATACTCACGAATGCGGTCCTTGTCGGCCGGGGGCATCTCGCCGCCGAAGAGCGCCGTGTCGATGCGATCGACGACGGCGTCGGCCGTGTTGGCGCTTCCGAGCAGCGCGTTGATGTCGACGGCGTTGCCGTTGATCTGGCCGGCCAGCAGTGAGGCGCCGAAGCTCCAGCGCGGCAGGATCAGGCCGACCCAGTGATCGAGCGAATCGGGATAGCCGTCCGGGGAGCTCCAGTTGTAGGGCAACTGGCCGGTCGCGGCGAGATAGCCGAACAAGCCGCGCGGATTGGTCATCGTCGCACTGGTGGCGCGCAGGGCGGAGGCCATCAGGTGGAAAGGCCGCTTGTACTTGGGCGCGGCGCTGCCGACGGCGTAGTTGTTGAAGATGGTGCGGACCATGGCGCGGATGTCGCCGCTGGTCGCGGTGTAGGTCGCGGCGACACTGTCGACGAGCGCCTGCGGCGGATCGTAGCGCAGCAGCCAGTGCGTCATCTTGCGGGCGACGAACTGGGCCGTGCTCGGGTGGTCGGCGAGAATGTCGAGCACGATCAGGCCGTCGTTGTAGCCGCCGCCGGCCGGGATGTCGTAGCCGAGCACGTGCTTGGCGCCGTTGTCGTGCAGGTTGTTGTTGTAGCGGAAGGTTCCGGTGAGCTGGCCGGCGCCGCGGCCATAGAGGCCCCAGCCCGTGAAGCAGCGGGCGACCTCTTCGACATCCTGCTGCGTGTAGCCGCCGTCGACGCCGAGTGTGTGCAGCTCGAGCAGCTCGCGGGCGTAGTTCTCGTTGGGGTTGCCGGCCGCGCTGGTGAAGTTGTCGAGGTAGTAGAGCATGGCCGGGCTGTGCGCGCTGGCGTGTAGCAGATCGGGAAAGGCGCCGAGCGCGTGCGGGCGGATCACGTCGCGGTCGTCGACGGTCTTGAGGAAACGCGCGTCGCCGTCGTTGATGTCGATGTTGAGATGGTCGGTCCAGAACTCGACCATGCGTTCGTGAAGCTGGCGGCGGCTGAAGACGGCCCGCAGGACGGCGGCCTCGCGCAGCTCGCGGACGACGGCGCCGGGCTGGAGCTGATAGAGCTCGTAGGGCTGCATCGTCAGCGTCGTGTAGACGCTCAACGCGGCTTCGAGCTGGCTGTCGTCGATCGCCTCGTAATTGAGCTGATAGTCGAGATAGCCGTTGTAGCCGAGCGATTGAGCGAGCGCGAGCTCGGCCTCCGTGAAGCCCATGGTGATGTGGTTGACGAGCCAGCGGAGCATGGATTGCTTGGCGGCCGGGCGGGCGACCTGGGCGCGTGCGTCGGCCTGTGTCCAGAAGGCGAGCATGGCGGCGCCGGTGAGCATGGCGCGGCGCGAGGTGCGCTCGCCGCGGTCTGAACGACCGCGATCCGTGTCCTGCTGCGATTTCGCGTCGCAGAGCGGGGGCAGTTTGAGCATGGTGGTTCTCTCAGCGGTTTCGATTGCGAAACGGCGCAGGGGCCGTCGGCCTGGGGCCCCTGAGGCCCGAACGATTCGGTCGGAGTTGGCGCGGCTCGAAGGAAGAAACGGCCGACCGGACCCATTATTGCCGAGCCGGTGCCGGCGGTGGAGAGAAAAATCCATCGGCCGCCCGGCGGCGGGGGTTATGGAAGCCGCGCGCCGGCCGACGACCGCGCCCAAGCTCTTTGACGACATGGGGTAGCGGCGCGGGAGGGCGGGCATTCGGACGATCGTAAGTCGCGCCGAGCGCTGGGCCGGCGGGCTCGCGCACGCTCCAAATGGGATTGACACCTCGGGTCGAATCAAGATAAAAGCGCTCCTGGTTACTGGTGTTCGCCGGCTCGGAGCCGGCGAGAGAATAGGGAATCCGGTGAAATTCCGGAGCGGCCCCGCCGCTGTAACCGGGAACGAAAGTCGCACTAGGTCATCGGCTGGCGAGTGTCGGCCGAGAAGACGCGACGAGTAGGTGGGCTGGAACGCGAGCAGCGTGCCGGCCGGTGCCCGGGAGCCAGAAGACCTGCCAGTGCAGACCATTTCGGACGGAAGCCTTCGTGGGAGAGGCCCGCCGGCATGTCTTACGCATCGCGGATTCTCAGAAACAGCGAGAGTCGGGGTTCTCGGGCAGTGGCCGCGCGCTCTGTGCGCGCACAGGGTCGGCACGCCGGGAACCGCCGCGACGGCGGAGAGCGGGTCTTCCTCATGAGGGCGCCTGGCAGCGGGCGGTGCGATCGGATCGCGCCCCCGGCCGGAAGGAGGGAGATCGAGATGTTCGGAGAGCTGTCGCGTTTCAGGATTATGGGTGTCGGGGTGGCGGCGCTGCTGGGCGGTGCCGCGGCGGGGGCGTCGGATCCGTGGGCGGATTCGGTCGCGTCGTACTTCGAGGGGACTAACCCGGAGCCCGGTTTCCTCGATTCGTCGGTCGCGCTAGGGGAGCCTGCGCGGCTGACGGGCGAGGGCAAGTACGTCGGGACCGTCACGCCGTTCAATCCGGCCTACCTGCCGTCGCAGGTGGTCAGCGTCGGGGCCGGCGGGCACCTGACCGTCCAGTTCGATCGACCGATCACGAACGATCCGGATCATCCCTTCGGCGTGGATTTCCTGATCTTCGGGAACGGGGGTTTTATCGACGCCGCGTATCCGAACGGGATCGTCGGGGGCGTGTTCGGCGACGGCACGTTCACGGTTTCGGTCAGCGCTGACGGCACCCATTTCACGCCGCTGCCGGGCGAGTTCAACGACGCCCGCTTCCCGGCCCTGGCGTATCAGGACCTGACGGGGCCCTATGATTCGCAACCCGGACAGATCGAGAGCGATTTCACGAGGCCAGTCGATCCGAGCCTGACGTTGGACGATTTCCTGGGGCTGACGTTCGCCGACATCGTCGCGATCTACGACGGGTCGGGCGGCGGGCTGCCGCTGGACATCGGACCGTCGGGGCTGGACGAAGTGTATTACGTTCGCATCGATGTTCCGCTGAATGCAAGCAACGCACCTGAATTCGACGCGTTCGCGATCGTTCCGGAGCCCGCATCCGCTCTCTTGCTGGGAGTCATGATCGGGTGGCCGGTTGCTTTCCGGAGGAGAAGATAAGCGACGCGTCGCACCGCGCGCCGGCAATCCGCGGGTTGTCGGCCGCGGTGCGCTTTGTTTTTCGGGAGCGTTTCCATGCGGCGATGGGGCGAGATGTTGCTGGTCGTGGCGGGCGTGCTCGGCGGCGCGAGCACGGCGCCGGCCGAGAGCTGGCTGTGTCTATCGGGCGATCCGGCGCGTCGGTCGACGGCCGCCGCGGGACCGCGCTCGCTGGAGCAGCGGGCGTGGGTGGCGGTGGCGGGACCGGGCGAGCAGTTCGTCGCCCGCAGCTCGGCGGCGGTTCACGGCGGGCGGGTGTTCGTCAACGCGCGCCGCTTCGATGGATCGACGCAGATCGGTAACCTGGTCATTGCGTATTCAACGGCGACCGGGGCGCGCCTGTGGGCGACACCGGTCGAGCGCGACATTCTGGATAGCTGGTCGAGCCCGGCCGTGGACGCACGCAACGGCCTGGTGCTGCTGGGCAGCGGGCAGAGGCTATCCGCGCTTCGGGTGGCCGACGGGTCGATCGCGTGGGAACCGCTGCTGTCGCGGCCGATCGTAAATGCCTCCCCGGTCGTGACGACGGACATGCGCGACGGCAGCGTACCGGTAAACCGGGTCTTCATCAGCGACTATGACGGCTTCGGCACGGATGCGTCGCTCTATGCGGTCAACGTCGACCCGTATCATGGCCTCAAGAATCCGTATCAGCCCGGAGAGATCGTCTGGTCGGCCCCGCTGCCGGGCGCGAGCGGGGCCAGCGCGGCGTACGCGGACGGTCGCGTCTACGCGGCCAGCGTTAGCGGTACCGTGCACGCCTTCGACGCGCGCACCGGCGCGCCGCTCTGGAAAGCCGAAACGTGCGGCACGCCGTGCGAGGACGGGTTCTTCGGCGGATTGACGGTGGCCGGCGGCGCCGTGTACATCGCGAGCTACGACTTTTACGGTGGCAGCAACAACAGCCTGCTGTTCAAGCTGGATGCGGGCGACGGAGAGGTCCTCTGGAGCGCCCCGTGCGAGCGGTCGGAATCGATCCCGGTCGTGCTGGACGACGGCCGGGTGATTTTGTCCGGCGGGATCACGGGGTTCGGGTCGGCCGTGCGGATTCAGGCCTTCGAGGACCTGGGATCGGCGGCCGCGCTGGTCTGGGACACTCACGTCGATACCGGCGGGTCGCTGGTGCTCGGCGGCTGGACGCTCCACCCGGTAGTGTCGCGCGGCTGGCTCTTCGCCGGCCGGCCGGGCAGCGGGCTGTTCGGGCCCTACGAGGAGCTGGCGGCCCTGGACTTGGCGCTGTCGCCGGGCCAGGCGGGGTTCGTGCGGACGACGCACGGTGGCAGCGGCGGCAGCCCGGCCGTCGGCTGCGGGCGGATGGTGTCGCTCGGAACGGCCGGGTTGAGCGCGTTCGCGGTTCCGGCCGCGTGCGTGGCGGATATCAACGAAAGCGGCGCGGTGGGGTTTGATGATCTTACGGAGCTGATGGCGAGCTATGGAACGACGATTGCCAGCCCGGGATTCAACCCGGCGGCGGACGTAAGTTGTGACGGAGTCGTGAGTTTCGATGATCTGACGACCGTGCTGGCGGAGTTCGGGCATGTCTGTCCGTAGTCGCAGAGCGAGCGCGGCCAGGAGTGCATGGCAGGCAAGGATGCCTGCCCCACCTGCTTGGCGGACGGCGGCGCCCGCCCCACCGGGCATTCTGAGCGGGTTCACGCTGATCGAGCTGCTGGTCGTGCTGGCCGTGATCGCCCTGCTGATGGCGATCCTGCTGCCGAGCGCCGCCCGGGCACGGCGCGAAGCACAGGCGGTCCGTTGTGCGGCCAATCAGCACCAGCTCGCGCTGGCCCTGCACATGTACGCCTCAGAGCATCGCGGCCGCACCATGCCGCTGGCCTATTTCGACGACTGGCCGGTGCAATACTGGTGGGGGCTCGATACGCCCGAGGGGATCGATCACACCCGCGGCCTGCTCTGGCCCTACATGCAGAGCGATCTGCGGCAGGAGGGGGTCTTCGAGTGCCCGTCGCAGCCGGTCGGCACGTATGATCAGCTCCAGGGCTCCGCCCGGCAGGTCAGCAGTACCTACGGCTACAACGGCTACTTCCTGGCACCCACGTCCACCCCGGGCTGGGCCTACACGATCGGCCACCGGCCGTGGCAGAACCTGGACACGCTGGCCGACCCCGCCCGGACGTTCGCCTTCGCCGACACGATGATCTCGCTGTCCGGGCGGCTGAGAAACTGCGCCCTGCTCGATCCGCCGCAGCTCTACGACGGATACGGCGGCTGGAACGACAACCCATCGCCGACAACCTCGTTCCGGCACACGGCACAGACGATGGCCGTCTTTGTGGATGGCCACGTCGGCCGCAAGGGGCTGGAGGGCGGCCGATGGCTCGATCTCAGCGCGCGGATCGGCTCGGTGACGCGGGAGAACGACCCGTACTACGTGCCGGACTGGCGCGACTGGTAGCGCCCGCGGCCGATCGCGTACCCGGACAGAGCGGTGCGTTGATTCGATCGGCGGCGGGCCGTATGGTATGCCAGCGGCCGCCGAGCGGTCCCGCGGGAGCCGAAATGCCTCTTCTTCCAGAGGTTGTGGAAATCCTCGTTTGTCCGGTTCCGGAGTGTCGGGCGAAGCTCGTGCTGGAGGATGGGGCGCTGGTCTGCCGCGCGTGCGGGCGGCGCTATCGCATTGAAGAAAGCTGGCCGGTGCTGATCCCCGAGGAAGCGGAGTCGGCCGAGGCCCCGCGGCACTGAGCGACGATGGCGCGCACGTACGCGATCATCAGCGACATACACTCGAATCTCGAGGCGCTCCAGGCGGTGCTGGCCGATATCGACCAGCGCGGCATCGAGGAGATCATCTGCCTGGGGGACGTGATCGGCTACGGCCCGAACCCGCGCGAGTGTCTGGACCTGGTGCACGCCCGCGCCCGCATCTGCCTGATGGGCAACCACGATCACGCGGTGCTCTACGAGCCGAGCAACTTCAATACGGCCGCCGAGCGGGCGGCCTACTGGACCCGCGAGGTGCTCGAATCGGAGCCGGACGTGAAGCTGCGCAACCGCCGCTGGGAGTTTCTCGGCAAGCTCCCGGTGCGGATCAAGGAGCACGACGTGCTCTACGTGCACGCCTCCCCGCGGCGGCCGATCAATGAGTACATCTTTCCCGAAGACGTCTTCACGAACCCGCAGAAGGTGATCGCCAACTTCGAGCGGCTCGACGCGCGCATCTGCTTCCTCGGCCACACGCATCAGCCGGGCGTGTTCCTGGATGATCCCTATTTCGACCCGCCGCACGAGCTGCCGGACTCGCCCTATTACGAGGTGGAGGACGAGCGGGCGATCATCAACGTCGGCAGCGTCGGCCAGCCGCGCGACAAGGACCCGCGGGCCAGCTACGTCGTAATCCGCGCCCGCGACGAGCACGACGACGATTTCGGCGAGAGCCTGGTCGCCACGGCTCTGGGTTGCAGCGTCGAGCAGGTGGAGTTCGTGCGGCTCGAATACGACATCGACACGACCGTTAAGAAGATCCTGGCCGAGCCGGAGCTGGATGACATGCTCGGGCACCGGTTGTACGACGGGCGCTGAGCCCGGTCGGCCGGGCGAGCCCCAAGCCGGCGCGAGGAGCGAAACGGATGATGTCAGTGATGCTGGCGGTCTTGTGGAGCCTGGGATCGGCAGGTCCGCCGGCGACGGCAGGTGAGACGGGCGCGATGGCGAAGACGCGGCAGCAGACGGCCACGACGCAGCCGGGACAGGACCGGACGGGCCAGCCGCAGACTGGCCAGATGCAGCCTGCAGCGACGCAGCCCGCGGACGAGGCGGTTCGCTACGCGGCCGGCTTTCTCATGCGCAGCGTCGAGGCCGGCGAGCAGAAGCTGCCCTACTGCGTCTACGTTCCGCCGGAGTACGACCCGCAGCGGCCCTGGCCGGTGATCCTCTTTCTGCACGGCTCGGGCGAGCGCGGGACGGACGGGCTGCTTCAGACGGAAGTCGGCATCGGCACGGCCATCCGCCGCAACCGGGCCCGGTTTCCGGCCATCGTCGTGATGCCGCAGTGTCCGCCGGGCAAGCTCTGGTGGCAGGATGAGTTGCTGCACTTCGCGCTGCGCTGCGTGGAGCAGACCTCGCGCGAGTATCATCTCGATCCGGACCGGGTCTATCTGACCGGCCTCTCGCTGGGCGGCGCGGGGGCCTGGCACCTGGGAGCGCGGCTCAAGGGGCAGTTCGCCGCGATCGTGCCGATCTGCGGCTTCGCCGAGCTCGGGCCGGCCACGGGCGTGGCCGAGACGCTGGCCGCGAGCCTGGCCGGCGTGCCGATCTGGTGCTTTCACGGACAGGCGGATGAGAATGTGCCGGCGGCCAAGTCGCGCGAGATGGTGGCGGCGATTCAGGCGGCCGGCGGGCAGGTGCGCTATACCGAGATTCCCGGGGCGGGGCACGTGATCTGGGACCAGGTCTACGGGGATGTGGAGCTGGTGCGGTGGCTGTTCGCCCAGAAGCGCGGCACGACGAGCCGGCCGGACGAGGCGGGGGGAGCGGCGCCATGACGCGACGGGCGGGCGGCATGGGCGAGCGAGCGGGTGAAGGATGGACGCGGGCGGCGCGGGCGCTGTCGCTGGCGCTTCTCGGCCTGCTGCCGGCGGCCGGGTGTGAAAACCCCGCCGCGCGGATCAACGCCGACGACCCGGACGTGGCCGCGTTCGTCGAGCTGGTGATGCCGCGCAAGATCGAGATTCAGCACTATCTCACGCGGCCGGTGAGCTTTGCGGGCGACGGCAACGCCGACGGGATCGAGGTGATTCTGGCGGCGCTGGATTCGTTCGGCGACCCGGTCAAGTGCGTGGGGGTGTTTCAGTTGGAGCTGAATACTTTGCGCATGGCCAGCGGCGACAGGCTGGGTGAGCGGATCGCGCTGTGGTCGATCGAGCTGGACTCGCGCGAGAAGATGAGCGAGTACTGGGACCGCCTGGCGCGGTTTCACCGCTTTCCGCTGAAGCTGGCGGGCGGGCGGCTGGAGCCGGGCAAGTACATCCTCACGGCACGGATCAGCACGCTGGGCGGGCAGAAGCTCTTCGACGAATACCAGTTCACGCACGAGGCGGGCGTGGTGCCCTCCGCGCGGGGGTATCGCTGAGGCCGTCGCAGGTTCGAAGCTTCGCTGGTTCGAGCATGGGGGACCGGTCTCTGACCGGCCTGCTGGGGGACCGGTCTCTGACCGGTCACTGGGGGACCGGTCTCTGACCGGCCTGCTGGGGGACCGGTCTCTGACCGGTCACTG
>CAZXUI010000003.1:22534-126278 GCA_964643885.1 uncultured Planctomycetales bacterium
GGGGGACCGGTCTCTGACCGGCCTGCTGGGGGACCGGTCTCTGACCGGTCACTGGAGAACCGGTCTCTGACCGGCCTGCTGGAGAACCGGTCTCTGACCGGCCTGCTGGAGAACCGGTCTCTGACCGGCCTGCTGGGGGACCGGTCTCTGACCGGTCACTGGGGGACCGGTCTCTGACCGGTCCTCCATTGTTGAGGAGACCGGTCCCCCATTGTTGAAAAGGCCGGTCCCCCATTGTCGGAGCAGCGGAGCTGGCAGGCAGGATGCCTGCCGCCACGCGGGAGGTGCGCTACACCGCCACTGGCTCGCGGGTGTCGGCCGCGGGGCGGTTCGCGGCGGCGGCGTCCGCGGCCGAATCGTTGATCGTGAAGACGTAGAAGCTGCCGTAGGTGGCCGAGCGGTCGGTGGCGAACAGCTCGCGGGCCAGGTCCGGATGCGGCGTGAGGTGGCGGCGGATCGAAGCCGGCGGCTCCAACTGGTAGCTGCCGGAGCGGTAGATCATCGTCGCGCTGGGCGTGGCCGCGCGGAGCACGCTGCGCAGCGTGGACTCCATCACGGCCGGCGGCATCCAGTCGAAGATATCGAGCAGGTTGAACTTGCTGATGGAGCGCGGCGGCTGCGTGTCGAGGAAGGGGCCGAGCCAGCCATTGACGACCAGCACGCGGTCGAGATTGGCCCGCAGCGTCTCGAAGTTCTCCCTGAGCAGATAGGGCGGCACGCGGTCGCCGCGGAAGCGGCCGGTGACGGCGATGCTGAGGAAGTAATTGTCGTAGATCGGCACCTGCGTGAGGGCGTACTCGATCCGCTCGCGGACGTATTGATAGATGTCGTGCCGGTCGTCGACCAGATCGAACTGGTTCGGGTGCACGCCGGCCAGGTACATGAAGGGGCGGAAGTAGACGAAGAGCTTGCTGGTCGAGCGCCACAGGCGCGGGGCGATCTCGCGGTCGTACCACTCGCGCTGCTGGTCGAGCGTGCGGCAATCGAAAAAGGCGTCGTGCTTACGCGGGTCGAGGCCGAGCATGCGCAGATAGGCCCGCAGGATGCGGAAGAAGACGCCGTTGCGGCCGATGCGGTAGAGATCGCGGGCGACGATCCAGAGCTTGCGGTCCCAGAACTCGCGCGAGCGGCGCGAGAGCAGCGGCCGGAGCTTGGGGCGATAGACCTCCGTGATGCGGCTGGGCCGGCGGGCGGCGAAGATGTCGAAGAAGGCGTCGTGATCGAGCCGGGCGATGGCGGCGAGCTTGAGCTCGAGCAGGGCGGTCTGGGCGGGGTTGCTGTCGACGCAGATCAGGCGGCGCGGGTTCTGACAGAGGAAGTTGAGCGGGTTACAGCCGGCCGAGGTGATCGAGATGATCGTGTCGTCGGGCGTGAGCCGCAGGGCGCGGCGGTCCATCTCGGGGTCTTCCCAGGACATGTTGAAGACGATGCCGCGGAAGACCATGCGCTCCATGAAGCTGCGCTTGGTGGGACAGGGCAGGTCGATGAGCTTATACATCGGCTTCTCTCCGGCCGAGGGCGGTGAAGTTGTAGCCGCCCAGCCAGCTCGTGCACTGAATCTCTCCGAAGATCTCGCGCATCTTTTCGACATACGGGCGGAGCGTTTCGACATGGTTGGCCCGCAGCCAGGCCCGCATGACCGGCGCCAGCGGGCCCCAGCGCTGAAAGCGGCCGAAATCGAGCACGACGACTCGGCCGCCGGGCGTCAGGTGCTCATAAGCGCGCTGAAGTGCCGCCGGCCAGTCGGGGATCATCGTCAGGCTGTACGCGAAGAGGATGGCGTCGAAGCGGCGGTGGAGGTTCATGGTGGTCGCGTCGGCCTGGACGAGCTCGACATTGTGCCAGCCGGCCGACGCGACGCGGGCCTCGGCGCGGCGGAGCATGTCTGCGGAGAAGTCGAGGCCGGTCATGTGGCCGCGGGCGGGATCGAGCCGGTCGAGGACGAGGCGGAAGTTCAAGCCGGTGCCGCAGCCGATCTCGAGCACGGAGCTCTCGGGGCGCAGGCCGAGTGCCCGGACGGCCCGGGCGCGGCCGTGGAGGATCATCCAGCGCGTGCTGTCGTAGACATACGCGTGGTAGCGGTAGAAGCGTTGGACGGAAGAATCCATCGTCTTCCCAGGCGCCCGTCTGGGGGGTTCTCGTGGCCCCGGCGCGGCCGAGGCCCGGCCGCCGCGGCGCGTCGGCGGGCGGCCGGTCGGCGGCGCCCGCAAGCGGCGCAGTGTACTGGAAAGGGGGACGCTCGTCACAGGCGGGCGGCGGGCAATTGTGAGGGCGGCCGGGTCGGGCGGCGGCCGTGAGTCGATCGGGTTGTGCGTGCGACGCGGCGGCCGGCAGGCGGTCAGCTTGACAGCGTCCGAGCGGGCTCAGAGAATCTTGCGACGACACGGTGTGCCTGCCAGCGGCCGGAAGCAGCGGGCCGCAAGGTCGGACCGATGCGAGGAGTTGGCCGGATGGAGCAGCCTTCGACGCACCTGCGAATCAAGCGAGCGAACGGCGTGTCGGTGGTCGAGTTCGCGGACCGGAAGATCCTGGAGGAGCTGTCGATTCAGGAGATCGGTCAGGAGCTTGACGCGCTGGTGGAGGGGGAGCCGGGGATCAAGCTGCTGCTGAACTTCCGCAATGTGGATCATCTCTCGAGCGCCGCGCTGGGCATGCTGATCACGTTGAAGAACAAGATCAAGGAACAGAACGGAGCGCTGAAACTCTCGGACATCAACCGGCAGATCTTCGAGGTCTTCAAGATCACCCGCCTGAACCGCGTGTTTGAGATTCACGACACGGCCGAGCAAGCGCTGTCGGGGTTTTAGGGGACGGCGGCGCGGGGCGCTCTCTGGCCGGTCTCGTCAGCGGTCCGGGGTCTGCGGGCTCGACATGAGTGTTTCGGAAGGATTTGGCGTTCCCGACAGTGCGCTGCACGAGATAGTGATCGCCAACACTCTGCGCGAGGCGAAGCGGCCTGAGAGCCGGATTCTGAAGGACCTCGAGCAAAACGGGTATGACCCGGACACGGTCTTTGCGATCAAGCTGGCGCTGGAAGAGGCGCTGACGAACGCGGTCAAGCACGGCAACGGGAACGACGCTTCGAAGCAGATCGTCGTTCGCTATCACATCAGTCCGGCGCGGGTCCTGATCATGGTTCGGGACGAGGGGCCGGGATTCGATCTTCAGGCGGTCCCTGATCCGACGGCGGACGAGAACCTGGAGCGGCCGAACGGGCGCGGCATCATGCTGATGCACGCGTACATGACGTCGATCCACTTCAACGAGCGGGGGAACGAGGTCTGGATGCTCAAGGAGAACCCGGGCAACCAGGCGCAGGTGGCGGCGGGTCGGGAGGGGCAATCGTGACGCTGACGACGCGACAGGAGGGGCCGGCGCTGGTGGTGAAGCTGGCGGGCTCGATCGAGCTCGAGGAGGCGGATGCGCTGCAGTCGGAGCTGCCGGCGCTGGTGGGCGGGCCGACGCCGCACCTGGTTTTCGATCTGAGCGAGCTGGAGTTCGTCAGCTCGCTGGGACTTTCGGCGATCGTGGCGACGCATCGGCAGGCCCGCGAGAGCGGCGGATCGGTCCGCATCGTCAATCCTAAACCCAATATCCACAACCTGTTACGGCTGACACGGGTGTCCGAGCTGATCACGGTTTATCCGACGCTGGCGGCGGCGAAGGCGGACTTGGCGAACGTCCGCCTGTAGCGGGCCGCGCGGGGCGGGCGGACGCCCGGGCGGGGCCGGCGGGGCGGAGTGCGGCGGAATCTGGCATCCGGGCTTGGCAAGCGGGCGGCCGTGCGTATACTGCTGGATTCCACCGCTGCGGCCCGGGCGGGGCCGCGGGTTGGGCGAAGGGTTGTCTGGGCGAACGGTTACACGGTACGAACACGAGGCGAGAATGCCGACGCTGAACCAGTTGATCCGCCGGCCGCGCCGCAAGGTGACGGCCAAGAGCAAGGTTCGCGACCTGGAGCAGAGCCCGCAGCGGCGTGGCGTCTGTCTGCTGGTCAAGACTCAGACGCCCAAGAAGCCGAATTCGGCGCTGCGGAAGGTGGCGCGCGTGCGGCTGACGAACGGGCGCGAGGTGACGGCGTACATTCCGGGCGTCGATCACAATCTTCAGGAGCACTCGATCGTTCTGGTTCGTGGCGGTCGTGTGCGCGACCTGCCGGGCGTTCGGTATCACATCGTTCGTGGGAAGCTGGACTGCGCGGGTGTGAGCAAGGACAAGGAAGGCAAGGAGCGGAACCGCAGCCGCAGCAAGTACGGCGTGAAGCGGCGTAAGAAGTAAAATCCGGGCCGCGGGGCGGCCCCTGTCGAGAGTGCGGGTGAGTTGATTCATGGCGTATAAGCGATTCACGGCATCGGCCAAGCAGTTGCGCGGCGACCCGAAGTTCAACAGCAGGCTGGCGAGCAAGTTCGTCAACTGCATGATGTGGGACGGCAAGAAGTCCGTCGCGCAGCGGATCTTTTTCGACGCGCTCGACCGCATCGCGGGCAAGATTCCGGACGCGTCGCCGATCGAGGTGTTCGAGACGGCGCTGAACAACGTCAAGCCGGCCGTGGAGGTGCGCTCGAAGCGCGTCGGCGGTGCGAACTACCAGGTGCCGATGCAGGTGAATCCGAAGCGGCAGCAGTCGCTGGCGATCCGCTGGGTGCTGGCGGCGGCGCGGGCCAAGAAGGGCAAGCCGATGTCGCTGCGGCTGGCCGAAGAGTTAATGGCGGCGTATCGGCGCGAGGGCGACGCGATGTCGACGCGCGACAACGTGCATCGCATGGCGGACGCGAACAAGGCGTTTGCGCACTTCGCCTGGTAGCGGCGGGACTCGATAAGCGCAATCTGGATGTCGAGCGGGCGCGGCCGGACGGGCCGGGCCCGCTTCTCTTTTTTGGGCGCAGCGTGGTGCGGCCGCTCGAGCGGGGGCGCTCAGCCGGCGAGCTGGTTCATGCGGCGGGCGAGCTGGAAGTCCTTGCTGCTGATGCCGCCGGCGTCGTGGGTGGTCAGGTCGACGGTGACGCGGTTGTAGACGTTGAACCACTCGGGATGGTGGTTCATGGATTCGGCCACGAGCGCGGCGCGGGTCATGAAGCCGAACGCGGCGACGAAGTCGGCGAACTTGAACTCGCGATGGAGCTTGTCGTTGACGATGCTCCAGCCGGGAGTCTCGGCGAGGTGCGATTCAATTTCAGCGGAAGAGAGATTGGCGGTATCGGCCATGATGCCTGGCTCCGTGTCCATTGGAAGTTACGTCATCCGTCGCGTCAATACACGATCATATGATTGATCCGAGCCGACCTGTGGGTGCGAGATGGGAATCTCGCATCAGGACGACACGATCGGACCGATCGCCATTTTGGATGAGATTGCGATGCGAGATTGGCCCTCTTGTGCTGTGATCCGGGACGAAGGCCCCACGGACGACGTGGGGGGGTCGAGCCTTCCGCTGGTTTCAAGCCACCGGCCACGGTCGATCGCCCTGACGGGCGGGAGCGCGACAGGTAGGAGACCTGTCGCCCAGCGACCGGCCAGAGGCCGGTGCCCCATTCTCGCGACAGGTCGGAGACCTGTCGCCCAGTGACCGGCCAGGGGCCGGTCCCCCAGTTGTGACCGCACGGGCAAGCTGCGCTTGCCCATTCCACCCGGCCGCGACGAACATTCCTGGCCTCGCTAAATCAATCAGGTGGTCGCGGATTGCGCCAGTCGGCTTCGCAGCGCACGGTAGTCGGTCTTGCCCGTGCCCAGGACCGGAATTTCGTCAACCGGAACCACCCGCGAGATGTTATGCAGCGGTGAGAGGTGCGCCGCGCGAATGTTCGCGTTCGCCTCGGATCGCTCGATCGGGCGGGTCGTGAAGAGCACGATCTCGGGCTGGTCCTCGCTGGGCGTGGCCTCGACGGCCAGCACCGGCCCTTCGTGCGCGTCGGAGCCGTAGTGCTGCATCAGGACCGACTCGATCGCCGGCAGCGAGATCATCTCGCCGCCGAGCTTGATGAAGCGCTTCAGCCGGCCACTGAATGTGAGCACGCCGTCCGCGCTTTCGCGGACCAGGTCGCCGGTGCGATACCACGACTTGCCCTCGAACTCGACGAAGGGCGAGCCGGCCGTGTCGCCCAGATATCCGTCGAAGACGCTCGGCCCGCGGACGAGCAGCATGCCGATCTCACCCGCCTGCACGCGCTCGTCGCGCTCGACATCCATGAGCGCGTACTCGTAGGAGGGCAGCACGCGGCCGATGGTGCCCGGCCGCGGGTCCTGCTCGCTGTTGGCGGCGATGATGGGCGAGCATTCGGTCACGCCGTAGCCTTCGAGCACGATCGCCCGCGGGCAGGCCTGGGCCAGGGCGGCGTAGGTCTTTTCCGGGCACTTCTCCGCGCCCGTGACGGCCAGGCGGAGCGATTCGAGCTGGCCGGCCGTCGATGCCCGGACGATGCCGGCCAGGAAGGTCGGCGTGCCGACCACGAGCGTCACGCCGTAGGCCTGGATCATGCGTGCCAGCACCCACGGCTCGGTCGGATTGGCGTGATAGACGACGCGTACGCCGGTTGCGAGCGGCAGCACCGTCGTCACGCTGAGGCCGAACGAGTGAAACGGCGGCAGGAAACCGATCAGGCGGTCCTCGGAGCGGAGCGTGAACAGCGTCAACGTATCCCGCAGATTCGCGAGGATGTTCTTGTGCGAGAGGGGCACGGCCTTCGGCAGCGCCTCGGAGCCGCTCGTAAGCAGGATCGCGGCCGTGTCCGCAATCGCAGCGCGCTCGAGCGAGCGCCAGCTCAGCCGCGCGGTCAGTGCGGCCCGCAGCTTGCGGCCGCGGGTGAGCTTCGCGCCGAGCTGCTCCAGATAGACGAGGCGGCCGCGCACGGCGGAGAGATCGACGCCCTGCGCTTCGACGCGGGCGACGAGGGGGCCGGCGGTGATCACATGACGCACGTCGAGGCTCTCGAGCGCGTGGCGGATATTGCGCGAGCCGGTGGTCCAGTTGACCAGCACCGGCACCTTGCCGCAGCAGATGGCCGTGAGCCACGAGACCGCGGCCGCCACGGACGCCGGGAGCATGATGCCGATGCGTTGGCCGGGCAGCGACTCGACGGCCGGCCGGAGGGCCAGGATGGCCGTGATCAGGTCGCGATAGGTTTTCGGGCCGCTGAGCTGGTCGGCGACGACGACGCGCCCAGGTCCGCGGCGGGCCTGGCGCAGGAAGACTTCGATCAGATTCTCGCCGGGAGGAATCTCCGGGCGCAGGCTGGTGTACGAACGGAACCATTTACGGGGAATGGGTTTAAGCTCGACGACACGGGCTCCGCCGGTCTGGCCGCGGGCGGCGAGCATGACGTCGCCGACGGTCTGGAGAGCGGCGACGTCGCCGCCGTGGAAGCCGAATTCGCGGCCGAGCCAGAGCATCAGTTCGGTCTTGGCGAGGCTGTCGAGGCCGAGGTCGGGTCCGAGGCGGCTGTCGTCGGTGAAGTCCTGGACGCCGGTCGCGTTCTGGAGGTACTCGGAGACGAGATTCCGCGTGGCCGGCGGGACTTCGGACGGGTCGCCGCGCATGCCGCCGAGCTCTGGATCGGGCAGCTCCTGCCGGCCGCCCTTCTCCCAGATGGTGTAGGGCACGTAGAGGGCCGGCGGGGCGTCGCGATTGTAGAACTCTTCGAGCCAGGCGTTCTGCGTGTTGCGGTCGGCGGAGCGCGGGAATTCGTCGGCGTCGACGAGCTCGATGGTCACGTCGCGGCGCGGGCCGAAGAAGATGAAGTTGGCCAGGACGCTGCGGGCGGCTTTTCGGAGCACGGCCCCCATGTCCGGAAAGCTGCCTGAAACGAGGCTGAAACTACTGCCCCACAGGCCGGTGGTCCGGACGAGCACGATTCGGGCATCCGGGGCGGCCTGGAGGATGGTCTGCACGGCGCTGTTTCCGCGAAGCTGCTCGTACCGGGAGCGGTACAGGTGGCCGGAGGGATAGAGGAGGATGTTCTCGCCCTGCTTGAGGCCCTCGGCGCAGTCGAGGAGCACACGGCGGATCTCCTCGCGAGCCTCGTCGCCATATCGGGCGATGTCGAGCACCGGCCGGACGCGGGTCAGGCGAGCGAACCAACTTGCGGGCGGGCGGGATATCTGGTCGCGGTCGGCCAGGGCGCGGGGTTCGAAGCGGCGGTGCAGGTGTGCGATCAGGATGATCGGGTCTATCAGGGCGGGGTGGTTGGGCAAGAAAAGGATGCCGCGCGTTCCCTTGCCGGTGACCTGCTCGAGCCCGCGAATCCGCACGCGATATCGCAGGCTCAGCAGGAAGATCAGCAGCGCTCGCAGCAGGGCGATCATGCGGTCGGCCTTCCGGGACGGGGCGCGGCGGTGCGGCGCCGGTTTCCGGAGCGATTATGCGGGCCGGCCCGGGGTGGGGAAAGAGCCGGGCGTCGCGGCGGGCCGGGCGGCGGGGTACAATTCGGGCGGGCCGACCGGGCCGATTGGCGCAGCTACGCGAGGGACCGCGTAGTGGTCGATATTCTGGCTGGGCATCAACAGGGAGAAGCGGTGCGCATCGCCTTAATCAACCCGATCACGCGTCGGACGCAGGGCTATCACACGATCGGCACGTACCTGCCGCAGCTTGGATTGCAGGTGTTGGCGGAGCTGGTGCCGGACGGGCACGAGGTCGACATCATCGACGAGTGTTTCGGGCCGGCGTATACGGACCAGTACCTGACGCGCGAGCGTTACGACCTGGCCGCGCTCACGTCTTATACGAGCGGGGCGACGCGGGCGTACGAGATCGCAGAGAAATGCCGGGCGCAGGGGATTCCGACGATTCTGGGCGGGCCGCACGCGTCGGCGTGTCCGGATGAGGCGGCCAGGTGGTTCGATTCGGTGGCGATCGGCGAGTGTGACGAGATCTGGCCGGAGATCGTGCGTGACGCAGCGGCCGGCCAGCTCAAGCCGCGCTACCGCGGGACGCTGTCGGACCTGGAGAAAACGGGGCTTGGGCGGGCGCGGCAGTCGCTGGAGCCGGTGAACGGACGGTACGACGTGGCGGCGATCCAGACTTCGCGCGGCTGCCCGGTGGGTTGCGAATATTGCTCGGTGACGGAGTTCAACGGCGCCCCGATCCGGCGGCGGCGGATCAGCGAGATCGTCCGCGAGTGGAACGAGTGCGACAAGCCGTTCGCGTTCGTGGTGGACGATAATTTCTTCGGCGTTGGTCCGCGGCACGCGGAGTGGGCCAAGGAGCTGCTGCGGGCGCTGATTCGGCACGGCAAGCGGCGGCTGTGGTTCAGCCAGACGACGATCAACATGGGCGAGGACGACGAGGGAATGCGGCTGGCGTATCGGGCCGGCTGCCGCGGGATGCTGGTCGGCTTCGAGACGTTCAACCAGGAGACGCTCAAGGACTATCACAAGGGGATCAACCGCAATAACCTGGAGCGCTACCAGGAGCTGGTGAACGGGTTTCACCGGGCGGGCATCGCGGTGTTCGGCGGGTTCATCGTCGGGGCGGATCAGGATACGCCGGAGACGGTGGCGGATACGGCGCTTCAGGCGGTCAAGCTGGGGCTGGACATCATTCAGGTCACCAATCTGACCCCCCTTCCGGGCACGAAAATGTACGACCGCTACATGGCCGAGGGGCGCATCTTCGCCACGGACTATCCGCAGGACTGGGAGCGCTACACGTTCGTGGAGACGGTCTATAACCCCAAGAACATGTCGGCCCGCGAGCTGGACGAGGCGATCTTCGAGCTGCGGCACGCGGCCGCGCGGGAGAACTGGGTGATCAAGCGTGCGGTGCGGACGTTCTTCCGCACGCGCTCGCTGACGACGGCGCTGTTCGTGCTTGGGATGAACCGCGGCTGGAAACGAATGGCCAGGGTGCAGGCGCCGCATGATGCGAAGCGGTTCGGCTTTCAGCCGCAACCTTCACCACGCTTCGCGAAGATCCTGGAATCGTTCCGCATGCACCTGAGCGGCGGGGAGATGGCGGGCACATGACGCCGGAGATTCCGCAGATCGAGCCGGCGGAGGTGGCGCGGCGGCTGGCGCACGACGGTGATGGCGACGGCCGGCCGGTGCTGCTGGACTGTCGCGAGCCGGAGGAGTTGACGATCTCGCGGATCGAGGGGGCGGTGCACATTCCGATGCGGGACGTGCCGCTGCGGCTGGGGGAGCTGGATCCGGAGCGTGAGATCATCGTTTTCTGCCGCAGCGGCAAGCGGAGCCTGTCGGTCTGCTCGCTGCTGCTGGCGCAGGGGTTCGGGCGGGTGCTGAATCTCCGCGGGGGGATCAACGCCTGGACGGACACGGTGGACCCGACGCAGCCGCGGTATTGAGGCGAGGGCCGGGGCGGTTCGGCGTTCTGGGGGATTGGGGGGGTTCTGAGACGGCTATTCACGGCCGGTCGGGGGCGGCGCGGTGCGGCTTGGCGGAGCCGCGGTCTGTCCGAGGGGCTATTATCGCAGTATATTTGGGCGACTTACGTGGGAGAGGTGCCGGAGTGGCCGATCGGGCACGCTTGGAAAGCGTGTGTAGGGGCAACCCTACCGCGGGTTCGAATCCCGCCCTCTCCGATGCTCCACACGGACGGCTAAGTCATCGTGGGGAGCGGGCTTCCCGCCGGCAATGCGAGACCGCTGGCCGTTCGCCGGTCGGCCAGGCGGCATAGTCGAAGGCCTGTTTAACGTCCTCAATCTCCAGATCCGGGAAATCCGCCAACACCTCCTCCCGTGTCGCACCGTGCGCAACCTGCCTGACGATGACACAGACCGGTGTGCGCATTCCCCGAATGCGGGCCCGGCGGGTCCAGGTCGCTGGCCGGCGTGTATCACGCAACCGCTTTCGGGACTCCACTGGAGCGAAGGGACGAAGCGCGCCGCCGGGGGCACGCGAAGAGCCGGATTCTCGGACGTGGAGTCCGTGACAGTGGCGAAGAGGGTCTTTGCCGCACCGGTGTCCCGAAGCGGCCGGGCGGCCGACAGCGTAACCAGCACAGGGAGAATCGCATGAAGTCTGGGAAGGTGCTCATCGGCACGGTTTGGGCGGCGGGTGTGCTGTCGATGATTCTGCTGGCCGGCAGCGTCGGCTGCGAGGGGATCGAGCTGAGCGACGATTTCCTGGCGGGGATTTTCAACGGCAACGGCAGCGACGACGTGTCGGTCAACGGGAACGTCAACGGGGACGATGGTTCCGACGACGGGCGGGGCAACGACAACGGGGACGACAATCAGAACGCCAACGGCGATGACGACGACCCGAACGCGCCGGACGACGACTCGAACAGCAACAGCGGCGGGAGCAATGCGAACGAGAACGGCGGCGGCGATAACCCGAACGACAACGGCGACGACAATTCGAATACGAACGACGACGATGACGACGACGGCAACTCGAATGACAACGGGGACTGAGCGCGGGTAGCGGTTCGCTGCGCGCGCGTCGCGCGAGCGGGAGTTTGGAGCGGGCATCAGGAGCGCCGGTGAGCTGTCAGGCGGTTGACGGGCCCTCTTGCGCGCGGCGGCCGCTGCGTCAACCGGCCAGCGAGCGCTGGGCGACGTCGGGCAGCTCGACGCGGGCGCGGTCGATCTGCTGCTGCCAGCGCGGGCGATACTCGCTGATGGTGCGGGCCAAAAGCTGGGCGAACTCGGGATCGAACTGCTTGCCGGACTGCGCGAGAATCTCCTCCAGCGCATCGTCGATCGTGCGGCCGGGGCGGTAGGCGCGGTTGCAAGTCATGGAGTCGAAAGCCTCGGCGATGGCGAGCATGCGCGAGCCGATGGGGATGTCGACGCCGGCCAGTCCGTCGGGGTAGCCGCTGCCGTCGTAGTGCTCGCGCACGTGGCGGATGATGAGCGTTTCGGTCTCGAAGACGCGCAGCGGCTCGAGGATGCGGCAGGTCGTCAGCGGCACGTCGCGCAGCATTGCGAGCTCCTGCGGCGCGAGCGGCCTGGGCTTGACGAGCAGCTCGTCGGGCAGGCCGATCTTGCCCAGGTCGTGCAGCATCGCGGCGTTGGCGGTCGCGAGGCGCAGCGCGGGCGACCAGCCGGCGGCCTTAACGAGCCACTTGGTGTACTGCGTGACGTTGCGCGAGTGCCAGGCGCTGTAGCGGTCGCGGGCGTCGAGGGCCTGGATCAGGGCCCACACGCTCTGCAAGCACAGTTCCTTGGAGCGCATCGTCAGCGAGTAGATCTCTTTCCGCAGCCGGTCCACTTCATCCGTGGGCTGATCGGTCGGGTTGACGAAGTCGCTGAGCTGGTCGCAGCGGGTGACGCAGTCGCGGCCGTTGCGCTTGCTCTTGTAGAGGGCGCGGTCGCCGAGATCGAGCAGGTCCGCGACGGAGGCGACGCGCGAGTCGCTCGAACTGGCGACGCCGAAGGAGGCGCGGACGTCGACCTGGGGCTGGTGCGGCAGGCGGACGGCCTGGGCCAGGCCGCGGCGCATGCGTTCGGCCAGCTCGGCCGCGTCGCGCAGATCCGTTTCGGGGCAGATGATGGCGAATTCCTCGCCGCCGTAGCGGGCGACGTAGTCGGTCTCGCGAACCTGCGTCGCGAGATGGTGTGCGGTCATCCGCAGCACCTGGTTGCCGGCCTCGTGCCCGAAGGTGTCGTTGATCGCCTTGAAATGGTCGAGATCGACCATGACGAGCGAGACGATGCCGCCGTAGCGGCGGGTGCGCATGAATTCCTGGTCGAGCAGGCGGCGGAATTGCGTGTGATTCCACAGGCCGGTCAGACCGTCGGTCAGCGCGGCTTTTTCGAGCCGCTGCTGGAGGCGGTGGAAGCGCATGCCGTTGCGGATGCGGGCGCGCAGCTCGCCGGGGTCGAAGGGCTTGTGGAGATAGTCGTCGGCGCCGGCGTTCAGGCCGGCCTGCTTGCCGTCGCTGCTGTGATGAGCGGTAACGAGCACGAAATAGATGCCGTCGAGGGTCGGATCGCTGCGGACACGGCGGCAGATTTCCAGACCGTCGAGCTCGGGCAGCTTTACGTCGCAGATGACCACCTTGGGGCAATACCGGGATATGAGGCGCAGTCCCTCGCCGCCGTCCTCAGCCTGCACCACCGAGTAATTCCAGGTGAGCAGCCGCTGAACCAGGAGCGCCCGCTGGCTCGGGTCGTCCTCGATCACACAGATATCGACGTTGTTTTGCGTCATGTCCCTTCCCCGGCCGCGAGATCAGCGCGCCCGCGTCCAGCGGGTCCCGAACGCGCGGTCGGAAAGTGTGTACGTTGGTCCGGCCGGCTGCGGGGAACCGGGCCAGTAGTCTCGTCAGAGTCAAGAATCACAATGGCGCGGCGCCGGCGTCGACTGCGCGGACAAAATAAACCACCGCCATTGAGAGAGGCGGGATTAGCGGACGCGGCGGGTCTGTGACGGCTGTGCCGATGGGAGTACCATGGCGGCCGACGGGCCGCAGAATACGCTTGGGGGAGACGACAGCGGTGCGAACCGGCGGCCGGCCGATAAGCGGCCCGCGCGGCGGCGGGCGGAACGGCGCGGCCCGGCATCTGAGAGGTTGTGGGTATGCATCCTGAGCGGCGCAGACGGGTCACGCTCGAAGACCTGCGGCGGATGAAGGCGGCTGGCGAGAAGTTCGCGATGCTGACCGCGTACGATTATCCGACCGCCGCAGCGGCCGAGGCGGCGGGCGTGCACTCGCTGCTGATCGGAGATTCGCTGGCGTGCGTGGTGCTCGGACACGAGAACACGCGCGGCGTGTCGCTGGAGCTGATGATCGAGCTTGGGAAGGCGGTGCGGGCGGGTGCGCCGCATGTGTATTTCGTCGGCGACGTTCCTTTCAAGGCGATGCAGGCGGGCGACGAGGGTGTGCTGTCCGCGGCGGAGCGATTCACGCGCGAGGCGGGCTGCGATGCGGTCAAGTTCGAGGCGGACCGGTCGCACGAAAAGCTGGTCGAGGAACTGGCGCGGCGGCACGTCGAGACGATCGTGCACCTGGGCCTGCGGCCGCAGCAGATCGAGAGCCCGGATGGATATCGGGCACAGGCCCGCGACGTGGATGCGATCGAGCAGCTTGTGCGGGATGTGAAGCTGCTGGTGGATGCGGGCGCTGCGATGGTGCTGCTGGAGGCCGTACCGAATGAGGCGTCGCAGGCCGTGGCTGCGGCGGTGGATGTGCCGCTGATCGGCTGCGGCGCCGGGCCGGCGTGCGACGGGCACGTCGTAGTCACGCACGACATGCTCGGAATCGGCGCGATCCGGCCGCCGAGGTTCGTACCTGTGCTGGCACAGGTCGGCCGCGTGACGCAGGAAGCGATGCGGCAGTATGTGACGATGATCGTCGAGGGCCGGTACCCGGCTGCGGAGCATGTTTATCCGATGCGGCGGCAGGCGGCGGATACGCCGGCTCGCGGATGAGCAGCCTGGCGGCGCCGTCTGCCTGTCCGATCTGCGGCCGGCGGCCGGGCGTGCGGCTGACGCTGCAAAATGGGAAACCGCTGCGCTGGTGCGGGTCGTGCCGGCTGGGGTGGTGGGATTGGCCGGCGTTCGATCCGGCCGGCTTTTATGACCGCGACTATTTCGCATCGCCGGCGGCCAAGGGATATGGCGATTATGCGTCGCTGGAGAGGGGCGTGCGGCGGACGGCGCGAGCCCGGCTGGAGCGGATCGAGGCGTTGCTCTCGCCACTGGCGGCGGCGCGCGAGCCGAGACGAATCATCGACCTGGGGTGCGGCACGGGCTGGTTTCTGGACGAGGCCCGCGAGCTGGGCTGGAGCACAAGCGGGATCGAGGTGAGTCCCTACGCGTCGGCCGAGGCGGTGCGGCGCGGGCTGGAGGTTCGCAGCGAGCCGCTGGAGGAGATCGAGCTTCCGGCCGGAGCCTTCGACGTGGTGACGCTCTGGGACGTGATCGAGCATGTGCGCGACCCGGTGGGCGTGCTGGACCGGGTGGCGCGCGGACTGCGGCCGGGTGGCGTGCTGGCGCTGTCGACGGGGGATGTGCTTTCGCTGTGTGCGCGGCTGAGCGGGGCGCGCTGGCATTTGTTCAACCTGCCGGAGCATCTGTTCTTCTTTTCGGTTCGCTCGCTGACGCGGCTGCTGGAGCGGGCGGGCTGTCGTGTGGTGCGCATCGTTCGCGAGCTGAACTGGGTGCCGGTCTCGTACGTGTTCGAACGGCTCGGTAAGACGTTGCTTCGCGCGGATAGCCGGCGCTGTCCAGCGCTGATGGCCGGCTGGCTGCTACCGGCGACGCTGCTGGACGTGCTGGGGGTTTACGCGGTGCGGAGGACGGACCGTTGACCGCGCTGGGCGTGACTGTGGCGGATCTGCTGAGTCGCGGGCCGCTCAGGCGGATCGGCCGCAGCGTGCACGTGTTCGATTCGATCGAGAGCACGAATGCGTTCCTGCTGGAGCGATGCGAGAGCCTGATCGACGGCAGCGTGGCCTATGCGGAGCATCAGACGCGCGGGCGGGGCCGACTGGGGCGCTCGTGGGATGCGCCGGCGGGTTCGTCGGTGATGCTCAGCGTGCTGCTGATCGAGCGGGAAGCGGGCCCGCTAATCGCGCTTTCTTCGAGGATGGCCGCGGTGGCCGCGTGCGAGGCGATCGAGCGCGAGACGCGTTGCCGGCCGCGGCTTCGCTGGCCGAACGACCTGATGCATGCGGATCGGAAGCTCGGAGGCGTGCTGGTGGAGACGAGTCCGCTGTCGCCGGGGGCGGCGGCGCGGCGTGGGCGGGCGGGAATGACGGCGCGAGCGGTGGTGATCGGCATCGGCATCAACTGCTCGCAGAGCGAAGAGGACTTCGACGCGTCGATCGCGGGGAAGGCGACTTCGCTGAGGCTGGCGTGCGGTGAGGCGATCGATCGGGTCGCACTGGCGGCGCGGCTGCTGGAGCGGCTGGACGCGATCGCTGCGGCGGATTGTAGCGATGCGGGCGTTTTGGACGCGGTGCGCGAGGCTTGGCTGAAGCGGTGCGGCGACGTGGGGCAGCGCATCACGCTCGTCCACAACGGCAACCGCGTCGACGGGGTTGTGGAGCAGATCTCGCTCGACGGCGATTTGATACTGCGGCTCGATTCCGGCGAGAGGAAGAGCTTTGGCGCGGCGACGACGACGCGGAGCTGGTAAGCGTCGCAGACCGGTCGCCGGGACGGGCGACACGGGCTCACTCGTCGCTGCGCGCCGATTCGAAACAGCGGCCGGCACAACGTCACGCGGTGCGGAGATCGGCCCGCGCGGACACGGGCGGGCCGATGCGACGAAGCGAACGCGGCCGCGCGGAGGCAGATCGAACGCCGCGGCCTCGGCCAGCGGCGGCCGGCTGCGGATGCTGCCCGTGTACGCCGGCGCGGGCGGCGTGGCGAGCGGCTCGATGCTCGGGCTGACGCTGCTGGGCCGTGAGCTTACGCAGCATGCGACGCAGTCCTGGGCGGGCAGCGTGGCGATGGCCTTGCCCGCGGCGGTGGGCGTCGTGATGGGGCTGCTCTATCCGCGGCGCGTGATTCAGCGGCATCTGGCCGAGGCCGGTGCGGGCGGCGGAGGCACTGCGGGCCACGTCGATCACGCCGTGCTCGCGCGGCCGGCGATCGCATTCGCTACGACGTTGACCGCGGTGCTGCTCTGTGTGCTGGCGGTGCTTTGGCTGATCGCGTGGATCGTGGCGGATTCGCTCGAGCCGATTGGCGGCCTGCTGCGCGACGCCTTCCTGCTGCCCGCGGGAATCGGGCAGGTGCTGCTGCTCAGTCCGGTGGCCGTCGTGACGTGGCTGGTCTCGCTCGGCGGCACGGTCTCGATTGTCGCGCTGCATGGCTGGTATCGCGAGCTGACCGATCCGCAGACGCGGCTCGCGCGGCTGTGGCTCGTCCTGCTGACCGCCGGCTGCGCTGGGGCGGTGCTCTGCGGGACGATCGGTTCGAGTGCGGCCGGGGCGGTGGTGATGCTCGCGCTGTTGATGAGTGCGGCGGGCTTGCCGCTGCTGGCGCGCGGGCAGCAGGTCGACCCGGGTGTCAGGCGAGCGGCCGTCTCGGCCGGCCGAAGCCCGGACCGAGCTGCGCTGACTACTGTTGCGACGGCGGCTGCGCTCGTCGCGTGCAGCCTGGCCATCGTCCGGCCGGAGGTCCCATTCTCGTCGCGGGCGGCGACGCTGGCGCTGGCGGCGGCCGGGGGTCTGGCGCTCGGGCGGGCGATGCTTGCGCTGCGGTGTTCGACGTCCTGCGGCGTGCTGGCGCTGCTGGCGGCGGCGGTGGCGATGTTGCTGCCCTATGACGCGATCCTGCACCCTTCGATTGCGGTCGACCTCGTGCGGGTGGGGTTCGTCGGCGCGAGCAGTGCGGCCGGAGTGACGTTGATTGCCCGGCGGATCGGCCGGGCGACGCGGAACGTGCAACGGGCGCTGGCGCTGCTGGGGGCGCTGACGGCCCTGGCGCTGGGGGTGGGGCTGACGGCCGCGGGCGTGGCGGTCGACGTGGCCGGGCCGCGGTTTGTGCTGGTCGGGTCGGCGCTGCTCGGAGCGGCCGTGGCGGGCGGACTTCTGTGGCGCGATTGGCCTGCGCGGCGCGAGGTTCGTTACGGCGGTCTCGCGGGGCTGGGGCTCGCCGGGCTGCTGCTGGCGTTGCAGGCGTCCTGGTCTGGCGGGCGAGCGGTGGAGCCGACGGGTGCGCCGCTGCGCGTCGAGCGGATCGATTCGGTGTGCGAGCTGCTTTCGGCTGGCGGGTTGCGGGTCGGGCGTGTCTCGGAATCCGATCGAGCCGGCGCGCTCACGCAGCGATCGATCGCCTGGAGCGGGAGGCGGTACGACGTGATCGTGGTCGAGCGCGGCGCGTGGGAGTCGGCATTGGCGGGGGGCGAGCTCGAACGGCTGATGCGCCGCTGTCGGGCGACGCTGGTACTCGGCGGGCGGTGTCTGGTGGAGCTGGGTGACGAACCGTCCGAGGCGGGCGCCGCCGGCAGCGAAGCTGCGCTAACGCAACGGTTTGCACGGATCTTCGGCGGTGGGCAGGAAGTTCGGCTCGAGACGGCCGAAGGTGAGGTAAGGCTGGTGGCGGCCGGCCCCGACCTTTTCGATTGGCTGGTTGGTCGCCGCATGGCGGCTGGTTATCGTGTGAATTTGCAGCCGCTGCCGTAGCGGCGGCGCGAAGCGCTGGGCGCGCGGACGGAGGGAGTCGGGATGTCGTTGCTGGTGACGGGATCGATCGGGATTGACACGGTGGAGACTCCGCACGGGTCGGTCGAGAATGCGTTGGGCGGGTCGGCGGTGTACTTCTCGCTGGCGGCGAGCCTGTTTGCGCCGGTGCGGATGGTCGGCGTGGTGGGCGACGACTTCGAGGCGAAGCTGCTGGCGCCGCTGGCGGCGCGGAAGATCGACGTGAAGGCGGTGGAGATTCGCAAGGGGAGCAAGACATTTCGCTGGCACGGCCGCTACCAGGGGGCGATGAACGAGGCCGAGACGGTGAGCGTGCATCTGAACGTGCTGGCCGAGCGCGGGCCGGAGATTCCGCCGGAGTACGTGGATTCGGATTATGTCTTTCTGGCCAATACGCATCCGGCGCTTCAGCGGACGCTGGCGGGCAAGCTGACGGGGGCGAGTCTGATCGTCTGCGACACGATGAACCTGTGGATCAACAATGAGCGGGCGGAACTGCTGAAGACACTGAAGGAAGTGGACGGGCTGGTGCTGAACGAAGGCGAGGCGCGGCTGCTGACGGGAGAGCAGAACCTGCCGCGGGCGGGGCGGGCGATCCTGGAGATGGGTCCGAGCTTCGTGGTGATCAAGAAGGGGGAGCACGGCAGCATGCTGATCTCGCAGGAGGACTTCTTCGTGGTGCCGGCGTACCCGACGATGCAGACGGTGGACCCGACCGGCTGCGGCGATACCTTCGCGGGAGCGATGATGGGCTACCTGGCGGCGCAGGATCGGCACGATGCGGCGACGCTGCGGGCGGCGATGGTGCGCGGATCGGTGGTGGCGAGCTTCGTGATCGAATCGTTCTCGGTCGAGGCGTTGTCACGCGTATCGGCCGACACGATCGAGCAGCGGCTGGAGGAGCTGCGGGAGATGACGAGGTATGAGTGAGGAGGGATTGAGGGATTGAGGGATTGAGGGATTAAGGGGGGCAGGTGCGCGGGGATGCGCGGGGGCCTGCCCACGCGGCGGAAACGGGTAATGAGCAGAATCTGTGCTGCGGGGGCGCCCGCTGGGAGTGGGAATGCCTGAATCTGTATCGCCCAGAGGTTTCGCGGGGTTCAGCCTGACGTTTCTCTGAGATCGGTCGCAGACAGGGACTGCGACGCTGTAACGTCCCGATCGCAAAACAAACGCCCCGTCCGGGCGAGGTTCGCGCCGGGCGGGGCGTGTCGATTGTCAGCCGGATCGAATCAGGCCGGCGGTGCTGACCGACTGCCGGCCGAACCGCGTCGGGCCGCCATCAATTCGCGATGTACCGGGCCTCCAGCACGCGGTCGATGCGCGACTTGCTCTCGGACAGATGCGCCCGGGTGGCGAAGTCGAGCTTGGCCTTGCCGGCGCCGTCCAGCGTGCGGCCGATCTTGTCGCTCAGCTCGCGCAAGGCGTAGCGGATCATGCTGGTCAGGTCCGCGGACATGCCGCGGCCGGTCTCGTACTGCGCCAGCGCGAGCATCATGTTGAGATACTCCCGCTGCAGGTTGCGCGAAATGGAGCCGATCAGCGGCTGGGCGTCGGTGTACTCGCGCCCGCCCTGAATCTTGTCGAGCTGCGACCAGACCGCGTCGCGAACGGAGGTCAGCAGTTCGGCGGCCGTAAACTTGTCGGCCGTGGTGCACTTGAGCTCCGCATCGTAGACCCGCTGGAGCACCGGCGGGGCGATGAGCGTCATGAGCGAGCTGACCTGCATGCTGGTGATGCGGTCGTGGATCGGGTAGTCGAGCCGGGTCGGGCCGGAATCGAACCAGTCGCTCCAGCGTGACGGGGCGAGGTTGTTGAGCACCTGCGCGTCCGGCCGGCAGAACTCCTCGGTGAAGAGAGACTCCGTGAGCATCCGCACGGCCGCCCGCTGCGACGCGGCGTCGACCAGCACGAAGGCCGGACGGGCGTTCGGATCGCCCTTGTGGTCGCGGTGGAAGAGCTGTCCGCCGACCAGACGGCTGACGTAGTTGAAGTTGCGGCCGCGCTGCGAGAGCAGGGTGTTGAAAGCCTGCGTGATGTAATAGCGCGGCTCGCCCTCGTTGGCGGCCCAGTCGAGGATGTCGGCGGCGAGCTTGTCGACCAGCTCGACGCGCGTGGTCGCCCAGGCGACGGGATCGCTGCTCATGTCGTAGCGATTGACCATCGGGTCGGGCGAATAAAGGCCCATGGTGTCTTCGTCGGTCGCGTAATCGAGGCCGTTCTCGGTGCAGCGCGACGCGATCGACTTGAGCATCTCCTTTTCGCCCTTGTCGTCCTTGCCGGGCACCTTGTAGCCGTATTCGATCACCCAATGATCGTAGGGGCCGATCCGCGGGGTGATGAAGTGCCGCACTTTCTCAAGATCATCCTCGGCGAAGATCAGCAGCGGGTTGTAGTCCATCACGGACGAGACCGTGGCCTCGTCGGTCTCGTTGCGGCGGCGCTTCACTTCGTCGAGCGAGAGCCAGCTCGAGGCCTTGAAGTTGTGCCGCAGTCCGAGGGTGTGGCCGACCTCGTGTGCGACGACTTCCTTGATCGCCTCGCCGATCAGGCGCTCGGGAATCTTCTTGCCCGAGCCGGCCGCGACCATCGCATAGTGGACCAGTGCGAGCTGCTCGGTCATGCCCTCCGCGTAGGTGCAGGCGTAGCCGTCGCGCATGTGCAGAGAGCAGGGCTGGTCGGCCAGCGCGTCGCGGTGAACCTCCAGCGGGTCCGGCGGCTCCTCGCCGGTCGGCCGGAGCAGCTCGGGCACAAAGTCCGGATATTGCTCGAGGAGCAGGTCGAACCCGGGGCCGTGCATCTCACGCGCGGCCCGTGGCACGAGCAGATCGACGTTCGTCACGAAATAGCGCACCCAGGCATCGTCCATGACGATGTCGGCGTCGAGAATCTGGCCGGTGCGGGGGTCGGCCCGCGACGGGCCGACGGCCAGGGCCCGGCCGGTGACGGTCCAGCGAATGAAGTTGTAGCGGGCGTCCTCGGGATCGTAGTCGGCGTACTCGTTGTCGTCGGTCTGCTGCTGGACGACGATGGCGTCGACGAAGCCGATCTTCTCGAAGGCCTCGTTCCAGCTTTCGATGCCCTCGCGCACCCAGCGCCGCCACTGGATCGGGACGGTCTTTTCGATGATGAAGGTGATCGGCTTCTTGGGCGGGCTGAGCTCGAGCGAGGGGTCGCGCTTCTCGAGGTTCCAGCGGTTGATGTAGCGCTCGGCGACTTCGCGTTCGCTGTTGGGCTTGGCCCAGTCGACGCGAGTAGTCATGAAATAGCCCAGGCGCGGGTCGGCCTCGCGCGGCTTGTAGCTGCCGAGCTTGGGCAGGCGCTGGAAGGCGTAGGAGATGCCGACCGTCTGGCCGCCCTGGCCGCGAGAAAGCGCCAGATTGGCCTCGATCAGCAGGTTGTCCGGGAAGGCTTTGACCTTGGTCCAGGTGCTCAATTCGGGCGTGACGCGGCCGCCGAGGAAGGCGACGCCGGCGATGTCGCTCTTGAGCAGGCGGCCGAAGTCGACCACGACGTCGCCGCCGGGCGTCATCGTGACGATCGGCAGCGAGGCGATGTAGGAGGCGCCGTAGGTGCGCTTGATGGCGTCGGCGACGGGCTTGCCGTCGTCGGCGATGAAGCGCGTGTCGGGCACGACCATCTTGAGCTGGTCGCCGGCGACCTCCCAGCGGAAGAGATAGTCCGACCACATCCAGCCGGTGAAGTTGCCGCCGCTGGCGATGCTGGTGGCGAAGAGGAGGTCCTCGTTGAGCAGCTTGGCGGGAATCTTCGCCAGCAGCTTCTCGGGATCGGCGCTCTTGTCATCGGGATCGGGGCGGTAGAGGGTGAACAGGCCCTCCATCGGCTTGAGATCCTTGGTGACGTCGGAGAATTCCGGGAACCGTGGTTTCTTTTTGTCGGCATCCTGGGGACCGCCGCGAGCCGCGGCGGCGCCGGGCGGGGCGGCCGCCTGGTCCTGCGCCTGGGCGGGTCCGGCGAGCCACAATGCGGCTGGCAGGGCGAGCCAGCCCATCGTCAGTCGACGGAATTGGTACAACTTGCGCATAACACGCACTCCCTGATGAGAATGTGACTGCCCCCGACGACGTGGCACGGTCCGTCCCGTCCACGCTGCGAATTCTAACCGTACCGGCGGGCCGGCACAAAACCGGCCGATGGGCGGCTGGCCGGCGCCACTCCATGCTCAGAACGGATCCGGTTCGACGGGTGGCCACAGCGCGGGCTCGCTCCGGAAGGAGACGCCCAGGCGGGCGGGTTCCGCTCAGAAAACCGGCCGCCGCGCCCGGGAAGGCACGACAAACGTGGCGGGCCGGGCGGCGCAGCGGTTTCGCGATGGCGGGCCGCTTTACAACCGTGCGGGCATCGGGTTAGCTACGGGGCGAGCGGGTGGAACCCGCGCCAGACGCCCATCCAGGAGGCCGCCGAGCGGCCAGGAGGAGATCCAGTGAAACAGCTCGTGCTCATGCTTCTCGTCGCTTGCGGGATCGGTGTGGGTGCGTGTCAGAAGAACGAGCAGCCGGCCGCGGATAGCCAGGATACGTTCCAGCCGACGGCCGGTGCGTACGAGCCGGGGCCGACGTACGTCCGCGACTATCCGGAGCCGGCTTCGGAAAGAACCGGGACGACGACGGACGACGCGTCGCCGGAGCCGGCGGCCGACCGGACGGCCGAGGACGAGGTGCTGACGCCGACGGGCTCGGAAGGGCGGACGTACGTCGTTCAGAAGGGCGACACGCTCTACTCGATCGCGCGGAAGTTCTATAACGGCGATCAGAGCCGGTGGCGCGTGATCTATGAGGCGAATCGCTCGCGGCTGAGAGGCCCGGATCAGCTCGCGGTGGGGATGAAGCTGATCATTCCGTAGGGGCGGCCGCGGGCTGCGGCCGCCGGCCGAGCCGGGCCGCGGCGCGTGGACGCGCAGGCGGCGAGCGGGGCTGGGCTGCCGTGCGGGCGGCGATCCTCCGGGCGTTTTGAAGCGAACATGGCGGAACTGAGGTACGACACGCCGCTCCAGTATGTCCGCGGCGTGGGGCCGCGCCGGGCGCAGGCCCTGGAGACGCTCGGGCTCCGGACGGTCGGCGACCTGCTCGAGTACTTCCCCTTCCGATACGAGATCCAGCACGGGCAGATGGACATCGAGCAGCTCCGGCCGGGGATGCACGCGACGATCCGCGGCGAGGTGATGCGTGTGCGGGGGCGCTACCCGGGTTTCGTCGCGGACGTGCACGACGGGACGGATACGTGCCGGCTGCGCTGGTTCAACCGGCCCAAGGGCGGGCGCGGGCTGTACGTCGGCGCGATGGTCGTCGCCAGCGGGGAGATCGAGGAGTACGACGGCGAACTGGTGATGGTTCAGCCGAGCGTGCAGCTCTTCGCGCCGGGGACGATGCCGCGCGTGGCGAAGACGGGGCCGCGGCGGGTGGGCGTGTATTCGGGCAACCAGGAAGTGCCGCCGATCGCGGTGCGGCGGGCGGTGGAGTCGGTGCTGGCGGCGGAGCGGCTGCCGGTTGCGGAGTTCCTGCCGCGGCCGCTGATCGCCAAGCACGACCTGCCCGGGCGGGCGGAGGCGATTCGCGAGTTGCACTCGCCGAAGGACGACGAGTCGCTGGCGCGGGCCCGGCGGCGGCTGGCGTATGAGGAGCTGCTGCTGCTGGAGCTGGCGATGGCGCTGCGGCGGAAGAAGCAGACGGCGACGGAGACGGCGGAGAAGCTGGCCGTCACGCCGGAGATTGATCAACGCATCCGGGCGCGTTTTCCGTTTCCGCTGACGGCGGCGCAGGACCAGGTGATCCGCGAGATCGCGGCGGACATGGCCGGCGGCCGGCCGATGACGCGGCTGCTTCAGGGGGACGTGGGCAGCGGCAAGACGGTGGTGGCGCTGTATGCGTGTCTGCTGGCGGTGGCGTACCGGCGGCAGGCGGCGATCATGGCGCCGACGGAGATTCTGGCGGCGCAGCACTTCGCGAACATCGAGCGCTACTTGGAAGGCAGCAGGGTGCGGCGGGCGCTGCTGCGGGGCGGGCTGCCGGCGGCGGAGCGCGACGGGCTGCTGGCGCAGATCGAGCGCGGCGAGCTGGACCTGGTCGTCGGCACGCACGCCTTGATTCAGAAGGATGTGAGCTTTCAGAGTCTGGCGCTGGTCGTGATCGACGAGCAGCACAAGTTCGGCGTTTCGCAGCGGGCGTCGATTCGCACGAAGGCGCTCAAGCCGCACTACCTGGTGATGACGGCGACGCCGATTCCGCGGACGCTGGCGATGACGGTCTTCGGCGACCTGGATGTGTCGGTGATCCGCGAATCACCGCCGGGGCGCGGGACGATCCACACGCGCGTCGTGCCGGCGGCGCAGTGGGACACGGTGATGACGTATGTCCGCGGGCGGCTGGAAAAGGGCGAGCAGGCGTACGTCGTCTGCCCGATCATCGGCAAGAGCACATCGGCGGGCTCCGCGGAGACCGGCGGCAGCGGCGCAGACGGCGACGAGGACGGCGGCTCGGACTCCGGAAACCGCGAGGCGGCCGAGGGAATGGGGGATGGGGAATCGTCGGAGCGGCTGATTTCGGTGCGGCGAGCGCAGCGGCGCCTGGTCGAGGGACCGTGGCGCGGTCTCGAGGTCGGCCTGCTGCATGGCGGCATGTCATCGGCCGAGAAGCAGCGGGTGACGGCGGAATTCGCGGCCGGGCGGCTGCATGCTCTCGTGGCGACGACGGTGGTCGAAGTCGGGGTGGACGTGGCGAATGCGACGATGATCATCGTCGAGCACGCGGAGCGGTTCGGGCTCTCGCAGCTTCATCAGCTTCGGGGGCGGGTCGGACGCGGCTCGCGCGAGAGTCTGTGTGTGCTGATCGCGTACGGCCGGTCGGAGGCGTCGACCGAGCGGTTGCGCGTGCTGGCGGAGACGCGCGACGGCTTCCGGATCGCCGAAGCGGATCTGCGGCTGCGCGGACCCGGGGAGCTGTTGGGTACGCGGCAACACGGATTACCGGAATTGCGCGTGGCGAGCCTGGTCGACGATTTCGAGCTGCTGGAACAGGCACGCAACGACGCTTTTCAGATCGTGCGGGACGATCCGCGCTTCCAGCGGCCGGAGCACGCTGCGCTGCGGCCGGCGCTGGAGCGGCTGTATGGTGAGCGGCTGCGGCTGATCGACGTGGCGTGAGGGTGTGAGTGGGGCCGGCCTGCGTGCCTGCCAGGGCAAGAGTAGGCGCCCGCCCCACCGTGGCGGTGTGCGGATGGTCGTCCCGCACTGCGGTAGCGAGTGATCATGGCGTACGTGTGTCGGCTGAAGGAAGTCTCGCCGCAGCGGCTGGTGGCCATGCGGGTTCGCTGCGAGCCTGGGTCGGTCGGTGCGGCCATCGCGCACTGTCTGGAGCAGGTCTGGGAGCGGTTGAACCGCCTGGAGGACGTGACGGTCGGGCCGGCGATCGTTCGCTACCACGGCGTTACCGACGACGAGGTGGAGTTCGAGGCGGGGTTCCCGGTGTTGCAGGAGGTGCCGGCGACGGAGGAGATCCGCGTCGATGAGCTGCCGGGCGGGCCGGCCGCGACAACGCTTCACTGGGGGCCGTACGAAGGGCTGCCCGAGGCACACGCGGCGCTGCGGACGTGGATGGAGGAGCACGGGCTGGCTCCGGCAGGGCTGGTGTACGAGGTTTACTGGGTGGACCAGAACGCGGCCGCGGACCGGAGCGAGCTGCGGACGGAGGTCGTGTGGCCGGTCGAGCGGCAATCGGAAGGCGCGAGCGACGAAACGTGACGAATTCGGCGTTGTATGAGCTGTGCGGCCCACGAGCATGGAGATGCAGCAGTACATGACAGCCCTGTGAGTTCTTGTCGCGAATCACCGTTGGCCTCGCGGCTTGCTCGCGTTCCCCCCTTGTGAGAGTCGCGCGCGCGTCGCATACTCCGGCATCTGAGAGGAGGGCGCCGCCGCCATGCCGAAACGCGAGCCTCGCTTCGTTCACCTGCACTGCCACACCGAATTCTCGCTGCTCGACGGCGCCTGCCGCGTGAACGAGCTGGTCGCCGCGGCCAAGCGCATGAACATGCCGGCCGTCGCGATCAGCGATCACGGAAACATGTTCGGGGCGGTCGAGTTCTACACGGCCTGCGTGGCGGCCGGGGTGAAGCCGATCCTCGGCTGCGAGATGTACCTGACGCCGGGCGACCGGCGCGAGAAGGAGAGCGGCGCGGGGCGCGAAAGCGCCTTTCATCAGCTTCTGCTGGCGATGAACCTGACGGGCTATCGCAACCTGCTGAAGCTGACCAGCATCGGCTACCTGGAGGGGTTCTACTACAAGCCCCGGATCGATTTCGAAGCTCTGCGGGCGCACAGCGAAGGGTTGATCTGCACGAGCACGTGCCTGGGCGGAATGATTCCGCAAGAGCTGCTGCGGCACGACACGGCCGCCGCGAGGCGCGTCGCCGAGACGTTTCTGGAGATATTCGGGCCGGATCGGTTCTTCATCGAGCTTCAGAACCACGAGCTTCCCGACCAGGCGACGACGAATCCGGAGCTGGCCGAGATCGCCCGCAAGCTCGGCGTGGGCACGATCGCGACCAACGACGTGCACTACCTGACGCACGACGACGTCGAGGCGCATGACGTGCTGTGCTGCATCTCGACGCGTGCGAAGATCACGGATGAGAACCGCTTCAAGTTCGACAGCGATCAGTTCTATTTCAAGAGCGCCGCGGAGATGGCGGCGGCGCTGCCGCAATACAGCGAGGCGCTGGAGAACACGCTGCGCGTGGCCGAGATGTGCGATGTCGAGCTCGATTTCAGCAAGCGGCACGCGCCGGTGTTCCGCCCGCCGGATTCCAGAAGCGCCGATGAATACCTGCGCGAACTGGTCTATTCCGGCGCGCAGGAGCGCTACAGCACGATCACGGACGAGCTTCGCGAGCGGATCGACTATGAGCTGAGCGTCATCGCCAGCAAGGGTTTCTCCAGCTACTTTCTGATCGTCTGGGATTTCGTCCGCTATGCCCGCGAGCACGACATCCCCGCCAATGCCCGCGGCAGTGGTTGCAGCACCGTGGTCGGCTACTGCCTGCGGATCAGCAACGTCGATCCGCTCCGTTACGGGCTCTATTTCGAGCGCTTCATGGACCCGGAGCGCGACGAGATGCCCGATATCGACATCGATCTGTGCCAGGACCGCCGCCACGAGGTGATCGAGTACGTGCGCGACAAGTACGGCCACGTGGCCCAGATCATCACCTTCGGCCGGCTGAAGGCGCGGGCGGCGATCCGCGACATCTGCCGCGCCCTGGACGTGCCGCTGGCGCAGGCCGACCGCATCGCCAAGCTCGTGCCCGAAGAGCTGAAGATGACGATCGAGAAGGCCCTGGCGCGCGAGCCGGAGCTCAAGCGGATGGCCGACCAGGACGCGACCATCCGCAAGGTGCTCGATCTGGGGCGGCGGCTCGAGGGGCTCGCCCGGCATGCGTCGGTCCACGCGGCCGGAGTGGTGGTCGCGGACCGCCCGCTGGACGAGTTCATCCCGCTCTACAAGCCGGCCGACTCGCGCGACATCACGACGCAGTTCGAGGGGCCGACGGTCGAGAAGGTCGGCCTGCTGAAGATGGATTTCCTCGGATTGCGGACGCTCTCGCAGATTCACCTGACCTGCCGGCTGATTCAGCGGCATCACGGCGTGACGATCGACGTCGAGAATCTCGACCTGGGTGATCAGCGCGTCTACGCCCTGCTGGCGCGCGGGGAAACGCGGGGCGTGTTCCAGTTCGAGTCGGGCGGCATGCGCGACGTGCTGATGAAAATGAAGCCGAACCGCATCGAGGACCTGATCGCCGCCAACGCTCTCTTCCGCCCCGGCCCGATGGCCTACATCGACTCCTACGTCGCCCGCAAGCACGGCCGCGAGCGCTGGACCACGCCGCACCCGATCATGACGGAGGTGCTGGCCGAGACGTACGGCATCATGGTCTACCAGGAGCAGGTCTCGCGGCTGGTGAATCGCCTGGGCAACGTGCCGCTGCGGCGGGCGTTCCGGCTGGCCAAGGCGATCAGCAAGAAGAAGGAGTCGATGATCGACGCCGAGCGCGAGCCCTTTCTCGAAGGGGCGGTCGCCAACGGTGTGAAGCGCGAGGTGGCCGAGCAGATTTTCGCCGACATCCTCAAGTTCGGTGGATACGCGTTCAACAAGGCGCATTCGGCCGGGTACGCCGTGGTCGCGTACCAGACGGCGTGGCTGAAGACCTACTATCCCTACGAGTTCATGGCGGCGCTGCTCACGTACGAGAGCGGCAACACCTCCAAGCTGGCCGAGTATCTCGATGAGTGCCGCCGGATCGTGCTGGCCGACGCCGCGCGCGGCATTCCGGTGCTGCCGCCGGATGTCAACGAGAGCGACGAGGTCTTCACGGTCGTTTACGACTCGGCGGCGGACCCGGCCGGCCGCAACGGCAATGGGAAGTCCGGCGGCAGGTCTTCGCAGCGTGTGAAGCGCTCGCAGCGGCGCGGGACGATCCGGTTCGGGCTGGGCGCGATCAGCGGCCTGGGGCACAAGGCGGTGCAGGCGATTCTCGCCGCCCGCGGCGAGGGCGGCCGGTTTGCTGACATTTTCGATTTCTGCGAGCGGGTCGACCTGATGGCGGTGAACAAATCGGTGATCGAGGCGCTGATCAAGGCGGGGGCATTCGACAGCACGGGAGCGATGCGGCGGGCGCTGATGGAGGTGGCCGAGAAGGCTATCGAGCGCGGCCAGCAGGCCCAGCAGGACCGCCGGGCGGGGCAGCTCGACATGTTCGGCGCGTTCGGGGCCGCCTCGCCGCCGCCCGCACCGCCGATCCCGACGTGCGAGTGGAGCGACGCCGAGATGCTCATGCACGAGAAGCAGACGCTCGGCTTCTACGTGACGCGGCATCCGCTGACGCAGTACGAGTCGATCGTCAACTACCTGGGCACGGCCAACACGAGCTCGCTCGCCAGGCGGAGCGACGGCCAGCACGTGGTCCTCGGCGGCCTGGTCTCGAAGATGCGCATGGTGCCGATTCGCCAAGGCAACAGCGCCGGCAAGAAGCTGGCGATCGCACTGATCGAGGATTTCACCGGCTCGGTCGAGGCGACGGTCTTTCCGAAGGACCAGGACGAATGCCTGCCGCTGCTCAAGCCGGACGCGGTCGTCTTCATCGAGGGCAGCGTCGACCGTCGCCGCGAGGAACCGAGCATCCGCGTCAAGCGGGTGATCCCGCTCGATCAGGCCGTGCGCCAATTCGCCCGCTACGTCGAGCTCAACCTGCACACAACCGGCAGCGCGGCGCCGGACCTGGCCGCGATTCGCGAGTTGTGCCGCAAGCATCGCGGCGCGGCCACGCTGCTGCTGCGTGTCGCGTCGCCGGCCGGCTGGAACGTCTTGCTGAAGAGCCGTGCGATTCAGACGGTCGACCCGAGCCGCGAATTCCTCGCCCGGCTGGCCGACCTGGTGGGTATCGACAACGTCACCTGCCGCGGCAGTTCGGCGGGCGCCATTCCGGCGGCCACACTGATCGCCAACGGCTGACGCCCGCCGCGACCGACGCCACCGGCACCGCTCGCTTGTCCTCGCGGGCCGGGATTACGACCGGTCGGAAGATTCTCGTCCGCTGGCCGGCCAGAGCCCGGTCGCCAGTCTGGGTCAGCAAGCCCGCGACAGCCAGTCGCAGATTATCGGGCGAAGCAAAGGTGGTCGCCGGCGCGGTTGCTTCGCCCGATCACAGATTGCAGAGTGTCTCATGGAAGGGGTGACACACCGCGCCGCAGATGGCCAGCGGGGTGTCCGATGAATCCGACATCAGCATCGTTGCTGGGTGCGAGCGGGTTCCACTACACAACACCGGATCCGCCGACACCCAAAGGCGAGCCTCGAAAGATCGAGGCGTCGCAAGAACCCTCTACGCAGGCCCATGAGGGTCCGCAGCTCCCCGGTTCGCATTCCCCGATCGTCCAGATCATCCAGCGAGAGGCACGGCAATTCCGCGAGCTGGTGGAGGCTGCTCACAAGCCGGCCGAGCCCCCGGCGGAGCCGCCGCCGGAGGATCCTCCGTCCGAGCACGTCGACCGTTATGCGTGAGGGATCGCCGGGCGGTGAGTCGATCGCAGACCGGCGCCGCGAAACACTTCGACCGAGGCTCCCGGTGACGGCCGTCGCCGGGAGCCTCGTTCTATGTGGGGCGGGCCGCTCGGCTCAGGCTCAGCTCTTCGCGCCGGTGCGCTTGAGCTGGTTCAGGCGCCGGGCGAGGCGGCTCTTCTTGCGGGCGGCGGCGTTGCGATGAATCAGGCCGCGGTTCGCCTCGCGGTCGAGCTGGCCGGCGACGACGCGGAGCTGCTGCTCGCTGGTCTGCACGTCGGCAGCGCCGAGCGCGTCCGTGAGCTTGCGGACCTTGGATTTCAGGCCGCTTCGCCGCGAGCGGTTACGCAGCCGCTGTTTCTCGTTCTGCCGTACGCGCTTCCGCGCGGAAAGTGAATGTGCCACAACGTCTCCTTGTTCCTCTGAGTTCAACCGCCCGCCGCACTCAGCGCTTCCAGCCGCGTGCGGGCATCGCCACCACGGTAGTTGTAATCCAGGCGAAGCAGCTTGCCGAACGCCGCTTTCGCTTCGTCGCGCTTGCCGTCCGCCTCGAAGGCCCGGGCCAGCCAGTAGTTCAGCTCCTTGGCCATGTCGTCGTTGCTCAGCTCGTAGCCGTCGATCGCCTCACGCAGCACTTCGACCGCCTGGCTGGGCACCTGCTTCTCCAGAAACGCCCGGCCGATCAGAAGCTGGCAGCGGGCCCGGCTGCGCGGGTCGCCCTGGCCGAGCTGGAGCATGGGAATCGCCTCGTCGTAGCGGCCGGCGCGGAAGAGCGACTCGCCCAGTCGGAACTTGGCCCGCAGATCCGTCGGGTACTTCTGCACCCGCTCCTGGTGCACCTCGATCTCGGTCTCGATCATCTCCATCGTGGCGAGGCGGGCCTGCTGGCGGTCTGAGTCGCTGCCGGTCCGGCGGGCCTGCTCCTCCAGGGCCCGGGCCGCGCGGCGAAGCTGGCGGATGCGCACGTCGTCCGCCCGCTGCTTGAAGCTGTAGTTGCGCGTCGACTCGTACGCCTTCAGGAGAACAGCGACCGCCTCGTCCTCCTCCGCCTTGCGCTCGCGGCGCAGCAGCGCGTCGACGTAGGCGTTGATCTTGATGGAGGAGGCCGGCTCGGCCTCCCACGCCGCCCTGGCGGCGGCGATGATCTGCTCGAGGGTCTGCTCACCCTGCTGGACGCGCTCCGCGTCGTGCAGCAGCTTCTGCTTGTCGGCGTCGCGCAGCGAGTCGCGAAATGTCTCCGCGTCCGAATACTTGCCGCGGACGATCGTGAGCTTGCCCGACAGATCGCGCTGCTCGTCCTTGAGATTCTGGTCGCCGGGATTGCGCGAGATGAGAAACTCCAGCGACTGGACCGCGTGCTCGTAGAAATAGGCCGGATACTCGGGCAGACCGAACGAATCCGCCTTCTCGGCCGCCTCGACCAGCGTCTCGCGAAAGTGCTTGAAGCGGGCGGCGTTGGGCTTGGCGTCCTTCTTGAGCGAGGCGAGCACCAGCGGAGTAACCCACTTGAGCGTCTCGTAATACATCGCCCGGGCCGCGTTCTTGAGAACGCCGTCGAGATAGGACCCGTTCGTCGGATCCCGGGCCATCAGCCACTCGGCGTTGAGCATGGCGGTCTTCGGGTCCTTGGCGTTCATCGGCTTCTTAATGGGGTCGAGCATCCCCGGCTTCTTGCCGCCCGCCTGCTGCCGCTGAATCGCCAGCGACCAGAGCGGCATGTGCCCTTCCTCAACCGCTTCTGGCCAGAACGAAAGCCCCGACAGGATGCACTCGATCGCGTAGTCGTACTCGCGCCGCTCGCGCGAGTCCGCCGCCTTGTTGAACCACTGCCGCGCAGCCGACTTGTGCTTCTCGGAAAACTCCGGAAGCCCCTCGGCCGCTTGTTGCTCGCCCTTCTCAGCCATTACACGCCTTGAACGCCCAGCTCTTCAGACCGCGGATTCTCCACGGCCGCCCCTGGCAGCTTACGCAACCCGGCAAACGCGGACCGGGCATTCTAACAGGACGCCCGGCCGGATTGAAGCGCCCGGCCGGCCCGGGAGCGACAGAAAGTGACGGCCGACCGTCGCTTATGGGCGGAACATGCGGCCGATGGCCAGGCAGTCGCAGAGCTCTCGATAGACGGCCGCCAGGCGAGCAGGGTCGATTTCTTCGCCGGCCGGCGGATTGCGCAGGGCGCGGACGATGCGGTCGGACAGGGTGCCGTCGCGTTGAAAGACCCCCAGGGGCTCGGCGAAGGGTTCGAGGCCGCTGGACCGGTCGGCCGACAGATCGTCGATCAGCCGGTCCCAGAGCTCACCGGCCGTCGCCTGTGGCCGGCCGGGCCAGCCCAGTGCCGCCAGATAGTCGGTGTTACTGATCCGGGCTTGCCGGCCGTCACGGATGCAGGCGAGGAGGATGCGTTCGAGCGGCTCGACCGGCCAGGCCTGTTGGGCGGCGGTGGAGGTCCAGCACTGCTCGCACAAGGCCCGCAGCAGGGCCACGACGACTGCGACGACGGCCAGGTCGCCGGCGGGACACTCCTGCATGTCCAGCACGCGAATCTCGATCGTGTTGCGGCAGAAGCGGGCGATCGCGCCTCGGGCGTTGAGGAATTCATCCTGCAAGACGCCCTGCGGGTCGTGCGGGGCGATCTCGCGATAGAGGGGCTGGAGGATTTCGCGCTCGTAGGCCTCCCGCGTGAAGACCGGCTCGGGGATGACGCGGCCGGTGACGGCCGGAATGCGGGCCGCGTTGCCGCGGTACACCTCGAGGCGCGTATCCGCCAGTCCCGTCCGGCGGCGTTCGCACACCGGCGAACTGGCCGCGAGGGCCGGCAGAATCGGCAGGACGAGGCGGATGGCGGCGTGGAGGCGGCCGAACTCCTCGTCACCGGCGAAGGGCAGGTTCAGGTGGACGCTTTGCAGGTTGGACCAGCCGTGCCCGCGGCAGTCGAAGATGCGATTGAAGGCCTCGTAGACGGGGCTGTACTCGTGCGGCCAGAGACGCGTCTGGGTGCGCGGGTCCATCCACGGGTGCATGGCGGAGGGCATCAGCCGGGCGGCGTGCGGCTCGATGATCCGCCCGATGCGGCGGATGTTCTGGTCGAAGAGGCCCGCCAGGCCGGACAGCTCGCGGGCCGGCCCGTTGGTCTTCAGCTCGATCACGTGCAGGACGAGTTCATTGGACCATGCGATCGGGCCGTCTTCGTAATCGGAGACGTACGCGCCGGTCGCGGCCCGCAGAATCTCGTCGGCGATGGGCCGGACATCCAGCGTCGCCTGGTCGACGACCATGTACTCGAGCTCGACGCCGAACCCTTCGAAAAGGTGCAGCGGTCCGGTCATGGGGCGTAGAGTCCGGCGCGGTCGCGGCGGGCCTGAATTCGCGCCAGAAAGACGCGGATGATGCGGTCGTACAGCTCGTCCTTGAGCAGGCGGTCTTCGTAGCCCGCGTCGAGATTCGGATTGTCGTTGATCTCCATCACGAGCACGCGGTCGTCGAGCTGCTTGAGATCGACGCCGTAGAGGCCGTCGCCGATCAGCTTGGCGGCCCGGACGGCGGTCGAAACGACGGCGGGCGGCGCGTGCTCGACCGGCAGCGTTTCGACCTTGCCGAAATTTGTGTCGCCGTTGGTCTGGTTCTTGATGATCTGCCAATGCTGGCCGGCCATGAAGTATTTGCAGGCGACGAGCGGGCGGTAGTCGAGCACGACGACGCGCCAATCGAAGGGCGTGGGGACGAATTCCTGGGCGATGATAAGGTCGGAATCCTCCAGCAGCCGCTCCACCTCGCGCGTCAGGGCGGCCGCGTCCTCCACCTTGACGACGCCGCGCGAGAAGAAGCTGTCGGGCTGCTTGAGGATGCAGGGAAGGCCGATCAGCTTCTGCACTTCGTCGACGTTGTCGCGGTGGACGATCAGCGTCCGCGGCGTGGCGATGTTGTTGCGGCTCATCAGCTCGGCCAGGTAGACCTTGTTGGCGCACTTCGTGATCGACTCCGGATCGTCGATTACGACGAGGCCCTCGGCCACGGCCCGGCGGGCGAAGCGATAGGTGTGATGATTGACCGACGTCGTCTCGCGGATGAAGAGCGCGTCGAACTCGGCCAGGCGGCCGAAGTCTTCCCGTTCGATCAGCTCGATTCCGAGCCGGGCGCGTTTGCCGGCCTGGATGAATTTGCGCAGCGCGCCCTCGTTCGAAGGCGGCATCGGTTCGCGCGGGTTGTGCAGAATCGCCAGCTCGTAAAGCGGCGTGACGCGTTTCTGAGTCGGAAAGCGCCGCTGCGAGAAGAACTCGACCGCGGCCCGCGAGACGAACTCGCGATGCGGCTCGGGAATGTCGCTGCCGGCCACAGGGCGGACGCTCTGGAGCCGCCACTGGTCCTCCTGGCGGGCGAATTCGGCCCGCAGCAGCGGACAGGCAAAGAGCCGGAACAGGTGGCTGCTCAGGTCGTCGTAGCGGCGGGCCATGTTCCGCCCGAAGTAGATGCTGAGCGTGAACGCCTGCGAGTGAATCGGCCTGAGGCAGCGTTGGATTTCGTCGCCGAGCTCCTCGGACGCCAGCCGCACGATCGAGAGCGTCTTCATGTCCTGGATCGTCGTGATGCTGGGCAATGCCTTGTGGCCGCGCGCCATCGCCAGCAGCGAGACGTAGTAGCCCGCGCTCTGGTAGCGATATGAGCGGCAGAGGTTGAAGACCTTCGCGTTCTCGAGATCGAAGTATCTCGGGTCTGTCAGGTAGGAGCGGGCCGAAACCAGTTCTGCGGCCGGAATCTTGACCGGCCAGGTTTTCGGATTGTCCACCACGATCAGGACGGACACGGCAGTCGTCCTCGCAGATGTTCCGACGGCTCCAGGATCAGCAGGTTGCCGTCGTAGGTGAGAATTCCCAACAGAATCGCGTTGAGTACGCGGTCGATCTGGATGCGGTAGATGCGGCCCTTGCCCAACGGGTTGGTGTGCTGCGGATCCGCGACGGTGATCTCGCGCGTCCGCTTGTCGTAACCGCACAGCACCACGAAGTGCCCGCTCGGCTCGCCCCGGATGTCGTCGTCCTCATCGTTCGGACCGTACTCGCGCGGGCTGCGATAGAGGTAGGTCGCGCTCAGGCCGGTCAGGACGGGGATCGACCGGTCCAGATAGCGGCGCAGCAGGCTGGCGGTGAGGTCTTCGAGCAGCACGCGGCCGCCGCTTTGCAGATACTCGAGGTACCCCTCGGTGGCCGCCTGGAGCCGATGCCCGCGCTTGTACTTGCGCTGCGCCTTGAGCTTGCCTACCAGGTCGACCGGCTCACCCGAGAGCCAGGTCGGGTCGAACATTTGCAGGTTGTAGGTGAAGATCGTCGCCTGGTAGCCGCGGCGCAGGGCGTGGCAGGCCAGCAGAACCGCCAGCGTGCCGCCCGTATCCAGGGCCGGTACCTCGGCGATCAGCCGGTTCAGATCCACGTCGTCGCCGAAGTAACGATAAACGGCGTGCAGGCACGTCGGCCCGCACGTGGTGTCGTCCGGCTGAGACTGAATGTCGAGTTCGAGTTGCTTTTCCACGCCCGTCCCGGCCGCATTCCCGCGGCCGGGTCCCTATGCTCGCTCACGGCCCGGTTGCGGCTATCCGCCGACGCCCTCGGAGGTGAAGCCGTACTTCTCCTCGACGCGCACTGGCGGATCGCCCTCAGCGGCCGGCGTCGAGTCCGATTCGCCCTGGTTCATCTGATTCACCAGCAGCCAGCCGGCCCCGGCGATCACCACGAGCACAATCAACAGCTTGACGAGCTTACCCATGCCGAAATCTCCCGCGCCGCGGCGGCTGTGGCGGCGGACGCCGCCCGCCTAGACGTCCAGGTTCTTGACGTGGACGGCATTCTCCTCGATGAATTTCTTGCGCTGCTCGACGTCCTCGCCCATCAGAATGCTGAACATGCGGTCCGTCTCGACGGCGTCGATGTCGAGCTGCTCGGCGTCGCCTTCCGCCTCGCCGACGACGACCTTGCGCAGCACGCGGTTGGCCGGGTCCATGGTCGTCGACCAGAGCTCTTCCTTGTTCATCTCGCCCAGGCCCTTGAAGCGCTTGATCTCCCAGCCGCGCGAGCCGATCGCGCGCACGCCTTCCGGCAGCTCCGCCAGGTTGGCCAGCTCGTGCTCGTTGCCGGCGTCGTCGATCAGCACGAAGACGGCGGCCGTCAATTCGCCCGTCACCTGCTCTTCGCGCTTCAGGAACAGATCGGCCACGCGGCAGCCGAACTCCGTCAGCCGCTGGAGGCAGTTCTGAAGCGCGACAGCTTCGCTGAGCTCATTGCGGACGATCGTCTCGCCGGCGGCGACCATCTGCCGCTCGTACTCTTCGTATTCCGCCTTCGAGTAGAAGTAGCGCGCCTCGCCCCGACACAGCGCCCGCACGGTCGGCAAAGCACCCTGGCGCAGGTGCTCTTCGATGAACTGCCGCGGGACGATGCCGCGCCGCTCGAGCACCTTGCCGTGCCGCTCGATCTCCTCCAGCAGCTTCAGCAGCTCGGCCAGTCTCGGGCCGTCGAGCCGGGCGGCCGCGGCGCCGTCGCGGCGGACCTCCAGCCGCGTGCCGTCCAGCCCCAGGTCGGCCAGGCGGGCGTTCAGGGCCGCATCGTCGAGAACGTACTGCTGCTTCTTTCCCTTGCTGAGCTGATAGAGCGGCGGCTGGGCGATGAAGACGACACCGCGGTCGATCAGCGGCCGCATGTGGCGGAAGAGGAAGGTCAACAGCAGCGTGCGGATGTGCGAGCCGTCGACGTCGGCGTCGGTCATCAGGATGATCCGGCCGTAGCGCAGCTTGGAGGCGTCGAACTCCTCCTCGCCGATGCCGGTGCCCAGCGCCTTGATGATTTCGAGAATCTCCTCGTGGCTGAGCACCTTGTGGAGCCGGGCCTTCTCTACATTGAGAATCTTGCCGCGGATCGGCAGGATGGCCTGGGTCTTGGAGTCGCGGTGGCCCTTGGCCGAGCCGGCCGCCGAGTCGCCCTCCACGACGAACAGCTCGGTGCTGTCGACGTCGCGGCTGGAGCAGTCGACGAGCTTGCGCGACATGCCGATGCCGGAAAGGGCGCTCTTGCGGGCGGTCTCGCGCGCCTTGCGGGCCGCCTCACGCGCCAGGGCCGCCTGCACCGCCTTGCCGACGATGCGCTTGGCCTCCGGCGGGTGCTCCTCGAAGTAGTTGCCGAGCACCTCGTTCAGGGTCGTCTCGACAAACGTGCCGACCTCGCTGTTGCCGAGCTTGGTCTTGGTCTGACCTTCGAACTGCGGCTCGGGCACCATGACCGAGATCACGGCCGTCAGGCCCTCGCGGATGTCCTCGCCCTGGGGGACGGGATCGCTGGCCTTGAAGAGGTTAGCCTTGCGGGCGTAGTTGTTGAGCACGCGCGTGAACGCGCTGCGGAACGCCGACAGGTGCGTGCCGCCCTCGATCGTGTGAATGTTGTTGACGAACGAGACGGTGTGCTCGGCATAGCTGTCGGTGTACTGGAACGCGACCTCGCAGATCAGTCGCTGCTCCGGGTCCTCGCGGCGGAAATGGACGACGGGGTGCAGGCCCGCCTTGCCCTCGTTCAGGTGCTCGACGAACTGCTTGATGCCGTTCTCGTAAAGAAAAATCTCGTTCTTGCCCTGTCGCTCGTCGGCCAGCGTGATCTTCAGCCCGGCGTTGAGGTAGGCGAGCTGCCGTAGCCGCTCGGCCAGGATGTCGTAGTTGAACTCGGTCTGCGAGAAGACCGTCGGGTCCGGCTTGAACTCGACCCGCGTGCCGGCGCTGGTTGCGTTACCGATCGCCTCGAGCGGCCGCGTCGTCTTGCCCTGCCGGAAGCCGATCACCCAGATCTTGCCGTCGCGGCGGGTGTGCACCTCGCAGCGCTCCGAGAGCGCATTGACCGCACTGACACCGACGCCATGCAGCCCGCCCGACACCTTATACGTGTCCCGGTCAAATTTCGCCCCGGTCCCGATCCGCGTCAGGCAGAGCTCGAGTGCTGAAATCCCGTACTCCGGCTTGATCCCCACCGGAATCCCGCGGCCGTTGTCCTCGACCGAGATACCGCCGTCCGCCTGGATCACGACGTTGATCTCGGTGCAGGCCCCCGCCATCGCTTCGTCGATCGAGTTGTCGACCACCTCGAATACGAGATGGTGCAGACCCCGCACCCCCACATCGCCGATGTACATGCTCGGCCGCTTGCGCACGTGCTCGATCCCCTCGAGCACCTGCACCTTCCCCTCGTCATATCCGGCCGATCCGGACGTCTCGGTCAACGTACGCTCCTGCTTCAACTCCACCGACAACGCTCAACTCCCTTGTTCAGTCGAATCCGGCCGGCCGACGAGGGCCCGAATCTCACGCACACCCGGCACGCGCTGCCCGACGAGCCGCAGAAGCCGCCGAGAGTCCCGCCGAACCCGCTCCGCCCAGACCCGGTCCGCGGCCGTGATCCACAACACGCCGTCCACAAGCTGATCCACGCCCGTCTTCCCCAGCCATCCCGGCGGAACGCTCTCCGCCCAGGCCTGCTCCACCACCGGCCAGAGACGAGCCGCGCGCTGGGCCGCCCGCAGGGCCCGTGTGTCGGCCGCGTGCGTGAACAGAGCCTGTGCCTGGCGTGGCCGCCGATTCGCGAGCATCTGCCGATACTGTTGTTCGCTGAGCGACATCCAGCCCGCAATCAGCGCGACGCCCGCCTAGAGCGAGACCGGCATCACGACGTAGAGAAAGTCGTTCTTATCTTCCCCGTAGAGCACGCCCGGCCGGAACGGCTCCTGCATTTCGATCGTCACCTGCTCGTACGGCATCGTCCGCAGCGCATCTCCCAGGAAAGCCGGGTTGAAACCGATCATCAGCGGGTCACCCTCGTATTCGGCCGGAATCTCAATCCGGGCGTCGCCCTGCTCGGGCGACTGCGAGGTGATTTCCAGCTTCTCGGCTCCGAAAGATAATTTTACCGAGCGGGAGTCCTCTGTCGTAAGCAGCCCGGCACGCCGCACGGCGCTGCTCAGCTCCTCACGGCTGACGCGTGCTTTCTTGTCGGTGCCCTTCGGGATGACCTCCTCGTACTTTGGAAAGTGGCCCTCAACGAGGACCGTGGAGAGCACCCGGTCGTCGGTCTGAAGCGAGACCTGGTTCGGGCTGACCTTCACGCGGATTGGCCAGGGCTCACCATCCTTGGGCGGCACGAAAACGCGCTCGAAGATGTTCAGGGCCTTGGCCGGCAGGATGACCTCGAAATCGCCGCTGCGGGCCTCGATCAGAGTGCCGCCGGCCCGGGCCAGGCGCCGCCCATCGGTCGCCACCAGGAAGAGCTTGTTGCCGCGCTTCTCCCACAGCACGCCGTTGATCGCATAGCGGCTCGTCTCGCGGGCGGCCGCGTAGATCGTCATCGCGATCATCCGTCGTAGCTCGCGACCGTCGACGACGAGGTCGAACTCCTCCCCGAACCCCGGAACCGGCGGGAAGTCCGCCACATTGGCCGTGAAGATGCGAAACGAGCTGCCGCGGCCATCGATCACGCAGTAGCGCTCGTCCGTACTGATCAGCACCTCGACATCCGGCAGCTCGCGAATGATGCTCAGCAGCCGCTCGGCCGGCACGACGACCTCTCCGGCCCGCTTCATCGAGAGCACCGGCACGCGCACGCGCAGACCGATCTCATCATCGGTGCTGCTTAATTCAGCCTGCTCATCCTGTACGACCATCTTGACGCAGTTCAGGATGGGCTTCGGCGTACGGCTGGATGCCAGCGCGGCTGCGGCCGCCAGCGCTTCCTGAAAGTCCTGCCTGGGAACATTCGTCTTCATGCCTGCTCCCGCCTTGGTCGCCGGATCCTCTCCACGGCTCGGTGCTTTCACTGCCATTCGACCCTCACCGCCTCCGCTTACGAGCGCCCTGAGATGATTGAGAGCGGGCTTCTCGTCTCTCGCTCTCTCCTCTCCCTACGGTCTGTCAATTCTGTGAGTTCGGCCCGTCATTGAGCCGCAACTCGCCCGCTGCGAGCAGGTTAGCGCCACCGTGCCAGGCACAGCTCGCAGTTAGAAACCATCTCCGCTCGCGCCAGGCCGTTAGCTCGGAATCGGGCACGGCCGGCTGCGCCCGCCTGCCTGGCGACGGCGGCGGTCCTATGATAACCGCTGGGCGATTCTCGTGTCAGCGACGACTTAACAGTTGTCGCGTGAGCAACGAGAGGGTCTCGGAGGTCTCCTTGCCGCGGCGGCGGTCGGATTCGATCACCCGCTCGGCATGCAGGACGGTCGAGTGGTCCCGGCCGCCGAAGTGGCCGCCGATCTCCTCGAGGCTGAGCGGAGTCAGGCGGCGGGCGAGGTACATCCCGACCTGGCGGGGGAAGCTGACGGATCGGGATCGCTTACGGCCAACCAGGTCCGAGAGCTTCACGCCGAAGTGCTTGGAGACGGTCTCCAGAATGTCGGTGATTTGCAGAACCGGGCCGCTGACGCCCGGGGACTCGGCCAGGAGCTCGCGGGCGGTCTCCAGGGTCATTGGCTTGCCGGCGATTTGTGTCTCGGAGATCAGCTTGGTCAGAGCCCCTTCCAGCAACCGCACGTTCGATTCCACACGCTCGGCGATGTAGTCGAGGATTTCATCCGGCACTTCGCAGCCGCGCAGGCGGGCCTTCTTCTGGAGAATGGCCTGGCGGGTCTCGCGGCTGGGGACGTCGATCGATGTGACCAGGCCCCAGTTGAAGCGGCTGACGAGACGGTCCTCGAGGGTCGGAATCTCCGACGGGGCGGAGTCGGCCGAGAGCACGATCTGTTTGCGGGCCTGGTAGAGGGCGTTGAACGTATGGAAGAGCTCCTCCTGGCTGGACTCGCGCTTGGCCAGGAATTGGACGTCGTCGATGACCAGAACATCCGCCCCGCGGGCGCTGACCTGAAACTCCTGGAGCTTGCCCACGCCGAGGGCCCGGACGAGATCGTTGACGAACCCCTCGCAGGAGACGTAGATCACGTTCAGGTGGCCGTCGCGCAGCACCAATTCGTGGCAAATAGCCTGGAGCAGGTGCGTCTTGCCGAGGCCTGAGCGGCCATGGATGAAGAGCGGGTTATAGAGCGTGCCGAGTTGCTCACAGACAGCCCGGCAGGAAGCATGCGCCAGGCGATTCGACGGCCCGACGACGAACTGCTCGAAGGTGTAATCGACGCTGAGCGGGGCCGGCGTCAGCCCGCAGGAATCCGGCACGCGCGGGGGGATCATCCCCTCCTCCCGCGGGCAGACGAATCTCACCGACAGCAGCAGTCCGGTCTGCGCCATGGCCGCCTGGACAAAGGGGGAGACGCACTGTTCCTGGAGGTAGCGCCACTGGGCCGGATTTTCGGCCAGGACGCGGATTTCCCCACCCTCCACGAGCGGCGGCGGAAGCTGCTCGAACCACGCCCGGTACTGGTCCGGATTCTCTGTCCGGACACTGCGCAGCACACCCGCCCAATCCAATCGCGGCCCACTAGACATGCACAATCCCTGATGACCTGCACACGGTGATGCCGTGGTCGCGAGGCTAATCCGGCAGCTCTTCTTCCGCCTCCCCTTCGGCCCACTCCGCGCCGCCTGCCGACTCGACGAACAGCTCACGCAGCAGCGCGGTCGCATAGCAGCCCCGCGCCAGCGTGAACCGCAGCTCAAGATACGCCCCGCGCCCGTCTGCGCCAACTCGAATCGAGGCCTCTTCCGGGCGAAACCGCAGCGGCCGGCGCTGGCCTTTGACCCGCAGGGCATCCGACTTGAACGCCTCCAGCGCAAGACCTTCCTCTGCAAGGAGTTGCTCTTCGATCGTGCCGGCCTCGCGTTCTGGGCGGGTCATGCGAAACCCGAATATCGGCCCGCTGGGGCTGATCTCGAACGCGTCTGCCCGGGCCTGTTCGCGGGCGATATCCTCGACGCGGAAGACGGCGCCGCTGGCGTGCAGCCAGGCCAGGTCGCCCTCGATCAGCTTTCCGAGCCCGGTCGACAAGCGACGCGCGACGACCTGATTGAACAGGTACGACTGATAGGCCGAGACATAGAACTTGCGCAGGCCGCGGTCGATCACGGCGAATGCCCGCCGCTTGTTTCCCTTCGTTCGCAGCAGGATTTTGAGTGCCTTTCGTTCGTCGCGAAAACTCCCCGGCCAGGCATGGATTGCCGCTTCGAGATCGCCGGCCTCGTAGGCCTGACGGGCGGTCCGAACGCGGCCATGATCGTGCTCGCCCGGCCGGCCGAGAATCAGGTCGACCGCCTCGTCCAGATCGCGGCGGACGAGAGCCCGGCCGATCTGCCAGGTATCGCCGCGCTGGCCAAAGCGCTGCGGGCCGAAGTAATTGGGCACTCCCTGGGCGACGAGCCGGCCGAGCGCGTCCTGGAGCTCGGCCAGGCGGGTCTGGTCGGCGTCGCGGACACGGATGCGGAAGTGATTCGCCCGCAGGTGGCCGAGCCGGAGCTTGTTGCCGTGGCGGGTCACTTCCAGCACGCGGACGCGTGGGAGCTCGAGCCGGGCGACAGCTTCGGGATCGGTATGTTCGATCGACATCCACTGCCGTGTAACGGCGCGGGCATCCTTGAGGCCCGCGAAACCGATCGAGCGCCGCTTCACATTCAGCGCCGTCGCGATCTCATGGACCGCGTTCATCGTGCTCAGGCCGCGCTTCTCGATGAAGAAGTACGTGTGCGTGCCGGCCCCGTCGGCCGGGTAGAGCGGAATCTCCTCGACCAGAAAGTCCTCGGGATCGGCCCGAAAGACGCCGCCGCAGCGCTGAAACTCGCTCAGCAGCCGCGGCAGGCCGGAAATGGCCGTCGGGGCGCTCATCCACTCGCTCCGGACACGAAACGAGGTGCGTTCTTGTCGCCCTTGTAGGCACTCAGCTCGACCACCGGCCGGGCGATCTCGCTTCGCAGCAGCTCCGCCGTCGCGGGCAGGACCTTCTCCAACTCGAGCTCCGGAGTCTGCTCCGGGGGCCAGTCGACGCACAGCCAGCCGCGAAAGGCGATTCCCTTGAGCAGTTCCACGACCCGCGCGACGCCCAGACCGCCCAGCCCCGGCGCCGTCGGCTCGGCCGGCCGGCCGTCAGGCCCCGCGGCGGCGTCGGCGACGCGAACGATGCAGAGCATCCCTCCGAGGCGGGGGATACTGACCGAGGGCGGCTCGCCGGCCCGCCAGGCGGCCAGGGGGTCGAGCAGTACGCCGACAGTGCCCGAGCCGGCCGCATCCGCCACGTGCCAGGCATCCTGGCTGGAGGAGAGGTCGCCGGCGTTCTCGAAGAGCAGGCGGACGCCGGCCGCCGCGGCCTGCTCGCTGAGCCCCTGGAGGACGGCGGCCGTTTGCTCCACGCCGCGCAGCCGGTGCCGCCCGACCACGCGTCCGCCGCTGACGACGACGTGCGGGCAGCCGATCTGCCCCGCCAGGGCGATCGCCGCGGCCACGCGGGCCGAGCCGCCGCGAAGGGCCACTTCGTCCCGGTCGCAGAAGCTCATGGAGCTGTGGATCGCCGCGATCGCGACCTCGTTCTCGTCGCAGAGCGCCCGGGCGGCGTCCAGGGCGGCAGGCACCGGCCAACGCGAGGCGGGTTCGAAGTGCCCGTGCAGCGCGACGAGCATCAGGCCGTCGTATCCCCACTCGCCCGCTCGCCGCACGATCTGTTCGAAGTTCAGGCCCGGCAGCAGTGCGGAGCTCAGCGCGATCTTCATCATGGCTCACCTGCCCCACGAGGCCGCGGCCGAAGGCGTTCCGACATCCGCCCCGCGCGACACGTTGCCCCCGGAAACTCGACACACCGCGGTCGCACCGCCACGTCCGCGCCGCCGCCTCAGACGATCAGGTTGACCGTGCCGCCTTTCGGGCTGCGCCCGACGCGCGGCGGCTGGCGCAGCGGAGATTCGGCCAACCGGGCCGCGACGTCCGAATCTGCCAATGCCGCGGCCGCGACCTGCTCGTCGCTCGCGCCGGCCGGCAGCCTGATCCGCGCGACGACCTTGTTTCTGAGCCGCACGGCGAACTCGATCAGCTCCTCGCGGATCAGGGCGTCGTCCCAGGCCGGCCAGGCGGACAGAGATACTGATTCGGCGTGTCCCAGGCGGCGCCAGAGCTCCTCGCACATGTGCGGCGCGAACGGCGCCAGGATCTGCACCAGCCGCTGCACCTGGTCGCGGCCGATCGTCGCCTCCTTGTAGGCCGCGTTGACGAACTCCATCATCTTGGCGATGGCGGTGTTCAACGAGAAGGTCTCGATGTCTTCCGAGACCTTGCGGATCGTCTTATGCAGGATCCGTTCCAGAGTGTCGTTTCGCTGGGCGACGATCCGGGGATTGAGCTGCCAGCCGGGGGCGCCGTCCGCCGGCGCGATCACCAGCCGCCAGACGCGCTTGAGAAAGTCGTGCGGCCCGCGGATGTCGCGCGTGTTCCAGGGTTTGCTGGCCTCCAGCGGACCCATGTACATCTCGTAGAGCCGCAGCGTGTCCGCGCCGTATTCGGCGATGACCTGGTCCGGATTGACGACGTTGCGCAGGCTCTTGCCCATCTTGCCGTATTCGCGCGTCACCGGCCGGCCGCGATGGAAGAAGGGGCCGGTCTTGTCCTGGAGCTCGGCCGCGGGGACGCCGTGCTCGTCGACCACCTCGCCGGCTTCGACGTACACGCCGCGCTCGTCGCGATAGGCGTAGGCCTGGATGTATCCCTGGTTGAAGAGCTTGTCGAACGGCTCGGGCGTCGACGCGTAGCCCAGGTCGTAGAGCACCTTGTGCCAGAAGCGGGCGTAGAGCAGGTGGAGCACGGCGTGCTCGGCCCCGCCGATGTAGAGGTCGACGCCGCCCTGCTTCTTCGAGCCATCCGCCCGTGAGCCCGTCAGCCAGTAACGCTCGGCCTCGGGCCTGGCGAACATTCGATCATTCTTCGGATCCAGGAAGCGCAGGTAGTACCAGCAGGAGCCGGCCCACTGCGGCATGGTACTGACTTCGCGGCGCCAGGTTTTCCCGCCGCGCTCGACGCACAGCCAGTCTCCGGCGCGGCTCAGGGGCGTGGCCGGCTCGGCGTTCGGGTCGTCGCTGGCGTGCGGGCGGAAGTCGTCCATCTCCGGCAGCGTGACCGGCAGCTCGGACTCGTCGACGCCGACGATCTCATCATCCGGTCCATGCAGAATGGGGAAGGGCTCGCCCCAGTAGCGCTGGCGGCTGAAGAGCCAGTCGCGGAGCTTGTACTGCACCGTCCCGTCGCCCAGGTCGCGCTCCTCCAGCCAGGCGATGATCCGCTTCTTGGCCTCTGCCGTGGGCAGACCGTTCAGGTCGCACTGGCCGTCGAAGCGGTCGTTGGGCGGAGGCGAGTTCACGGCGGTTCCGTCGCCCTCGAAGCCGCGCCAGGGCTCATCACCCGGCGGCTGAACGACCTGCACGACCGGGAGCTCGAACTTGTCGGCGAATTCCAGGTCTCGCTTGTCCGAGCCCGGAACGGCCATGATCGAGCCGGTTCCGTAGCTGATCAGCACGTAGTCCGCGACCCAGATCGGGATTCGCTTGCGGTTTACGGGATTGATCGCATACGCGCCGGTGAATACGCCCGTCTTGACCTTGCTCTCGGCGGTCCGGTCGAGCTCGCTCTTGGCCGCGGCCTGCGCCACGTAGGCGTTCACCTCGTCGCGCTGCTCGCTGGTCGTTACGATCGATACCAGCCGGTGCTCCGGCGCCAGGACGACGTAGGTCGCGCCGTAGAGCGTGTCCGGCCGGGTGGTGAACACGCGAATGCTCTCGTCGTGTCCCTCCAGGCGGAAATCGACGTACGCGCCTTCGCTGCGGCCGATCCAGTTGCGCTGCATCAGCTTGATCGGTTCCGGCCAGTCCAGCGCGTCCAGGTCGCACAGCAGCCGCTCCGCGTACTCGGTGATGCGCAGCATCCATTGCTTGAGCGGCCGGCGGTAGACCGGGTGGTTGCCGCGCTCGCTGCGGCCGTCGTTCGTCACCTCCTCGTTGGCCAGCACGGTCCCGAGGGCCGGGCACCAGTTGACCGGGACCTCGGCCAGGTAGGCGAGGCGGTGCTCGTCCTTGTAGGTGTCGACCGCGGCCCGGCCGTGGCTGCGCACGTCGGGAGGGATCGGCAGTTCGTCGATCGGCCGCGCGCCGCCGACCATCTTCCGGCCGTCGCGATCCGTCCAGACGTGTTCCGGGTCGTACCAGGAGTTGAAGATCTTCAGGAAGATCCACTGCGTCCAGCGGTAGTAGTCGCGGTCGCAGGTCGCGATCTCGCGCGACCAGTCATACCCCAGGCCGATCATGCGGAGCTGCCGCTTGTAGGTCTGGATGTTCTTGCGGGTCGTGACGGCCGGGTGAATCCCCGTCTCGATCGCGTACTGCTCGGCGGGCAGGCCGAAGGCGTCCCAGCCCATCGGGTGCAGCACGTTGAAGCCGCGCATGCGCTTGTAGCGGGCGAGAATGTCGGAGGCGATGTAGCCGAGCGGATGGCCGACGTGCAGCCCCGCGCCGGACGGGTAGGGGAAGAAGTCTAGCACGTAGAAGGGCGGCCGCTCGGAGCCCGGCTCGCCCGGGTTGGCGGCGCGGAACGTGCCCTGCTCGTCCCAGTAGCGCTGCCAGCGCGGTTCTATCTCGCCGAATTCGTACGCGTCGCCCATCCGCCGCCGTCCACCAGGAGCCGCCTGAGTTATTGGTTCGTGACCGGCTCGAATTTCGCCCGCCGGCGGACATTCGCCGGGTCGAACCAGCCGCCCCAGATCGCCCGAATCTGCCCCTGCTCGGACATCTGCGCGAACAGGTCGCGCTGCTTGGCGAAATCACCCTCGTACAGCGGCTGCACCTGCTCGACCTGCGCCACGATCCAGTGCTGGTTGGACGTGGATGCGGCCACCGCGACCCGATGGGCCGTCTGCGTCGTCGCCTCCGGTTCGCTGACGAGCTTGAAGAGCTCGTCTCGAAGCGTCGCCGGCACGGCTCCCACCTTGGGAAGGAAGCGCGACTGCCGCGTGAGCGAGGCCTGCGGGATGAACGGCCCGAGATTCTCGATGTAGGCCGTGGGCGGCTTGACGGGCTGGGTCGCGGCGGGCTCCGTCTCGGCCGCGGCCGCTTCGTCGGCTTCTGCCAGAATCCGTCTCAGCTCGGCCGCCTGCTCGACCGCGGAGACCAGGCCGGTCTGCCGCGCCTGCTCGGCGAGCTGGCGGGCGTATTCGCCGGCCAGCTCGAAGGCCTTGAGGGTGATGTAGTCCTCGCGAACCTTCTCGCGCACGGCGTCGAGCGACTCGGGCGGGCCGGCCGGCGCGACCTCGATCACCCGCACCAGATACAACTGGACCGGAACGAATCGCGCGGGATTCGCCGGGTAAGGCCTCATCAGGGCGACGATCGGGGCGGGTTCGTTCACATTCAGCACCGGGGCGCGCTCATTCGGCTGCGGGGTGTAGAGCCCCTTGACCCGCATGGCCAGCTCCGGCACCTTCAGGTCGATGTCTCCCTCACGATAGCGCGCCTGGCCGATGCCCAGATCCCGGCTCAACTCCGCGGTCGTTACGAGCTCGGTGCGCTTGAGGATGATCGGCACCTCGCTGGCGAAGCGCTGGCGGAGCGACTCGAAGCTGAGGTCTTGCGCGGGCGCCGGGCGGAAACCGTCCTCGCCCGCCGGGGCGATCCACGGCCGGCGTGCCTCTTCGTAGAGCCGGTTCACCCAGCGCTGCGCCTCGCGGCTGGCCTTGTCGGCCCGGCAATCGGCTCGCACCTTCGCCCGCACCTCGTCGGTCAACTCGTCAAAGGTCTTGAGCGCCGGCTGCGAGGCGGGATTCGTGCTGGGCGGCAGGTTGTAGCGCGTGACGTTGTCCTCGTAGAACCGCCGCATCTCGCGCTCGCTGACGCGCAGATCGGGGTCGTCAACCAGGGCGTTCGGGTCGACGGTCAGGTATTCGATCCGCACGCGGTCCGGGATGCGGTAGCCGAAGACGAGCTCCGTGTCGGTGTGGGCGGTATCGCGGTTCTTGGCCTGCTCGAAAAATTCGCGCAGCGCCTCGTCGCCGGGCTCGGGAATCTGAGAGCGGAGCGCGGCCGCAGTGATGATCGATACGCGCAAGTCCAGTTTCTGCATGCGGTTGCGATACGCCGCCCGCAGCCGCGGGGTCGTCTCCATGGCCGCTGCGAACTGGAGCTCAGCCGCGCGGATCACCGACAACGCCTTGCCGATGGCTCCGTAGACGTTTGCCAGGCTCATGCCCGATCGGCGGCGGATTTCGTCGATGTAACTGCCCTGGACGCCCCCTTGCGCCAGCGCCTCCTTGACTTCCTCTTCCGAGACGCGCACGCCCAGCCGCTGCGCTTCCTTGGTCAGCAGCAGATAGGTCATGACCGCGCCCTGCTCGTCTTCGCCCCGGAAGAGCGAAACCAGGTCGATCTGGAGCGGCCGGAACATTCCCAGCACCTCCAGCTCGGCATTGCTGCGGAAGTATTCTCCCAGCCGCAGCTTCTCGCCGAAGGCCTCGCCGATCACCCGGCCGGTGTCGATCGGGGACGAGATCTGCCGCCCCACCACGTCGCCCACCAGGAAGACGACCAGCAGCAGCGACATCAGCACCAGGACGAGGATGCGGCTGTATCTGCGAAAAAACTTGATCGGGCTCATAAACCCTGCCGTTCCGGCTGCTTACGGGATTGCCGCCCCCGGCATTGCCCAACTCGGGGGACGAAACACCGCATCATACGGCCACGGCGGCCTAATACAAGCCGCGCGGTCGCCGCAGGGCGGGGGCGGCTGCCGTCCACCCGGGGCGCCGGCCCCATAAAAGCGATATCGCCGCCGGCCGGTCGAATCCGACCGCGGTTCTTTGCCCCGCGGGGCGGTTGTTTCCTACTCTTGAGCCAGGGGTTGCCCGACGTTCGACGGGAAGGAGCCAGCGGTGAGACCACTCAGGGAGCCCGGAATGCGTGCGTTTCGACGGTTCTGGTGCGAAGAGGACGGCCCGACGGCGACGGAATACGCCGTGCTGCTGGCCCTCCTTTTGCTGGTCGCCATCGCCGGTATTCAGATTCACGGGACCTGGATGTCGAACCGATACACCCAGATCAACGCGCTCCTCAACTGACGCGTCGAGGGGCCGGGGCACACCCATGGAGTGGGCATCGTTTCAAATCTGGTCACTGATCGTCGCCATCAGCGCCCTGTGCGCATGGTGGCTCGTTCTGCGCCCGGGCGCTTCGTTCCGAGGCGTGTATAGCAGCGTCTCCTGCCTGATCATCCTGATGGCCGTGCTGATGGCCATCCTCGCCCTCACCGGCCAGCCGCACATCACCCGCTGAGAGCCTGCCCCCCCCCGTGGACGAACGCGCGCCCGCGGCGGCGGCGGTTGTCGCCCGCGCACGGCAGGGGTACGATAACCCTCCGGGTGGGTCCGAATCGTTCTGGAACAGAAACCTGCAAAGCGAAGGTGCAATCCCATGAAACGTGTTCTGGCGTGGCTGGTTCTGGCGGGGGCCGCGTGTGCGGCCTGGGCGCAGGATGGCGAGCGGCCGGCGGAGGCGAAACCGGGCTCGCAGGATGATGCCAAGGCGGCCGGGGCGCTGACGGCCCGCGTCAAGCTGGAGACGACGCATGGCGACATCGTGCTCGAACTTTTCGGCGACAAGGCGCCGATCACGGTGCAGAACTTTCTGCGCTACGTGAAGGACGGGCACTATGACGGACTGATCTTCCACCGGATCATTCCCACGTTCATGATCCAGGGCGGGGGGTACACGCCGGAGCTGCAGGAGCGCACCGAGCGGCTTCGCGATCCGATCAAGAACGAGTGGAAGAACGGATTGAAGAATCTCCGCGGCACGATCGCCATGGCCCGCACTCAGGCGCCGGATTCGGCCACGGCGCAATTCTTCATCAACGTGGTCGACAACGACCGCCTGGATGGACCGATCAGCGGCGGCGCCGGCTACTGCGTCTTCGGCCACGTGGTCGAGGGGATGGACGTGGTCGACAAGATCAAAGATATCGAAGTGACCGATCATCCGAAGCTGGCGGGGATGGGCAAGGTCGTGCCCGTGGAGCCGGTCATCATCAAGTCCGCCAAGCTCGTGGGTGAGTTCGACCTGGCTGCGCTGGAGCGGAAGATCAAGGAATCGGCCAAGGCCGAGGCGGACGCGAAATCCGCCGGCGACGCGGAGGTGATGCGCGAAATGGAGAAGTATCTCGCCAATGCCGTCGCGGAGCTGGGCAAGCCGCTGGGCAAGACCGATTCCGGCATCTATTACTTCGTTCTCAAGGACGGCACGGGCGACCGCACGCCCAAGCCGACCGACACCGTCCGGGTGCATTACACCGGCTGGCTGCTCGACGGCACCAAGTTCGACAGCTCGGTCGACCGCGGCGAACCGGCGCAGTTTCCGCTCAACCGCGTCATCAAGGGCTGGACGGAAGGCGTCGGACTGATGAAGGTCGGCGAGAAGCGCCGCCTGATCATCCCCTACGAGCTGGCCTACGGCGAGGCGGGCCGGCCGCCGCAGATTCCGCCCAAGTCGCCGCTGGTCTTCGACGTCGAGCTGCTCGAGATCAAATAGCCGGCCCGAGACCGGCGCCGCGGTTCGCGGCGTTCTCCTGTGCCGCAGCCGGCGGCGGCTTGCGTTCCCCGCACGGCCGGCCAAGATGAACCCCCGTGAAACGCCGCCGCAGACGTTGGGACCTCTACTCGCTGATCGTCGGCCTGGCCGTCACGGTCGCGGTCGCGCTGGCGGCAGGCCTCGGCTGGCTCGATCGTTTCGAGCTCTGGCTCTTCGACGCCCGCGTGCGCTACGCGAACTCGATCCCCGAGCATCCGGACATCACCTGCATCGGCATCGACGACCGCTCGCTCTGGACGGTCGGCCGCTGGCCCTGGCCGCGGGATGTTCAGGCCGCGCTGATCTCCGTCCCGGCCGAGCTCGGCGCGCGGGCGATCGTTCTTGACCTCAGCTTCGTCGAGCCGGAGGTCGTGCGCATTGACGTCCCCAGGAATGCCGACGTCTTCCCACCGCTGTTGCCCGCGCCGGATCAGCCGGCCCGGCGCATCTATCCCGACGATCAGCTTCGCCGCGCCATCGAGCGGGCCGGCAACGTCTACCTCGCCGTGCATTACGACCCCGGCGAATGGGACCGCACGCTCACGTTCCGCCGCATCGTCGACGCCCTTCGCGACGGTCCGCTCGCCGCCGCGGAGCTGAGCGAGCGGCTCTATGTTCCGGCCGATCTCGCCGAACGGCTGCTTCCTGCGGCCCGCGTCGCGCTGACTTTGGAGCAGCACCCTACCCGGACGCAGGAGGAAATCCGCGCCGAGCTCGGTCTATCGGTCGAAGAGATTCGGCCGCTCTTCGAGCGCTGCCGGCAGTTCATTCTCCGGCAGCTCGTTCGCCAGCGCCTGGCCGAGAATCCGCAGTGGGCCGACGCCCCATACCAGCCCGGCCCCGACGGGCAATTGCCGGTCCAGCGCATCTACCGCGAGCTGGCCGGCCGGCCGCTGCGCGACATGGACAACTTCGCCGAGGCGCTGTTGCCGGCCTTTCGCGACGTGATCAACTACGCCCAGACGCTGCGCCGGCCGATCTTCGATCAGGGTCAGGCCCCGCCGATCATCGGAGAGACCGACGCGCTCGTTCCGGCGATCAACGATCCGGCCGCGGCCGCCCGCCGCTGCGGCTTTGTGCACGTGCATCACGACGCCGACGGCGTCATCCGCCGGGCCGGACTGCTCGCCCGGTACGAAGGGCGCGTGCTCGGCCAGCTCGCCTTCTCGGTCGCGTTCGACCTGCTGGGCCTCTCGGCGGGTCGGATCGAGATTCGTCCCGGGCGGATGACGCTGAACATTCCGGGCCCGCCGCCGCGCACGCTCGATATCCAGCTCGACGAGAAGATGCGTACGGTCATTCCGTGGGTCCCGCAAACCGACTGGTCGAAACAATTCGGCGGTCACCTGCCGGCGGACGCTCTCTGGCAGGTGCACGACCGCCGCCGGCAGATCGCCGAGAACCTCGCCAGCGTGCGAGCCGAGCGCACGGAGCTGCTGGGCAGCAGCCTCTTCGCGGCCGGACCGGAATTCGCCCGGCTCATCGGCGAGCGAGACGAGCTCGAGCAGAAACGACCCGTCGTCGCCTATCGCGGCCGGCCGGAGGAGCTGGAAAGCATCGATCGGGCGCTGGCCGAAGTCGAGCAGCAGCTCCGCTCGCTCGAGGAGCGGCTGGTTGCCGGGAAGCGGGCGGAGCTGGAGCGCGCCCGGGCCGATTCCGCGCCGTCCTCCCTCATCAACAATCTCGAATTCGCCCTCGCCCAGTTCGACAAGCACGAGCAGCTTGCCGCCCGCGTGCGCGAGGTCAACGCCCGGCTTCAGGCCGAGGTGGACGGGGTGCTGGCCGAGCTGCGGCCCCGCATCGCCGATAAGGTGTGTCTGATCGGCTACACGGCCACGTCGCTGGCGGACATGACGCCCATCCCGACGCACGCCCGCGCCCCGGGCATGATGATGCACGCCAACCTGCTCAACGGTCTGCTCACCGGCCGCATGGTCTACTGGGCCCCGCCGTGGCTCAACGCGCTGCTGACGCTGGTGATCGGTGCGCTGTGCGCCGCATTCAGCGCCGGCCTGGCGCCGCGGCCGGCGCTGGCGGTCGTGCTCTCGCTGTGCCTGGTCTACGTCGTCGCGGCCGGATGGGCCGCCTTCTACTTCGCGACCTTCTGGATCGCGCTCGCTCCGGTGCTGGCCGCGGCGCTGTTCGCCTATTTCGGCGTCGCCGTCTATCGCTACATCTTCGTCGATCGCGAGCGGCGCGAGCTGGCCACGGCGCTGGGGCAGTACACCTCGCGCGAGATCGCCCGCCAGGTGGCGGAGGACCCGGAGCTCTGCCGCCGGGCCGAGATGCGCGAGGTGACGGCCATGTTCACCGATCTGCGCGGCTTCACGAGCATCGCCGAGCGGATCGGAGCGGAACGGACGCAGCGCGTGCTCAATGTCGCCCTGGGCCGTTTCAGCGAAGTGCTCGTCGGGCATGAGGGCATCGTCAACAAGTTCATCGGCGACGGCATCTTCGCTTTTTGGAATCCCGTCATTCATCCGCGGGCCGATCACAGCCTGCTGGCCTGCGAATCGGCGCTGGACCTGCTCGAGGAGCTCCACCGGCTCAGGGCCGAGCACGCCCCGCGAGACGGCGTCTTCGCGGAACTGATGCTCCGCATCGGCGTGGCCACCGGCAACGCGATCGTCGGTCCGTGCGGCTCGGAGCAGAAGTTCGACTACACCTGCATCGGCGATTCGGTCAACGTCGCCTCGCGGCTGGAGTCCGCCAACCGCTTCTACGGCTCGAACATCCTGGTGAACGCCGCCACGCGCGAAGCCGCCGCGGACCGCTTCGTCTTTCGTTCGCTCGGCGGCGTGCGCGTGAAGGGCAAGCAGATGGCCGTGCAGATCTTCGAGCTGGTCGGCCGCCGCGGACAGGTCGCGCCGGAGCTCGAGCGATACGCGGAGGAATTCGGCCGGGCGGCGTCGCTCTTCCAGCTTCGCCGCTGGGCCGAAGCGCGCCAGGTGTTCGAGGCGTGTCTTGGCGCTCGGCCCGACGACGCGGCCACGGCCCTGTTTCTGGCCGCGATCGCCCGCTACGAAGCCGAGCCGCCGGCGGAGGATTGGAGCGGCGCGCTCGAGCTGGTCGAGAAGTAACTCCCCTGCCACGCGTCGCCGTCTTCAGACGGCGCTACGGCACGATTTCCACCGTCGACGAGCCCGGCTGAAGGACGCTGTAGACGAGAGCGATGTCCTCGGCGTGCATCCGCACGCAGCCCAGCGACGCGTTCTTACCGATCGAGTCGGGCTCGATCGTGCCGTGAATGCCGTACCCTTCGCGGCCGACGGCGTCGCCGCTCTTGCCCTCGAGGCCGATCCAGTAGCCGCCGAGCGGGTTCGTCGGGTCGTGCGGCGGGATGATGCGTTTGTCTGGTGCGGAGGCCGGCGGATAGTACGTCGGGTCCTTGAGCCGATTCTTGACCATCCAGACGCCCGTGGGCGTTCCCTGCTCGGCGCCCAGTCCGACGGGGAAGCTGCCCACGTACAGGTCCTGCAAGTACAAGTCGAGTCGAAACTTGCCGCGATGGATCTTGGCGTGAAACGGCCCGCGCGGGATCACCAGCGGCTGATTGATTTGCAGGTTGCTCGGCTGCGTGATGCGGTTGAAGCGCATGATCGCTTCGGGCGGCACGTCGTATCCGCGCGCGATCCGCACCAGCGCATCGCCGGACTTCACGCGATACTGCTCGAGCAGCGGGTCGTTCTCGGGCCGCTTGCCGATGAAGATCGTCTCGCGCGCGATCTGTGCCAGCGTCCGCCGCACTTCCGCCGCGTCGCCTTCCGGCAGGCTCGTCTTGAGCAGCCGGTTCAGCTCGTGCCGGGCCTCGATCACCGCACCGCTGCGATAGCGCTCGATCGCCTGTCGCACGGCCGGGTCGTTGGCGGTGCCGGTCGGCGCGGGTTGCAGCGACCCGCCCGCGACGCCGTCAGCCTGTGCGTCCGCGTCAGGGTCGGCGTCGGTCTCTTCGATCTCGGTCGCGGCGCTCGGCCGGCCGGTGTCCTGCGTCAACGACGCCTCCGCGGCCACACCTCGCGGCGAGAGAATCTCCTCCTCGACCGCTTCGCTGCCCGCCAGCAACAGCGGCTGGTTGGCCGGTCCGGGCGGCGGCTCGTCCGCCGTGACGGCTCCCGAGCGCGAAGACCCGCCCCCGGTGTGGCCGCCGCTCGGCGGCTCCTGCAAGCCGGCGAGCGCAGCCTCCTGGCCGTCCGGCAGAAGCGAGTCCTGGCTCTCGCGCGCCGCGGCCGGACTGGTGAAGCCGCGGAAGAACCACCACCCCCCACCGACCACGACGACTGCGGCGGCAACGGCCGCAGCCAACGCTCGGGAACGCTTTCGTTTGCGACCGTAGGGCACGACAGGTCCTCCTTGACGCTATCTGGCCGCCTTTGGAACAGACATTCGGGCGAGGATACCAACTCTCCCACCCCCAGGCCAACCCATTCTACGCTCGGACGCGATGGTCACGCTGCATAATTCAATGTATCATCGCGCCGTTGCGTGATCCGACTGCATGGACGCGGGAGATCGCACGTGCCGCTCAAGGAAGACTCGACACGTCGACGCACGTTGGCCGCCGCACCGCCGGCCGCGGCCCTCCAGCCGCTCTTCGCCCGGGCGCTCGAAGAGTTCCGTATATATCAATCGGTCGAATGCGGACTTTCGCCCCACACCCTGGCCGCCTACGCCCGTGACCTGCGGCGGTTCTGTGAGTTTCTCCAGCAGCGCGGGCTGAACGACTGGAACGCGGTTCACTGGCTGGTCGTGCAGGATCACCTGGTCGACATGACCGGACGGGGCTATCGCGAGGCCTCGCTGGCGCGGCACATCTCGGCGGTGCGCGTGTTCCTGCGCTGGCTGGCCGACCGCGGGCGGATGCGCGAAGACATCAGCTCGATGGTGGAGCTGCCCAAGCGCGGCCGGCAGCTTCCGCGAACGCTGAACCTCGACCGCACGGAGGATCTCGTTCTCTCTCCGGATCTCGATCGAAAGCTGGGCCTGCGCGACCGGGCGATGCTCGAGCTTTTCTACGCCTCCGGACTGCGCGTCAGCGAGCTTTGTTCGCTGCGCGAGTGCGACGTGAATCTGAAGGTCGGCTACGTCCGCTGCATCGGCAAAGGCCGCCGCGAGCGCGTCGTTCCGATCGGTGGCAAGGCTCGCGATGCGCTGGAGGCGTATCTGGAGCACGACCGCCCGAAACAATTGCTGCGGGCGCGCTCGCGCGGCGGGGATGAAGCTCCGCTCACGCCGCGGGCCCGCGCGAAGGCCCCGCTCTTCTTGAGCCGCACGGGCGGCCCGATCGAGCGGACGGCCGTCTGGCGGGTCGTCCGGCGGGAGGCGGGCCGCTGCGGCATCAGTGGCAAGGTCAGCCCGCACGTATTGCGGCACAGCTTCGCCACGCACCTGCTGGAAGGCGGCGCGAATCTTCGCGTGGTGCAGGAGCTGCTCGGCCACGCCAGCATCGCCACGACGGCGATCTACACGCACGTGCAGACGGATCACCTGTCCCGCGCGCACCGGCAGTATCACCCGCACGGCCACGACGTGCGGGCCGAGCGGCGGCGCGAGGCACTGGAGAAATAGCCCGCCGGCTGCTGCGCAAATGAGCCGCAAGGCTCGGATCGGCCGGGAAGGGAGAAGCGAAGCAGGCAAGACCGAGGATCGCAATCGCCCCTCCGGCTCGCCAGGCGACATGCGGGCTCCCCGTCGCCGGCTCAGAGTTCGCGAGGGGCGATCTTCTTTGGCCCCGCGAGTTCCCTACAGTGCGAACCCCAGCAGCCAGCCGATCATCTCGGCCGCGTCCTGATATCCCACGGGAAAGACGCTTTCATCCAGCGGCGCCACACCGAACGACTGCTCGATCAGGATGCTGTTGTTGCCGCAGGTCGTGTCCATCAGCTCGGCGCAGGCGGCCGTGTGAACCAGCCCCAGCAGATGGCCGATTTCGTGCGCCACGGTGTTTCCGATCGCGCGGGCCATCTGTTCCGTGCTCGGCACGCGCGAGAAGGCGTCGCGGTAGCTGCTGACGAAGATGATCGCCCTGTCGTTCAGGTCGCCGTTGTGCGTGTCGATCTGCTCGGAGATCGCGAACGCCCGCGGATTCTCGCCGCCGAAAAAGACCGTCGAGTGCGGACCCGCCGGCACCGCGTGATCATCCGAATTGAGCAGCGTGAAGTCGAAACCGGCGAAGCGCGAGGCGACGATCGCCTGCACCCGGTCTTTGATCACCTCGGTCTGATCGGCGAAGTTCGACCCCAGCACTGACGCCGTGAATGGGGCGATGTCGAACGTGCCGATATTGCGGATCACGATCCCCTGCCCGCCGGCCCAGTTGAGGAAGACCGTCTGGCCGACCGGGTCGGGCACGCCCACGCCGCGCGTCACCTCGATCGTCACTTCATAATCCCCCAGCTCCGTGGTGCCGGGAAACGGCACGACGCCGAGGTAGTACGGACCCTCCGGCCCGCGAAGCACGACGTCGATGAGCGGGTTCAGCGCCGAATCGCCAGAGAGCGCATCGTCATTGAAGGCGTGCACGTATTCGCGCTCGTCGAACAGCGCGGCCATCGGGTCCAGCCGGCCGCTGACGGTCTGCACTTCGATCCGCACGGCGTCGCCGGGGCTCAAGGTGCCCAGGTCGTAAAGATCGATGTCGCTCGGCGAGTTGATCGTCGCCCGGAACGAGGCCGAGCCGTCCTCCAGCGCGACCTGCGTCGCGCCGTCGAAGGTCGCGTTCCGCTCATCTTCCAGGGGGGAATTGTTCAGGTCGCCGTCGTCGTCCGCCGGCATGGGACAGCCCGGGAGCGCCGCCCAGCACACCGCCAGCAGCCAGGCCGACCCCGCGCGCACCCACGCTCCGCACATCCGCCGCGACTCCCTGCCGCTCATGCCTGCTCCTGGGGCAAGCCGCGCGGATGGCAAACCGCCCCGCTACGGCCGATCCGGATCGATGCACGTCCCGCACGTGTGCGGAATCTCAGATTGCGCGAACTGCCGCGCCCACAACAGCTCCGGCCGCTTCATGATCCGCGCGGCCGACAGACCCTTGGCCGCCGCCTCGGAGACGCCCAGCGTCTGCTCCAGCAACGTGGGAGAGTCCTCCCAGCCGGTCGGGAATACGCTCGGGTCCAGCGCCGCACGGGCAAAACCCTGATTGGCGGCCAGGTCCCAGGCCGTCCCGGTCGTATCCATGACGTCCGTCACGTCCTTCGTATGATACAAGCCAAGCAGGTGTCCCAGCTCGTGGCTGGCCACGTTTGCGATCATCACGCCCATCTCCTCCGGCGACAACAGCATCGTCTGATAAACCGCGAAGCTCTGGATGAAGATGATCGCATTCTGGCTGAGCGTCGCGTTGTAGTTGTCCACTTCATCCGCCAGGCCCAGCAGCGACGAGTCGTAACTGCCGAAGTGCAGCACGGTTACGCTCCCGGCCGGCTGCGGACCCTCGTCTGAGGTCCGGATTTCGATATTGTAATCCTGGTAGTCCTCGCGGACGGCCCGCACGATCGCATCCTTGATCGCCTGCGTCTGGCCGACGTAGGACTCGCCCAGGACGGCCGCGTCGAAGGCCGAGAAGCTCAGGTTGTCGCGGCGATGGACGCGGACGTCCGCGGCAGAGCCGAAGTTCAGCCAGACGACCTGCGGCCGGGGCGCGGGGGCGCCGACGGCGCGGCGCACGGCCACGTCGAGCGAGAATCCGCCGGCGACGCCGGAGGTGCTGAGCATCACGCCCAGCCGCGTGCGGGAAGTGGACTCGCGCATGACGTGTCGCAGCGGCTGGCCGAGCGACACGTATTCGCGCATCAGCAGATTGTCGTTCGCGTCGAGCAGGACGGCGATCAGGTCGCCGCGGGCGCCGAAGGGGACGGAGATCGTCCACTCGTCGCCCGCCTCGGCCGAGCCGAGCTCGAACAGCTTGTACTCGCCGCGGCCGACGGAACCACTGACACGGAAACTCTCCGCCCCTCCGGAGGCACCGTTTCCGTCGGCCGCATGATCGTCGGCGGCCGCACCGGCCACCGCGAAGTCCGTCACGTCATTTCCGAGAAACACGAAGGGCTCGGCGCAGCCGCAGGCGGCCAGCGCGGCCCAGCAAAGGTGGAGCCAGATTCTCTGTCGCATTCCCCCACTCCGCCTGCGAAGCTGTCGCGAAGGCAGGGGAAGTGTTCAAAGCGGCTGAGCTGGGGAGCAAGGCGATTTTCCGCGCGGCTCCGTGCAGGGTAGTGCGGAGATTCTCTCTGCACACTCTGGCACGGCTGGTGCGCGAAGGTCGTCGGCGCACGATCCGCGCGGGTGGGCGGTGCCGGCGGCGGGCGCGTCGCGTGCGCCGCGCTCCGGCAGGCTGCTTCCTACGATTCCTATAAACTGCCGGTCCAGGGCTGGGCGGATTTCCGATAACCGGCGGCGATGATCGAGACCGCGCTCGATTTCCCCGGGGCAAGCGGAGCGATTCTGATGTTCGCTGTGCTGCTGACCGATGAGACGCGTATGCCGGAACATGCTGGCCGGCATCGCCGCCCAAGGGGTCGGAGAGCAGCTATGGATGCGGACAAGATCGTTCAGATTTCACCCGACGCGGTCCGAGAACTGCTCCACTCCCGCTCCGTCGCGATGCAGGGCACGGCCGTCGCCGGCCGCCGCCGCGAAGAGCGCTGGCCTTTCCCGGGAACGGTCGAGATCTGGCTGCCCGACGAGTGCTACGGTGAGCGGCACATCCTCGCCACGCTGCACAACCTGAGCGAAGGCGGCCTGGCGATGCGGACGCGCCGTCCGGTGCCGACCGAGACGCGGCTGGCTCTCGCCATCCACCAGCCGGAGATGAGCTGCTACGGCCACGGGATCGTCCGCCACTGCACACGGGCGGCGATCGGCTATCTGGTCGGCGTCGAGTTCATCTTCTCCGCGCCCGGCGACGAAGAGCACTGAGAATCGCCGCCGCGGACCGCGGGTTTTCGCCGCCGCAGCCGGCGGATACACTCCCACGCCATGAAATCGACCTTCGTTGAGCATCATCTGCCCAGCGGTCTGCGTGTCGTTTGTGAGGTTCTGCCGCGCGTCCGCTCGACGGCGCTCGGCTTTTTCATCCGCACCGGATCGCGCCACGAGGCCCGGCACGAGCACGGCGTCAGTCATTTTCTCGAGCACATGTGCTTCAAGGGCACGCCGCGGCGCGACTGGCAGCAGATCAACGTGCGCTTCGACGAGCTCGGCAGCCTCTACAACGCCTTCACCGGCAAGGAGCACACGGTCTATTACGGCTGGGTTCCGGCCGGCAGTGCCGAGCCGCAGCTCGAGCTGCTGGCGGACATGATGCGGCCGAGCCTGCCGCCGGACGATTTCGAAACCGAGCGCAAGGTGATCCTGGAGGAGATCGCCATGAGCAACGACGGTTTCGATCATCACGTCTGGAACTTTCTGCACGAGACGATCTTTGCGGAACATCCGCTGGCGCACGAGATTCTGGGCGAGAAGGAGTCGATCGCCGGCATGCCGCGCGAGCTGATGCAGGCGTATCATCGCCGGCGGTATGCGCCGGGTAACGTGACGCTGATCGCGTCGGGTGCGGTCGAGCCGGAGGAAATCTTCGCCGCGGCCGGCCGCTACTGCGGCGCGTGGGAGGGCAACGGACGCGACCCGCTGCCCGCTCACGCCGTGCCGCCGTTTCCGGGCGGCGTGCGCAAGCTCAAGCTGGATCAGTTCAAGCAGCAGTCGCTGGTGCTCGTTTATCCGTCGGTGCCGCATGATGATCCGCGGGCCGAGTCGATCGAGGCGTTCGTGTCGCTGTTCGGCGGCCACAATTCTCGCTGCTTCTGGAACATTGTTCAGAAGGGCATCTGTTCGCAGGCGGGCGCGGCCTGGCTGTCTTATCAGGATTGCGGCTACATGGTGCTGTTCGCGGACGGCGAGCCGGAGCGTTGCGAGCAGATGCTGGCCGCTCTGCGGCAGCAGACGCAAGAGGTGATGCGCGACGGCTTTCGCGCGGAGGAAGTGCAGCGGGTCAAGAATCAGCGCCGCATGCAGCTTGCGCTGGAGGCTGAAAATCCGCGCACGCGGTTGATGCAGCTCATCGACGACATCGAAGTCTACGATGCACTGCGCACGGCCGATGCGCGGCTCGCGGCCGTCGACGCGGTATCGCAGCGGTCGATCGCCGAATACCTGGCCGCCTGTCCGATCGACGGCGAGGGGCTGCTGCTGTCGTGCGGTCCGCGAGATTGGCCACCGGTTTGAAGTGCAGAGTTGAGAATAGCGAGTAGCGAGTAGCGAGTTCAGAATAGCGAGTGGCGCGGTGCCGAACTCGCTACTCGTAACTCGCTACTCTTCACTCCAGATTCAGGCCTTCGCCCCCCTATCCGCCCGCGCAGCCGTAGCTGCTGAGCACCGCGACCAGGTCGTCGAAATCCGTGTCGCCGTCGCCGTCGACATCGCCCTCCGGTCCGACTCCGTACGCGGCCAGCAGCGTGGTCAGGTCGTCGAAGTCCGTGTCGCCGTCGCCGTCGAGATCGCCCGCACAGCCGCCGTCGCAGCGGCGGTCGATGACGCGCAGATAGTCGATCGCCGCCTCCGTGACCGAGCCGTTGGGCTGATCCTGGATCATGAAGCGCAGCCGCATGGTCGGCGTGAGCGGCACGAGATCCGCCGGGCGAAAGGACAATTCCGTCCAGGTTGCCAGATCGATCGATTCGACCGGCTCCCAGGTCGCGCCGTCGTCGGCCGAAATGTGGATGTTGAGGTTGTCCGCGCCGTTCGTCGCATTTGTTGACATCCAGCGGGCGTACGAAATCGTCGGATCGACAAGCCCCGCGAGGCTGAACTGCGACGAGGTGAGGATCGTCGGGCCGCCATCGACGTCCTCGTTGGCCGTGTTGCCCGTCAGCCAGCAGCGGCCGGAGCCGTCGAAGTCTCCGGGCGGCTCGGCCGTGCGTGTCGGCGGAATCGGAATCGCCCGCACCCAGGCGCCGGTCGTCAGCGACTGGTTGGTGACGGTCCAGCCCGAATCCGTCTCGAAGGTGTCCTCCACGAGGACCTCGAGCGTGCCGACGGAGAAGGCGAAGGATGAATCCGGCGCGCCGGCCGGCAGTGTCACGCTCGAGCCCTGGTCGCCCAAGGCGGAGACGTAGAACTCCGGCGCGTCACCGCAGGCGAGGGCGGGCAGCGCAGCTTCATAGAACCCGTCTCCGGTCGGCGAGAGCTGGATCGACGAGAATGAATCGCTGCTGTAGCGCCACCAGAGGAGCTCGCTGCCGGCGACGATCTGTTCCGTTCCGGGCTGGATGCGCACGACCACGGTCGGTGCGGCGCCCGGCGGTTCGAGATCGGCCGGCCGCTCGATCAGGGCGATCGTCAGCGGCGGCGGGATCAGCGCTCCGCCGCGGACGACGAGGGCGTAGTCCGCGTCGGTTTCCGGTGTCTCGACATGGCTGTCTTCGACGATTTCGGCTCCGAGCACCTCGATCTGCCACGTGCCGGCCGCGGGCGCGGGGATGAAGACGTTTTCGACGGTGTCCTTGGTGTTAGCGGCGCCGCCGGGCACGGAGACGTTGCCGCTGGTCAGGCCGTTGTTGCCCCAGTACGTGACGCCGGTCGGCGATGTTACGCGGAGCGAAAGGTCGTTGATGCGATGCACGGAGGAGGCGGGCGAGCCCATCGGGTCGGCGTAGACCAGCGTGACGGCCAGCTCCGGCTCGGTGCCGGTCAGCGAGACGGTGTATTGGTTGACATCGAGCGGCGCGAGCAGGTCCGTCTCGTTGACGACGAAGATCGCGTCGCGCTCGTCGTAAAGACGGCCCAGGTCGGCCATGCCCCAGCCCTGCTTGTAGCGCGAGAGATCGTCGCCCGGTGCGGAGAAGTCGTAGCGATAGGCGGCGTTGATCATGAGCGCTTTGGCGGTCGTCATGTGCGGGCGGCTGTCGAAGACCGTCGCCTCACCGCCGAAGCCCGCGAAGACGCCCGCGTGCCACATCTGGCACAGCAGTCCGAAGTGGCCTGCGGTGATCGGCGTGGCCGCGCTCGTGCCGCCGAAGCTGGTCGTATAGGCCGTATCGCTGGCGCTGGAGGTGCAGGTGACCGCGTCGTAGAAATGCGCCAGGTCGGGCTTGATGCGGCCGTCCGATGCGGGGCCGATGCTCGCCCCGCCGCCCCAGGAGTCATCGAAGCGGCTGAGCGTGTTGTTATGGCGGATGCCGCCGACGGACACGATGTTTTTGGCCCAGGCCTGCGGGCGCGAGCTCTGCGTGCCCAGGTTGCTCTGCGATTGGCAGACGAGAATGTCGTAGAGGAAGAGGATGTCATCCATCTCGGCCGAGATGGTCGTGTAGGAGGTCGTCTGGGTGCTGCCCCAACTATTGCTCTGGAACACCGCGCGATAGGGGCCGTTGGGGTCCACGAGCTCCTGCGTGTGGATGTAGCGGTTCGAGAGCGTGCTGTAGGCGGCGAAGATGCCCTGCTCGCGATCGGGCAGCATGCCCGTGCCGGCGGCGTTCGAGGCGCCGTTTCCGAAGACACAGCCGTACGTGTTCGTGCCGTGGCCGGTGTTCGTCGTGTTCGGTCCGTGCAGCAGCGGGGCGGGGCTGGCGAAGCCGGCGTGCGTGATCCGCAGTCCGCCATCCATCACCTCGCCGCGGACGCCCTGTCCCGTGAAGCCGGCCGACGAGAGGATCGGCACGGCCCCGCCGATCTGGCGGGCGAGGTCCATGTCCTCTTCGGGCGGGCTCCAGCGGTCGACGAAGTGCACCTCGTCCATGTGAACGAGGGCGAGCAGTTGCGGGCCGGTGAGTGTCGCCTCGATGCGAAAGCCCTGCGGGATTCTCGTGTGAACGATCGCGCCGAGAGCGGTCAGGCGGTTCGCGACGGCGTCCTGCGCGAGCGGGCCGCGCTCGTGCATCATGATCGAGTAGCGCCGCGCGGGCATCGCCGCGGCGTCATCCAGCAGCTCGTCGAGCAGCGCCTCCTCCAGCTTGTACGCCGGCTGATAGGGTCCGACCCAGCGCACCACCGGCAGCCCGGCCACGACGGCGGCCGCGTCGGCCGACATGCGGACGATGTGGGAGTTGTAGGGCATGAAACCGAGCACCGTGCCGCCGGCGGCGCGCACGGCGTCGCGATAGGGCTCCAGCGGCGGCGTGATGAACTGGACGAGATAAACCTGGGTCGTCGGGCCGGCGGCGAGCAGCGGTGCAACGGCCGGCGGGCCGGCGAGCGGGTCGAAACGGGCGTAGCGAAGCTCGATTTCGTGGCGGTTGGCGGCCGTGAAGCTGAACGGGCCGCCATGCGTCGCGACCGCGTACCATTGCGACCGCAGGCCCGTGTCGTCGATCTCGCTCCAGAGCGCAAGCTCAATGTTCATCGCGGGTTGCGCGATGAACTGGAAGCCGTCGAGGGAGCGGTGAGTCGCGTGAATCGCTCGCCCGTCCGGTGCGATCAGCCGCGTTTGGCCGTCGTGCAATTGGACCTTCGGGTGGGGCGATTGTGCGGCGGCCGATGTGAGCGTGATGAGTGAGACGAGGAGGAGTGCGAGTGCGCGGTCTGATCGGCCCGGACGGGTTGCGCCGTGAAGCATGCCGTGGTCCCTTTTGCCATGGTTGCGGCCCGGCCGCGTCCCCGCACGAAGCTCTCAACCTCTTGTCGATCGGACACTTACAGCAATGCGAGAGCGCGACTCGGTGGCTGGCGCCGGCGGGGCCGCCGGGCGCCGAGATGCGATAATAGCCGATTTGCGCGCGGTTCCGAACGCCATTTCGTGTAGTTTTCGCGGCCGGCGGGCGTATAAGATACCAGCGGACGATTCACGGCCCGACGGAGGATGGTGCATGAATCGGCGTTTGATCCAATCCCTGGTCCTCTGGTCTCCCTGTCTTCTCGTCCCGTTTCATCCGCTGATCGCGGCGGGGCAGGACGCGCCGCCGGCTCGACCGGCGGTGTATCAGGAGCGCTCCTCCGCACCTGAGCCGGACGCGACGCAGAGTCGCCCGACCGATCCGGAAGCGGACGAGGCGGAGGAACTGCACCCCAACGAGCGCTGGCCGAACCAGGCCCGGCCGCCCTGGACGGGGCCGAGCATCGAGGATCCGACGCGGCCGGGGTGGGAGGAGCGTTATCGCGGTCCGCGTTTTCTGCCGGACCTGCGCTACGACCATCGGGCCGAAATCGCGCGGCTGTATGACCGCGGGTACTACGGGTACGCCCGTCACGGATATCACCCCTACGGCCCGTCGCGCGTCTACGCGCCGGTCGATTTCTACGCGGCGCTGGACGAGGCGTATGTGCTCGGCCGCGTTCACGAGCGCGACTACCAGCAGCATCGCTTCAACGTGGAGGACATGAATCGCCGCAAGCAGCGGATTCTGAGCAATCACGAGAAGGCGCTGAACCTGGGAGTCACGCGGCTGCGGGACGGTGACTATGCCCGGGCGATCGTCGCGTTGACGCTGGCGACGGAGCTGGACCAGGGCGACCCGGCCAGCCGGATTCATCTGGCCCAGGCCCGCATGGCACAGGGGCACTACGAGGAAGCCGGCCAGCTCATCCGGCGGGCGCTTCAGCTACAGCCGAAGCTGACCTATGCCGATCTGCACCTGGAGCGGTACTACCCGACGGAGGCGACGTTCGCGGCCGTTGCCGAGCGGCTGAGCGAGGCGCGGCGGGCCGGCCGGCTGCGGGTGGACGGGCTCTTTCTGGCGGGGTATGTGGCCTATCAACAGGGCGAGTTCGACGAGGCGCATGAGTCGTTTACGGAGGTCGCGCGGCGTGTCCGCGACGATGACGCGACCGCGGCGTTTCTGAAGATCACCCGGCCGGCGAGCGCGGGGAGTGCTGCGGCGCCGGGGCGGTCTGGGGACCGGTAATCCGGAGCTCGAACGCCCGGCCCAAGCCGCGCGGGCTCGCGGGTGATCGTGCGACGGGGAGGACTCGGACGGCGGATCGCTGCGGAGCGGGTCCCGGCGTCAGGCGGAGGGGGGCTTGCAAAGCCGGCGGGCGTGGTATAATCCCCGGTCCGCTATGGGCGGAGAGCTGCGGGTGTAGCTCAGTGGTAGAGCGTCACGTTGCCAACGTGAATGTCGTGGGTTCAAGTCCCATCACCCGCTTTTGAGGATTGCGACGAGCCGCGGCGAGGGTCGCGGCTTTTTTCATGCGCAACGGGCGTCCGCGGGGGGAGCGGGCGAGGCCGCGGATCTCGTGCGGTCGGCGGCCGCTCGCAGGCCCGGGCCGTAACCATCGGATCAGGCGGGCATCTCAGTCGGCATCGGAGTCGCGAAACAGGAACCTCCCTTCGGGCATTAGCCGGATCGACTCGGTCGCGCGATCACGCGATCACGCAATCACGCGATCGCGGGGCGGCTGGCGGATGGGTTTGCATTGCTGCCGTTTGCAGATGCACGCGGGTATGAGCTTTTCATGATCGAGCTGTTTCTGTTGGCGCTGGCCGGATACGCGTTCGTGGGCGGGCTGTTCGTCGTCGTGTTCGTCGTGCGCGTGATCGAGCGCGTGGACCCGACCGCACGCGGTGCGTCAGTCGCGTTTCGCCTGCTCATTCTTCCCGGTGCCGCGGCGCTGTGGCCGCTGCTGGCGTGGCGGTGGCGCCGGGCGGCATCGCCGAACGGTGAATCATGACGCGGTCGCAGCGCCGCTGGCACGTCCGCATCTGGCTCGCGCTCGGACCGTTGATCGCCCTCGGTCTGCTGGCGGCGCTGACGCAGCGGCCGCCGAACCCGATTGAGCAAGGCGGTCCTGTGGCCGTCGCGGGACGCGGCTCGTCGGCTGCGAAGCCATCGACCGGCGCGGAGGGCGGGCCGTGAGCGCGGGGTACGTCGCCGTTCAGTGGAATCGTCACAAGCGCGTCTACGATGCGTGTCTGGCGGCGGGAATCATCGGCTATCTGAGCCTCTTCGTCATCGTCGGGAAGCTGCGCTTCGCCGCGCCGCACGCGATCAGCGACGAGATCCTCGTGATGCGCGCGCTGGGCACCTGCGCGTACGTGCTGCTGCATGTAATTCTGTGCATCGGCCCGTTGGCCAGGCTGGACCATCGCTTTCTGCCGCTGCTGTACAATCGCCGCCACCTGGGTGTGGCGACGTTCCTGGTCGCCCTGGCGCACGGCCTCCTGGCGATCGGCTTCTATCACGGGTTTGGCGTCGTCCATCCGCTTGTCTCGGTTCTGGCCGGCAATACGAACTTCACGTCGCTGGCCGCATTTCCATTTCAGGTCCTGGGCGTGGCGGCGCTGGTGATCCTGTTTCTGATGGCGGCGACGAGCCACGACTTCTGGCTGAAACTGCTGGGTGCGGCCGGCTGGAAACGGCTGCATATGCTCGTCTACCTCGCATACGGCCTGCTCGTGATGCACGTCGCGCTGGGGATTCTTCAGAGCGAGCGCAGCTTGTGGCTGGCGGCGCTCGTGGCGGCCGGCGTGCTGCTTGTTTCATCGCTTCACATCGCCGCGGGCCTGCGCGAGCGCCGCCACGACCGGCGCGGGGCGGAGCGAATGCCGGCTGTCGATCGGATGTGGATCGACGTGGGCAGCGTGGATGACCTGGCCGACGGCTGCGGAAGCACGGTGACGATCGGCGCGCGTGAGCGGGTGGCGATCTTCCGCTACGACGGCTGTATCTCGGCGACATCGAACATCTGCGCTCATCAGGGCGGGCCGCTGGGCGAGGGACGGATCATCGACGGCTGCATCACCTGCCCCTGGCATGGATGGCAGTATCGGCCGGGGGATGGGCAGTCGCCGCCGCCGTTCACCGAGAAAATCGCAACGTATCGCGTGCGCGTGGTCGGACGGCGCATCGAGCTCGATCCGACGCCGCTGCCGCCCGGGACGGCCGTCGAGCCGGCGCGCGTGGAGGAGAATCATCGTGCGTGACGTCGCCGAGTTCTACGTCGGGTATCTGAGGATGCCGCGAGGTCTGGCCGGGTTTCTGCGGCGGCTCGTACCGGCACTGGTCGGGACAGCCATGCTGCTTGCCTGGCAACTATCCGGGTCGCAGAGCGACCCCGGTGACGGAGTGTGGCATGCCGAGGCCGACGAGCTGGTCGGGCGGATCGCTGCGACGCCTTACCCTCGGGTCGTCGTCGCATCCTCGCGGCCGGGCGGATCGGTCGAATCGGTTCTGCTGGTTTCGGAGGGCAAGCACGGCGCGGGTGAGCGTGTCGCCGCGCTCGACGGGCGCGTTGCCCGCGTGCGCGGGACGATCCTGGAGCGCGACGGTGTGCGGCTATTGGAGCTGGCAGACGGCGAGCCGGCGGTCAGAGTTCACTCGGTTGCGGCGGTCGGTGGAGTGCCTCAGGCGGAGGCTTCGGCGACGGGGACGGGTGGTTCCGCCGCGGTGGTGACGCTGCGTGGAGAAATCATCGACCCGAAGTGCTACTCCGGGGCGATGAAGCCCGGCGAGGGGCGGGCTCACAAGGAGTGTGCCACGCTCTGCATCGCCGGCGGGATCCCGCCGATGTTCGTGACGCTCGATGCGGCCGGGCGACGCCAGTACTTCCTGTTGACGGATCCTGGCGGGCGCGGCTTGAGCGGGGACGTGTTGCGAGAGCACGTTCTGCCGTTCGTGGCGGACGCGGTCGAGCTCTCCGGCCGGATCGAGCGGTGCGACGGTTTGCGCCTGTTGCGGCTGGAACTGACGAGCGTTCGCCGGCTGTAGACGACCGCCGCGACGTAACTCGATCTCCAGCCGGGCATCCAAATTCGCGACAGACTCGGGGTTGAGTCTCTGTCGATGCGCGACGCGGTCGCCACATCGGCCGGTTCGTGCGAGAAGGAGTGAGGCGATGTCGGGCGGCAGTGATACGGCCTCTGCGCTACCGCGCACGAATCGCGAAGAGTCGTCGGTGCGGCGCGTTGGACCGATCTGTCGTGGGGCGATCGTGAGCTGGATTCTACAGATCGTCGTGGCGGCGATCCTGTTCCAGACGCTCTTTTTCAAGTTCTCGGCGGCCGAGGAATCGGTTTACATCTTCACGACGCTCGGAATGGAGCCGTGGGGCCGGATCGGCTCCGGTGTGGCCGAGCTGGTCGCGTGCATTCTGCTCCTTCTTCCGCGGACCGTTCCGCTCGGGGCGCTGCTGGCCCTCGGGGTGATCAGCGGGGCGATCGTCAGTCACCTGACCAGGCTCGGAATCGTGGTGCGGGAGGACGGTGGGCTGCTGTTCGCGCTGGCCGTGGTCGTGTTTGCGTGCAGCGCGGCCGTGCTCGTGCTTCGCCGCGGGCAGCTTCGGGGCTGGGTTCGGGCGGTTCGGCCGATTCGGCAGATCGACGGGAGCATTCGATGATCAGAGCACTACACCGCGGGCCGATCGGCAGCGTTTCTGCGGCGGACACGCAGCCACCCCCGGCGAGAGCCGTTGAACTGAGAATAGGGTCGCAGAGCAGCCGCAGCGACTCGGGCAACGGCGATTCAGCGGTGCGGCCGGACGATCCGCTCTCCTGTCTCGACACGCTGCTCGGGCAGCTCGCGGAGCTGCTTGCGGCGACGTCGGACGAGCAGTACGTGCAGCGGCCGGTGGGCGCGATCGCCAGCAGCATGGGCGGGCACATTCGACATTGCCTGGATCATTTCGCGGCTTTCTGCGGTGGGGCGACGACGGGCCGGATCGACTACGATGATCGCCGTCGCGACACGCCGGTGGAATCGATTCGCGCGGCCGCCCTGACGGAGATCGTCGCCCTGCGTCAGCGCTTGGCGCTATTGGATCGCTCGTTTCTGGCGCGCACCGTTCGCGTCCGATCGATGATCGCGGGTGACGGCACTTCGATCGAGACTGTCTCGTCGCTGGGGCGGGAGCTGTCGTTCGTGCTCAGCCACACGATTCACCACAACGCACTGATCGCGGCCATGTGCCAGATGCTCGGTGTCAGGCCGCCCTCGCGGTTCGGCTATGCACCGGCGACGCTGGCTCACCTCGACCACCGCAAATGAACCCATTTCAGCAGGCGATCGCGCTGCTGCTCGGCACGTTCGTGTCAGAAGACCTCGCCTGCATCAGTGCCGGGCTGCTGATCCACGCGGGCCATCTGAGCTGGCTCGTCGGCGTCGGAGCGTGCCTGCTCGGCATCTTCCTCGGCGATCTTGGGCTCTGGCTGACCGGGCGACTCGCCGGCGGCTGGATTCTCCGTTGGAGCTGGGTCCGGCGGCGGTTGCCGGCGCAGGAGCTGGACGGGCTGCGAGCGTGGTTCGATGCGCACGGGTGGAAGGTAGTTCTCACCGCGCGCTTCGTGCCCGGGATGCGGCTGCCGGTCTACCTGGCGGCCGGAATGCTCGGCGGCCGGGCTGGCCGCTTCGCGGGCTGGTCGCTGCTGGCGGCTGCGGTCTGGACGCCGCTGCTGGTGCTGTCGGTTGCCTTGTTCGGCCGCGGCATCGTCGCGCCGCTGGAGCGGTTTCTGGGCGGCGGCTGGCCGGCGATCGTCACGGCCGCGGTGGTCGTCTGGGTGGCTGTGCGGGTGACGCTGCGGGCGGCGGCGCCGCTCGGACGGGCGCGCCTGTGGGCCTCCGTGTCGCGCATCTGGCGCTGGGAGTTCTGGCCCGCGTGGCTTTTCTACATTCCCCTGGTGCCCTGGATCGGCATTCTCGCGCTGCGTCATCGCGGCCTGGCGACGGCGACGGCCGCCAACCCGGGAATCGTTCCGCATGGCGGCGTCGTGGGTGAATCGAAGTTCGCGATTCTTTCGAAGCTTCCGCAGCAATGGGTTGTCCCCAGTGCGCTCATTCCGGCCGGAGAGCTCGCCGCGCGCGTCGAGCAGCTTCGCCGCCTGGTCACGGCAGGCGGCTGGAACTACCCCCTGATTCTCAAGCCCGACGCCGGACAGCGCGGGGCCGGTGTGCGGCGCGTCTGCGACGAGGCCTCCGCCGAACGATACCTGGCGCAGCACTCGCAGCCTGTGCTCGCGCAGGCGTATCATCCCGGCCCGTTCGAGGCGGGCATCTTCTACTACCGCATGCCCGATCAGCCGCACGGCCGCATCTTCTCGATCACCGACAAGCAGTTTCCTGTTCTGGTTGGAGACGGCGTCTCCAGCGTCGAATCACTCCTCTGGCGTCATCCGCGGCTGCGCATGCAGGCGAAGACGTTTCTGGCGCGGCTGAACGGGCAGGCGGGCACGGTGCCGGACGCCGGCCGGGAGCTGCCGCTGGTGCTGGCGGGCAATCACTGCCAGGGAACGCTGTTCCGTGACGGCGCGCATCTGCTGACGCCCGAGCTGGAGCGCACGGTGGACAGGATCGCGCGGCAGTTCGACGGGTTCTTCTTCGGCCGCTTCGACGTGCGCTACTCGGACGCGGACGAGCTGCGAGCGGGCCGCGGTCTGGCGATCGTCGAGCTGAACGGCGTGACGTCGGAGTCGACCAACATCTACGACCCGGCCTGGTCGTTGCTGCGGGCCTATCGCGTGCTGATGCGGCAATGGGCGATCCTCTTTGCGATCGGCGACCGGAACCGGCGGATGGGGCATCGCCCCTCGCGGCTGAGCGACGTGCTGTCCGACGTGCGGGCGTTCTACCGCGACCGGCGCGTCAGCCCGTTGTCGGATTGACCCGCGGATCGGCCTGCGGACGCACGAATCCGGCTATGATGGCTGCCGGGCCGCACGGGAGAAGCGGAGAAGCGATGTCCAGCGATCAATGGCACGATATCGGGTCCGTCGACGAGTGCAGCGTCCGGCCGCTTCAACAGATCACCGTGGGGCGCGTGAAGCTTGCGTTGAGCTATCAGGGGGGCCTGTTCAGCGCGATCTCGGGCGTGTGCAATCACGTCGGCGGGCCGCTCGGTGAGGGGCGGCTCGACGGCGAATATGTCGTTTGCCCCTGGCACAATTGGAAATTCCATTGTCGCACCGGGCTGGGCGAGCCGGGCTATGAGGCGGACGCGGTCCCGCGGCACGACGTGAAGGTGGAGGGCGGCCGGGTGCTCGTCAATCTGACGCCGGCCAGCCCGCGGACGCGCAAGCCACACGCACCGCATCCGCTGGCGCGGAAGATCGAGCGGAAGGGCCTGAGCGAGCGCGAAGCCGGCGCGGTTCGAGTCGTGGGGATTTCGACCACGAACATGGACACGGCGAATCCGCGTTATTCGACGTCGGATGCGCTGCTGGAGCACGCCCTGCGACACGCCGCCGGAGCACTGGGCGCCGAGACGCGATTGATCCGGCTGGCGGAGCTTCGTTTCCGCCACTGCGAGGGCTATTACAGCAAGAGCGCCCGGGCCTGCACCTGGCCCTGCTCGATCACGCAGATGGACCCGGATGATCAGCTCGATCGGGTCTACGAGGCGCTGGTGCACTGGGCGGACGTGTTTCTGATCGCCACGCCGATCCGCTGGGGGGCGGCCGGCAGTCTGTATTTCAAGATGATCGAGCGGATGAACTGCATTCAGAACCAGATCACGATCGCCAACAAGGTGCTGCTGCACAACAAGGTGGCCGCGTTCATCATCACGGGCGGCCAGGACAACGTGCAGGCGGTGGCGGGCCAGATGCTGGGATTCTTCTCAGAGCTGGGATGTCACCTGCCGCCGTTTCCATACATCGCCCATTCGCGCGGCTGGTCGGCCGAGGACATGGAGCGGAACGTCCGCTACGTCGCCGAGAGCAGCGAGCTGCGCGACGGGGCGGCCGACCTGGTCGGCCGGGCGATCGAACTGGCCCGGACACTCCTGTCCGCCGCACCGGGCGATGCGCGCACGACTCGCGGCGGGCGCAAGGCGCATCAACTGGACGTGATCTCATCGCCCGGACCGGGCCCGACGGGCGACGACGGCTCGCCGGCGGTCTGACGGAACGCCAGGAACGATGCGGCACCCTCCTTGCCGAGATAACGGTTCAGAATCGACCGCTCGACCGTCGTCAGATCGACGAGCACGAGCCCGTCGAGCACGTCGCCGAAATCCGCGTCGACGTTGAAGCCGAGCAGCTTTGCGTTCAGCTTCAGATACTGCCGCAGGAGCACGGGAACACTGCGGCGGCTGCATTCGATCTCCCGAACCAGTTCCTCGACCTCGGTAAAGTCGTTGACCAGCGCCCCGAGCCGCCGCTCGTCAGCATCCCGGAAGTGCAGCGCCGGCGGCGGGTTTTTCGCGCGCACCAGTGAGCCGAGCCGGCGATCGAAACTGTGCAGCTTCAGAAACGCCATCAGGAGCTGCCGCGTCGTCGACTGGAATTCGTCGCTGATGCTCACGGCGCCGAACAGCCGGCGATAGCGCGGATTCAGGGCGACGTAGCGGCCGATGCCTTTCCACAGCAGCAGAAGCGGCGCGTAGTCGCGCTGATAGGCGGATACGACGAAGGATCGCCCCAGCTCCAGTGCTGGATCAAGTTCGTCGAGCAGCCGCCGCTGGTAGCGAAACAGCGTGCTCGTGTAGAGGCCGGCCGGGCCGAAGCGGGACAGCAGCTCGTCGGTCGGACCCATGCGATACGCGCCGACGATCTCGCGCTGCTCGGCGTTCCAGACGAACAGGTGCAGATAGTGCGGGTCGAATCGGTCGAGATCGATTCCGCGGCCGGTGCCTTCGCCCACCAGCCGGAAGGTCGCTTCGCGAAGCCGTCCTATTTCATAGAGCGCGGCCGGAAGCTGCGAAGCACGGCCGACCAATACGCGCAGCGGACCGCTGGCCGAGAGGCATTGGTCGGCGGGCAGTGCGGCGATCTCGTCGGCCAGCTTCGCGGCCGATGCGGGGGGAACTATCGGTTCGGGCCGTCGCAGGGCGGCCGGCCGGCGCTCGAGCGGGCGCGTTCCTCGGCCGGCGCGGCCGCGAAGAATGTATGTCCGCAGCCGAAGATACTCGGTGATCTGCGCCGCCGCCTGGCGCGGGGGTGAACCATCCGAGCTGCCTTCGGCGAAGAGGCGTGCCAGCCGCTGCGGCGTGATCGGGCCGCCGACTTCGACGCGCACCGTTTCGCCGCGCAGCCGCAGCAGCTCTCGGGGAAGCAGGACCGTTCGCAACCGGGGATGTAACAGGCCGGCGAGCTGGAAGAGCGAGCTGTTGCGGCCGTCGAAGAAGACCGGCACGACGGTGGCCCGCGTTCGCAGCGCCAGGCGGGCGAGCGAATCGGACCAGGGCGGGTCGCTGACGCAGCGACGGCCAAGCGTGAAATGCGAAACCTCGCCGGCCGGAAAGAGACCGAGCGCCCCGCCGCCCGCGACCCAGCGCGCGGCCGACCGCATCGCGGTCCGGTTTCGTGCCGCGGCCGATCGCCCGCCGAACGGGTCGACGAAAAAGCAGCAGGCGCTCAGTTCCGGAATGCAGTTCAAGAGCGAATTGGCGAGCAGGCGCACATCCGGCCGGACGCGTTGAAGCAGCGCGGCCAGGATCAGTCCGTCCAGACCGCCGAATGGGTGATTGGCCACGACGATCAGCGGCCCGCGGGTGGGAATGTGCTTCAGATCGTCGGGTGCGGCGTCGAACCGCACGCCGAGTGCTTGCAGGGCCCGCTCGCAGAAGGCGCCGGCCGCTTCGCTGTCGCGCATGCGAGTGTAGGCGTCGTTCAGCGGGGCGAATGCGAGCAGCCGGTGGCAGAGGTTGCGGATCGCCTGGCCGGCCGCGTGGGGCAATGCGGCGAAAAAGGACTGCGGAATCTGGAACGGGGCGGGAACGGCGGTTGGCTGGGTTGACATGCGTTATCTCGGCGAACAGATCAAGCCGGCCGGCAGGCGCCGGCGCCGGCGATTACTTTTCGACCACGCGGATCGCGTGGCCGTCCGGGTCGCGGACAATGAAGGCCCTGGTCGAGCCGGGAACGATTCCGGCGGAATGAACCGGTTCCGGCGCGAGCGGCGAGCGGCCGGCGCGGCCGAGGGCTTCAGCCGTCGCTGCGGCGTCCTGTACGAGCAGCGTCGTCTGCCAATGGAGCAGGTCGTTCGGCCGGGTGTCGGCTGGATACGGCCGGCCGTCGCGCGGGTTGAGATACTCCAGCAATTCGATCGCCGGGCCGGCATCCGCCCGGAGCGTCGTGATGCGTAAGCGTGCGCCGCGGACGTTGTTGAGCCGCTCCTGCTCCGGGCCATGATTCTCGCCTTGCCCGGCGATTCTCAGGCCGAGAAGGTCGCGATAGAAGCGCAGGCTGGCGTCCGTGTCCGCGACGACGATCGCCGTGTGGTCGATGCCGAGAAAGAGCCGGTCGGATCGTCTCTGCCACTTCGGGTCACCCTTGCCGGGCGGAAACTGAAGCAGCTCGAGAAAGTGGCCGTCCGGGTCGCGGAAGTAAAAGGCGCGGATGCCGGCGGCGTTCTCGTTCCAGTCCGGCAGGCGCTGCGGGCCGCCCCGCGATGCCGGCCGGACGCCGTGCTCGACCAGGCGCGCGTGGGCACGATCCATGTCGCTGACGATGATGGCGATGTGTTGAAACCAGCGGTCGTTGCTGCGCGTGCCGGCGGGAAAGGTCCGGCCTGGCGGCAGCTCGAACGCGGTCAGTTCCAGCAGCTCGTCGCCGAGTTTCAGCATGGCCGCCTGCCCCTCCGCGGACGGCAGGCCGTTCAGTCGCGCGAACGCCTCGCCGGAGACACCTCGCCGGCCGACGGTCTCGAATGACAATACCTCGCTGAAGAAGGTCACGGCGCGGTCGAGGTCGCCGACGGTCACGCCGATCACGGTGATCGAAGAGTCGGCCGTGGGCTCTGCGGCGGCCGGATCGACGCCGTCTTGCGCGGTCGACCCGACGACCGCGCAGAGCGCGATCAGCAGCATGGCCCACAAGTGGCGAAGCAAGCCGCGGCGTGGTTCGAACTTCATCGAACGAATCTCCTCGAGGCCGGCGGTCGATCGGGCGGCTTTCCTCGGCAGCTCGATCGATCGACTGCGCAGGGGTGACACACGAAAGGTCACGGCAAGCGAGCTCCGGTGATCTGCGGCGGATGGACCGCGCGGAGCCGCTCGAACTCGCAGCGGAAGATACAGCGGCGGTCGTTGCAGTGATTCAGCTTGGCGCAATACACGTGCCGCGATCCGGGCAGTGCTGTGAACGCGGCGGATGCCAGCAGCATGCCGGCGACGGGCGCGGTCAGGTAGATCCACAGCCCGCGCCGGTCACGCGCTCCCAGCGCCGATCCGAACGAGCGGGCTGGGTTCAGGCTCATGCCCGAGAGCGGCGCTTCGAACGTGATGTATAGCGCGACGAGAGCACCCGCCAGATAGCCCGTGTAGGCAGTGAGCCGGGCGCTGTTGCTGGCGAGCAAGACCGTCAGCATCATGCCGAACGCGATCATCAGCTCGGCCATCCAGGCCATCGATGCTCCGCGCCGGCCGGGTTGCGTGACGACGTAACGAACCGCCGCGTGCCGCAGCCGCGCGCGGAGCAGGAGACTCGCCAGGCCGACACCGGCCGCCGCACCGACGAATTGCGAAGTGACGTAGAAGAGGGCGTCCGCCGCGGCCAGCTTGCCGCGCAGATAGAACGTCAGCGTCGTCGCCGGATTCATGTGCGCGCCGGACTGCCCACCCCAGGGCGAGTAGATCAACACGACCGCCGTGCACCCCATCGCGGCTCCCATCGCCGCCCGCCGGGCCAGCGGACTGCGCACCCGGCCCCGAACCGGGCCGCCCGGGTGCTCGATCAGCGTCGCGAACAGGCATGCGGAGATCATGAAGCAGCCGAGCAACGCGGCCTCCATCAGGTATTCCGGCCAATGCTGCGAGAGAGCGTCAAGCATGGCGAGGCGCCGGTTTTGGTGCGGCCGCGAAGGTTTCCGACACGGCGCGCGAGTTTCGCCTGCCACCGCTCGGGCGCGCGTCCGCGAGCACGACGTGCTCCAATCGCAGCAGCTCCGCCAGCGACCAGGCCTGAAACGGGCAGCCGCCGGGCGTGTGGGGAACGGCGCCGTCGGCCACCTCTGAGACGTGGCCGATCCCGGCCATCCGCAGGTGTTCGAGCAACGGCCGCACGAAGCGCTCGCGTGCCGCACGTCGCACAGCCTGTGTGTCGCCGCGCACGCGCACCCACGCCTCGACGAACGGCCCGATCAGCCACGGCCAGACCGTTCCCTGGTGGTATGCACCGTCGCGCTCGCGCACGCCGCCGCGGTAATGCGGGGCGAACTCCGGGTCCTCCGGGTCCAGGGAGCGCAGTCCGAGCGGCGTCCAGAGTCGTTGCTCGACGGCGTCGACGATCCTGCGGGCCCGGCCGTTTTCCAGGATCGCGATCGGCAGTCCGCCGACGGCGAAGATCTGATTCGGCCGCAGGCGCGCGTCGACGGCGCCGGGGCGGCGGTCGCGGTCGACCACGTCGTACAGGTAACCGCGCGCTTCGCTCCAGAAACGGCTGCGGAAGCTGTCGCGGCCGCGGACGAAGAGCTCGGTCCAGCGGTCCGAGAATTGCCGCGCGGCCCAGAGCGCATTGAGCCAGAGGGCCTGTATCTCCACGGGCTTGCCGATCCGCGGCGTGACCACCCAGTCACCGACTTTCGCGTCCATCCAGGTGAGCTGCACGCCGGGCTGGCCGGCGGCGAGCAGACCGTCGTCGTCGCAGCGGATGCCGTAGCGCGTGCCGTGTTCGTAACCGGCCAGAATGGCGCACACGGCGTTCTCGAGGCGGCGGCGCTCGTCGCGAGCCAGTTGCGTTTTCCCGGCGTCTGCGGCTGCCAGGAATTCGTGCACCGCGATCACGTACCAGAGCGACGCATCGACGGAGTTGTATTCGGGCGACTCCCCGCGATCCGGGAATCGATTCGGAAGCATCCCTTCCGAGACCGCGCCGGACCACTCGAGCAGAATCGCGCGGGCGTCGTCGAACCGGCCGGTGGCCAGACACAGGCCGCGCAGGGCGATGAACGTGTCGCGGCCCCAGTCGGCAAACCACGGATAACCGGCGATGATCGATTTGCCCTCGCCGCGGCGGACGAAATAGGCGTCGGCCGCGCGATGCAGCGACGAAGCGTAGCGCGCCCGGCGCTTGCGTTCGGCGTCGCGGAGCGTCGCCAGGGAGCGGACCGCATCCGACGGGCAAGGCAGCGGCTCGGCAGCGCTCGTCGTCGTGGTGAGAATCCAGGCCGCCTCGCCGGCGGAGAGATCGAATCGCAGCACGCCGGGAGCCGCGAGATCCTCGAGCTGGTCCAGGCCGCGCTGCCGCTCCTGCTCGTAGTGGAAGTTCCGGTACCAGTACGGTTCATGCCGATACTCGGCGTTCGCACAGGAAATGACCTCGGGCACGCCTTCGTATGTTCGCCAGACCAGGCAGCCCTCGCGCTGCTGCGGCTCGAAACGAAAGGCCGCATTCTCATGGTGCAGGGCGTGATAATCGCGGCCGGAGAGGAACGGGCGCACGCAGAGCGTGTATACCGGCCGTTGGCGCTCGTCCCGCCGTGCGGTCGTCGCAGCCGCGTCGAGCAGCGTTTCGGTTTTCAGCAGCCGCCACGACAGCGCCACCAGCGGAGTTCCATAGCGAACGAGGATTTCCTGCTGGACGCGCGTGCCGTCGGCCAGGCGCAGCTCCCACATAGGCCACGGCTCGGGCGTGAACGATTCGACCACGGGTCGGTTTTGGGGCTGAACGCCCCCGACCGCGTATTGCTGAGCCGTCAGTGGCAGCGGGCCATTGGCGGTCTCCAGCCAGGCGTCGAAACCGTTGACGAGCATCATTCGGCCGGTGGGCGGATTCGTGGCCGCGAGCAAAAGACCGTGATAACGGCGCGTCCGCGGCCCAGCGACCGTGCCGGAGGCAAACCCTCCCAGACCGTCCGCCTCGAGCCACTCTGCGTCGCCTGCGAAGTTCATGGACATGCGAATCTCTGCCCGCCTGATGGACGTTGTTGCGCGTCCGGCCCGCGTATCCGCGCCGGTGCGGCCGCTGCTGATTCGATGCGGCCCCTGTCGGCCGGTTTCCGCGGCCGCCGGCTCGCCACGCGGCATTCTGAACGGTCAGGATTTCGGACCGGCCGCACGGATGTGCTCGAGCACCGCCCGCGGGTCGGGCCGGTCCTGAATGCGGCCGGCCAGGCGGCGCCAGAGAATGCGGCCGTCGCGGTCGATGAGGAACTGGCCGGGCAGCGCGACGTCCTCGCCGGCCGGTCCGCCGCCGGCGTGTACGAGGCCGTAGGCGCGGATGGCCGTCCGCTCCGTGTCGCTGAGCAGCGGGAAGCGCAGGCCGAGTCGCTCGGCAGCCGTCGAGGTCTTGCTGATCGGGTCGACGGAGACGGCGACGATCTGGACGCCGGCCTTCATCAGCTCGTCGTGAACACTCGCCAGGCCGCGCAGTTCGGAGACGCAGAAGGGGCACCACGAGCCGCGATAGAAGACAAGCAGCACGTTGCCGCGGCGATAGAGCTCGCTGAGTGCGACGGGGCGGCGGTTCTGGTCCAGCAGGCGGAAATCGGGCGCCTGCTCGAGTGCGGCGGCCGCCGCTTGCGGCACCGGCAGGGCGGCCAGCCAGAAGAACCAGAGTGCGGCTGCGAGGATCGCCAACATGTTGGCCGCGCCGCCGAGCCGGACCCAGCCGCGGTCGTCGCGGCGGACGTAGATCGCGCCGGCGACGGCCGCGACGCCGGTCAGCAGGAAAATCGGCAGGCCGGTGGCACGGATGAGGGGGACATCCAGCAGGGCGACGTAGAGCGGCGCGGCGATGAGTGTGCCGGCGCTGGCGGCCAGGAGCGGCCAGAGCGGGCGGGCCGCGATAGTGCTGTCTTGCGCAGTGATTTCGTATCGAGCCATGATGACTCCGTGAACGGGTGATGCGTGGCGCGTGGACGATACGCCCGGCCGGTTGGATGCACTCGGAGGGTGCATCGTTTCGAGCGACGGTCTCGCGATGCTGCCGGACATGGGTAAAGGTAACTGCGTCGACATGATCGCATCGAAGTGCGGGACCCCCGCGTGCGGGGAGCTCGTGATAAGGAGCGATCATGGCCCAATCGGCCGAGAAGCGGCGGGTGGAGCAGATGCGGGCAGGGGCGGCCGCCTGGCGGCAGTGGGGGCCCTACCTGAGTGAGCGGCAGTGGGGCACCGTGCGCGAGGACTACAGCCCGCACGGCACGGCGTGGGACTACCTGTCGCACGATCACGCCCGCAGCCGGGCCTATCGCTGGGGCGAGGACGGGCTGGCCGGACTCAGCGATGACCAGCAGCAACTCTGCCTGAGCGTGGCACTCTGGAACGAGCGCGATCCGATCCTCAAGGAGCGGTTCTTCGGACTGACCAACCGCGAGGCGAATCACGGCGAGGACGTCAAGGAGCTCTACTATTACCTCGACGCGACGCCGACGCACTCCTACCTGAAGATGCTCTACAAGTACCCGCAGGCGGCCTTTCCCTATGCTCAGCTCGTCGAGGAGAACCGGCGGCGGGGCAAAGACCTGCCGGAGTTCGAGTTGATCGAGACCGGCGTGTTTGACGAGGGCCGCTACTTCGACGTGTTCGTCGAGTATGCGAAAGCGGCGCCGGACGACATCCTGATGTTCGTGACCGTGCACAACCGCGGGCCGCAGGCGGCTCCGATTCACGTCCTGCCACAGGTGTGGTTTCGCAATACGTGGTCGTGGGCGGCCGGCTCGCCGCGGCCGGAGCTGCGGCTCGAGGGCGGGGCAGCCGTCGCGCGGCACGCGACGCTGGGTCAGTATCGGCTTTATGCGGACGGCGAGCCGCAATGGCTTTTCTGCGAGAACGAGACCGATACGCGGCGGATCTTCGGGAGCGGCGGCGGGCCGATCTGGCCGAAGGACGCGTTTCACACGCGCGTGGTCGAGGGCGATGCCGCGGCCGTCAACCCGCAGCGAGTCGGCACGAAGGCGGCCGCGTGGTATCGCGCCGTCGTCCCGGCCGGCGAATCCGTTCAATTCCGGCTGCGACTGACGCGGACGCTGAATCAAGTGCCGTTCGAAGATGCCGACCGCGTGCTGGCGCTGCGGCGCGAAGAGGCGGACGCGTTCTACGCCGAGCTGCAGGCGGGCATCGAGGATGCGGATGCGCGCCTGGTGCAGCGCCAGGCCCTGGCGGGGATGATCTGGAACAAGCAGTTTTTCTACCTCGACGTGACGCAGTGGCTCCGCGGCGACCCCGCGCAGCCGCCTCCGCCGCCCGAGCGCCGCTTCGGCCGCAACCGTGAGTGGCTGCACCTGAACAACGCCGACATCATCAGCATGCCGGACAAGTGGGAGTATCCGTGGTACGCCGCGTGGGACCTGGCGTTCCACTGCATCCCGCTCGCGATGGTCGACGCACAGTTCGCCAAGGACCAGCTCGTGCTGCTGACGCGCGAGTGGTACATGCACCCGAACGGACAACTGCCGGCCTACGAGTGGGCCTTCGGCGACGTGAACCCGCCGGTGCACGCGTGGGCGGCGTGGCGCGTCTTCCAGATCGACCGCAAGCAGCGGCGGCAGGCCAGCGAGGAGAATTACGCCGGCGACCTGGCGTTCCTGGAGCGTGTCTTTCACAAGCTCATGCTCAACTTCACCTGGTGGGTGAATCGCAAAGACGCCCAGGGCCGGAACATCTTTCAGGGCGGCTTCCTGGGGCTGGACAACATCGGCGTCTTCGACCGCAGCGCGCCGCTGCCGACGGGCGGATTCATCAACCAGGCGGACGGCACGAGCTGGATGGCGATGTACTGCCTGAACCTGATGCGCATCGCGCTCGAGCTGGCCCTGCACAACCGCGTCTACGAAGACGTCGCGACGAAGTTCTTCGAGCACTTTCTGCACATCGCCGAGGCAATGAACAGCATCGGTGCAACGGACATGTGCGGTCTGGGATCGGCTCCCGATGGGTCCGGCGGCATCGGGCTCTGGTGCGAGCACGACCAGTTCTATTACGACGTGCTGAACCTGCCGGACGGACGGACCGTGCCGCTCAAGGTGCGCTCGATGGTCGGCCTGATCCCGCTCTTCGCGGTGGAGACGCTGGAGCCCGAGCTGCTTGAGCGGTTACCGGAATTCAAACGGCGGCTGGAGTGGTTCCTCGACTATCGGCCGGACCTGGCGGCGCTGGTCTCGCACTGGGATGTGCCCGGCCGCGGCCAACGGCGGCTTTTGTCGCTGCTGCGCGGGCGCCGCATGAAGGCTCTGCTGCGGCGGATGCTGGATGAGAGCGAGTTCCTTTCGGAATACGGCGTGCGGTCCGTTTCGGCGGCGCATCGCGAGCGGCCATACGTCTTCGGCCTGAATGGGCACGAGCTGGCGGTGCGCTATCAGCCGGGTGAGTCGGACTCCGGGGCGTTCGGGGGCAATTCGAACTGGCGCGGGCCGATCTGGTTTCCGGTGAACTATCTGCTGATCGAGTCGCTTCAGAAGTTCCACCACTACTACGGAGACGAGTTCAAGGTGGAGTGCCCGGCCGGCTCGGAGCGGCTGGTCACGATTCGCGAGGTGGCCGACGAGCTTTCGCGGCGGCTGACGCGGATCTTCCTGCGCGGCCCCGACGGTCGGCGGCCGGTGTTCGGCCCGCCGGCGGGTTCGGACGCGGCTCGCTACGAGCTGTTTCAGACCGACCCGCATTTCCGCGACTACCTGCTGTTCCACGAGTACTTCGACGGTGATAGCGGACGGGGCGTCGGGGCGTCGCATCAATGCGGCTGGACCGGCCTGGTCGCCAAGCTGCTGGCGCCGCTTTCGCAGGTCCGGCCGGCCGAGCGGGAGCCTGTGGCAACCGACGGTTCGACGAAGGCGTGGGTCCGGCGGCGGGCGGGCGCCACGGTGGGGGGTGGGGCGTGAGCCTGTCGGGCAGAGGCTGGCCGGCGATGCCCCCGAGCAGCGGACTCATCCGCCAGAGGTGCAAAATGTACTCATAGTTATTGCACCTCATTTGACACCCAGCAAGTATCCTGCAATAATCGGGTGTAAAGAATGAGGTGTAAAGATGAACAAGACCAGCACCGGCCGGCGCGGGCTGGGCGACGTTCTCGGCGCCGACGGCCGAGTTCGCACACGGCCCGACGGCCGACTCCAGCAATTCAGCGTCGTTTTGACCTGCGAACAGGCGGGGCGGCTCGCCAGCCTGCTCGACGATCGGCCGCAGACGCCGCCCGGCCGCATTCTGGTCGCCACGGCGCCAAAACTCAGCCGCATTCGTGTCGTGGCCGACCCGCTGCCGGCCTACGAACGGAGCGCTGGGTCAGAATACGTTCGGGGGGATGTGCTTCGCGTGACGGGTAGCGACAGGTCCTGCAACGTTTTCGCTTCGCGGCTGGGCGCGGAGCTGTTGGCGGCGCGCATCCGGGCGACAATCGGGCGGGCGAGCGAGTGGGTCGAGCTGCGCGCGAGGGTGGTGCGCTTTCAGCCGGATGAGGGTCCGCGCAGCCTGGTCGAAATCGTGCCGGACGTTGAGCTGAAGGCCGAGCGAGACGACCAGCGGATCGGCGCGACGGGCGCAGCGCTTGCGGAACAGGTCTGGCCCAGCGATGACTTCGCCGACTGGGAGCGCGCGGATGCCTGAGCCGCGGCAGGGGGATATCTACTGGGCGAATCTGCCCGGCCCGGCCGGTCGGCGCCCGGTTGTGATCCTGACTCGCACGGCCGCGATTCCGCGGCTGACGAATGTCACGGTAGCGCCGCTGACGCGCATGCGGCGGGGCATTCCCGCGGAGGTGGATCTCGATCCGAGCGACGGTGTGCCGACGGCATGCACCGTCACCTTGGAGAACATTCTAACGATTCCAAAATCGACGCTGGATCGACGAATTGCGTTGCTGCGCAAGGAGCGTCTACAGGCGATCTTTGCAGCAATTCGATTCGTCTTCGCGATGAAATGAACGCGCCACCGCCGTGGTCGCTACATCCTGCGCGGCCTGACAGAGTCGCGCTATGCGGAGTGCGGGGAGCGAATCTGATGCGGCCGAAAGTGGAGATCTGCCAGCGACTGGGCGCCGGGGAGCTCGTGTCGAATCTCGACTCGGCCGAGAAGCTGATCCGCGGTCGACACGCAACACTCACAGCGCACGAGCCGTGACAGGCATCGCTCGTGGGGATCAGCGGCATCGATGCGAGCGGAAAGGGATTCGTCACCGCCCGCCTGGCCGAACTTCTGGCGCGAAGCGGCCTGCGCGTGGCGAACCTGAATGTCGACGGCTGGCTGAACCTGCCATCTGTGCGCTTCGGAGGACCGGACCCGGGGCGGCGATTCCACGAACACGCGCTTCGGTTGGATGAGATGTTTGCGCGACTCGTGCTGCCGCTGCGCGAGCGTCGCAGTGTCGAGCTGGAGTTGGATTACACCGAGGAGACGGCCGACGCCTATCGTCAGCATACGTATCAATTCTGCGATGTGGACGTGATTCTGCTGGAGGGCATCTTCCTGTTCAAGCGGGCTTATCGCGACCATTTCGATCTGCGCTTCTGGGTGGATTGCAGCTTCGAGACGGCGCTGCGGCGTGCGATCTCGCGCGGACAAGAAGGACGGGCCGCGGCCGAGACCCTGCGGGCATATGAGACGATCTATTTCCCCGCCCAGCGGATTCACTTCGCACAGGACGATCCGAGCCGCACCGCGGACGCGAAGCTGCCCAACGATGCGATCCTTCCCTGTGACTGTTCGAACGGACGGATCGACCCGCCGTGAGGTGCGGGAACCGCGGATCGGGCCGGCGATTCGCGGCAGCGCGGATCACCGCAACACGAGCTTCGCGTCGGCCGGTTCGGTGGCCGGTCGAATCGCTCCGTCGAGCATCTGAACGACGCGTTGGGCGCGCGCTGCAACCCGCGGGTCGTGCGTGACCACGACGAGCGTCAGCGCCCGCTCGACTTGAAGCTCGGCCAGCAGCTCGAAGAAACGGTCGCCACTGTGAGAGTCCAGCGCCCCCGTCGGCTCATCCGCCAGCAATATCGCCGGCTGGTTGACCAGCGCGCGGCAGATCGCGACGCGCTGCCGCTCGCCGCCGGAGAGCGTGGGCGGCCGGGCGTGCATGCGTGGCTCGAGGCCGACGCGCCGCAGCAGCGCAGCGGCGCGCTGCACACGCTCGCCGGCCGGCACCCGCCTCGGCAGCAGAGGAATCTGCACATTCTCGAGCGCCGTCAGGCGCGGCAAGAGGTTGTGAAGTTGAAAGATCATCCCGACCGTCTCGCGGCGAAACGCGTCGGCCTGCGCAGCTTCCAGCCGGCGCAGCTCGCGGCCGCAGACCGTCAGCTCACCCGCGTCCGGCGTGTCGATGGCCGCGATCATGTTCAGCAGCGTTGACTTGCCGCAGCCGGACGGGCCGCAGATCGCGACCCACTCCCCGCGTGCGACGTCCAGATCGACGCCGGCCAGGGCCGTCACGCGCCCTTGCTCATAGCGCTTGCCCAGCCCGCGCGCGCGGATCGCCGTCGTGTCACTCATACCGCAGCGCCTCCGCGGGCGAGACCTTCGTCGCGCGCCACGCCGGCAGAAATCCGCCCAGCACGCTCAGCAGCACGGCCGACGCCCCGGCCAGCGCGAAGTGCAGCGCCCCGAAGCTCGGCCGGACGAACTGCGTGGCGATCGGCGCCTGCGCGATCAGCTTGGCAGCGGCCACGCCGAGAATCGCGCCGGCGATCAGCGCCAGCAGCCCGATCGCCAGCGACTCGCGCAGCACCATGCGCAGCACGTCGCGGCGCGACCAGCCCACGGCACGCAGCACGCCGATCTCGTGCGTTCGCTCCAGCACGGACATCCACATCGTGTTGAGAACGATCACGCTGCCGATGATGACCGCCAGCAGCGTGATGAGCCAGACCGCGCTCTGCGAAACCTCCAGCCCGATATCCACCTTGCGGTATTCGGCCGCGTTCGAGATCGCCACGAGCTCAGGATGGGCCGCCTCCAGCCGCTCCGCCACTGCGTCGACCTTCGCCTCCGGCCGCAGATCGAGGAAGAAGGCCGTCGCCTGGCCCTCGCGGCCGAGCATTTCCTGGAGCGTATCGATCCGGACGGTCAGTGCGGCGTCGTAGATGACCACGCCGGTGTTGAAGGTGCTGACGATCCGGAATGTCCGCCCGCCGATTTCGAGCGTATCGCCGATTCCCTTGCGCAGCGCCTTGGCCGCGAGAACGCCGAGACTCGCCTCGTCCGCGGCGCGAATCGGCGGGCCGTTGACGTACTCCGGGCGATAGGTGAATCCTCCCGTGTCGACGCCGAAGACGATGGTGAAGCGCTGGTCGGCCACGGGCATGATGTGCGACAGGCCGGCTTCGACCGCGACGACGTCCGGATCGGCCAGCAGCTTGGCCCGCGTCGCGTCCTCGTCGAGAGCGCTGAACAGGTCGGACGACACGCCCGCCTGGAAGACGGCCAGGTCCGCGCCGCCGAGGCGCAGGCCGGAATCGATCGCGTCGCGGACACCCTGCACGATCGAGCCGAAGGCGATGATGGCGACGACGCCGAGCGCGACACCGAGCACGGTCAGCGTCGTCCGCAGCGGCTGGCGGAAAAGGTTGTTCCGCGTGATGCCGGTGTGTGTGAGGGCGGATGCGGCGACCATCGCGAAATTGTAGCACGGACGCGGCGGCGGCGGCGCGAGCGGTCAGGCTCGCTCATCGCCTGCCAGCCGTATCAACTCCGCCTCGCGCTTTCATGAGAAAGCCGGGGCGATCGCAAAGTGCGCGCGTGTCCTGCTGACGGCTGATGGTCGCTGCTCCGAGAATGGGGGACCGGTCTCCGACCGGTCTGCGTGGGGGACCGGTCTCCGACCGGTCTGCGTGGAGGACCGGTCTCCGACCGGTCTGGGCGGGGGCGATCCACCCCGAATACTCGTGTCGAGCGTTTCCGAGCCGCCGAACGCCGGCCGCGGAGCGGCCAAGGTTTCTTGCCACGCGTGCAGCGAAGTCCGCCGCGAGGCGGACGAGCGAAACCCGTGGATCGCCCGCCCCCTGTTCGTATCTCGGGGGCCTGCCACTCGGATCACGGCACAAAGAAAGAGACCAACCCTGCCCGTATTCTCCTCCGAGACCATGATCGCCTCGATCGTAAAGTCCTCGTGCCGCCACAACCAGCTCCGCCTCGCGCGGGCCCGCTTGGTGCAGATGTCCCTCAGACCGGCCGGCCCGGCGTCGCGGTCGCCGCGCAGCCGCTGGACCTCGGGCGGAAGATGGTCGGGGGGCCAGCCGCGATTGAATATCGTTACACGGTGGCCCGCGGTGACGAGCGCCTGCACGATGTGCCGGCCGACGAACTGCGTGCCGCCTAGAACGAGTGTTTTCACCAGCTTCCTGCCAGGTGCGAGACGTGACTAGATACGCCTTGCACGATCGGCGATCTCCGATCACGTAACGCCGGCCGCTTGGCCGCATCGAACCCTGAAATGCCCACGAGACGGCGCTCGCGCCGACGTCCGGAGATTCAATGTTCGATGCCACGATAGCCGATCGTTCCATGCCCATGAGCAGCACGCTCATCCGCGATCTCACACCGGCGCAACTGCCCGACATCGTCATGCCCACCTGCGAGGCCCGGCCGGTACTGCGGGGCCAGAAAGCCCTCGTCACCGGCGCCAGCTCGGGCATCGGCCGCGGAATCGCCGTCGCGCTCTGTGCGGCCGGGGCCGATGTGATGGTCAACTTCGTCGGCGACGAGCTGGCCGCACGGGCGGTCGTCGACGAAGCCACGCACTGCGGCTGCGCCAGCCGCGGCCGGGCGGTCGCGCATCGGGCGGATGTCTCGGACGAGTCACAGGTGCAGGAGATGTTCGCCCGGATGCGGGCGGAGTTCGGCACGGTCGACATCCTGGTGAACAACGCCGGACTCCAGCAGGATGCCCCGCTCGAGGAGATGACGCTGGCGCAGTGGAACAAGGTCATCAGCGTCAATCTCACCGGGCAGTTTCTCTGCGCCCGCGAGGCCGTGCGCGAGTTCAAGCGCCGCGGCGTGCGGCCGGAGGTCTCCTGTGCGGCCGGCAAAATCATCTGCATCAGCAGCGTGCACGAGGTGATCCCGTGGGCCGGGCACGTGAACTACGCGGCCAGCAAGGGGGGCGTCTTTCAGCTCATGAAGTCGATCGCTCAGGAAGTGGCGCCGTGGCGCATTCGCGTCAACAGCATCTGCCCGGGCGCGATCCGCACGCCGATCAACATGCCGGCCTGGGCCACGCCGCAGGCGTACGCAGAGCTGCTCAAGCTGATCCCCTACAAGCGGATCGGCGAGGTGGAGGACGTGGCCCGGCTGGCGGTGTGGCTGGCCAGCGATGAGGCGGATTACATCACCGGGGCGAGCCTGTTCGTCGACGGCGGGATGACGTTGTATCCGGGGTTCGAGGCGGGGGGGTGACGCGGCCGGTTTTCAAAGGCCCCCAAGCTTTGAAAAAATCCGGCTCTGATTTACAAAGCGGTCGGCGCTCTGTAAGCTCCTTTCGGAGCGCCTAACGCATGGACCCGAAAAGCTTTGTAACCGACGCGGCCGGCGAAGTCCGAAGGACGGCGACCGGTTACTGGACTTTCGTGCCGCGGCCGCTGCCGCCGAGAGTCGAGTACACGCCGGAACTGGCGCTGCTTTTGTCGCGGGCGGACGCGGCGTTGAGCGAGCTTTCGGGCCTGGGGCGCTATCTGCCGAACCCCGATCTGCTGATCGCGCCGTACGTGAAGCGTGAGGCGGTCGCGTCGAGCCGTATCGAAGGCACACAGGCCGGCCTGTCGGACTTGCTGTTGGACGAGATCGAGCCGAAGCGCACGCCGCCCGGCAGCGACGTGCTGGAGGTGCGCAACTACGTCGCGGCACTGAACCGCGGCTTGCGGCAACTCGACAAGCTGCCGCTCGGGGGCCGGCTGGTGCGCGATCTGCACAAGGTGCTCATGCACGGGGTTCGCGGCCAGGAGCGGGCGCCGGGCGAGTTTCGCCGCTCGCCGAACCGGATCGGCCCGCCGGGCTCGACGCTGACGACGGCGACGTATGTTCCGCCGCCGCCCGAGCCGGAGATGCACGCGTGTCTGAAGCACTGGGAGGTCTTTCTCAACCAGCGCGGCACGATGCCGGAACTGGTGCAGTGCGCGCTGGCCCATGAGCATTTCGAGGCGATTCACCCGTTTCTGGACGGCAACGGGCGCATCGGGCGCCTGCTGATCACTCTTTTCCTGATCGAGCGCGGGCGGCTCAGTAAGCCGCTGCTGTACCTGTCGAGCTACATCGAGCAGAGCAAGAGCACGTACTACGAGTCGCTCCAGCGCATTCGCACACACGGCGACTGGCCCGCGTGGCTGCGGTATTTCCTGACGGCTGTACGCGAAACGGCTCGCAATGCGATCGAGCAGAGCCAGTCGATCCTGAAGCTCCGCGACGACTTCCGAAAGAAGCTCGCGAAGCAGCACCGCGCGCTGACGCTGCTCGATGAGCTGTTCATCAATCCCTATACGACCGTGGCGCGTGCATCCGAGCGGCTCGGCGTTACCGCTCCGACGGCACGAAAAACCATCGCCATTCTTGAGAAGGCAGGGATGCTCAGGGAGGCGACCGGGGCCAAATGGGGCCGAGTGTGGTTGGCGCGGCCGATCCTCAGCGCTGTCGAGGCGACGCAGCCGAATCTGCACGTCTGAGCGCTGAATTCCGACAAGGCACTGAACGGAAACCACCGCGCCCGTAACCTCCGGGGCGCCGCACGCATCGGTATCGTTGCATCCACGGAGGTACGCGGTGGCGGCGGAGCGCTACGACATCATCATCATCGGCAGCGGCGCCGGCGGCGGGACGCTCGCCGCGAAGCTGGCCCCCTCAGGCAAGCGCATCCTCCTGCTCGAGCGCGGCGGCTTCGTGCCGCGCGAGAAGGATAACTGGAGCACCCGCGCCGTCAACGTCGACGGCAAGTATCACACCGAGGAGGTCTGGCGCGACGCCGCCGGCCGCGAGCTGCACCCGCACACGAACTACTACGTCGGCGGCAACACGAAATTCTACGGCGCCGCCCTCTTCCGCCTGCGCGCGGCCGATTTCGGCGAAATCCGCCATGACGGCGGCCTCTCGCCCGCCTGGCCGATCACCTACGACGAGCTGGAGCCATACTACACCGCCGCGGAGCGGATGTACCACGTTCACGGCCGGCGCGGCGAGGACCCGACCGAGCCGCCGGCCAGCGCCCCCTACCCGCATCCCCCTGTGAGCCACGAGCCCCGCATCCAGGCCCTGCATGACGACCTGGAGCGGCTCGGCCTGCGCCCGTTCCACGTGCCGCTCGGCATCATGCTCGACGAATCGACCCCGCACGCCAGCAAGTGCATCCGCTGCGAAACGTGCGACGGACACCCCTGCCTGATTCAGGCGAAATCCGACGCGCAGACCTGCGGCGTCGAGCCCGCCCTGGCCTGGCCCAATGTGACGCTGCTCACCGGCGCGCTCGTCCAGCGGCTCGAAACGAGCCCGACCGGCCGCGAGGTGACACAGGTCGTCGTAGAGCGCGACGGAGAGCAGGAGCGCTACCGCGGCGATCTGATCGTCGTGGCCTGCGGCGCGATCAACTCGGCCGCGCTGCTGCTGCGCTCGCGCAGCGACCGGCACCCACGCGGCCTGGCGAACGGGTCCGACGTCGTCGGCCGGCACTACATGGGCCACATCAATTCGATCCAGATGGCCCTCTCGAAATGCCCGAACCCGACGGTCTTTCAGAAGACGCTCGCGATCAACGATTTCTACGGTCCGTCCGGCCAGTGGGACTTTCCCATGGGGCACATCTCGTTCGTCGGAAAGCTCGACGGCGACACGCTGCGGGCCGGCGCGCCGGCGCTCGTCCCGGGCTGGACGCTCGACAAGATGGCCCGCCACTCGCTCGACTTCTGGCTGACCAGCGAGGACCTGCCTGATCCGGGCAACCGTGTCACGCTCGATGCCGACGGCCGGATCACGCTCAGCTACGCGCCGAACAACGAGGAGGGCCACCGGCGACTGATCCGCAAGCTCAAGGAGCTGATGCGGGAGACGACTCGGTGCGGCGTGCACGGTCACGACTGCCACCAGGGACTGCTGGCGCGGTCGCTCTGGGTGGGACAGCGCATTCCACTGGCCGGCGTCGCGCACCAGTGCGGAACGGTCCGCTTCGGCCGCGACCCGGCCGCCTCGGCGCTCGACGCGAATTGCAGAGCGCACGAGGTGGACAATCTCTACGTCGTCGACGCCGGCTTTTTCCCCTCCAGCGGGGCGGTGAACCCCGCGCTGACGATCATGGCCAATGCCCTGCGCGTCGGCGACCACCTGCTCGGCCGGCTGGGTTAGAGCCTCCGCCGCCGTCCCAATGCCCCGATCGTGCTTTCCACGCGCGGATTTGCTAGGATGGCGCCATGCAAGCGCCAGTTCCGGCCGCAACTCATGATGAGATCGCCGCCTTGCGCGCCATCGTCGAAGGCACCGCGGATTCCAGCGGTGCCGAGTTCTTTCAGACGCTCGTTCGACACCTGGCCGCCGCGGTCGGCACGAAGTATGCCTTCGTCGCAGAATTCCTCGGCTCTGCTTCCGCGGCGGGTGACAACGGCGAAACCGGCCGCTTGAGCGGCGCCGCGCCCGATCCGGTTCGCGCCGGCCGCGCCCGCACGATCGCCTTCTGGTTCAAGGATGCGATCGCCGAGAACGTCGAGTGGGACCTGCACGGCACGCCCTGTGAAGACGTCGTGTTCGGCAGTCTCTGTCACCACGTGTCGGGCGTGAGTCAGAAGTTCCCCGCCGACGAGCCGATGGTCCGGCTGGGGATCGAGAGCTACCTGGGCGTCCCGCTGCGCGATGCGGAGGGACACACGCTCGGGCACCTGGCCGTCTTCGACGATCGGCCGATGCCGGCCGAGCCGCAGAAGCTCTTCATCTTCCGCATTTTCGCCGCCCGGGCCGCGGCGGAGCTGATCCGTCTGCGCACCGAGCAGCGCCTGCGCGAGAGCGAGCAGCGCTATCACGACCTGTTCGAGGAATCACCGATCGCCTACGTTCAGGAGGGGCTGGACACGCGCTTCATCCGCGCCAACAAGGCCGCCATGCGCGCTCTGGGCATCACGCCCGACGACGTGCCGCACACGATCGGCCGCTCCTTCGTCGTGGATACGCCGGAAAACCAGCGCCGCCTGCGTGAGGCTTTCGAATCGGTCGGGCGCGGCACCGACACGGGCGGCGTGATCCTGGAGCTTCGCCGAAAGGACAACGGCAAGCCGCTGTGGATCCAGTGGTGGTCCAGGCCCGATCCGAGCGGCAGCTACACGCGAACGATGTTCATCGACATCACCGAGAAAGTGCTGCTCCAGCAGGAACAGGCGCGGCTCCGGGCGCAGAACACGTATTTGCAGGAGGAGATCAAATCCGTCCACAACTTCGAGGAGATCGTCGGCCGCAGCGGAGCACTGGCCGACGTGCTGCGTCTGGTCGAGCGCGTCGCGCCGACGGATGCGTCGGTGCTCATCACCGGTGAGACGGGAACCGGCAAGGAACTGATCGCCCGCGCGATTCACTCGCACAGCGCGCGCCGCGACAAACCGCTGATCAAGGTCAACTGCGCGGCCCTGCCCACCGGGCTTGTCGAGAGCGAGCTGTTCGGCCACGAGAAGGGCGCCTTCAGCGGCGCGATCGCCCGCCGCATCGGCCGCTTCGAGCTGGCCCACGGCGGCACGATCTTCCTCGACGAGATCGGCGAAGTGCCGCTCGACGTGCAGGTCAAGCTGCTGCGCGTGCTTCAGGAGTGGGAGTTCGAGCGCGTCGGCGGCAGCGCTCCGTTGAAGGCCGATGTGCGCGTAATCGCCGCGACCAATCGCGATCTGCTGGCAGCCTCGAAGGACGGCCGTTTCCGCGAGGATCTTTACTTCCGGCTGAACGTCTTCCCCATCCACGTGCCGCCGCTGCGCGAACGGCGGGACGATATCGCTCTCCTGACGCAGTTCCTGGTCGACAAGTTCTCGGCCCGGATCGGCAAACGCATCACCGGCGTCAGCCGCGAGACGATGGAGCGGCTGATCGCTTATCACTGGCCCGGAAACGTGCGCGAGCTGGAAAACATCATCGAGCGCGCCGTGATCCTCGGTAACAGCGAAGTGCTCGAGATCGGTCCGGGTGCCTTCGTGCCCGTCGGCTCCACCGCTCTCTCGGTGTCCGCGTCTGCGCCGGCCGTCGCACCGGCCGCTTTGGCCGCTTTGGCCGCTTTGGCCGCTGCGGCCTCCGGTGACGCGGCGGACGCTCGCAGGCCGCCGGAAACGGGTCTGGAGGCCGTCGAGCGCAGCCACATCCTCGCGACACTCGCCCGCACCGGATGGGTCATCGACGGCCCGTCCGGCGCCGCCCGCCTGCTCGACATTCACCCCAATACGCTGCGAAGCCGCATGAAAAAGCTGGGCATCCGCCGCGCACCGGGCTGAGCCCGTCGCTGCGGCCACCGCTCGCACCCGCCCGCCCTGACATCCGCCAGGTGAATCCGCCGCGCCACGATCTCTCGTGACGGCCACGAAGGATCGTGGCCGAGGTCGACTAGCCGCCTTCCAGCCCATCCTCCCGGCCCACGTCGGCGCATCTCTGTAAGCTGCTTATCTGACAGTGTTTATTGACATTCGTGCGACCGACTCGCGCTTCGGCATGCCGCCTGCAATTCCGCGGGATCAGGGAGGCTGAACGTGCTCAGGATGACTCGCTCGATCCGAAACGAGACGGTGTGGGTGGCATTCGAAGGGCGGCTCGCGGGCGCGTGGGTGGAAGAGGCCCGCGAGACCTGCCGGCGCGAGCTGGCCGGCGGCCGGACTCTCGCTCTCGATCTCTCGCTCGTCAGCTTTGTCGACGGCCAGGGGCTGCAACTTCTGCGTGAACTTTCGGCCGACGGCGTGAGCATGCCGCTGCGCTCGAATTTCGTGACTGAACTGCTGCGCCCGGAGAACTCGCCATGACCCAGATCAAGCGAACCCGGGGAGCGGGCGGCGTCGATGTGGCGACCGACGGTGGTACCGCCGAGGACGCGCTGCTGGCCCGCGTGCGCTGCGGCCATGAAGCGGCCTGCGAGGAGTTCGTCCGCCGCTTCGGCGGGCAGATGCTCGCAGTCGCGCGACGGTTCCTGCGCTGCGAGCACGACGCGGCCGACGCGGTCCAGGAGGCGTTTCTTTCGGCGTTTCGGTCGATCCGCGACTTCGCCGGCGGCTCGAAGATCAGTACCTGGCTGCACCGAATCGTCGTCAATGCCTGCCTGATGAAGCTGCGCTCCGCCAGGAGCCGAAATGCAACCTCGATCGAGAGCCTGCTGCCCACATTCGACGAGACCGGCCACAACGCCCGCCACGTTGCCGCCTGGAGCGAGTCGGCCGCCGATCAGTTGCACGCCAGCGAAATGCGGATCAAGGTGCGCGAATGTATCGACCGGCTGCCGGACGCATACCGCGTGGTCCTGCTGCTGCGCGACATCGAACAGATCGATACGCAGGAGGCCGCCCAGCGGCTGGGCATCTCGACGGCGGCCCTGAAGGTCCGCCTACACCGCGCTCGACAGGCCCTGCGGACACTGCTGGAGCCCTATTTCGTCGCGGGCTGCGATGCCGAAAGGAGCTAGCCGCGGTCCGGTCCGCGCCTCAGCCACCGCCGCGGCCGCGATACACGTCCGTGCTCAGATACTTGAGTCCCGAATCGACCATCAATGTCACGACCTTCGCGCCCGGCCCGAGCCGCCGGGCAACCTGAATCGCGGCGATGACGTTCGCGCCTGACGATGTGCCCGCCAGCATCCCCTCCTCCCGCGCGATTCGCCGCGTCATCTCTTTCGCCTCCTCGGTGCCGACCGCGATGATCTCGTCTACCAGCGACGGCTCCCACAGCGGTGGCACGTAGCCGATGCCGACGCCCTCGATTTTGTGCGGCCCGGCCGCACCGCCCGAGAGCACCGCCGACTCGGCCGGCTCGACCACGACGATCCGCACGCCCGGCTTGTATCGCTTCAGCACGGCCGCAACTCCGCGCGACGATGCGGCCGTGCCGACGCTGTGGACGAAGGCGTCCACCCGGCCCTGCGTCTGCGACCAGATCTCTTCGCCCAGGGCGTGATAACCGGCGATGCTGTCGTGGTTGTTGAGCTGGTCGGTCCAGTAGCTGTGCGGCTCGCGGCTGAGATGCCGGGCGGCCTCGATCATGTCTAGAATGAGCTTCCGGGTCGTCCGCCCGTCCTCGCTCTCGACCAGCGTCAGTTCCGCCCCCAGCGCAGCCATGTGATCGCGCTTCTCGCGGCTGAACGCATCGGACGTGACGATTCGCAGCGGGTAGCCCCTGGCCGCGCAGACCAGCGCCAGCGACGTGCCTGTGCTGCCGCCGGTGTACTCGATCACGGTGTCGCCCGGCCGCAGCCGGCCATCCTGCTCGGCCCGCGAAATGACGGCCAGCGCCATGCGGTCCTTGACGCTGCCTGTGGGGTTTTCCCACTCGAGCTTGGCCAGGATGCTCGCGCCGCCGGCCGGAACGACCTTGCGGAGCGGCACGAGCGACGTGTTGCCGATCGCGTCCAGGATGTTCATTCGGGCACTTTACCCGTTGGCGGCCGGGCCGATTCGCAGCCGACGGGCTGTATCCTCGCGGCCAGCGCGTCCGGCCGATTTTTTTCGCGGCCGGTATTGACAAGAAACTTTGTCAATGCTATCCTGCGAGCATGCTGGACGTGGGCGTGATCGAGGATCCCCAGGCGGCGACCGTGGCGCTGGACCCGGTCCGCAGCCGGCTGCTGTCGGAGCTGCGCGAGCCGGCCTCCGCGGCCACGTTGGCTCACCGCGTCGGGTTGCCGCGGCAGAAGGTGAACTACCACCTGCGGACGCTCGAATCGCACGGACTGGTCCGCGTGGTCGGTCGCAAGCGCTGGGGCGGGCTGACGGAGCGGCGGCTCGTGGCGACGGCCTCGGCCTACGTCGTTTCGCCCGGGGCGCTCGGCCCCGTCGCGGTCGATCCCGAGCGGGAGATGGACCGGCTCTCGGCGAGTTATCTGATCGCCCTCGCGGCGCGGGTTGTGCGGGAGATCGGCGACCTGCTCCGTCGGGCCCGCGAGGCCGGCAAGTATCTGGCCACGTTTTCTGTGGACACGGTGGTCCGCTTCCGGTCCGCCCAGGAGCGGGCCGCGTTCAGCCAGGAGCTGGTCGAGGCGATCAACCGCCTCGTCGCCAAGTACCACGATGAATCCGCGCTGGGCGGCCGTTCTCACCGGCTGGTGCTCATGGCTCACCCGCTGCCCCAGCCGCAAACCACCGCCGCAAGGGAGAATCCATGCCCGTGAAGAAGGACAAAGATGGGTATCGCTACGTCGAGGCCGAAGTCGAGGTCCCCGGCTCGCCGGAGGAAGTGTGGCGCGCGATCGCGACGGGGAAAGGCATCTCGTCGTGGTTCGTCCCGACGACGGTCGAGGAGCGGGAGGGCGGCGCCGCCGTGTGCCGCTTCGGCCCGGACATGGACTCGCCCTCGACGATCATCCGCTGGAATCCGCCGCAGAGTTTCGTTGCCGAGGCGGAGCAGGAAGGACTGGGCAAGGTGGCGACCGAGTGGGTCGTGCAGGCCCGTGGCGGCGGAACGTGCGTCGTGCGAGTCGTGCACCGCTGGTTCGCCAGCACGGACGACTGGGATGGCCAGTTCGAGGGTGCCGCCTACGGGTGGGCGGTGTCGTTTTTCCGCATGCTGCAACTGTATCTGGCCCACTTCGCCGGGCAGGAGTGCTCCGCCTTCCAGCTCGCGGCCGTCAGCCAGGAGCCCGGGCCGGAGACGTGGCGGACGCTCAAGAGCGCGCTGCGCATCGATCATGCGGGCCGGGTCACCGCGGCGCCCGGGGCGCCCGATCTCGCCGGCACGGTCGAGAGTCTGGAGGTCACGGATCCAGACCTGCTTCGTGCCCGCGAGACGGTGCCGCTGATCGTCGCGGCCCTGGAGGGGATGGAGGGTGAGAATCCGGAGCTGCTTGTGCGCCTGGAGCGCCCGGCGCCGGGGTTCGCCCATCTGTTCATCATGCCGATGGGCGGGCCGACCTTGGTGACGGCGCGGTTCTACCTGTTCGGCCCACAGGCGGCCGGCATAGCGCCCGGGTATGAGTCCGCCTGGCAATCATGGATCAGTCAGCGTTTTCCCGCGGACGGCGCCGCTCAGGGCGCCTGACGCAGCAAGACTCTCTCTTGATGGAGAATCGACATGAGGAAGTTCGTTCTGCTCGCTGTCATTGCCGTCGCACCCGTCGTCGGTGCGGTGCTGGCGCAATCGTCCGAGCGCCCGCAAGATCAGAGCTCGCCCGCCGCTCAGCAGGATGCGGACCCGGGCGCGCAGGCCATGCCGCCGCCGCCCGGTGAGCATCACAAGTGGCTGGACCAGCTCGTCGGCACCTGGAGCGTCGAATCCGAGATGATCGCCGAAGGCCAGGCGCCCACGAAACTCACCGGCACCGACACGGTGCGCTCGCTCGGCGGCCGCTGGGTCATCTGCGAGCTGAAGAGCGAGGTGCCCGGCATGGGCGCGATGAACGCAGTCCTCACGCTCGGCTACAATTCCGAAACCGGCAAATACCAGGGCACGTGGGTCGATTCCGTTACGGATCACATGTGGGTGTACGAGGGCACGCTCGATCCCACGCGCAAGATCCTCACGCTGGAGGCCAAGGGCCCCAACATGATGGATCCGACCAAGGGCGAAATGCGATATCGCGACGTGATCGAGTTCAAGAGCGCAGATCATCGAACGCTGACGTCTTCCGCGCTCGTCGACGGCAAGTGGGTCCAGTTCGTCACGGCGAACTATCGCAGGACGAAGTGACTCGGGCGCTGCTCGATCGGACTCGCCGATTTCAAGGAATTCGAAGTCAAGCTCCTTCGGAATCACTCGACGGCGCTTTTCGGTTCCGGTTCGTCCGTCTCGCACAGGAGATTCATGAATCATGTTCACCTCACCGCTGCGTCTCGGCGTTCTCTGTCTCGTGCTGGCCCTGATCGCATACGCCGCGTCGAGCCATCCGTCACGCACGGGTCGCGCCCAGACCGAAGCGAGCTCGAACCGGGGCGGTGAAAAGAAAGCGGGCGAGAAGGCCGTGAAAGTGCACTATCTCGAAATCGTGACCCCGTCCGTCAATGAAACCTGCGCGGCCCTGGAGAAGATGCACGGCGTCACATTCGGGCAGCCCGTCGCCGAGCTCGGCAGCGCACGCACCGCTGAGTTGAGAGGCGGCGGGCGGCTCGGCGTGCGTGCACCGATGCGCCAAACGGAAGAGCCGGTCGTGCGGCCGTACGTCCTGGTGGACGACATCGAGGCCGCGGTCAAAGCGGCCGAGGCGGCCGGCGCGCAGACGGCGATGCTTCCGACCAGGATTCCCGGGCACGGTACATTCGCCATCTATGTCCTCGGCGGGATTGATCACGGTCTCTGGCAGCTTGAAGACGGCCGGCCCTGAAGCGAATCGGGCATGCCGCGGGCCGCTAGCGCGACGGCTCCATGAAGCGGAGCTGATTGCCGTCCGGGTCCTTGATGGTCATGTTGCGAAAGCCCAGATCGTTGTTGGGCCCCTCGGCCACGATGGCCCCGCGAGAGCGGAACTCCTCGTGCCAGGCGTCTACGTCCGGGATGACGAAGTGGACCAGTCCGCCGACCCGGCAATCGCCGCTGTGCTGCGACAGGTAGATCCGCATGCCGTCGCGGATGATCGACATGAACACGGGAAAGTTCGGCTCGAAGCGGTGCTCCCACTCGACCGTGAACCCCAGCGTAGCGACGTAGTACGCTTTGCTCCGCTCATAGTCCGTGATCCGCAGGGCGGGAATCACCCGTTGCTCCGGCGTTGCCATCGCCGCACCTCCCAACGGATGATTCTAGCCGCTCGCCGGGAGTCCCGTCCGCCGGGCCATGCGCGCTCTCACGACCCGGATCGGATTTTCACGAGTTCGTCGCGATCACACCTGTCTCGCCCCCCGGGCCTTCCGGCCGGTGGCCGGGGGAAGAGGCTCGGCGAACTGGCCGGACATGCCGGTCCGTCGCCGGGTCGCCCCACCCTGTTCACAGGCCAAAGCCCAGGCGAGGTCGCGCCTGGGCTTTGAGGTGCTCATCGATCGGCCTGCGTCAGGGCGCGGCCTCGCGCGAGCTGAGCCCGCCCGGAACCAGGACCGGTACGCGCACGTGCCGCGGCCCGCCCGGGCGGAAGAGCGTGAGCGTCGCTTCGCCCATTGCCGGGGGAGTGTCGCTGACCAGGGCGAAATTGAACATCGTGCCCCAGCGCAGTGCATTCGCGTCCGGATTCTCGTCGAACTCCATCCCGCTCCACGAGACTTTCGTCCGGCGGATGTCGAGCGTCCAGTCCTCGTTCGTATACACCTCGCCGCTGTGGTACTTCACATCGCGGTGGAACGTGCTGAGGACCGAAGCGTGCGGCGATTTTCGAACCGTAAACGCGCGCGCCGAGCGGTGCGAGTTGAGATTGTGCACGGCATACTCATAGCGCCAGGTTCCGTCGCCGTTGTCGAAGACCCGGTAGCCCACGTGGAAGCGCCCGTCGGGGCCGGGCGCGCCAGGAGCGTCGACGACTTCGATCACGACTTGCGGATCATTGGCCTGCCAGGCGTAAATCGCGGGCAGCAACTGCACCGTATTGAAGCCGGTGCCGAGATCGTACGTGTCGCCGTCCGGGGTCGGCACGACTTCTTCGTGCGTCGCGTTATTGTGCCGCAGACCCGACGACCCCTCCTGCACGTGCATGATCTGACCTTCGATGTAATAGCGCGCGCCGGGATTCAACGCCGGGTTGATGTCGTCGTCATGCACCTGGATGCGCTTGTAGATGTCGTCTCCGGTCTGCTTCCAGCCCAGAATGAAGGGATAGGGGAACTCGCCGGTCGACGCGTTCACTTCGGAGCGCGGCCCCAGCCGCGACTGGTTCCCGTTCAGGTTGGCCGAGTACGGATCTCGACATCCGGGCCCGAGAAAGTTCAGGCACCCGTCCTGCACGAAACAGTCGCCGCAACCGTCCCGTTGCAGCGCGCAGAAACCGTGCTTGATCCACGACAGGCCGATCTGCTCGATCCGGCCGTCGCGGTAGCGGTACAGGTTCTGCGCCATCAGCGGGTGCTCCGGCGTAAACTCCTCCCACATGAGGGGCTCCGTGCCGACGTTCCACGTGTCCGTGCGGATGGAGAAGGCGTGAATGTCGCCGACGCGGCCCCACGAACTCGTGTTCATCAGTTGGCAGAGGCCGGCGTCGGCGCCGGCTCCGCCATTGCCCGAACCCGAATCGACCTGGACGGGCTTCACCAGCGCCGTGCCCGCCACGCCGAGCGCGATCATCGCGCCGGCGGCGGGCGCAAGAGCTACACAATTCCTCTTCGTGATCATGAGGACACCTCCTGCGGACGAAAACCGAGCGCCTGAGACAGGCCAGACGGGCCTGACTCATCACGGACTCGCTCGTCAATCTCGCTTTAAGGAGGTATGTCGCGGCGCAAGCTGCCGATTGCGGAGCGCCGCGAGCGACGGGCGGAGACTCGGATTCTTCGAGCGTGTCGGGAACGCGCACGCGCGTGCGTCTGTGCAGACCGAAGAGGTGGCGCGTCGGGCGCGCGCTCTCAGAATCGCTGGACGAGGCGCGTCCGCGTCTGCCGAGCGGCCTTCCGCAGGCTGGATTTGTTTTCAGGCGCGCTCGGCGTGGACACCCGCGCGGCTGAATGGGCCGTTCCGCGCTCCTGGCGAACGGAGCGTATGTCCCAGAGCTCCGTTCCGGCTTTCCTGAGCCAGCGCCGCAGCGGCGTCACTCTGATCTCGGAAACGGCTTTGAACTCGACCTGCGCCGCCTTGAACCTCCCCATCGCCTTCAGCGCAGGATCACCGAAGGCCTGGCCGTTCCAGAACAGCAGCACTACGCCGCCTCTGGCCGGAACGCTGTAACCGACCACGGGTGTCTCGCCGACGAACCAGACGGGCGCTCCGTGCCAGACCTTCGACGCCGCGTCCCGAAGGGCGCGCTCGATCTCCGTGCGCAAGCGCTTGCAGATCGACGCTTCTGCCGCCGATTGGGCCGCATCGTAGGGCGCGATCGAAGCCGTCGTCCGTCCTTCGTTCGATCTCTGCTCATGCTTCATCGCCAGGCGGCCTTTCGTCGGGAACCGGACAACCGAGGCTCTTGCCATACATCCCGGACCGATCGAAGCAGCACGGGCGGCGCTTGCCTCTGGCCAGCATGTCGCAGGCCGTCGCGATCCGCTTCACGCGCGTCTCGGGCCGCTTGGGCGAGGTGATCCAGTGAATGAAGTCCCGTCGCGCGGCGGGCGTGATGTCCGACCACGCCTCCCGCACCTTCGGGCTGGCGGCCGCGAGCGCCTTGCGCAGGTCGGCCGGCACCTTGGGCTCGGGTTCCTCGGCCACAGGTGCGATTTCCAGCGCGACGATGCTGCCGACCTGCGCGCCCGCCGCTTCGCGCAGCTTGCGCTCCACCTTGAGCCAATGGCCGCCCTGGCCGTCCGGCTCGAGCGTGGCTTGAAACGGCGAGCCATTGAGCGTGCCCTCGACGGTCGTCCGTCCACGCGACGGGAGCTTCGCGCTGGCCTCCCTGGGCAGGTTCAGGAACGTCCAGCTCCCGTGAACCGGCTTTCCGTTCGCGGCCGCCGCTGGCCGATGGAGTCTCGCGCCGAAACGGATCACGGCAACGGATTCATTCGCGACCTTCGTTGACTTGCTGGACGACTTGCCGGCCATTGCGTTTGCTCCACGACTGCGGTGCCTGACTGGACGTGACGGTCATTTTCTCGACAGTAGGTGTTCCACCTCTTGTCAGCCGTCAGCGGGCATTGAGCGCGCGGCTGACGACGCCGATGAGCCGCTGCACCTTTTCGGCTTCGGCCTGCGTGATGGCGCTGTTGTCGCTCTTCGCAATCACGCGCAGTTGCTTCAACGACTCAGCGAAAGCTTCCCAGCCGTCCGTCAATCCGTTGATGGAACGCAGCCCGCCCCACATTGTGCAGATTTCGTCGTATGAGCGCCGTTCGCACCACGCGTCGAGAAGCTGGCGGGCCTCCCCGAGCACATCAACGTTCGAATCCTCGGCGGCCGTCGCCATGTTCACAGTCGCGATAGGGGTCACGCCGTCACGTCTGATCCTGCCTTGCGGCGCCGTAGCATCTCGCCCGCGCCGCCACCTGACAGCATACGGCAGCGCGAACAAGTATAGACCGCTCAGCATCAGCAGGACGAGCGGCGGCAGCGGCGAATAGACTACCCAGTCGGGCGGCGGCTGACCCTGCCCCACCGCGAAGCCGACGATGTTGGCGACGACGGCCAGCATGAAGGCGAGCGACACCCAGCGGTGTGTCTGTCGGATACCGCTGTTCCAGCTCATTGGAATCTCCTCTGAAAGCTCATGTGCTCCTCGCGAGCAGCTCGACCAGCCTCCCGTCCATCATCCTCCATCGCGCCCGTCTCGTGCAGCGCGTTCTCGGTGCTCGGCGCGAAGAAGCCGGCCAACGGCCTGATTTCCGCCGGCCGCCACCACGAGATCTACCTGACCGATCCGAAGCGCACGGCCCCGCAGAGGATGAAGACCGTCCTGCGCCAGCCGGTGCGTCGAGCGCCCTAGGGTAGGTGGTCAAAAACGCCGCAATATGGGGAGCGCAGGGGTCTGAGCCTGTGAACGAATCGCGCGGCGCTGGGGAGCGCGGGCGTTCCGCCCGCAACACGCCCCGAACTGCGACAGACGATTGACCCGCTTTCTCCGAGCCGTGATGCAGTATTTGCGACTAACATCACTAGTTGGGCTTGCGCACAAGCTGCCGATCGATCAGCGTCGTGACCCGTCGGGGCTCTACTCTGCCCCACCGCCCCGCGAATCTGTACCCGGATCACCTCCGCCTGCGGGTGCCGCGGCCACTGCCGCATCCCCCTCCCGACGCCGTCCACCCGAGCCGTCCGTCGCCAGATGCAGCGCCAGAAGCGCCACGCCTCCGACCAGCAGCATATCCGCCACGTTGAACACCCACGGCCACAGGTCCCGGCCGAAGACGCGCGTCGGAATCTTGATGAAATCGCGCACGAAACCCACCTCGCGCGGAATGTCATCCGGCCGGCGGTAGGTGCGATACGCCCCCTCGTGCGGCGGATACTCTTCGAGCACCACGCGATCCGGCCCGCGCTCGACCACGCCCATGTACACGATCCGACCGTCGGGCCGCTTGACCGGATCCTCGAGCAGCCGCACAAAGCTGCGGTCGTACATGTTCCCCAGCGCCCCGGCCACGATGCCGCCCAGGGCGATATGCAGCCACCAGCGCTTCCGCGGGCTGCTGACGAACATCCAGGCCACCAGCGCCAGCGCGCAGACGCTGGCCACGAGGAACAAGGACGTCATTCCCCCACCCAGGCCGAACAGAGCCCCCTTGTTGAGCATGATCTGAAACTCGAGCGCATACGGCACGAGCACGATTCGCTCGTGCGGATCGATCGTCTCGAATGCCCACTGCTTGGACCACAGATCGAGCGTCAGCCCCAGCGTCGCCACCAGCCAGAACCGCACGTGCGATGCCACGTCGTAGATGGCCCGCTGCTCACGTGGCAACGCAGCCGCCGCGGCCGATTCGCCGCCCGCCGAGGCAGGACGTTCTGATTCAACTGTCACGGGGGATTCGGACATCTCGACTCGCGCGAGCGCCTGGGCTCGGAAGGCTTCGCTCTCGGCGGCCGGGCCGGCCGCCCCACGCCGATGCGATCCGCCGGCCGCGCCGGGCCGGCGCACTCGCTATCGCGCGAACCGCTTCTCCTGCGAGAGCATGTAATCGTAGCAGTACTTCGTCCAGGGCGTCGCCTTCAGCCGCGCCTTGCCGATCGGCTTGCCCGTGGCCGCGCAGATGCCGTACGTGCCCGCTTCGATCCGCGCCAGCGCCTCGTCGATCTCGGCCAGCAGGGCCCGCTCGCCCGCGATCAGCCCGAGCGTCAGCTCCTGTTCATAGTTGTCCGTGCCCAGGTCGGCCATGTGGATCGGCATGCTCGAGAGATTGCCCGTCGCGTCCTGGCGGTTCTGTCGCAAGGCCTCTTCCTGCATGCCGCCGACGTCGCGGGCCAGCTCGCGGCGCTTGTCCAGCAGCAGCCCGCGGAAATACTGGATGTCCTTGGCGGACAGCCCCGAGCCGGAGGACTTGCGCCCGCCCGAGGCGGCCGCCGGCGCCGGCAGAACGCGTTTATTCTCGTGCGACAGAGTCGCTTTCGCGGCGCCGGCCGGCTTGCGAGCCGTCGAGCGCGGGCCGGCGCCGCCGCCCGCCCGACCGGCCGCCGTGCGCTGCGAGCCGCTCGCCCGGCCACCGCCGCGCGCGGCCGGCGCGCTGCGCTTGGACCGCCCGCCGCGT
>CAZXUI010000004.1:0-17012 GCA_964643885.1 uncultured Planctomycetales bacterium
ATAGGGCATCGGTCCTGCGCAAACCTCGACCGATCGACTCAAGTCAGATTTTATTTATGGCTGCGCGGCTAAGCAAGTACCGCCCGCGGCGTACGGGAAAGTTTCCGAAGCCACGCAATGGTGGGACAAAGCACGGGTTCGGAGGTGGAGTTGGGGTGATCCGGTGTGGTGCGGCGGGGCGGCGCGGCGAGTTGATTCCACTTGCGGAGCAAGAGCCGACTCATTCGCAGCTTCGGGCAGGTGGCAACCAGAAGCTCCGCCCTGCCGCGTGCCCGGGCCAGCCAAGGCAACCGAAACGCCGGCGCAGGCCGAGATCCGGCGTCAGGGAATCCCGCAGCGCGCGATGGGCAGCAGCAGCGTGCCCGCGCTCAGGGTAAGTACGACCGATCAGCGTGATTGCCGTTGCGGATGAATGGACAAAGCGGATTCGTCCCTCACGCGCGGTGATCCGAGCGTCACCCGTGTGGAGAAAGTCCCGTTCACCTGGACGCGCGGCCAGATTCGGGAGGTCGCGTAGATGGCCGCGCGGACGCCGACATGGCCCGTGAGCGGACGCGGCCTGGCCGCCCACGCCGAGGCCCTCGCCCGTTGCGTGGCCCCCGACGTGGCCACGGGGGCGTTCTACGTGGTTCTGCGGCCCGACCTGCCCGCCGAATACCAGGGCGGCGATGGTGGCGCGTTGGCGCTCACGTCGCGGCACCTGGACTTGATGTTGCGCCCGACACTCGAACGGCAGCGCCGTTGGCGGGGACGCGGGCCGGCAATCCTGCTCGATCCCATCGCCATCGCGGCCGAAGCGGCGCACCGTGTGCAGCCGGCGCGGCGGCGCGTGTTTCCGGCCGTCGCGATGGGCCTCGTGCTTCATGAGCTGGCCCACATCATCGACGCCGGTCCGCGTCAAGGCGAAGTCGAGCCCGATCCAGACCTGATCCAGTTCGGCCGGCTGACGCTGGCCGCCGACCTGACCGGCACGGGAGCGCCGACGAATGGCCCCGGCGCGGCCGCCCCGTGGCATGGCCACGAGTGGCCGTTCATCCGCATCGCGCTGCACCTGGCGCACCGCGCGGCCGCGTTGGGTGTCGATGCGCCGGCGACGGACGTGTTCGACGCGCGCGATTACGAACTGTCGCCCACGTACCGGTACGTCGCGGCGCTCGGCAACGAGCGAGCGAGACTGGCCGACACACCCATCATGACGATCGGCCAGATTCCGCCGCCAGCCGCATTCGCCGCGCTGTGGCAGGCCAACGTGCGCGCCTGGAAATCGCGACACGAGGTCACCGACGAACTTCCAATGACGCTCGCAGCGTGCGGGCGTCACAATTCCATCCCCAAGGCGGCGCTGGATGCGACCGCCGTGCAGAAAGGAACGGGATCCGATGTTGAAGGAACTGCTCAGCGAGCTGGAAACCCGGCGCAAGGATCGCGAGACGGACTTCTGGGCGACGGCGCGGAAGCTCGCGGTCGGTGAGAAGGTCACCGCGGCGGCGGTCGAGAAGCTGCTCGCCGAGAGCGAGAAGACGCCGGCAGAACTAGAAGTGGCGGTCGATCTCATGGCGCAGCGCGCACGGTGGCACGAGGCACGCCGGAAGGCGGCCGCGCTGGAGAAGGAACAGACCGCGCTGAAGAACCGAATCGCCGTCGAAGACAAGAAGCTCGGAGAAGCCGAGAGTGCGCACGCCGACGCCACGCGGCCGCTGTATGCCCGCCTGCATGAGATCAAGGCTGCGATCGGTGACGCCAGCGATGCCCGGCGGAACCTCATCAAGACGTGCCCGCACGCCGAACTCAAGGCCGAGCTGACGGCCGTGACGCAACGGCTGATCGAGTTGCGCGCCCAGGCGGCGGCCCTGCGCGAGCGCGGCGAACTGGTGAAGCAGGCCGATCGTGAGGAAGAGGCGGCCCGCCGCATGGCCGACGGCATCGTTCCCGGCACCCGGACGACGCGCATCGATGAGATGCGCGAGCGGGCCGCCCGCGCCCGCAAGGTCGGTCAGGAAGCCTTGGCCTCGTTGCCAGCCGTGCAGGATGAGATCGCAAAGTTGGAGCGCGAGGAGGAGGCGGTCTACGAGCGGATGACGAGGCCGTAGGCGCAAACTCCGCTGCCGACACTGACGAAGGCCCGTGGGAGGGCCGCGCTCACAGCCTTCGACGGTGTCGGCATCGCGCCTGGAGGTCCCGGGTGTTTACCTGATTGTAAAACGGCGTGCGAACGCACCCAATGTCGGGGGCGGCGTCTCTTGGGCACCTGAGCCTTACCCGCGCTCCGGCTTGACGCTGACCGGTGCCGGCGGGAAGATACTCGCGTCTTCTGTGCTCGAATTGACGGCGATCGATCGGTGCGACAGGAGATCATCATGTCACGAACAGTCCTTCTCCGAGTCGGTGCCTGCGGTCTGGCGCTGCTGGCCATCATCCTCGTGATGCCGAAGCGTCCCGCGAACGCGAACGCCGCCCTCGCCCATTCCTTGCTGCTCGATTCGTTTGTGATCGGCGATCCATTCGGGATGGACCCGCACTCGGGCGACGGCTTCAGTGCGAACGATGACATGGTCTCCGGCGGGGACCCGAATATCGCGACACTCGACGGCTTCACGATCTTGCCGTGCGCAGGCAGCGGAGGCGGCGGGGGTGGTCCCGCGTGGCCAGACGTTGAATCGACAAGCTGCGTCGCGGCAAGCGCTGCCTTATCCGCGGTGAACCTCTGTGATGGTCCCGGAATCCCCAGCGTCTACGGCAGCGCCGGCCCCACGTTAATGATCGGTGACGCCGGCGACGGATCGGGCAGCGGGTCCGGCGTATTCATGGGCGATGTGATATACGGCCCGCCCTGTCCCGGCGGCCCCGGCGATGACGGTGGTGGCGGCAGCGGAGGCGGCTGTGGCGGTGGTGGTGCGGGCGGCGGTGGAGGCGGCGGAGCAGGTGCGGCCGCCGGCCCAGGAGCCGGCGGGGGCGGAAGCGGCGGCCCGGCGGGCTGTCTGGACTGCGACGGCGGTGCCTTCAGCCCGACGGCCATGCTCCACAGCATCCTGCTGCGGTTCCCGCTTGGAAACGCCAACGAGTGGCGCTCGGCTGGCGTCATCCGGCTGAGCCACGACGCGTCCCCGAGTTCGAGCCTGGGATCGGCAAGTCTGCTGGAGTACGACCTCGAAGCTGCATTCCCAGCACCGAATGTGTCGCCCGATTCGCCCGTGAACACGATCCGGCAGTCAGGCGCGCTCCGGCAGATCCGCACGCCTGACCTGCTCGCAGACATTACAACGGGCAGTGGCAGCCTTCCGAACTACTGGATTCGGTATTACTCGCTCGACAATGTGGGCGCGTATGACACCGGCACCGGCCTCTATCCGGTGACGGACAATACCGAGTTCCGCGCATGGAACGTGCAGTACGACGCGACGTCACCCGAAGAACTGCTGGTCACAGTGTACGTCCGTCGGACTGGCGAATCGCTGACGAAGCGAGTCTCGTATTTGTACACGTGGTCGAGCGGTGCGTGGTCCCTGAGGACGCTCGACTCCAGCGACGCCGTCCTGCGCTTGCAGGAGGTAACGCCCTGGTCCGGAACGAGCAGCGTCCAGACGCGCACGCGGACGATCAAGGACGGCTCTGGGAACCTGCTCTACAAGGAGACGGAAGAGCGGGCACTCTACGAGTACGCGAACGATGGCACGTCACATACCGCCTGGCGGCGGACGCAGCGCGTTGTCGATCCTGACGGCGCGGCGCTGACGACCACCTGGAAGTGGGTGCGCGTCGAACCTTCGGAAGGCTACGCCGATCACGGGCTCGTGCTCGAATCCGTCCACCGGCCGAACGGCTCGTGGACCTGGTACACCGTGACCCGCTCGGACCTCTCGTGGATCATCGACACAATCCACGGGCGCGGCGACGCCGACCTCCCGACCTCCGCGCCATCGATCACGAGTTCCTCGGTTTCGGCGATTCGGAGGATTCTCTCGAAGTCAGATTGGACCAGCGCTTACGAGCTTTCCGCGGTTGAGGAGTACGACTCGGGCACGCTGGTCGGCAAGACGGAGTACGTCCATACCCCCGGCAATCCCAACGTCACGGAAGCTGAGCAGTGGACGACGGCGTCCGGCGACCCGATCACCACCACCTACGAGTGGCATCACCTGTCGGACAGCTCGTATCCCTTCATCATCCGGATCGACAAGATCACCGAGCCGGACGGGCGGGTGACCGAGTTCACCTACGATGACGACTATCCGCTTTCGATCGGAAGCTTTCCGAATCCGCACGGTTCGTCGGGCAGCGGCGGATATCACTACCACGTGGCCGAGCGGAAGGACACTTCCGGCTCCCGGGTCTCCGGCAAATCGACGCAATCCGTCTGGGTCACTGACGCGGTCGGCCGACCGTGGTTCAACCAAACGTCGGTATGGACGGGCAGCGGCTTCCAGCCCATCGGTTGGACCGCACGAACCTATGATGCCATCGGCCGCGTAGATGAAATGTGGCAGTCCAATGGTGCGCACGTCGAAACGAGCTACCCGGACTGCTGTGCCCGCGTCGTGGTCGGCGCTGACGGCGTATCGACCACCACCTGGCGCGACGCTCTGGGGCGCATCTCATCGATCCTGCGTGAAGCGCCGGGTCAGACCGAAATCACGACCAGCTTCAACTACGCCACGGCGCGCCAGATTTCCGCGACTGTCGCGGCTGGCTCGCTGAGCCAGACGAGCATCCGGAAGCTTGATCTGGCGGGCCGGCTGACGTCGTCGATTTCCAATTCAGGCACGGCGGGCGCTCTCCAGACGCTTACGCAGCACGAGATCGTCTCCGGCAGCGGTGAGAAGATCACCGTCTACCACGACTACGCCGAAAGCGCCTCATCCGGCACTGCCGGTCTGCGAGACGAGATTCGCGAGTACCGGCGCGACGGCAAGCTCAAGCGGGTGAGCGGATCGGCGGTCGTGGAGCGGAACTATGAGAGCGGCGCAGCCAGCAACGAAACATGGTTGCGCGTCATCACCGGCGACGTGAACTCCACCCGCCGGCAGACGCAGTATTTCGACATGCTGGGACGGACGGCGCGGGAGGAGCGCCCGGGCTGGATCGCCAGCGGTACGCCGCCGATGCTGACGACGACCTATCACTATGACTCCACGGGCGAACTCGAACGCATCGAAGCGCCGGGCCAGGCCGATACGCTGTATGTGTATGACGAGATGGGCGCGGTCAAGCAGACCGTGCTCGATGTGAATGGCAACGGCACTGTCGATCTCGGCGGCCCAGATCGGATCACGGAAGGCGAGACCATTTACGAGTCGGCCGATTCACAGTGGTGGCAGGTCACTCGATCCTACGTGTACCCGCCTAGCAGTTCCACCCGGAAACTCACTGGAAGCCGCTGGACGCGGCAGACCGGCTTCACCGGGAGCGACACCGCAGAGTTCGTGACCGCCCAGAGCAGATCCTATGACGTCTCCGGCAACCTGACGACGGCCACCGTGAAGCTGGAGCGCGACGCCGCGGTGCGCACAGTCCTCACGGACGTTCCCGAATCGACAACCGATGGTGAGCAGGTGTACGAGGCCGGTCGGTTGGCGACGGCGACTTCGACGACCGGCGTGACGACGACCTACGCATACGACGACCTCGGCCGCCAGACGCACGTCACGAACGGGCGCGGGAACACGACGCAAACGAGCTACGACAGCTCGGGGCGAGTCGAGTGGACCAAAGACGGCGCGCAGAACCAGACCGACTATGGCTATTACGCCGCCAGCGATTCCGGGGCCGGTGTTTACCCCGGCCGGCTGAAGTTCGTCGAGGATCCCGCCGACAAGCGCAGCTACTTCGGCTACAACGACCGTGGCCAGACCATCCGCACCTGGGGCCACGTCCCGAACCCGACCGAAAACGTGTATGACGGCTACGGCCAGCGCACCACGCTGAAGACCTTCCGCGGCGGCAGCGACTGGGATGGCTCGACCTGGCCGGGCTCGCCGGGCGACTCGGACGATACAACCTGGACCTTCCACGAAGCCACGGGCCTGCTCAACCAGAAGACCTACGACGACGGCACGTCGATCGTCTACACGTACACCTCCGACGGCAAGCTCTACACGCGCAAGTGGGCGCGCAACGCTTCCGACGGCAAAGTCACGACATACACGTATGACGCTGATACGGGCGAACTGACTGACGTCGATTACGACGCCGCCTGGAGCATGACCGACCTGGCGTACACGTACGACCGGCTCGGCCGGCGCAAGACCGTGACCGACGCGGCTGGGGCACGCACGTTCGCGTACGATCCAGACACGCTCCAGCCCACGACCGAGACGTTCAACAGCGGCCTGTTCTCCGGCAAGCTCATCACGCAGGTCTACCAGGACGGCACGAGCGGCACGCTCGCCGGCCGCTGGGCGGGCGTGCAGATCGGCACGGCGAACGATCCGGACGCCGACTACGCCGCCGCCTATGGCTTCGACGCCTACGGCCGGCTGAATCACGTCACCGGACCGGGCCTGCCCACCGGCGACGGCACGGACAACGGCGCCTGGTACAGCTTCGAAACCGGCAGCGAGCTGGTCGACAAGCTGCTCTTCAAGAACTCCAGCGCCACGGTCAAGGGCTGGGTGGACTGGTCGTACGAGGATGACCGCGACCTGGTCGCCGCGGTCGAGAACAGCTTCGGCGACCTGACGACCTATACCACGATCTCGAAGTACGCCTACGGCAACGACAGCCGCGGGCGGCGCGAGCACGTCGTGCGGACGGGCAGCGCGTTCGCGTCCAGCCACATGGACCTGTGGCAGTACAACGATCGCAACGAGCTGACGCGCAGCGAGCGCCACGCCGGCACCGACCCCAACAGCCCGGGTACCGAGGACACCGGCCTGCGGCGGGTCTATGCCTACGACCCGATCGGCAACCGCAGCACCAGCACCGAGGGCACGGGCGCGCAGACCACGTACACGTCCAACAACCTGAACCAGTACGACCCGGTCGTCACCGCCACAAGCCCGCAGACCGGCCAGCGGCTCAAGTACGACCTCGACGGCAACCTGACCGAAGCCTACGTCACCGGCGACATCAACGGCGACGGAAACGTCGACATGTCCGACCTGGGCGCCCTGCTGGCGGCCTACGGCACGTGTGAAGGCCAGCAGGGCTACAACCCAAATGCCAACATCTCGCCCAACGACCCTGGCCCGCAGTGCATCGACATGTCCGACCTGGGCGTGCTGCTGAGCGTCTACGGCCTTCAGGCGACGGGCGCCATTCGGGCCAAGTTCACCTGGGACGCTGAGAACCGGCTGGTCGGCTGGGAGCCGCTGCTGTTCGTCAGCGGCGCGAAGAAGGTCGAGTTCAAGTACGACTACTTCGGCCGGCGGATTGAGAAGAAGGTTTACACCTACAACGGCTCATCGTGGAGCCTGAGCGAAACGCGGCGCTTCATCTGGAACAACTGGCTGCTTCTGCTGGAGCTTGACGGCGATGGCAACGTCCTGCGCAAACTGACCTGGGGCCGCGACCTGAGCGGCTCGCTCGACGGCGCCGGCGGCATCGGCGGCCTGCTGGCCGTCCAGGACGCCAACGGCACCACCACGGGCGAGAACCACGAATCCGACGACCTGCGCTACGTCTGCTTCTACGACGCCAACGGCAACGTCGGCCAGGTGATCGACCTGGCCGCCGCCAGCGCCTCCGCCTCCATCAAGGCCCACTACGAATACGACGCGTACGGAAACGTGCCCGTCCAGTCCGGCTCCTACGCTTCCGCCAACCCCTACCGCTTCAGCACCAAGCCCTGGGACGACGAAACCGGCCTGGGCTCATGGGGGCTGCGCTACTACGACCCAAGGCTCGGACGGTGGAGTAGTCCCGATCCATTGGCCGACGTCGTACGGTTCGCCGCCAACGGCGAGACCGAACAATTCTACCGGATTCGTACAGGTGGGATCAGCCGAAATAGTGAGGGTCAAAGTGTCTTTCCAACCACCGACATTGACGATGACTATCGCGGCCATCCCGAAAGCATACTTCTACTTAATGAGGCGGAAACTCGCGACCCGTCGCTGAACTTGTACGAGTACGCACATTCGAACTCCAACCTCTACGTCGATCCCATCGGTTTACAGCATGCAGGCGGGTCTTCCGCCGACAAGGCTCTCGCAGCAGCACTCGCACGGTGGGGTCGGGCGCTCGGTCGGCTTCGCAATTTCACGTGCGACCAGTTAGAACCAATCATCAGCGATTTGCTCGCCGCCGCTCAGGAGATTGACACAATCCTGTCTGGCATGTCTGGCGGCACGAACATTACAACCTACATCAAGATGGCGCGGCGCATCGCTGACGGGCTGCGACAATTGTGCAATCTCACGGGGCCCAAAGGCGGAAAGGGTGGCAAGCCCAATATTCAGTGCGTTTTCTTCTACGAGTGGTGCGTCTGGGCCAATGGTAGCCCGCCAGACGATCCGGGGCGCGGGTGGAAGCGTAATGCTCCCTGTAATAGCTGCTTTGAGAAGTGCGCGAAGTCCGGTAAGTGGCCATTCGGTGACTGCCCGATGGGTGGGCCGAGAGGGCCCCGGTGGCCTGGGCCGAAAGACAACCCCCCGTGCTGGCCCGGCCCTGGCGACTATTAGATCGTTTTTTGGGTTTGGTGTCGTTGACGGGCACGAGCGAAACGATGGCACCGCGAGACACGGAAGACACCACGAATCTCACAATGAGTGCGCTTCGAGAACTAGGCATCGGTTGTCAGCTGGAACCCGACCGAGCGCTAGAAGGCCTTACTGGCGCACCGAGTCGCATTCACGTGCGCGGCTCGCGGATTGCGCCAGACGCCCCTATGGCCGGTTTTACCCTGCACCTCGGGCGCGACGTGGCGTTTCTTAGTCTTTTCAGTGGCATTCTGTACCGAATCGCGCCCAGCCTGGTTGTTGATTGTGTGAATGAGTTGACGAGGCACGATCATCGGCTTGGCGGAGGCACGCCCCGCGTCGTTTCCCGTGAGGTGATCCGGAAGTACCACTTGACTGAGGGCATGGCGCTGTATGCATTTGCAGCACCTGTATCGGGACCGCTTGCTAGCCTCCTCTCTCGCCCTCCGCAGGGGGCCGCATCGTGGGAAGCTCCGGATGAGAAGCTGATTAACGGGCAGCTCGAAGTTGGTTCGTTCGGCTTGTTCACGATCAAACTAAGCAATGAACGATACATTCTGACGAGATTGCGTGGGCGTCGCGGCCGACCATGTGCGTACCTGACGTGTTTTCTTTCTGGCGGGCGGAACATTGTCGCGCACTACAAATCCTTGCTCCAGAGCCTTGCTAAAGTCTGGCGTTGCGTGTTTTATGATGGATCATGGGGGAATCAGATATTGTGGGACGACCCCTATTATTCTGTGGCCGACAGCGTCCGTCCCGATCACCCGAGAAATGCGTGAGGCGCAGCGAACTGGGCGACCAGCTGCTGTTCCAGAACTGAAGCGTGGCTCCGAATGTCAGCAACGGAAGAGCCGGACGACAGGGAGGATCTCCAAACCGGCCAGTACCATCAAGTTCGATGGTGTTGACGCTGTCTCGCTTTCGCGTGTTGTTCAGTTGGTTTTCCCGACACGCCTACACGTCTTCCCGAGTTTTTTATCGCTGCGGGACCGGAAACGGGAAGCCGGGCATGCCAGACGTCCCCCGCGTTGACCACGCCAACGCACACGCGTAAGGCCGATTCTGGGCCGCGGCACGGGCATATGCGCGGATCGCGCAAGTCGTCTCAGCGGTAGAATCACGATCGGCAACGAATGGATATCCTGCGACAGCCGGCGAGGATGAGATGAGCGCCGCCAGCCAGTCCCGCTTCCGTGAACCGCTGACGCAGCTCGTCCAGGACCTGACCTACTGGATTAGCACCGTGGAGCGCGTTGGCCTGCGCCGGCGGGGCGAGGGGCGGGATGATGCCGATCGAGACGTCCGCGCATCCGACGAGTTGGAGCGATTCCGCGAGCCAGCGAAGGCCATCATCATCTGGCTCGAACTGTGCGGCCGCGATGCCGACGCGGCGGAAGTCGATGGTGCGATGACCGCCTTGCGGGACACCGCGCGACGCTTCGACACCGGCGAACTGAAACCCCTCTTTGATGAATGCGCCGACGAGCACCTGTCGCCCCTCGACATGCTGATCCAAGCTGCATCGGAGACAGCCAGCCGGCTGGAAGACCTCGACGCCGACATCCCTTCCGACGTTTGGCAGGGCTTCGGTGATGCGTGAACCTTTCCCGGACCACGTTCGCCGCTCGCTAGAAGCCTGCCGCCAGAACCCGGCGCGCGACGTGCTCTCGTCGCTCGGATGGGCACAGTTGCGTGAGGACTGCGGCGAACTGACGGTCGAACTCGACACCCTGGGGCACCACCCGATCGCCCAGCGTGTCGATCGCGATTACGCACGGCTGCACGAGCAGTTGCGAAACGCGACTGCGGCGGGGTGGACGCGGAATCGTCTGCTGCTCGAGGACGCGGCCGAGGAGCTCGCCAGCACGCTCGCTGCGCTTCATCGGTTTCGCGAGAGAATCGTCGCCGGCCGCGTGGTTCCGGCTGGCACGGCTTCGGGCGTCGAGGCGGCGGCGGCGGCCGCGATCCTCGCAGAAACCGACATCGCCGCCATGCCAGAACTCGATCATGCCGGCGACCCGACTCCCGATCCGTACGACACGCGTAAGGCGGTCTGGTTCGGCAAGCGCATCTACCTGGGCAACGACGGCCAGGTCAGCCGGCTGTTTTGGTTATTGGCCAAGCCCGTGGGCGCGGCACACAGTGCGCTGGAAGTCCAGCGGGCCATCGAGGGGGTCGATGTCGATCGCGATCGCAGCCTGCAGGTGGCGAAAAAGGCCGAGCAGCGCATGCGCAAGGCGTTCAGCAAGCTGCGCGCGGCGCTGGAGGAAGCCGGGCTGGACGACCACGTTGTGATCGTGCGCGGCGGGCCGCAGGACGACCGCGAGTACTCGATGGTCTGGCGCTACGCGCGCTGATTCGGGCCGGCACCCAGCGACAGGCGCCCGCCGCGAGAGCGCAGGGGCCAAGGCAAACGGGCGTGGCGGCCATCGAGGCGGCGGCGCACCGTCTGCCGCGAGCAAATTCCTCATCGGTCGGATGCGAAAGCAGCCGCTCAACTCTCCAGCCTGATTCCCGCGAAAAGGTCACAGCGTTCCTCCGGATTGTTCACGGAGTTCCCCACATAGACAGGTAGGGGGCCGCGGCGGCGGCGACCGCCGACGTGTGGAGGAATCCGTGATGCAATTGCTGTCCGTGTCCGAAGTTGCGAGGCGGTTGGGGGCGAACCCCGAGGACGTGTCCGACCAGTTCTATCGCCGCCGGCTGGGCGACGACCTGTGTCCGATCGTGGCCGGCCGCCGGCTGATCCCCGAGGACTACGTCGAAATCATCGAAATGGCGTTGAAACGCGCCGGTCGTCCGGTGGCTACAGGGCGAAGGAACTGACGCAGATTACATGGAGGGTAGCACGATGGAGCGTGCGAAACAGGACGCGACGGAACGCGTCGGGCAGTTCGAGTTGTCCGTGGCGGCCGCGCCGCCGACGCCGGAAGCGGAACAGCGCTGGCAGCAGCGGGCCGAGGCCTTGCTGAACTGGCTGCTCAGCGAGTGGGACCGTGAGCAGCGGAAGGAGGCGGCGTGATGGACACGATCCCCATCCGCCGCTTCGTCGAGCTGCTATTTCAACCCGGGGACGTATTCGAGGTCCGCGCCCCGGATTGCCGTGAGCGCCGAGACGCGCGCTACGCCTTCACCTGTTCAGGCTACTTCACCTACGAGACGCTCGACGCAGCGGTAGCCGCAATCGCGGAACTGGATCGGTCGGGCACTGCGCCGGGCATCTACGTGACGATGAATCCTGTCGCGCCGGTGCTGCTGGCCAGGGCCGCCAACCGGATCAAGCTGCGGGCACGCGAGACGACGCAGGACAAGGACGTCGTGCGTCGCCGCTGGTTGCTGATCGACGTGGACCCGGTCCGCCCCGCCGGCGTCAGTTCAACCGACGCCGAGCTGGCGCTGGTGCTTGAGCGCGCCCGCGCCGTCGTCGAATACCTGACCTCGGACGGATGGCCTGCGCCGATCTTGGCCATGTCGGGCAACGGCTACCACCTGCTGTACCGCGTCGATCTGCCAGCCGATGACGGCGGCCTCGTAAGGGCCGTCCTCGCCGCGCTGGCGGACCGATTCAGCGATGAAACCGTCGCAGTTGACCGTTCCGTCCACAACGCCGCGCGGATCGTGAAGGTCGCCGGCACGGTCTCGCGCAAGGGCGACGACCTGCGCGGCGTGCCCGGGCTGGAAGATCGCCCGCATCGCCGCGCCGAAATCATTGCCGCACCCGACGAGATCGAAGCCGTCCCCGAGGAACGCCTACGGGCCGTAGTCGAGGTCAACGGCGGTCCGGGCAACGCGCCGCGGGCGAACGTGGCGGCCCCCGTGGCCAACGCGAGCGACGACAACGGCCGGTTCGACTGCACCCCGGCGGGCGTCCGGGCCTGGCTCGAGGCCCACGGCGTGGCGGTCAAGGGCGAGCGCCGCAACGGCGACAAGACGCTGCTGTTGCTTGAGCGCTGTCCGATCAACCCCGATATCGTCTCGACCGGCGGCTCTGACATCGCCGTGCTCGTCGGCGATGACGGCAAGCTGGCCTACTGCAACAAGCACAATCGCGGGCAGGCGTACACGTGGCACGACCTGCGCCGGGCGCTTGATCCAGTTTACGAACCACTCGGAAGCGACGATGGCGGCGTCGATCTGTCCCACCTCGTCGCCGCGAGCCCATCGCTCGCAGCGTCGAGTTCTCCGGCCAACCCGCCGCGCTGGCCGGAGCCCAGGACAATCGCCGAGTTCGACTGCCCCAACTCGCTGGATTGGATCTGGCAGGGCTGGGTCGCGGTCGCGCACATCACGGCGCTGGTCGCCAAGTGGAAAGCCGGCAAGACCACGCTGCTCCATCATCTGCTCTGTGCCCGCGAGCAGGGCGGCGACATCGCCGGGGCCGTCACGCCAGGATTGACGCTGGTCATCAGCGAGGAGCACCCGACCCTGTGGCGGATGCGCTCGGTCAATAAGACCATCGCCGGGCACGTCCGGTTCATCTGCCTGCCCCTGGTGACCAGCGTCCGGGAATGGTTGGATTTCACGGCGCACGTCGCCGGGCTCGTCGTGCGGGATTCCTACTCGCTGGTGGTCTATGACACGCTCCCCGGCATCGCCCCGCTGCAAGACGAAAACGCCAACAGCCAGATGCTGGCGTTCCTGCGGCCGCTGCTGCGCCTCAAGGACGTCGGCACGGGCACGCTGCTGATCACGCACCCGCCGAAGGGGCACACCGGCGACGATTTCAATGTTCGCGGCGCGTCCGCGCTCATGGGCTTCGCCGACCAGCTCGTGGCCCTCAAGCGCCCCGAGGGTGACCCGGATAGCACGCAGCGCGTTCTGAAGTGCATCGGCCGCCTGGGCGAGCCGATCGAACAGACCATCGAGCTGCGCGGCAGCGAGTACGTCACGCTCGGCAGCAAACTCGACATCGAACGCGCCGGCCGGCACGCGGCGCTGCAAGCCATTCTGCCGCCGGAGCCGCCGGGGCTGACCGTGGAAGAGATCATCGCCAGGTGGCCGGCGAGCGAGAAGGCACCGGCCGAGCGCACGCTGCGCCGATTCATGGCGAACTGGCTCAACAAGGATGGGGCCGGCACGAAGGACGACCCGGTTCGGTACTGGTGGTGAGGCATGAAAGCGGTTGCGGACAAAATGGCGGACACGGTGCTTACCAGCACTACTAGCGTGCCTGTCAACCATTTTGGGTTTGACGGGCACGGGCCTACAAGATGGTTACGATCCGAAGGTCCGGATAATTGGTTGACAGGCACGCCCCTACTCTTGAGAGTAATGGGTTTGTCCGTAATCGGTTCCGGACGAAAGGCTGCCAAGTCTGCCAAAGTTCGCCATGTCTGCCACTCCGGGGGCGTGGCAGCCTTCGCGACGGTGTTCGCCGTCGCCAACAAACAAAAACGTGGCGCCCGACCGTTCCCACCGCCATCGGTGGCCCATCCGGGCGGGAGGGAACCGTCGGCACGGGTGAAACGCGCCGCGCTCGTGAGCATGTTCCAATCAATAGGTACTTGGAAACCGCCGTCCGAGAAAATGCCCGCGGAACGAGTCGGCACCGTTCTCTGAGTTTGTTTGGTACAGGATTTTTCGATGGCCGATAACGGCGACATTTTCGGCATGCCAATCAGCCACGTGCGGGCCATCCTCGGCTACGCCTGCCGCGAGGTCGCGCTCACGGGGCGGCCCCTCGGCATCCGGCGCTACCGCGCGATGGACGTGGTGATCGTGCCGCTGGCCGAGTGGCAACGGCTCAAGCGGCTGGAAGCCGAACTGGCGGCAACCGAAGAGACACCCCAGCCGCAGGGCCAGGGTGCTTGTGAAACGGAGGGATGTTGATGACGGTGCTACCCGTTGATAGCGAACAGCCCGCGGTCGGTCTTGCGGAACCGCGACGCCTTGCCCTTGGCGGCGATCTCTCTGATCACGGCCGCGTAGATCGTGGCCCACGGCGTCTTGCCGCCGCTCTTCCAGAGGCCGCGCTCGATCATCGTGTTCACGAGCTCGCGCGCCCGCATCGGCTGGCCCGCATCGGCCAGGACCTTGGCGGCCGCATCCGGCCCGCTGAGCGGCTTGTCGTCGGCCGGCGTCTTCGCCTCCTTCGCGGCCTTCGAGGTCTTGGCGGCCTTCGCCGCCTTCTTCGTGCTCTTCTTGCTCATCGCTGTTCTCCAGCATGCGTTTCCGCGTTCGCCCAGGCACGCGCCCGGGCGGCTCGCCATGCGAGCGGGCAGTCAGTTACCTCGACGGGCGGGCAAAGCAAGCGGATTCGGGCCGAATTCCGGTCAGAAAGCGCGGTGGCGTTGACGCAGATTTCGGCCCAGATTCCGGGCCAACATGCCTTGATGTTTCGGCCCCGTTGAGCGAAGGGTCAGTGGGTCCCCGTGGCCCGGAAGGAGCGTGAAACATGAGCGCCAAAAAGATGATCCGAGCCGTCGGCTACGCCCGCCGTTCGACCGACATGCAGGAACGCTCGATCCCCGACCAGCAGGCCCACGTCGAGAAGTGGGCCGCCTCGAACGGCTACCGCATCCTGCGCTGGCTGATCGATGACGCGGTCTCGGGCACGAGCACGAAGGGCCGGGCGGCGTTCGAGCGCCTGCTGCACGAGGCCGAGAACGGCCGCGACTTCGACGCCGTGCTGTGCTACGACATCCCCCGCTTCAGTCGCGGCGGCACGTACGAGACCGGCTACCACCTGCACCGTCTGAAGCTCGCCAGCGTCGAGGTCGTCTTCACCGCCGAGAGCATCCCCGAAGGCGATGAAGGCGAGTTGGTCGCCGGCGTGAAGTCCTGGCAGGCCAGGCAGTACTCGGTGCGGCTCTCGCGCGACTGCATCCGCGGGACCATCTCGCACATCATGCAGAAGCGCTGCGCCCCGGGCGGCAAGCCGCCCTACGGGTACGACAAGCAGCACTGCACCGCCGCCGGCCAGGTCCTGCGAACGTTCCGCTGGCTGCCCGACGGGCGCAAGCAGGAATTCGGCCCAGACGGCAAGCTCATCCGCGTGCTGGCGGCCGACGAGACGGTCAAGAAGGCCAAGAGCGACGTGGTGCGCTACATCCCCAGCGCGTCGGATCGCGTGGCGGTCGTGAAACGCATCTTCGAGCAGTGCGCCGCGGGCTACGGCTACCACTACATCGCCGCCCGGCTCAACGAGGACGGCGTCGCCAGCAGCACGGGCGTGCCGTGGAACGCCAACGAAATCCGCCGCATGCTGGAAAACCCGGCCTACCGCGGCGCGGTTGCATGGAACCGCCGCACGCTCGGCAAGCTATACGGCGTCGCCGGCGACGGGACGCTGCGGACCAAGCGCGGCAAGGGCGACCGCAGGAACGCCGAAGAGGACTGGTTTGTTGTCGAGGATGCTCACGAGCCGCTCGTGACGCCCGCGCTGTTCCGCCGCGCCCGGGCGGCCGTCGCCGGTCGCCGCGAACAGGGCGGCCTGGCCCGTCCGACCAACCGCTCGCTGCTCTCGGGCTTGATCGTCTGCGGCCACTGCCGCCAGAGCTTCCTCCAGAAGCACGTCAACTCGATCAGCGGCGGCCAGCCCGTCCGCTACCGCTACTACACCGATGGCGGCTACAACCGGGGCGGCAAGACCGTCTGCGCGCTAACCAACATCCCCGCCGATGCGCTCGACCGCTGGGTGGTCGAGAAAGTCCGCCATGTCCTGCTCGGTGACCACGCGGGCGTGGACGCGGCCGTGGACGCGTTCGTCCGCGCGGTCCGTTCCCGCGGGGCAGGCGACGATGGTGGCAGCGCGCTGGTTGGCGTCGAACGCGAACTGGACGCGGTCAACCGCCGGATCAAGGCCACGGTCGCCATGATCGCGGACCCCACGTTCGACGGCTTGGATGAGTTGCGTCAGACGCTGGCCGACCTGAAGGCCCGCCGCGACGCGCTACAAAGCCGGCTGGTGGACGCCCGCGGCGCGACCGCCACGCCGCTCGCCGAACGCGAGCTGCGCGCGTGGGCCACGGACCGCTTCCGCCGGTTTGACCGGCTCGTTGATCCTCGCCGCGCCACGCCCGAGGCGCGCAACCTGATCCACGCCTACGTCGATCGCATCGAGATCGACCCCCACGCCCGTCGCGGCGTCCTGTACCTGCCCGCCGACGCCTTCGCCTGCCTGCAGCGCGACTTCTCCACACGCCTGACGCTCGGAGATCCGAGACGAAGGCCCCACGGACGACGTAGAGCGCGCACGCTCCGGTAGACGGAGCCGGCGTCCACGCCCCCCGGCCGGGATGCGCCGGAAATACGACAGGTCATAGACCTGTCCTCCAAGGCGGCCAGCGTCCGGAAGGCGACAGGTCGGAGACCTGTCTTCCAAGGCGGCCAGCGCCCGGAAGGCGACAGGTCGGAGACCTGTCTTCCAAGGCG
>CAZXUI010000004.1:17112-25050 GCA_964643885.1 uncultured Planctomycetales bacterium
AGACCTGTCTTCCAAGGCGGCCAGCGCCCGGAAGGCGACAGGTCGGAGACCTGTCCTCCAAGGCGGCCAGCGCCCGGAAGGCGACAGGTCGGAGACCTGTCTTCCAAGGCGGCCAGCGCCCGGAAGGCGACACGTCGGAGACCTGTCTTCCAGACCGGCCGGAGGCCGGTCCCCCACCGCGCGCGGCGACCGGCGAGGGCTTGCCCGCAGGCAGATTGGCCGTAGCATACGGGTGGATCACCCTCGCGGCGGTGAGAGCGCGGCGTCCGGCCGCGGCCGGACGCCGCGAGGGCCGCGAGTGCGTCACCGTCCGGCCGGAGCCGGGCGTTGCGATTCGCGGCAAGAAGACGGCCCGGCCGTCCGGAAGAGTGTGATGCCGATCGAAGACCCCAACGCCGTTCTGACCGACCTGAGCGCCCGCATCTGCGCGATTCGGGACTCTCTTTGACCTGCCGGCCAAGAGCAACCGCATCGCCGAGTTGAACCGCCGCATGGAGCAGCCCGGGTTCTGGGATAACCAGGAGTCGGCCCAGCGCGTCGTGCAGGAGCTCAAGGTGTTGCGCGGGCAGGTGGAACCGGTGCAGCACCTGCTTCGCCGGGCGGATGACGCGGCCGTGCTGATGGAACTGGCGGCCGAGGAGAGCGACGGCTCGGCCCGCAATGAACTGGAGCGGGAGCTGGAATCGCTCAGCGGCGAGACGGAGCGGGTCGAGCTGCTCACGCTCCTGAGCGGCAAGAATGATGCGCTGCCGTGCTTTTTCAGCATCCAGGCGGGGGCAGGCGGCGTCGACGCCAGCGATTTCGCCGAGATGCTGCTGCGGATGTACATCATGTTTTTTGAGCGGGCGGGCTTCGACGCGGCCGAGCTGGACCGCCGCGAAGGCGAGGAGGCGGGGATTCAGTCGGTCACGCTGCGCGTGGCCGGTCCGTTCGCGTACGGATACCTCTCGTGCGAGGCGGGCGTGCACCGGCTCGTGCGGATCAGCCCGTACAACGCCCAGGGCAAGCGGCAGACCTCCTTCGTCGGCGTCGACGTGATGCCGGAATTCGAGGAGGCGAACGTCGAGATCGAGGAGAAGGACCTGGAGATCGTCACGTTCCGCCGCGCCTCCGGCGCCGGCGGGCAGAACGTGAACAAGGTCGCCTCGGCCGTGCGAATCAAGCACGTGCCGACCGGCCTCGTGGTCGAATGCGTCAACGAGCGCAGCCAGCAGCAGAACAAGCGCATGGCGCTGAGCATTCTCCTGAGCAAGCTGGAGCAGCTCGAGCAGGCCAAGCGCGACGCGGAGCTGGCGAAGCTCTACAGCGACAAGGGCGACATCGCCTGGGGCAATCAGATCCGCAGCTACGTCCTGCACGGCTCGACGATTCACGTCAAGGACCACCGCACGAACCTGGCGATCGGCGATGTGCAGCGGGTGCTCGACGGCGACATTCAGCCCTTTATCGACGCACGCCTGCGGCAGCGGCTGAAGAAGGGCCAGTAGCGCCGGCCGCGGCGGAGCGCTCGGACGCGGGAGTGGAGCATGAGCGGCACCTGGTCGCAGCGGACGAACGAGTTGATTCGTGCTGCGGCCGAAGAGGACCTCGGCCCGGCGGGCGATATCACGGCCGGCCTGCTGCCCGATGGCGATCGGCCGGTTCGGGCGCGGGTGGTGCCGCGGGCGGCCGGCGTGATCTGCGGGCTGGGGCTGGGGCCGGAGATCTGCCGGGAATTCGCTGCGCGGCTCGAGGCGGAGCTGCGATTTGAGCCGGCGCAGCGCAGCGGTGCGGGCGAGTCGCCGGTGGTCGACGGAGATTCCGTCGCGGCCGGCGAGGCCGTGGCGAGTGTGGCCGGACCGCTGGCGGCCGTGCTGGCGGTCGAGCGGACGCTGCTGAACTTTCTGACGCGGATGAGCGGCGTGGCGACGCTGACGCGGCGATTCGTGGACGCGGCCCGCGCGGCGAACCCGCAGGTGCAGGTGCTCGACACGCGCAAGACGCTTCCGGGCTGGCGCGAGCTCGACAAGTACGCCGTGCGCTGCGGCGGTGGCGTGAATCACCGCTTCGGCCTCTTCGACGCGGTGCTGATCAAGGACAACCACCTGGCCGGCACGCCGCCGCACCGGCTGGCGGCGCGGCTGAGCGAGCTGCTGAGCGAGATTCGCGGCCGGCCGGGGTTCGTGGCGGTCGAGGTCGACAGCCTGGAGCAGCTCGAGCATGCGTTGAAGGTGGTCGGGGTCGACGTGTTTCTGCTGGACAATTTCGAGCCGCCGCAGATCCGGTCGGCCGTGGCGTTGCGTGATCGGGCGGGCCTGCGCGGGCGGGTACATCTCGAAGTGAGCGGGGGCGTGACGCTGGAAACGATTGGTGCGATCGCGGAGACGGGGGTGGACCGCATCTCGGTCGGGGCGCTGACGCATTCGGCGGCGGGGCTGGATATCGGGCTGGACGTGTAGTTGTGGTGCTGGGGGATTCTGGGCCGCGGGGCGCCGGTGAATACCGAACCGCGACCGCCAGGGAGCGGGCCGAGTGAGAAGCGCCGCCCGCGCGCCCCGAGGCGCGCGGGAACAGAGCCACGACCGTGAGGGAGCGGGCCAACTCGACGAAACTCATCCGCGCACGCCCCGGACACATCGTGTCCGGGGCTGACGCGCCGAAACGCACACACCTGAAAACAACGAACGAGCGCCTCGGATAGGTGGATGTCATCTGGCGCTGGCGCGGGTCGCTTTCCACCTCCAGCCCGCTCCCTTACGGTCGCGGCTCGGAGCAGAATGACGGTCGCGGCTCGGAGCGGAGTGACGCTCGCGACTCGGCGCCGGCCCGAGGGACCTGCCAACGCGAACCACCCTCAGCCGTTGAGCAAGCTCAGCACCGGCTCGTGCAGCCGGCCGTTGGTCGCGACCGCCTCCGGCGCGCGGTGATCGGCCGTTCCGCGCCAGTCGGTGATCCGCCCGCCGGCCTCCGTGATCACCGGATAGAGAGCGGCCGTGTCCCAGATGCTCATGACCGCGTCCAGGGCGACTTCCGCCCGGCCCGTGGCGACCAGGGCGTAGGCGTACGCGTCGCTCCAGCCGCGCTCGACCGCGCAGGCGCGGCGCAGACGCTCATAGCCGGCGAGGCGGCCGTGCTTTTCGATCAGATTGACGCTGGTGCAGCAGACGCGGGCGGCGGCCACGTCCGCTTCGGCCGAGACGCGGGCCCGCCGGCCATTCCACCAGCACCCCAGGCCGCGGGCGGCGTAGATCGATTCGCCCAGGGCGGGCAGGTGAATCACCCCGGCGACCATGCTGCCCCCCCACTCCAGTCCGACGAGCACGGAATAGAGCGGCACGCCGGCGAGAAAGCTGATCGTGCCGTCGATGGGATCGAGAATCCAGCGGGCCGGCGCGCGGGCGGCGTCGGCGATCGGCTTTTCACCGAACTCCTCGCCGAGAATCCCATGCCCAGGATAGAAACGCTCGATGCGCTGGCGCAGCAACTGCTCCGCGGCGCGGTCGGCGGCCGTGACGGGCGTGCGGTCGGCCTTGATCTCGGCCGGCGTGTCCGCGTTGAAGCAGCCGAGCGTGACGGCGCCGGCGAGCTGGGCGGACTCGACGGCGAACTCGATCATCTGCTGCAGCTCGCGCTCGTTCATGGCGGCCGAGTCTACCCGCAAGCGCGCCGCCGCGCAATGCTATTCGGGGATCTCCGCAAGCAGCTTCATGACCGCCTCCTCGAGCTGCTTGTCGCGCAGGTCGCGGTAGCGGATGACGCCCTTGTGATCGAGCACATAGATCGTCGGCCAGCCGCTGACATTCCAGCGCGTGGCGATCGGCCCCTTCTGCGAGACGGGGCCGTCGTAGATGTTCGGCCAGGTGATCTTCTCGTCTTCCAGAATCTTCTTCAGAGCCGACCGGCTCTGATCGCTGTTGATCCCCAGGAGCGTGAACGGCTTGTCCTTGAGCCGCTCCACCATCTCGCGCTCATGGGGCAGCATCGCCCGGCACGGCCCTCACCAGAAGCCCCAGAAATCGATCACGACCACCTGTCCGTGGAACTGCGAGAGCCGGAGCTTCCTGCCGTCGGCGTCTTCGCCCTCGAAGTCCGGCGCCTTCATGCCGATCTGAAGGTTCTCGATCTCGAACAGGTAGCCCGCCGCCTGCTCCGCCTCGGGCGTGCCTTGGTGCTCCTTGCGGACGAGCTGGAAGAGCTCGATGGCGCGCTTGCGGTCGGCTTCGGGGTCGCCGCCGTCGGCCGGCGGTCCGTCATAGAGAATGCACGCCAGGCCGAAGCGAGCGGCAGCGAGAGCCCCGTGGTCCTTGTTCTGGTCGATGACGCGCTCGAACAGCCCGACGATCGGCTGGCGGCCGTGATACCACGCCCCGTAGCGAAGACGCGGCAGGAGCCTGGCGATCTCGGGCTGAGCAGCGTGGTTGCGCTCGACTCGCTTCAGTGCGGCCGCGGCCTCGTCGCGGGCCCATTTCGGCTGGCCGGGCACGCGCGGGACGTGATCGATGATCCAGCCCAGCGCGTCGATCGCGGCCGGCTCGCCGGAATGGTCGTCGGCGTAGACCTTGAATCTGGGCAGAAACTCGCCGGCGGGATGCGGGGGCAGGCTGGAGAAGTCGATCGCGGCATCCACGTCACCCGCGCGGGACTTCTCGAGCTCCTGATACCACGCAGCCTCCGCCTTGCGATACTCGGCCAGGAGCGTATCGAGCTCCTCGTCGGCCAGAGCCCGGCCGGCCAGCGCGGCCAGCGTGCAGCAGAGCAGGATCCGAATCCGCCTCAAAGCGTCCTCCTTTCCATTCCGGCGCGCCGCGGCGCGGCCGGGACCTGCCCGGTCCGCGTGGGCGACGCGCAGAGCTTACGAACGGCCCTACGGCCACTTGGGCAGCGGGTTGTCGCCGAGGGGGACCTGGTCCGGCCGCTCGGGGTGCCACTGGCCGAGGTTGCCGCACTTGCACTTGGTACAGAGCGGGAACGGCGGGACGCGGCGCGGCTCGCCGTTGGACGGTTCGGTGAGGATGGGGACGACGCGTTTCTGGCAGTCGTAGCAGAAGCGCCACTGGAAGGCGGCGTGGTCGCCGCAGTGCGGGCACGGGAAGGGCTCGCGCTCGTCCTTCTGGTAGGTGCTGAAGATCTCCTGCTGGCAGCTCAGGCAGATGCCGAAGTACTCGAAGGTATCGGCGATGGCGACGGCCGGCTTGGACTGGCGGGCGAACATGATGCCCGCGACGGCCAGGAGCAGGACGGCGACGGCGGCAAGCACGGCGTTTTTCGAGCCGCCCATGGATTATCTCCGTGCGTCCGAGTTGACGCCGATCTTGCGCCAGGCGGCGTTGTGGGTGCGCCACGCGGCGCTGAGGGCCGGGGGGAAGCTGTAGGGGTGGAACTGGTCGTAGGACCAGACATTGTTGGCGAAGTTCTGAGCATTCTGGCTCGCACGAGCCTGTTCGTACTTTGGAATACGGTCGTCCCACTCGTCAATCTGACCTCCGTATCGTGCCTGGTAGAACCTGCCGGATAGCTCTCCCGGCAGCCACGTAAACGTGCGATTCGTATCGACCGTACCGGTGAGAAAGTCTGCCTGACCGAGCGGTGGATACGGTGTCAACGTGCTCACGTGGAAGTCGAGATAGAGAATGTTGCACTGGAGTTCCTTCGTGTGGCGCCAGCCAGTCATGGTGCTCCAGATGCTCGGAAAGGAGAAGGGATCGTAGTTCTGATTGTAGATCCAAGCTGCATTCACGCCCGAGACCCACGTCCACCACGAATCGAGGGCGTAGACCTGGTGCGACTCTCGGCCCGGGAAGCGATCCTCCTTGAAATTGAAGTGCATCGGTGCGGTGATGCCGTAGCTGGTCCGAGTGCCGAACTTCGGCGTCTCGCTGATGCCCGCCGTCTCAACCCAGCGGAAACCCCACTGCTGGCCGCGACGCTCGGCGACGGGGTCCGGCCGCTCGTCGTTCGGGCAGATGCCCGCCTTGTTGTCGCCCAGATAATCCGTGTCGAACAGCACGTCGACCCAGGTGGCCATGAACTCCTGCTTGCCGGATGGCGGACCCGGCTCACCATCGTCCCAGGTCGGGCCATGATCGCGGTTCTCGGTGAAGCAAGCGGCGACGGCCTTGCCGATGCCGCTGAGATTCGCGCCGCACTTGGCCCGCTTCGCCTGCTCGCGCGCGCCGCTGAGCGACGGCAGCAGAATCGAGATGAGCAGGGCGATGATCGCGACGACCACGAGCAGCTCGATCAGAGTGAACGCGGCTCGCCAAGAGGGGGATAAGCGACACGGGGACACGAGGGGCTCCTTGCGCAAAGACGCGGAACGGACGACGGCCGTCGGCATGAAGCTGCGACGATCGATGCGATCGCGCGCCCATGCCCGGACGTCTCGTGGAGAGTCTAGCGCGCCGTGCCGGCCGGCACAATCAAACCGGCCGGACGGGCCAGCCGGTCGGGCGGCCGGGGCGGGCCCGCGGGCCGGTTCGGAGGATGGGAGAGCGAGCGGCCGGGAGTCGGCTTGTCGCTGCGCGATCGAAGCGGTACCATTGTAGGTTGGAGGGATGTCCATACCGGGCGCGCGGCGGGCGTGTTGCGCGGCCTCATGGGGCTTGAAGCGGCATGCCGTTCCGCGTCCCGACCGCCCGATGTCGTGGCTCCCGAAAGCTCGTGATTTGGCCTCAAATCTGGCTTTCTGGCACAGTGCTTGCCGCTCGAACACACGCTGGCGGAAGGTGTCTACCGTCGCGACGGCAATTCACGTAACCCTTGGAGGTGCGAAATGTTAAGAGGACTTCTGGCTGGCTTCTCCCTGCTCGCCCTGGCGGCGTCCGCCGGCGCGCAGATCAACGGCGCTCTGGATGCGGGCGATAACTACGGCAGCGCCCGGGCGGTGCAGGACACGCCCACCGGCTTCGGCGACAACGAGAGCGAGATCAACGCGGTTTTCGCGAACTACACGGATAGCGGGCCGCTGCGCCTGCTCGTGACCGGTAATCTCACGAACAACAGCTACGTGTTCTTCTTCGACAACCGCACCGGCGGCTGCGTCGACAACGTCCTGGCCGGCGGGTATGGCGAGATCGGCTCGATCGGCGGGGCCAAGTGCGACGACTGGGGCACGGACACGGACGGCGGATTCGGCGTCAACCCGATCATCCCGAGCGTTCTGGACCCCGATTTCGACCCGGACTTCGCGATCGAGGTCGCCCTGTTCGACGGCGTGTATTACACGAACGTGATCGACCTGACGGTTCCGAACGAGCCGTCGGACACGCGCGACGTGTACCTGGGCAGCCACATCCCGGACGGCACGCCGATCACGTTCGATTATCTGACGCTGGGTGCTCCGGTCGGCTTCGGCGGGCAGCTCACCAGCGCGTTCAATAACACGAACACGGCCGGCGTGCTCGGTTACGACTTCGGCAACCCGCCGGGCCCGCTGGGCGACCCGCTCAGCGCGACGACCGGCTACGAGATGGAGCTCGACGCGACGTTCCTGAATCGCGAGGGCACCTCGTTCAAGGTCATGGTCTTCCTGACGAATGGCGGCGGCGACTTCCTCTCGAACCAGTTCTGTCCGGGCCTTGATGGCGCCGAGAACCTGGGCTTCGGCGGGGATCCTCCGGGGACCGAGTCGCTCTTCGACGCCCGCAACTACACGGGCGTTCGTTACATCGACCTGCTGGCGACGCCCTGCCCGTGCGTTTGGGACCTGACGGGCGACTGCGAGACCGGTTTCGAGGACCTGGTCGAGCTGCTGGCCGGCTATGGCACGACGTACGACTTCCAGGACCTGGTCGGGTTGCTGGGTGACTACGGCTGCACGGGCTGAGGTGGCATGAGGAACCGGGCTCCGACCGGTCGAATGCCTTTGGGGAACCGGTCTCCGACCGGTCGAATGCCTTTGGGGAACCGGTCTCCGACCGGTCGAATGCCTTTGGGGGACCGGTCTCCGACCGGTCGAAT
>CAZXUI010000004.1:25150-90936 GCA_964643885.1 uncultured Planctomycetales bacterium
ACCGGTCTCCGACCGGTCGAATGCCTTTGGGGGACCGGTCTCCGACCGGTCGAATGCCTTTGGGGGACCGGTCTCCGACCGGTCCTGAGTTGCGGATGCTGCGGGGCCGCCTGCGAGGGCGGCCCCGAAACCGCGCGCGGGGACGCACGATTCTCCTGCGGCCAACGGAGCGGCCATGACCATCGCGACGATCTGCTCGTTGATCCTCCTGTTCGGGTGCGGCGATAACGACGTCCAATGGAATGGCGTTTCGCACGTCGCCTTTCTTGACCGCCGGCCGCTCTGCCCGGTCGACGGCGAATCGTTCGACGTGCGTCTCCAGGCGTATCGATTCGACGTCTGCGAAGTCCGCGTGCACGTGGATGACGGGTCGCAGGTGACGGCGCTCGACGCATCCTTCAGCCACGATCGCGGACCCTACGCGGTCTGGGAGGCGACGATCCCGGCCACGGCGGCCGGCGAAATCCGCTACTGGTTCGAGCTGATCGACGGCTCGGACACCGATTTCTACAGTGTCGGCGGCATGTCGGACGGCCCCCCCGCCGACGGCGGCTTCGTGGTCGATTTCGACACGCTCAGCCACGCGCCGCTGGGCGCGACGCCGACGAGCGGCGGCGGGATGGTCTTTCGCGTCTGGGCGCCGACGCCGGCGCAGGCGTGGGTGCGGGGGCAGTTCAACGGTTTCGGGCTGGACGACGAGATGACCCGCCTGGGCGAGGACTTCGTCGCCCGCGTGCCGGATGCGCAGGTCGGCCAGCCCTATCTGTACTACTTCCAGCCGGGCGGCATCTACAAGCCCGACGCCCGCTCGCGGCGGCTCGAGGGCTCCGGCCTGCACAACAGTTTCCTGGTCGACCCGCTGGGGTATGACTGGACGGTCGACAACTTCCAGATGCCGCCATGGGACGAGCTGGTGCTTTACCAGCTTCACGTCGGCACGTTCTCGGGGCGGAACGATCCGCAGGCCAGCGGCGCGATCCCGGCGACCTATCGCGACGTGGCGGCGCACGTCGATCACCTGGTCGAGCTGGGCGTCAACGCCGTGCAGCTCATGCCGATCAACGAATTCGGCTGGGATTTCTCGGCCGGCTACAACCCGATCACGATGTACGCGCCGGAACGGGCGCTGGGCACGCCGGACGATCTGCGCTACATGATCGACACGCTGCACGCCAACGGCATCGCGGTGCTGACGGACATCGTCTGGAACCACTTCGGCGGAACCCAGAATCACCTGTGGTACTACGACGGCGGGCAGATCTACTTCCGCATCCCGGATGTGCAGACGCCCTGGGGCTCGCAGGCGGACTTCGGCCGCGGGCCGGTGCGCGAGTATTTCCTGCACAGCATGCTGCACTGGCTCGAGGAGTTCCGCATCGACGGCTTCCGCATGGACGGCACGGAGTACATGAACATCTTTCCGCAGAAAGCCGCGGGCTGGAGCCTGATGCAGTGGCTCAACGACACGCTCGACCGGCGGGCGGTCGACAAGATCGCCATCGCCGAGCAGCTTCCGGATGATCCGTGGGTCACGCGGCCGACGGGGCTGGGCGGGGCGGGCTTCGACGCACAGTGGTACGACTATTTCGGCGACGTGCTGCGGGCGGCGATCCTGGAGGCGGCCTTCGGCGACCCGAATATGGGGGCGCTGGCCGACGCGCTCGACGGCAGCGGGCCGTATCTCTCCGGGGCGCAGGTGGTGAACTATTTCGAGTCGCACGATGAGATCTGGCCGGAGTCGGGCGGCCAGCGGATCATCAAGATCATCGACACGACGTTTCCGCACGACGACATGTGGGCCAAGGGGCGCTACAAGCTGGCGCAGGGGCTGACGCTGCTGGTGCCGGGCATCCCGATGATCCACCAGGGCTCGGAGTGGCTGGAGGACACGGATTTCGGCTCGGGCGACCCCGGGGGCGGCGACCGGATCGACTGGTCTAAGAAGCAAACCTATGCGGCGATTTTCGACTTCTTCCGCGACACGATTCACGCACGCCGCAGCAACGGCGGCCTGCGGGCGGGCAGCCCGGTGGATGTCTATCATGTGAACGACGGCGGCAACGTGCTGGCGTTTCATCGCTGGGACAACGCCGGCAACGACCTGGTCATCGTCGCGAACTTCAGCAACACCGACTACACGGTCTACAACCTGGGCCTGCCGCAGGCGGGCACGTGGTATGAGCTGATCAACAGCCAGAGCAGCCGGTATGACGGCAGCGGCTTCGACAACGGCGGGTCTGTAGAGACCAGCGGACCGCCGATGCACGGCTTCGGGCAGTCGACCAGCCTGCGGCTGGCGAAGATGGCGATCGTGCTGCTGCGCTACAACGACCCGCCCGATGATCCCTGCCCGGGCGATTTCAACGACGACGGGACGATCGGCTTTGCGGACCTGACGGCGCTGCTGGGCGGATATGGCGCGTGCAGCGGCGAGCCGGGGTACGCGGCCGAGCTCGACCTGGACGCCAGCGGCTGCGTCGATTTCGGTGACCTGGTCGGGCTGCTGAGCGCGTACGGAACGGACTGCCCGTAGCCGAGGCGCGGTTCGAAGGAAATTGCTGGCAAGATGCCCGCGCTCCCCGAGGGGCGCGGTTCGACTCGATCGTCTTCCCCTTGACAGCCGTGCACCGCTCCTGAGAATGGCCGCCTGCCCGTTGGGCAGATGCGACCATCCCCGAGATCGCTGGGTCAGCCGTCCTCTGCGCTCGCGAATGTCGTGCAGACCGGCCGGAATCGCCGTGCAGAGCGCGCAGGAATCCGCAGATGATCATCCAAACTTCGTCGAGGCGGCTGGCGTGGCTCGCGCGGCTGAGTCGCCTCTTTCCGCCGGGGCTGTCGGGCGTTTTCCTGCGCTGCTATCCGTCGGAGGTGGCCCGGCGCGAGAACGCCGCCTTCCTGGCTCAATCCAGCCTGAGCGACGTGTCGCTGAGCTTCCCGCGGGCGGACCACGTGGCCAATCAGTTCGCGATCCGCGGTTTCTATCAGTTCGACGTGGTGGTCGCTGCCGCGGCGGTCTGCGCTCCGGGCGACACGATCGTCGAGGTGGGTGCGAACGTGGGCACGGAGACGATCCTGTACGCTCGCATCGTCGGCCCGCGGGGACACGTGGCGGCGTTCGAGCCCGTGCCGGGCAACTTCGAGATTCTCAGGCTTCAGCTCGCGCTGAACCACCTGCCGCAGGTGCGGCCCTATCAGGCGGCCGTCGCGGACAAGGTGGCCACGCTGCGGTTCGTCATGGGCGAGAACGAGCTGAACGCGGGCGAGGGGCGGCTGGCGGGCGGCAGCGAGCCGGCCGCGGACGATTCGGTGATCGAAGTGCAGACGCGCGTGCTGGACGAGATGCTGGCGGCGGGCGAATTGCCGCGGCCGCGGCTGATCGTGATGGACGTGCAGGGCGCCGAGCCGTTCGTGCTCCGCGGCGCACGCCGCCTGATCGAGCAGTGCCAGCCGTGCATGGTGCTGGAGGTGGAGCCGGAGCACCTTCAGTCCCACGGGTTCTCGGCCGACGACGTCATGGCGTTCCTGCGCGACGCCGGGTACGCGGCCTGGGAGATCGGCAAGTGGGGGCTGCGGCCGGCCGCGGTTTCGCAGACGCGGGCGTCGAACTGGTTTTGTGCGCCGCGCGGCGGGGCGCTTCCGGCGGAGGCACTGGCGGCGCGCGTCAGCCGGCGGCTGTTCTGGGCAACGGCGCTGCCGCTGATCCGCGGGCTGAATCCGGCGATGATCGCGCGGAGCCGCTGAGTCGCCGGCCGCGCCCCCGTATGCACCGAGCCGCGACCGTCTGTCTGCACAGAGCCGCGACCGTAAGGGAGCGCGCTGGCGGTGGCGCGCCGCCCGCGCAAGCGTCCGCTGACATTCACCTATTCCGTGCGCTGCTTCCTGGTGTCAGGTGTGCGTGTCTCGGCGCGGCCGCCCGCCCCGCAGCATCCGCTCACCGCGACGCGTGCAGCACGGTCCCGCCGATGGCCGGCACCTCCACCCGCACGCGGCCGCCGGCCGCCTTCACCACCTGAGACCCCCCTTCCGCGTTCGGCGAGCCGCCGCAAACGACCTTCCACTCGGCCGCGGCGGTCGAGACGGGCACGTCGACGCTGCGCTGCTCATTCGAGGCGTTCAGGACGACGATGAGCTGTTCGCGCTCGCCGGCCCGCAGGAAGGCCCAGACATCGGCCGCGTCGTCGGTCACGAGTGTCTCGAACGAGCCGCGCCGCAGGGCCGCGTGCTCGTTCCGAAGCGCGATCACCTGCCGGTAATACGCCAGATGGTCCTTCATGACGAAGTTCTCCTCCGGCCTGGCGTAGGGCTGGAGATCTTCCCAGAGCATCGGCTTGCGGCAGGTGGGATCGTCGGCGCCCCACATGCCTGCCTCGTCGCCGTAATAGATCATGGGTGCGCCGACGTAGGTCGCCTGAAGCAGCGCGATCAGCCGCACGCGGCGATAGGCCGCCTCGTCGGGCCTGGAGTTGTCGTAGTCCGGATTGTCGTCCTGAACGCGGTTCATCTTGTCGTAGGCGCGGTCCGGGTTGGCGGCCATTGAGGCGACTCGGTCGGTGTCGTGGCTGTCGACGAGGTTCTGAAGGACATAGGTCGCAGCCGCGGGGTAGGAGAGCCGCAGCGCGGCGAGCTGCGCATCCGCCTGCGTCGGGGTGATCTTGAGCTTATCGCGGTTGATGATCCAGGCGACGGCCGTGCGGGCGAAGGGGTAGTTCATGACGGCGTCGAAGTGCTTGCCGTCGAGCCACTGGTCGGCCGGGTCCCAGATCTCGCCGACGATGTAGGCATCCGGGTTGATGCTCTTGACGTGCTGGCGCCAATCGGCCCAGAACTGGATCGGCAGCTCGTTGGGCACATCCAGCCGCCAGCCGTCGATGCCGTCGCGCGGGTCGCCGTCGCCGTCCGGGTCCATCCAGCGGCGCGTCACGTCGTAGATGTGCCTGGTGAGCGAAGCGCTGGCCAGCCCGGTGTTGCTCTTCTTGAACGCCGGCAAGTCGCGCACGCCGGCCCAGCCGCGATACTCGAAGGGCTCCCACGAGACGACGTCGAACCAGTCGGCGAAGCGCGAGTCACGGCCGTTTTTGACGACGTCCTGAAAGGCGGGATGGGCGACGCCCACGTGGTTGAACACGCCGTCGAGAATCACGCGGATGCCCATCGACTTGGCCTTCTTCAGGAAGGCCAGAAAGCGCTTGTCGGTCTCGGTCCAGGTCCACGTCCGCGGGTCGAGCAGGTCCTCACTCTGAACCGCCTTCTCGTAGTCGCCCTTCGTGCCGAAATGGTCGTCGACGTGCAGGTAGCTGGCCGCGTTGTACTTGTGGTGCGTGTCGGCCTTGAAGATCGGGTTCAGGTAGAGCGCGTTGACGCCGAGCTGCTTGAGATAGGGCAGCTTCTCTTCCAGGCCGGCGATGTCGCCGCCGTAGAGCCGGCGGAAGACGTACCAGCGGTAGAACGTCTCGCCGCCGCGTGCCTCCCACTCGGCCGGCTCGAACCAGTCGCTCGTCCAGGGGTGCACCGGGTCGGGGTCGTTGCCCGGATCGCCGTTGCGGAAGCGGTCGAGCATGATCTGGTACCAGACGGCGTCGCGGGCCCACTCAGGCGTCTTGATCACCAGGTTCTCCGAATAACTGTTGACGAAGATGCGCGGATGGCTGCCGCGCAGCTCGCCGTCGGTCAGCACGAACGTGTAGGTGACGTTTCCCAGGCGCGACGCCGCGCCGCCGGCCGGGAGGTCCACGCGGGCTTCGTAGTACTTGAAGCGCTCGTCCTGCTGAACGGGCGACATCGGCGTGATCGCGCCGCCGTCGATGCTCACCTCCACCTTCTCGACGTCGTGCGCCAGCGTGCGATAGCGGACCAGCGCCTGCTCGCGGCTGAGCCACTGAAAGTAGAGCGGGCGGTTGTTGATGTGCTCCAGCCCGGCCGTGTCGATCTGGCCGTCGCCGACGCGGGCATTGGAGCGGGTCAGGCTCGCCAGCCGGCCGAGGCGGAGAATCGAGTTGTAGCCCGTGTATCCATCCGGCGCACGGTCGGGATTCTGCGGGTCGTGCAGCCACTGGTCACCGTCGAGCACGAACTTGTACTCGTGCTGTCCGCCGGGCAGCGTGAGCCGAGCGCGCCAGACGCCGTTCGCGTCCGGTCCGGTCATCGCCGTGGCCGACGGGTTCCAGCCGTTGAACGAGCCGGCCAGGTGGACGCTCTTGGCGCCGTCCGCGGGCTTGTAGACGAACTCGCACTCCCACCCGCCGGTCTCGTTCGGCTCGGCCGAAACGGACGGCGGCAGCGGTCCGCCGCGGTCCTGCTCTGCGACGGCCTTGAGCGGCGGGGCGGGCGGCCAATCCTGGGCCCGCGCCGCGGCGGGCAGCGCGAGCAGGAGTGCCGCGACGGCCGCGGAAGCCACCAGGAACCGGCGGAAGACTCCGCCGGCGGACGTGGCCGAGCGACGGCAGATCAACCGGCGAGCGGCCGGCTCCGAGCGTGCGCGTTGATTGCTGGTGATCATGTCGAGGATTATACTTCGGCCGCCTTGAATGCACAGATTCCGGCCGCGGCGGGCGGTGCGGCGGCGCCCGCCCGCCTTGCCGGCCGACCGCCAGCCCTCGCTCTCTGACAGCCCCGGCTCTGAATGACACACGCTCGCTCTTCCTGGTTCGCACGCGCAGCCCGCATCACGTTCGGCGTCGCCGCCGCCGTGATCGTGCTGGCCTCCTTCATTCGCGTCGGCCTGCGGCCGCTGATGGCTCAGCGGCTGGCCGAAGGTCAGGTGCAGATCCGCGTGCTGCACTGGGGGGACAACGACGAGGATGCGATCATCGCGGGGCTGGTGCGCGAGTTCGAGCGCGAGAACCCGGACGTGCGCGTGCTGCGGATCAATCCCGGGGGCTCGGCGGCCGTGCGGACGAAGCTTCAGACGATGATCGCGGCCGGCGACCCTCCGGATGTGTTCTACCTGGGCTATGAAAACGTCGCCAATCTCGCCTCGAAGGGGCTGCTGACGGAGCTGGATGAGTACATCGAGCGCGACCGGCAGGCCGGCGTGCCGGACGCGATCGACGTGAACGACGTTTTTCCGGCGGTGCTCAACACCTATCGGTACGACCGCGAGAAAGAGCAGATCGGCACCGGGCCGCTGATCGGCATGCCCAAGGACTTCACCACCGTCGGGTTCTATTACAATCGCGACCTGTTCCGCCGCGCCGGGGTCCGGGAGCCCTCTCCGGAAGGGTGGACGTGGGAGGAGTTCATCCTGGCCGCGCGCAGGATCGGCCAGCTCGAGGGCTGCTACGGGGCAGACTTCGTGACCTGGGAGGCGATGGTCCGCATCTACCTGTGGACCTACGGCGTCGACGTGGCCGGTCCGGGCTTTCGCGAGTTTCACCTGCGCGATCCGGAGGTGATCGCGGCGCTGGAGCGCCTGCGCGGCTGGTTCTTCGACGAGGCCCGCACGCTCGCCAGCGCCAAGACGCAGCTCGAAACGTATCAGGAGCCGTTTCTGACCGGCAACGTCGGCATGGCCGGGCCGTTCGGGCGCTGGAAAGTGCCGACCTACCGGCTGATCACGAAGTTCGACTGGGATTTCGCCCCCCTGCCGCACGAGGCCGGCAAGCCGCCCGTCAACGGCATCCTCTCGACGGCCTGGTCGATCGCGGCCGGTTCGAAGAACAAGGACGCGGCTTGGCGGTTCATCCGCTTCGTCAGCTCGCCGCGGGGGCAGGCGCTGCTGTGCGGTCCGGGATTGGCGATTCCAGTGCTGCGGTCGGTTGCGCACAGCGAGGTCTTCTCTGACCCGGCCGCCAAGCCGGAGAACGACGCCGTCTACATCCGCATGGCGGAGAATGCCCGCATCCTGGAGTGGCCGGCCGACCCGCAGTTTCTCAGCTCATTCCGCATTCGGCTCGAGGGCGTCTACAAGAGCGGGAACCGCACGGTGGCGGACGCGATGGAGGCGGTTGAGCGCGACTGGACGCGGCTGAGCGAGTCGTTCGAGTATCCGCGGATGCCGTGGGGGCGCGTCGCGGCCGGGCTGCTGATTCCGCTGGGGATCGTGCTGCTGGCGGCCGGGGCGTGGTGGTATCGCACGCGGCCGCCGCGGCTGGGGTTTCGGGACGAGCTGGCCGGCTGGGCGCTCGTCAGTCCGTGGGTGATCGGTCTGGCGGCGTTCACGGCGTTTCCGATCGTGCTTTCGCTGCTGCTGGCGTTCACGAACTGGAGCGGCATGACGACGCTGGACCGGGCCGAGTGGCTCGGGCTGAACAACCTGCGCGACCTGGTGCTGCATGACCAGACATTTCAGCGCTCGCTTCTGATCACCGCGCTGTATGCCCTGCTGGCGGTCCCGAGCGGGCAGCTCGTGGCGCTGGCCGCGGCGCTGCTGCTGAATTACGACATCCGCCTGAGCGGCGTGTATCGCAGCGTCTGGTATCTGCCGAGCGTGCTGGCGGGCGTGGGCGTGGCGGTGATGTGGAAGTGGGTCTTCCATCATGAGGAGGGACTGCTCAATCACGCGCTGGAGCCGGTCGCGGCCGCGATCGGCACGTCGCCGCCGCGCTGGTTCGAGCGCGACGCGGCCCGCTGGGGCGTGGTGGCGTTTGCGATCATGAACCTGTGGATGGTCGGCGGGGCGATGATGATCTACCTGGCGGGTCTGAAGGGGATTCCGCAGGAGCTGTACGAAGCGGCGGACATCGACGGGGCGAGCCGCTGGTCGCGTTTCACGAGCGTGACGCTGCCGATGCTCAGCCCGGTGATCTTCTTCAACGTGATCATCGCGATCATCGCGTCATTTCAGATCTTCACGCAGGTGTACGTGATGACGGCGGGCGGGCCGGAAGACGACACGCGCTTCTACGTGCTGTATCTGTACAACCAGGCCTTCGACTATCACAACATGGGGTATGCGTCGATGATGGCCTGGCTACTGCTGCTGATCGTGCTGGCACTGACGCTGCTGGTGATGCGCGGCAGCCGGCGGTTCGTCTATTACGAGGCACTCAAGCCATGAGCCAGGGGCGCCGGCCGAACATCGTCGTCTACGGGCTGCTCACGCTGGGCGGGCTGCTGATGCTCGCGCCCTTCTACTGGATGACGCTGGTGAGCCTGGCGACGCCGGAGGAGGCGGCCGCGGCGGCCAACCCGGCGGAGTTCCGCTGGTATCCGGCCAACCCGCAGTGGGGCAACTACGGCCACGCGATGGAGAAGATGGGGTTCGTGGACGCGTTCGCCAACAGCGTCGTCGTGACGTTTCTCTCGGTCGTGGGCCAGGTGCTCTCGTGCAGCCTGGTGGGGTACGGCTTTGCCCGGTTGCGTTTCCGCGGCCGGGATGCGGTGTTCGTGCTGATGCTGTCGACGATGATGCTGCCGGCGCAGGTGACGATGATCCCGCTGTTCATCCTGTTCCGCTGGTTCGGCTGGATCGACACGTTTCTGCCGCTGGTCGTGCCGCTGTTTTTCGGCACGCCGTTCTACATCTTCCTGTTCCGGCAGTTTTTTGCGCAGGTGCCGGAGGCGCTGGTCGAGGCGGCCCGGATCGACGGCTGCGGCCACCTGGCGATCTGGTGGCGGATCATGCTGCCGCTGTGCCGGCCGGTGATCGCGATCACGGCGGCGTTCACGTTCATCTTCGCGTGGAACGATTTTCTGGCGCCGCTGATCTACCTGCAAACGGAGCAGCATCACACGCTGGCGCTGGCGCTGAACTCGTTTCAGAACCAGTACGGTGATTTTCGCGACGCGCACCTGCTGATGGCCGCGAGCGTGGTCACGATGCTGCCCTGCATCATTCTGTTCTTCGTGGCACAGCGGCAGTTCGTAGCGGGGCTGGCGCTGGGGGGCGTGAAGGGGTAGCCGTATCGTGCGAGCGCGGCCGCCTCGCCGGCCCGCGACGCCCCGGCGGTGCAGCGGCACACGCCGTCGGCCCGGCTATTTCTTCCTGACGTCGCGAAAGACCGGCGAGGTCGAGAGAGTCAGTATCACGACCTCCTCGCCGGTGACGGTGCTGATGTCGTGATGGAGGCTGACGATGCTCGTACCGGTGATGTCGCCGACGATCGGCTCGAGCGAACTCCGCGCGGTTTCGATCAGTTGCGTCCGCACCTGTTTGAGCAGATCGCGGCCCTTGTCGACAGGCTGGGAGGCGACGAGCTGCTGTTCGGCGGCCGTGAGCACACCCTGCAAGCGAACCAGGACCAGATCACCGATCAGGTGCGTACGGATGTCCTTGGGTCCGCGGCCCATGTAATCCTGCTCGAACCGACTCATCGCCTCGGAGATCGCGGCCTCGATCTCGCCTTGGGTCCTCATGCTGATCTTCCAACTCGCCCGGCTGGTCGTCCCGGTCATGCCCGGTCCGTCATTCCCTGATTAGCTCGCCCACTGGGTCGCAATTCTACCAACGCCTTGACCGTGGGCGCTGTGTGAGCTAATATACTCTACTAAATACAGGCAGGTCCGGCATTGTCCGGACCGGGTGCCGTCGGCAGACTAATTAAAGGGCAGCCCGGCCTCGACCGGGAGGGCCGTTGACGAGTAATCCGACGTGGCAGCGATCGTTCGCGATCGCGGCCACGTCGGTTCTTTTTTGGACCGGGGCGGGGCGCCCCCGCCGCGCGGTCGCCAAGGACGGTCGGAATGGACGGATCGCGGACGAGCATGGCCTATCAGATCGCCCAGGCGGCCCGGGCCTTTCAGCAGGAGCAGACGCAGCGCCGGCCGAAATCCGTGTCGGTCGTGATGAGTGACGACACGCTGGTGATCACGCTGCACGAGGCACTCTCGGAGGCGGAGAAGGCGGTGGCGCAGAGTCCCGAAGGGGCGCAGCAGCTTCAGGAATTCCACCGGCAGCTCTTCGAGAGCGCCGCGGACAACCTGCGCGCCGACATCGAGCGGATCACCGGCGTGAAGATCAGCAAGGCCGCGGCCGAGATCGAACCGACGACGGGGATGGTGATCAAGGTCTTCACGACCGGCACGGTCGTGCAGGTCTTTCTGCTGGCCGACAACGTCGAGACGGATGCGTGGAGCAATCGCGAACGGCCCGAGGACGAGTGAGCTGTGATTTCGCGCGCTGACGATCAACGAGGTCGGGCGGCCGCGGGGCGGCCGGCGTGCCCCGGTGCAGAGCCTCCGCGCGCGCTGATCGTCGTGGCGGACGAGCGCTTGAGGGGCTGGGTGGTTCGGCGGCTGTGCAGCGCGGGCTTCGAGCTGACCTCGACCGCCGACGGGACGGAGGCGATGGAGGCGATTCAAGCATGCCGCCCGGACCTGATTCTCATCGATCACGTCGTGCAGTGGCTCGACGTGCGCTACCTGGTGCACTGGGTACGGAGCCGAACGGATACGGCCACTGTGCCGATCCTGCTGATCTCTCCACGTGCCGGCGGCGAGCTGGCCCGGTCCTGCGAAGCGCTCGACGTGACTCTTGTGCTGCGCAATTCGCAGTTTCCGCTGCAACTCGCTCTGCCGGGGCAGATCGCGCCGGTGGAAAAGCCGAAGGTGCTTCGGGCCAGGTCACCAGGCCACGGGAGGACACGCGATGCAGCACGAGTCGCTGAAAGTGACGCGGGAGTACGGAGTACTGATCGCGGACGACGACGCAGCGGTCCGCGAGATGCTTGAAGCGAGCGCGCGCCATGCGGGCTTTTCGGTCTGGCTTGCGACCGATGGCCGCGAGGCCATCGAGCTGTATCGCCAGCAGCGCGACAGGATCCACGTGGTGTTGCTGGATGTGCGCATGCCGGTGATGGACGGTCCGCAGGCGCTGCTGGCGCTGCGGGCCATCAACCCGGTGGTCCGGTGCTGCTTCATGAGCGGCGGACTCGGCGGCTACAGGCGTTCGGATCTGGTCCGGCTGGGCGCGGCCCAGGTGTTCGATAAGCCGTTTCTCGTGCGCGAAGTGTTTCGAACGCTCGGCCGGTTGGCGGAGTCCGCAACCGGGCAGGAAGAAAGCTTTCGAGACGCGCTCGGTCAAAGCGGCTGAGACTTATTCGGCGCTTTCTCAGAGTGGAGAGCAAGCAGCGCCGGCGATGCGGCCCGCCGCCCCTTCGGGGCAGCCTGTCGCGCCGCGGTTGACGAGAGCAGGATCGCGATTGGGAGGTTCGACGATGTTCACCGTGACAGACGCAGCGCTCGAGCGGCTGGCCGGAAAGCTGGCCGAAAAGCAGGCCGGCGAGCAGGCCGCGCTGAGAATCACTCGCGTGTCGGGACGCTGGAGGCTCAGGGTCGACCGAGTTCGGCCGACAGACGCGAGCTTCGCCTACCAGGGTAGGCCCGTGCTGCTGCTCGACCACGCGGCGGCCGAATCGATGGAGGCGATGACGCTGACCGTCCGTGAGACGAAGCGCGGGACGCGACTGCGGCTGCGCAGAAGCGACAGGACGAAGGAGTAAGCGATGGAGCTGCCACGCCGCGCACGCGACGATACCTTTCTGCCGGACGGCTCGTTTCGCGCTCGCGTCACCGGGCTGCGGCGCTTCCGCGAGCTGCACGACCTGGCGATCGGGATTATCTACGCGTTCGACTTCCGCACACACATGCTTCCCTTCTGGTACGCGGACAAGCGCATGGCGCCGTGTTCCGTGCGCCTGCTGGGGGACGTGCTGTGCGAGGCCGGCTTCACGAACTGCCGGATCGTTCTTCAGCAGTGGTCGCCGAACGTCCTGCCGAGCCGCATGCGCATCGGCGGCCGCCCGCCGGACATTCTGCTCATCTCGGCGATGCAGGTTCACGCCGAGCGGGCCTGCGAACTGATCCGCGACGCGCATCGGATGGGGCGGGAGCGTCCGCTGATTCTCGCGGGCGGACCCAAGGCGATCTACGAGCCGACGGACTTTCTCGAGATCGACGCCGAACGCGGCGTCGGGGCGGACGGCATCGTCACCGGCGAGGTCTACGTCCTGCTGGACCTGTTGAACTTGATCTTCTCGGCCCGCCGCCCGGCACAGACCCCGCTGGAGGCGTTCGAGCAGGCCCGCCGCACGGGGGCCCTGGAGGGTGTGCCGGGGCTGGTCTACCTGTCGCCGGATGCCTCGCCCGAGCGCCCCATCGCGGTCAATACGGGCATCCAGCGGCTGGTGCGCGACCTCGACGAGTACCCGATACCGGACGCGGGCTTTCGCCTGCTCGAGCCGCCGCACCGCCGGCACACGCTCGCACGTGGTCCCTGCTCGGCGAAGAAAGTGGGCAGGCTTTCGACGATCGCCTCCGTGATCTCGACCCAGGGCTGCAAGTTCAACTGCTCCTATTGCCCCATCCCCGCAGTCAACCAGCGCACCTGGCGGCACAAGAGCCCACAGCGGCTGGCGGCCGAGATTCAGCACATCCATGAGAATTTCGGCATCCGCCACTTCTTCAGCACCGACGACAACTTCTTCAACGACCGCCAGACAGTCATCGACCTGGTCACCGAGCTGTCGCGAACGAAAGTTCTGGGACGGCCGCTGTCGGAGCGGATCCGGTTCTTCACCGAGGCCACCGAATTCGACGTGTACAAGAACCGAGATCTGCTGCCGCTCGCGCGAAAGGGCGGGCTGAGCGGAATCTGGTTCGGCATCGAGGACATCACGGCGGAGCTCGTCAATAAGGGCCAGACGGCCGGCAAGACGCGCGAATTGTTCCGTCTGCTGCACGAGCTCGACATCGAGCCGATGGTCATGATGATCCACAGCGACGGCCAGCCGCTCCGCTCCCGCCGCGGCGATCTGACAGGGTTGCTCGACCAGGCCCGCTACCTGTTCGACCAGGGCGCCGTCTCATATCAGTGCACGTACCTGGGGCCGGCCGTCGGCACGCGCGATTTCGAGCCCGCCGCCGAGGCACGGGTGATCTATCGGCGCGTGGGCGGGCGGAAAGTCCCGCAGGCGTTTCAGGACGGCAATCATGTCGTCGCGTCGGCTCACCCCCGCCCGTGGGAGAAGCAGATCAACCTGCTGCGGGCGTACGGCACGTTCTACAATCCGCGGCACCTTCTGAGAGTGCTGCTCGCCTGCCGGCGGGACCGGCGTGAACTGAGGCGGGCGGTCTTTCAGGTGATCGGGCAGGTAGGGCTGCTGCTGACCGTGCCGAAGCTGCTGGCGTGGGCCTTGCGGCTGAAACGCGGCCCGATCGAAGTCTACGACGGCTTGCAGCCGGCGCGAATCCCGATGATCGACGCAGCCAGCGGCAAGGAAATCGACTGGGCTTACAGGAATGTCCCGTCGCTCGACGCTCGCGGACCGCGCCACGAACGAAGCAGGGATTTCGCTGCGGCGCGCAGCGATGTCGAATGCAGCGATCTCGAACGCGGCGCCCGAGCCGGACGCGGGGCCGTCGCGCTGCCGCTCGCCGCGCAGAGCCCGGGAGCCTGACCGGCAGGCCCCGCGCTGCGGTGCTCCCCCGCCGCGGTCCGGGTCCGCCTAGCTCCGTGCCGCCTGCTTGGCCTGCCGGGCCTTGGCGATCACTTCTTCCTGCACGTCGCGCGGCGCCTGCTTGTAGCTGGCGAATTCCATGCTGAACGTGCCGCGGCCCTGCGTCATCGAGCGGACGTCGGTCGCGTAGCCGAACATGTTCGCCAGCGGCACTTCGGCCGTGATGTTCGTCGTGCCGCCCTTCGACTCGGTATTCAGGATGATCCCGCGGCGGCTGGTCAGGTCGCCCACGACCGGGCCCTGGTTCTCGACCGGAACCTCGACCTCGACCCGCATGATCGGCTCGAGAATCGCCGGCTTGCTGTTCAGATACGCCTCCTTGAACGCCTCGCGGGCGGCGATCTGGAAGGCGATGTCGCTCGAATCGACCGAGTGCGACGAGCCGTCTTCGAGAATCATCTTGACCCGCACGACCTCGTAGCCGGCCAGCGGGCCGTTCATGCGGGCCGCCTGGAAGCCCTTGTCGCAGGAGGGGATGTATTCGGTCGGGATGCGGCCGCCGAAAACCTTGTTCTCGAAGACGTAGACCTCGGGCGCCTCGGCCGGCAGCGGCTCCATCGTGCCGACGACGTGGCCGTACTGGCCGGAGCCGCCGGTCTGCTTCTTGTGCTTGTAGTTGAAGGGCGACGGCCGCGTCGGGGCCTCCTTGTAGTTGACCTTCGGAGCGCCGACCTCCACCTCGCACTTGTACTCGCGGCGAATGCGCTCGACATACACCTCGAGTTGAAGCTCGCCCAGTCCGGAGATGATCGTCTCGCCGGTTTCCTGGTCGCTGCGGACGTGGAAGGTGGGATCCTCGCGGACGAAGCGCTGAAGCGCTTTGGAAAGCCGGTCACGGTCACCGGTCTTGGCCTTCGGTGCGATGGCCAGCGAAATCACCGGATCCGGCGTGTAGATGCTCTCGAGCGAGTAGTTGATCGACTCGTGGCAGAACGTATCGCCGGTCGCGCAGTCGACGCCGATCATGGCGACGATGTCGCCCGGGCCGGCCACATCGATATCCTCGCGGTCGTTGGCGTGCATGCGGACCATGCGGCCGACGCGGCGGCTGCGGCGGTCGCGCGTGTTGACGATCGTGTCGCTCTTGCGGAGCGTGCCCTGATAGACGCGCGTGTAGGTGAGCTGGCCGAACTGCTCGTCCACGAGCTTGAAGGCCATGGCCACCAGCGGCGCGTCCGGGTCGGCCGTCATCGCCACCTCGGCCGCGTCGTTGTCGTTGTCCTTGGCGTAATAGATGCGGTCCAGCGGGCTGGGCAGGTAGTTGACGATCGCATCCAGCAGCGGCTGAACGCCCTTGTTCTTGAAGGCCGAGCCCATCAGCACGGGCACGATCTCGCGCCCGATCGTCAGGCGGCGGATGGTCGCATGGAGCTGCTCCGGCGTGACCGGCTGGTCGCTGAGCACCAGCTCCATCAGCTCGTCGTCGTAGAGTGAGAGCGCGTCGAGCATGCCGTGGCGGGCGCGGTCGGCCTCCTCGGCCAGCTCGGCGGGAATCGGCTCGGCGCGGACCTTCTCGCCGCGCTCGCCATCGAAAAAGACGGCCTGCATGGTGACCAGGTCGATCACCCCGCGGTGCTCCTGCTCCAGGCCGATCGGAAGCTGAAGCGGCACCGCCTCCAGGCCGAGCTTCTCCTCGATCTCGCGGATCACGCGGGCCGGATCGGCGCCGACGCGGTCGAGCTTGTTGATAAACGCGATCCGCGGCACGTTGTAGCGCTTCATCTGCCGGTCGACGGTCAGCGACTGGCTCTGCACGCCGCCGACGCCGCAGAGCACGAGGATCGCGCCGTCCAGCACGCGCAGCGAACGCTCCACCTCGACGGTGAAGTCCACGTGGCCGGGCGTGTCGATCAGGTTGATCTGATGATCCTGCCAGCCGACGGTCGTCGCGGCCGAGGTAATCGTGATGCCGCGCTCCTTCTCGAGCTCCATGTGGTCCATGGTGGCACCGTCGCCGCCGCCGTGAACCTCGCCGATCTTGTGGATCCGGCCGGAGTAGAAGAGGATCCGCTCGCTGAGCGTGGTCTTTCCGGAGTCGATGTGTGCGGAGATGCCGATGTTGCGAATCTGCTGAATCGGGTTCATGCTTGCGCTCGCTTGCAACTACTTTCCGTCGAGAGACTTACCGTCTGTCACCTGCGGTCGGGGCGCGGCCCGCATAGACCGCGAACCGACCTGTCGGGCGACAGGTCTGAGATTATCGTCGTCGCTTTCCGCAAAGGGAACTTGACCCCGGCGGGCGGGCGACCCGACAGCCCGCCGGCGCCCCCGGAACGCGGGGCCGGCCGCCGCGACCATCCCTGGACGGCGGACACTGCTCGGCCCTAAAATACGGCCCGCAATGGACTTACACCTGTTGCGGGAGGGCACTTTCCGGTGTTGGAGCGGGGCCGGCGCAAACCGCCAGCGCCGCGATTTCAACACGCACCCAGAACGTATCGTCGATGCGGGCGGATTTCAAGAGCATCAAGCCCTGCCGCTGGCAGAATTTACGCCGAATTTGCGCGGCTTGCGGGCAGCCCGCGCGAGGGGCTCGGTCCGCCCGTGCGATTCACCCTGGGACGTTGCGCAAATGCCGCGCCCGCGGCCGGGGGTTCGCGCCGCGCCGTCAGGCGAAGCGGGGCTCGGCTGCGCTTGTCGGGGGACCCGCGCGGCCCTACACTCGGACGGATTGAGTCCAGACTGAGGAGCGCGCCATTTACATCCCACCGCGTGATCCCCCCGGACTGTGCAGGCTGCTCGTGTTCGCCGTATGTTCGGTGTGCGCTGCACGCAGCCTCGCCCAGGGTCCGGGCGGAGGTCCCACTCCCGTATCCGTCACCGAGATTCAGCTTCGAACCGTTCCGGCGTCGGTTCGGCTGGTCGGCACGCTCGGAGCGGACCGCAGCGCCATCGTCGCGTCCGAGATCGAAGGCATCGTGGACGTGTTGAAGATCGACAACGGCCAGGCGGTCGCGGCCGGCGAGATCATCTGCGAGCTCGACCGCGAGCTGGTGGAGCTGGAGCTGGCGGAAGCCAAGGCGCGACTCGAGAGCCTGCGGGCCGAGCTCCAGGAGCTCGAGAACGGCACGCGTGCAGAGGAGCTCAAGCGTTCCGAGGCGGCCGTCGCCGAAGCGAGGGCGATGTTCGAGAAGTGGGAGTTCGAGCGAAACCGGGTCGCCGAGCTGGCCAAGCAGGGCCGCAGCAGCGCCAAGGAGCAGCACGACACGGAAATGGAGTTCCTGGCGGCGCAGCGGCGCCTGACGCAGGAGGAGGCGCGGCTGGAGATGGCCGTGAACGGCCCGCGGCAGGAGGAGATCGCGGCCAAGCGATTCGAGGTCGCGGCCCAGGAGGAGGCCGTACGGCGCCTGCAGCGCAACGTGGAAAAGTCGCGTATTCGCGCGCCGTTCAACGGAATCGTGGTCGAGAAGCGGACGGAGCTGGGCGAGTGGCTGGACCGCGGCGGGGCTGTGTGCGAGCTGGTCGCGATCGACCGGGTCCGCATCCGCGTGGACGTGCCTGAGAGCGCGATCCGCTACGCCCGCGTCGGCGAGGAGGCAACGTATGACGTCGAGGCGCTCGGCGAGACCGACGCCCGGCCGATCTCGCGCGTGATTCCGAAGGCGACGCCGTCGGCCCGCACGTTCCCGGTGGAGATCGACGTGCCGAACGAGAATCATCGCCTGCTGCCCGGCATGTTCGCGTGGGTGAATGTGCCCTGCGGGCCGAGCGGCGAGCGGCTGATGGTCTCCAAGGATGCGATCGTGGCCCGCGGGCGCGAGAAGAACATCTTCGTGGTCCGCCCGGGCCCGGAGGGCACGATGGCGATGCCTGTGCCGGTCGTGACGGGCATCGAGATGGGGGAGATGATCGAGATTCAGGGGCCGGGCCTGAGCGCGGGGGACCAGGCCGTCAGCCGGGCCAATGAGCGGCTGCACGGGCCGACGCCGGTGACGGTGCAGAACGTGCTTCAGCCGACGGCGGCGCCGGCCGCGTCGCCGGGTGACGGTTCGAATGCAGCGGTCGCCTCGCCGCCGCCCGCGGCGGGAGGCTGAGAGGCGACGAGCGGTGAGGGCGAACCGCTGAAGGCGGGGATTCAGAGCGTCTGACCGGCGCGGCCGAGGAGCGGTGTCGTGCCGCGCGCGGGGTGACGACCAGGGGGAAGGAGTTTCCGGGTGAAGGGCCTTGTCGGGCTGTGCATTCAACGGCCGGTCGGCGTTTCGGTCGGCGTGCTGCTGCTGGTCCTGTTCGGGCTGCTGTCGCTGTTCGCGATACCGGTGCAGCTCACGCCGAACGTGGACGTGCCGGTAATCACGGTGACGACGGAGTGGCTCGGGGCGAATCCGCAGGAGATCGAGAAGGAGATCGTCGACCGGCAGGAGGAGATGCTCCAGAGCGTCAAGGGCCTCAAGAAGATGACCAGCACGTCGCAGGACAACCGGGCGGAGGTTTCGCTCGAGTTCAATCCGGACGTGGACCGCGACATCGCCCTGCGCGACGTGAACGACAAGCTGCGGCAGGTGACCGGCTATCCGCCGGAGGTGGACGAGCCGACGGTGCAGGCGGCGGATGCGGCGGTGGACAGCCCGATCGCCTGGCTGATTCTCTACTCGGACAATCCGGAGGAAAGCGAGCAGGTCCGCGAGCTGCGCGACTTCGCCGAGGACTTCATCAAGCCCTACCTGGACCGCGTGCCGGGTGTGGCCAACGTGGACGTCTACGGCGGCAAGGAGCGCGAGATGCAGGTGCGCGTGCGGCCGGGCGACCTGGCCTCGCGCGGGCTGAGCTTCGAGAAGGTCGTGACGGCCCTGCAACAGCAGAACGAGAACATCTCAGCCGGGACGCGCTCGCAGGGCAAGCGCGACTTCACGGTGCGGACCGTCGGCGAGTACGAGTCGGTGGCGCAGATCCTCGACACCGTGGTGGCCTATACGCCGGGCGGCCCGGTCTATATCCGCGACGTGGCCGACGTCGTTCAGGACTACAAGGACCCGATCAGCTTCGTCCGCAACAAGGGGCAGTTCGTACTGGCGTTTCCGGTCCGGCGCGAGACGGGCACGAACGTGATCGAGGTGATGAACGGCGTGAAGGACGCGATCGCGCGCGTCAACAAGGAGGTTCTCCGGCCGCGTGGGCTGACGCTCGAGCTGACGCAGGTCTACGACGAGACGCTCTACATCACGCAATCGATCGAGATGGTGCAGATGAACATCGTCTACGGCGGGGCGCTGGCCGTGACGGTGCTGATGCTGTTCCTGAGAAACTGGCGGGCGACGCTCGTGGTGGCGCTGTCGATTCCGATCTCGGTGATCGGCACGTTCGTGGTGGTGGTGGCGTTCGGGCGCACGCTGAACGTGATCTCGCTGGCGGGCATCGCCTTCGCGGTCGGCATGGTGGTCGACAACGCGATCGTCGTGCTCGAGAACATCTATCGCCACTACCAGATGGGCAAGAAGACCTTCGTTGCGGCCTACGACGGGGCCCGCGAAGTCTTCGGCGCCGTGCTGGCCAGCACGCTGACGACGATGGCCGTGTTCATTCCGGTCATCTTCGTGGAGGAGGAGGCCGGCCAGCTCTTCCGTGATATCAGCGTGGCGACGGCGACGGCCGTCGGGCTTTCGCTGATCGTTTCGGTGACGGTGATTCCTCCGCTGGCGGCGCGGCTGCTGGCGCTGGGGCGACGCAGCGCCGCCGCGGTGAGCGACGACGGCGAGGTTCACTCCGGCTTCGCCGCGACGACGATGGCGCGCATCGTCTCCGCGGTGAACAAGGTGCCGGCGGTGCGGTTTCTCGTCGCCGGGGGCATGACGGCGGCCGCACTGCTGCTGGCCTGGCCGCTGATTCCGGACGCGACGTACCTGCCGGCGGGCAACCGCAACCTCGTGTTCGGCTTTCTGATCACGCCGCCCGGCTACAGCATCGAGGAATACGAGCGGATGGCGTACGTGATCGAGAAGCGCCTGGCGCCCTACTGGTCGGTGAAGCCGGGCTCGCCGGAGCAGAAGGAGCTGGATCGCGCCTGGATCGCGCAGATCGAAGCGGCGATCGCGGCGGGCCAGATCGACGAGCTGCGCCCGGAGGCGACCAAGGGCCTGAGCTGGCTTCAGCGCGACCGCATCCACCGCGAGTGGCTGACGCCTCCGCCCCTGATCGAGAACTTCTTTTTCGTCTCCTTCAACGGCGGCTGCTTCATGGGCGCCTCCAGCCGCGACCCGGAGCGCGTCAAGCCGCTCGTGCGGCTGTTCCGCCGCGCCGGTGAGCAGATTCCGGGCGTCATTCCCATCTTCAACCAGACCAGCCTGTTCCGCTTCGGCGGCGGGAACTCGGCCGAGGTTCAGATTCGCGGCAATGATCTCGACGAGGTCACGGCCGCGGCCAACGCCATGTTCATGGAGTGCATGCAGGCGTTCGGATTTCCGCGCCCCACGCCGACGAACTTCAACCTCGGCCGGCCGGAGCTGCAGATCATCCCCGACCGCGAGCGGGCGGCCGACCTGGGGCTGACGGTGAGGGACGTCGGGCTGGTCGTCGAGGCCTGCGTCGACGGAGCGTACGTCGGCGATTACAAGGTCTCCGGCGGCGACACGATCGACATTTCGGTCTACGTGGCCGGCCAGAAGAACAAGGCGACGCAGCTCATCGGACAGGTTCCGATCTACACGCCGGCGGGCGGCGTCGTTCCGCTCTCGGCGGCGGTGCAGCTTGTCGACACGACGGCGCTCGAGCAGATCAGCCACGTCGAGCGCCAGCGGGCGGTGACGCTGGAGGTCAACCCGCCGGAGGCGATGGCGCTCGAATCCGTCATCCGGACCATCCAGAATGAAATCGAGCCGAAGCTGCGCGACCCGAACCTGCCGCCGGAGATGCGCATCTCGGACGACGTGCTGGTCAGCCTGACCGGCAACGCCGACAAGCTCGTCGAGGCCCGCAGCGCGATGATCGGCGAGTGGAAGGGCCTGACGATCGAGTCGCTGGTCAACATCCTCGGCAGCCGCTTTGTGCTGTCGCTGATCATCGTCTATCTGCTGATGGCGGCGCTGTACGAGAGCTGGGTGTATCCGTTCGTGATCATGTTCAGCGTGCCGCTGGCAGTTTTCGGCGGGTTTCTGGGCCTGTGGGTGGCCTACAACGGCACGCTGCTGACGACCAACCAGCCCGTGCAGCAGCTCGACGTGCTGACCTTCCTCGGGTTCATCATCCTGATCGGAATCGTCGTCAACAACGCCATTCTGCTCGTCAACCAGTCGCTGATTCACGTCCGCGAGATGGGGATGGACACCCTGCGGGCGATTCGCGAGGCGGTCCGCGTGCGGGCCCGGCCGGTCTTCATGACCAGCCTCACGACCTTCTTCGGACAGCTTCCCCTGGCGCTGGTTCCGGGCGCCGGCAGCGAGCTCTATCGCGGCCTGGCGTCGGTCATGCTGGGCGGGCTGCTGGTCTCGACGATCGGCACGCTGATTCTCGTGCCGGCCGTGCTGAGCATCGTGATGAGCGTGCGGGCGCCGGTCCGCGAGCCGGAGGTGAAGGGGGCGGTGGCGGCGACGGGCGCAGCGCGCGACCGCTGACGGGCGGCACTCAGCGCAGATCGCCGTAGCGCAGCCACCAGCGGCGGGCCGTGTCGCGCGCGATCTTCTCCACGCGAAGGACTTCCTCGCGGATTCGCAAGCGGTCGGCGTTCTCGAAGAACGCCCGCGAGCGCGGCTCGGAAACGCGGCAGATCGCCGTGACCGCCTCGTAGGCGATCCGCAGCTCCTCCGGTTTGTCCAGGTCGAATTTCGTCAGCAGCCACTCGGCCGCCAGCGGCGTACAGCGCGAAAGCGCCTCGGCCGCCGCGGGGTCGTCCAGCGCCGCGTCGAAGAGTGCGGCCGCCGCGACCGGCGTCGAGAGCACGCGCAGCGTCTCGTACACGTCGCGCCGCAGAGCATCGGGCAGGTCCTTTCGCTCCAGCAGCGCCACGACCGCGCCCGAGGCTTCCTCGATGAGCAGCTCGCGGATGACGCGGAGGGCCGTGCGGATGTTGGCGAGCGACGCTTCGTCATCCTCGATGACCGGCTTGAGCTGCGAATTGAACAGAGCGACGCGATACTGGCGGAACAGCGTCGTGAGCCGCTGGGCGAAGCGGTCCGGCCGGGTCGCGTCGCCGGGATTGACCAGTCCGACCAGCTCGCCCTCCGGCGAAACGACGGCCAGATAGTTGCCATACTCGGTCGGCGCGCCGAGCTGGTTCAGAATCGCCAGGTTGTAGTTCGAGCGCGGCGTTCGGACGGGGACGAAGCGCTCGCCGACGAGGGCCACGGAAAGCCGGTCCCGAAAGGTGCGGTTCTGGGCCCGCTCCAGGTCGTCGTTCTCCCGGCTGCCGGAAGCAGGCACGTAGATCAGGAGCGGCTTGAGCGACTGCTTCGACGTGCGGACGCTCGCCGACAGGCTGCTGGACCACTGGATCGGGACCTGTGCGTGCGCCACGACCGCCGACAGGAGCACGATACCCACGACGAAACCGATCCGAGCGCGCGTTCTCATCGCCACCTCGCCCTTCGAGAAAAGTCCGGCCATCACAATTGTAGGGCGGATGGCGGCGGGCGGCAGCCGCAGTCCCCTGCGGGAGCCGCAGCCTTCACGGCCGCGCGCAAACAGCGGCGCCCTGTTCGGCACGAGCCGACCAGGGCGCGCCGGCGGGCGGCCGGCGGGATAAACCAACCCGCCGCCCGCCGGGTGGGAGCGATCAACAGCTCTCAGCGGACGAGCTGCGGGGTCCGGTAGATGAAGTAGCTGGTGTCGGAATCGCCGGTGGCGATCACCGACTCGTCGACGACCAACGCCGGCTGAATGAGCACTTCCTTCTTGCTCATCGAGCCAGTCAGCTTCACGTTGACGATGCGGACGCCCGCAAAGCCCGTCACAGTGAAGTTGGCGTTGTTACCCGGGCCGGACACTTCGCGGAAGAGCGGGATCGAGCGCGGCAGGCCGCGGATCGAGGTCAGCTCGTCCTTGACGCCGGCGCTCAGACCGGTGTCGCCGTTGAGCGTAAGCGTGCCGTCCGCGCCCAGGCGGAGCTGGCCGCCGAAATAGGCCAGGTCGCTGGCGTTGACGCCCTCGACGATCTGCCGGGCGATGTCGGCCGCGCTATTGTTCGGCGAGCCGATGTCGACCGTGCCGAAGTTGCCCGGCGGCAACTGGGCGCTGCCGCCGCCCGGATAGATGTTCAGCTCCGCGACGCCGTCGCTGCCGACCGACACCGCACCGGTATCCGGGTCGTAGCTGTACGAATCGCCGTTGTTGCGGATGCCGGCCAAAAAGTCGTTCCATGCGTCCTCGTGCAGGGCGAAGGGCAGCACGTCGGCGTTTCCGCCGTCGGCGCTGATCTCGAAGCCGATCACGCCGTCGAGCGCGGCCGCGGTGGCCGAGACGCTCATGTCGCGCGTATTGATGCCCATGGCGCGCGCGAAGGTCATCGAGATCGAGCCGCCCCGCTCATCGTCGCGGCGGACGTTCACGGCCACGGCATTGAAGCGGCCGGGGTCGTCGAAGACCATGCCGCTGCCCGGGGAGGCGAAGTCCGCCCAGTAGCCCAGGACGACGTCCTGATCGGTGTTCACGATGGGCGCCAGGCCCATGACGGTATTCAGGGCCGCGAGATCCGCGGCTTCGGCGCGGGACTGCTGAAAGACCCAGTCCTGCATCGAGCCGCCGGCCATGCGGTTTTCGTCGAGCATGCGCCAGGTCGCGGCCAGGGCGGCCGCGTCGGCCGCACGCTGCATCGACGACTTGGCGACGTAGAGCCGGCCGATGTCGATCGCCAGCGCCGCCATGCCCATCACGACACCCATCGAGAGGGCGGTGTAGATAAGCGCATGGCCTCGACGCGCGCGATCCCCGGCGTGCCGCCGGCGGCCGGCGTATCTTGCTTGCGGGTTCATCGTCATATCTCCTCTGCGGCAGCGCGAAGTCGCGCCGCGCCGGGTTGTGTCAGTCCTGTCGCTATTCCAGATACCGATAGACGACGCGCGGCGTCTGATCGCGGTCGATCAGGTTTCCGACGGCGTCGTAATAGCGGACCTCTCGAATCTGGACCAGATTGACACGGTTCGCACCGTAGCTGACCCACGAACTCGCCGCCGAAACGCTCGGCCTGTAGTTGTTCAGGTTCGAGACGGGATGGGCCAGCGCAAGAGACGCCAACGGACCGCCGAAGCTGCCCCACGTGACCGAGCGGCCGTTGCTTACGTTGAACGTCAGCACGAGACCGTTGGTGGAGAGAGACTGCGTCCAGACGATCGTCTCGGCCGAGCGGCTGAGCTGGTCGGAGCGGACGGCCTTGGAGCCGACGAGGTCGTCGTCGTTATACGCCACGAGCTGAAGTCCACCGGGCACGAAGTCCGGGTCTTCATGGTAGTTCCAGCAGATCTGAAAATAGAACGAGTCCGTGCTGCCCGAGGGCGACATCAGCGAGTGGAACTGCGGCGCGTTCTCCATTTCGCCCGGCTCATTGAGCCGGAGCTCCCAATCCTCCTCAACACGCATCACGTTCGGCCCGTCGAGCGCGGCCGCCACGGGGACCGTCAGCGCGACGACGGCCGCCGCCAGCGACGCGACCAACGGGCTCGCCCGGCCTCCACCTGGGGAGCCGGTTCGTCCCAGTAGATACCTGACCATGGTTCTTCCCTCCGCCGTAGATCGTCCCCTGAGTCCAAGTCTGCAAAGCGATCTTTACACTGGCAAATCCGGAGCCGCGCTGTCCGGCAAATCCCGGACGTACTTTCCGACTCCGACGAATTACAGGTCCCGGATGCCGCCGGCGCGCACTCGTCCCGCCGCGCCGTGCCGGACTTGGAAAGGTGCAATACGTTCGCGGCCGATGCACGGCCGGTTTGAGGCCCGCGCCGGCCGTCCGGTTTCGTTCGCCGCCTCAGCCGCTAAAATCCGCGCTCCGGCCGCCGTCGGGCAGACCGCGGGCCCAAGGCCGGCACCGATTCGAGGAGTCGCATGAGCCCGATCGCAATGACGATCCTGCTGCTGGGCGCTTGGGGAGCGTTCGCGTGGTCGATCTGGCGCCGCTGGCGGCTGATGCGCGTCGCCGCAACGCCCGATAACCGGGCTGACCGCATCGGAGTCCGCCTGCGGTCCGTGCTGCTCTACGTCTTCGGCCAGAAGCGCATGTTCCGATACTCGCTGGCCGGGGTGGCGCACGCGAGCATCTTCTTCGGCTTCGTGATCCTGCTGATCAACTCGCTGGTCCTCTGGGGCCGCGGCTACGACCCGGATTTCAATCTCTGGATCTTCGCCGAGAGCAACCCGCTCGGGGCCGCCTATGCCTTCGTCCGCGACCTGTTCACCTTCCTGGTGATCCTGGGCGTCGCGGTCTTCCTCTACTACCGCCTCGTCGGCCGGCTCGGGCGGCTGACGCTTTCGGCGGAGGGTCTGATCATCCTGGGGATCATCTTCGTGATGATGATCTCGGACCTGCTCTACCACGGCGGCGAGCTGCTCCGCCAAGCCCGCAGCCACGGCTACCCGTACGGCTTTCACGGCGGCACGCCCTTCGCCTCGCTGGCCGGCGGCGTGATGAGCGTGCTTCCGGCCGGCCTGGCAGAGTTCCTGCGCGTCGGCGGCTTCTGGATGCACTCGATCCTCGTGCTGCTCTTTCTCAATCTGCTCCCGTACGGCAAGCACTTCCACGTCGTCACGGTCATCCCCAATGTCTTCGCGCAGAACCTCAGCGGCATCGGCCGGCTGCGGACCGTTCGCGACATCGACGGGCGGCTCGAGCGCGAGGAGCCGCTCGGCACCTCGCGGGCCGCGCACCTGACCTGGAAGGACGTGCTGGACGCCTACACCTGCACGGAGTGCGGCCGCTGCTCCGATCACTGCCCCGCGACGAACACGGGCAAGCTGCTCTCGCCCAAGCACCTGCTGTGCAATGTGCGCGATCACCTGTACGCGAACGAGCGGCCGCTGCTGGCCGAGGCGGCCCGCCGCGGCCGTTCGAACGGCCAGGCGGAGGGGGGAGAGAGCGCGGCGGCCGCGGGCTTCGTGACGCGCGACGGCTCACCGGACGAGAGCGGCGGCGGGCTGATGCCCGCGTGGGTCGATCCCGAGATGCTCTGGGCATGCACGACGTGCGGCGCGTGCGAGCAGGAATGCCCGGTCTTCATCAGCTACATCGACAAAATCGTCGATATGCGCCGCCACCTGGTGATGGAACGGGGCGAGTTTCCGGATCAGTTGCAGAACGCCTTCCGCGGGCTGGAGAGCGTCGGCAATCCGTACAGCTTCGACAACGGCCAGCGGGCCGAGTGGGCGGCGGGGCTCGACATTCCGCTGATCAGCGAGAAGCCCGACGCACAGGTGCTTTACTGGGTCGGCTGCGCCCCCTCGTTCGACGACCGCTCACGCCGCATCGCCCGCGCGACGGCGCAGCTCATGAAGCTGGCGGGCGTGGATTTCGCGATCCTCGGCCCGGAAGAGAAGTGCACCGGCGACCCGGCCCGCCGGGCGGGCAACGAGTACCTCTTCCAGATGTTCGCCCAGGAGAACGTCGCGACACTGAACGGGTACACGGTGAAGCGGATCGTGACGACCTGCCCGCACTGCTTCAACACGCTTCGCAACGAATACCCGGATTTCGACGGCCGCTACGAGGTCATTCACCACACCGAGTTTCTCTTCGACCTGGTGCGGGCCGGCAAGCTGCGGCCGAAGCACGAAGTCCGCGGGACGGTCGTCTATCACGACTCGTGCTACATCGGCCGCTACAACGGCATCTACGACCCGCCGCGCGAGATTCTCGCGGCGATTCCCGGGCTGCGGGTGGTCGAGGCGCCGCAGAGCCGCGACCGGGGCATGTGTTGCGGCGCGGGCGGGGCGCAGATGTGGAAGGAAGACGAGCCGGTTCGCCGGCCGGGCAGCCGCGAGGGCGACGGCAAGGTCAATCACGCCCGCGTGCGACAGCTCCTGCGTGTCCTGCCGACACCGCCCGCCGGCGGTGGCGACCAGCGGACAGTCGCATCCGCGTGCCCGTTCTGCATGACGATGCTGACCGACGGCCTGCGAGACCAGGGGCACGAGGACGTGCTCCAGCAGGACGTCGCCGAGCTTCTGCTGCGAGCGGTTCAGGGTGAGCCGGCTGCGGCCCGGCCGGCGGCCTCAGAAGCGAGCGTGTGAGCCCCCCTGCCGCGGCCGCTGCGCCTACCAGTAGCGTTCGTAATGCAGATTGCCGGGGACGGCGCGCGAGTGCCGCCGGAACCCGCGGGCCTCGAGCAGCGCCTCCGTTTCCATGATCATCGCCGGATTGCCGCACAAGAAGACGTGCGAGGAATTCGGGTCGAGCGGTGCGCCGGCGAGCCGGTGGAATGATTCGTCCGTCAGAATCGCCTGCACCCGGCCACGCAGGCCGGTCCAGCCCGAGTCGGCGGGTTCGCGCGTGGCGGTCGGCAGGTAGATCACGTCCGGATCTTCGGCCGCGATCCGCTCCAGCTCCTCGCGAAAGCCAAGGTCCGCCGCGAAGCGAACGCCGTTGATCAGCACGAAGCGGCGCCAGCGGCCGGTGCGGCGATAGGTCCGCAGCATCGACACGAAGGGCGCCACGCCGGTTCCGGACGCGACCATGATCAGGTCGCGGCCCGGCGGAACCGCCTCCAGCGTGAAGTCCCCGGCCACGCGGTCATCCAGCCAGACCCGCCCGCCCTCTGGCACGGTCCAGAGCCGCGGTGTGAACCGCCCGAATTCGATCAGCGCCACAAACAGCTCGACGTAGTCCCGGCATGCCGGCGGTGAGGCGATCGAATAGGCCCGGCGCACCAGACGCGGGCGCCGCTGTTCGGCCGCCTCGCCGGGATCGTCCTGCCGCAGCAGGCCCACGCGGATGAACTGACCCGGCTCGAACTCGGGCACGGCCGATGAATCCGGCCGGATGCGGACGATCGACAGATTGCGGTTCAGATCGCGGCGTGAGACGACGGTCGCATTGAGCTCTCGCTGCGGCATCAGGGGATGGTATTCGACGGGGCCCGTGACTGGCGCACGGGCAGCCGGTCAGTCCTGGTCCCGCTCGCGCTGCTCGCGCTTGCGGGCTTTCTCGCGCTCCTCTCTCTCCTCCTCGTCGACGCCCTTCTGCTTTTCGAGGAATTCCTGGATCGCCTTGACGCAGGCCTCGGCCAGGGCCTCTTCGTCGCCCGCGCGAAACGAGCCGCTCTCGGCCAGGACGAGCGCGTCGAGCATGAGCCGGTCTTCGCTCGTCATGTTGATGCGCGTCAGGCACATGGCCTTGCTGAGCAGGCCCTTCTTCTGGAAGTAGAGCACCTCGGTGGAGATGGACAGTGCCGGCGAGCCGCCGGTGTACCAGGTCGAGAGCTCCGTAACGGCCGCCAGCGCCGCATCGTCATAGGCCCGCAGCAGCGACGGCGGGCAGTATTTCGGCCCGACGGTGGTCGTCGCAGGCTCGAATTCGATCTTGTTGAAGCGCATGAGCGCGCGCTCGCCGATCTCCGTGATCGGATGGACCTCCCCTTGCGCCCCCTTGAGCTCCTGCCAGCCCTGCTTGAGCATCGTCGTGCAGCCGGAGAGCAGCGACAGGCAGAGCGCACAGAGGCCGGCCGAGGCGAGACGGGTGGCAGCTTGCATCTGGATCGATCTCCTTCGCCGGCGGCGGTGGTCGCGGCCGAGACAGCCCGGGCCCGACCGCGCAGAGCCCCGCGCCCGGCATCCGCGAGCGGCTGAACGGCCCGCGTGCGCGGCGAAACGATACCATATCCGGCCGGCGCCGAAAACCGCCGCAGTGACGCGGCCGCATCGGCCGATTACTGTATCGACCTCGCGGCGAGAACGGCCGCACGGCCCGGCGGCCGGCCGGGGCGGCGGCCCCGCGCCGGCGGCGATGCGGCCGGCGGGCACGAGCGACCGGCCGCCGAATCGGTTCGGAGAGACGCATGCGGGTACTGTCTGGAGTTCAGCCGTCCGGCGCGCTGCACCTGGGGAACTACTTCGGTGCGATGAAGCAGCACATCGACGCGCAGGACGAGCACGAGTGCTTCATCTTCATCGCCAACTATCACGCGTTGACGACGATTCAGGACGCGGGCCGGCTGCGCCAGCTTACGCTCGACGTGGCGCTCGACTACCTGGCGATGGGCCTGGACCCGAGGAAGGCGTTCCTCTTTCGCCAGAGCGACGTGCCGGAGGTGACCGAGCTGGCGTGGATCCTGAGCACGGTCACGGGCCTGGGGCTTCTGGAGCGCGGGACCTCCTACAAGGACAAGATCGACCGCGGGCTGACGCCGTCGGCCGGGCTGTTCTTCTATCCGGTGCTGATGGCGGCGGACATCCTCATCTACCGCAGCGACGTGGTTCCGGTCGGCAAGGACCAGACGCAGCATCTGGAATTCACGCGCGACATGGCGGGGTATTTCAACAACACCTACAAGCGCGAGGTCTTCAAGCTGCCGGAGGGCAAGTACAACGAAGCCGCGGTGGTTCCCGGCACGGACGGCCGCAAGATGAGCAAGAGCTACAACAACTTGATCGAGATCTTCGGTGAGAAAGCGGCGATCAAGCGCAAGTTCATGACCGAATTCAAGACCGACAGTACGCCGGTCGAGGCGCCGAAGAACCCGGAGACGTGCAATCTGTTCGCGCATCTGCGGCTGATGGCCCCGCCGGAGGAAGTCGAGCAGTGGCGGCAGCGCTATCTGGCCGGCGGCGTCGGCTATGGCGAGGTCAAGAAGCGGCTCGTCGAGCTGCACGAGCAGGTCTTCGGCGCTCGCCGCGAGCGGCGGGCCGAGCTGGCCGCCCGGCCGGACGAGGTCGAAGATGTTCTCCGCGACGGCGGACGGCGGGCCCGCGCGGTCGCATGCGAAGTCATGGAAGACGTCCGCAGCGCCTGCGGCATCGTCGCCGCGCCGGGCACACACGCCATTCGATAACCGCAAACGGCTATTCGCCCACCGCGTCGAGCCGCGCCTGCCAGGCGGCTGCATCCTCCCGCCGGCCGGCGGAGCTGTAGAACTCGACCAGCCGCTCGACGGCCTTGCGCCAGCGGCTGTGCTCGCGGCCGAGGGCCGCTTCCAGCGCCTCGGCGGCCGCCTTCAGCTCTCGCTCCGCGGCCGCGGCGTCGCCCGTCTCGGCCAGCGCCCGGCCGTACCAGCTCTGGATGTTGGCCACGAACCAGTGTCCGGCCGGTAGGATCGGCCGGACGGTATCGAGCGAGCGGGCGAGGATGTCGCGCGCCTCGGCCGGCTGGCCCGCATCCAGCAAGGCGGTGGCGAGGTTGAACTCGGTGGTGATCACGGCCATGTCGTCGGCCGGCGCGACCGCCAGCCGCGCCTCGAGCCCGCTGCGGTAGAGCGCGATCGCGTCTTCGATCCGGCCCTGGTCGTGCACGAGCATCGCCAGGCCGTTCTGGGCATTGACCGTCTCGCGATGGCCCGGACCGTACGCCTTCTCGAAAGCGTCGCAGACGCGGCGGAAGAGCGGCTCGGCCTCCTGCGACCGGCCCTGGTCGCGCACCAGGGCGGCCACGTTGTGCAGGGCCGTCACGGTCTCGATGTGCGCTGCGCCCAGCGTCTGTTCGAGACACGCCAGCGCCTCGCGCTCGATCTGCTCGGCTTCCTCGAGGCGATCCTGAAGCTGAAGCACGATCGCCAGATTCCCCAGTGAGCGGCACAGCTCCGGATGCAGGTCTGCGTAGCGCTCGCGGCGCAGGGCGATGATCTCGCGGTACTCGCGCTCCGCCTCGGCCAGCCGGCCCATCTCCTGGTGCAGCAGCGCCAGCGAGCCGCGCGTGACGAGTGTGTCCGGATGGGCCGGTCCCTGGACTTCGATCTCCGCGGCCAGCGCCTCGCGCAGCAGCGTCTCGGCTTCGTCGTGCTGCTGCTGGAGCTGGTAGACGCGGGCCAGCGCGACTTTGGCCCGGTTCGTCTCGGGATGGCGCTCGCCATAGAGCCGCCGGAATACCTCGTAGCTCTCGCGCGAGAGCTGCTCGCAGCGCTCGAGCTGGTCCAGGTCGCGGGCGGCCTCGGCGAGGTTCTTCAGCACGATCGCCCGCTGCACGGAATCCGCCGGCGAGAGCGACAGCGCCTCCTGGAAGAGTCGGTCCGCCTCGGCCATCTCGTCGGTGGTCAGCTTCAGCACGCCCAGGTTGTTGAGCGCCTCGCACAGCTCCGCCGGCGACGATTCCGGATCGGCCCGCAGAAGCTCGACCGCCTCGCGCAGCAGCGGCTCGGCCACGGCGTAGTCGCCTTTCGCCTGGTGCCAGAGCCCCAGCGCCTGCATGCTCTCCGAAAGGTCCTCGACGGGCACGTCGGGCAACTCGCGCCGCGTTTCCAGCGCCGCGCTTAGATGCGGCCCGGCGAGCTCATATTCGGCCAGCGACGTATAGGTCATGCCGATGGTGTGCTGAAGCGCCGCCCGCACGGCCGGCTGATCGGCCAGCTCCGTGCCCACGCGCTGGGCCGCCTCGTCCAGCATCTCACGCACGGTCACGTCGCGGCCGAGCGCCTCGGCCGGGTCGACCGACGCCAGCATTCTCCGCAGAAACTCGTTCGTCCGCTGGGCCGTGAGCCGCGCCTCGCGCTGGCCCTGTTCATTCTGAACGGCGCGATCGCGCTCTACACGCAGCCGCATCGCCAGCGTCCCCGCCACGATGCCGAACGCCAGCACCAGCAGGGAGACCGTTCCCGCGAAGGCGAACGGCAGCCAGTGCTTGCGCACCAGCTTGCGAAGTTGGTACGTCACGCTGGGCGGCAGCGCCAGAATCGGCTCGCCGGCCATGTAGCGCGAGACATCGCCCGCCAGCGCGTCCACCGATTGATAGCGCTCCGCCGGGTCCTTGGCGAGCGCCTTCATCACGATCACGTCCAGCTCGCGGTCCAGCCCTCGATTCAACGCCGACGGCCGCGGCGGCTCGATATTCTGAATCGAAACGAGCAGCTCGGTGAGCCCGCGATCGGTCTTGTGCGGCAGGAGCCCGGTCAGCAGTTGGTACAGGATCACGCCCAGCGAGTAGACGTCGCTGCGCACGTCGACGCCGGCCGCTCCCTGCCGCAACTGCTCCGGCGAGGCATACGCGGGCGTGCCGACGAACTCCTGCGTGAAGGTCAGCCGGGCCGCGTCCGACTCGTCGCCCGTCGTCAGCTTCGCCAGCCCGAAGTCCAGCACATGCGGAGCCCCGCTCGCATCCACCAGGATGTTGCTCGGCTTCAGGTCGCGATGGATCACCCCGCGCTGATGGGCGTGGTGGATCGCGTCGCAGATCTGGAGAAAGATCGCCAGCCGCTCATTCAACGGCCGCGGCCCCGCGGGACCCGACTGCGCCCAGCGATCCACCGGCACACCGTCGATCCACTCCATCGCCAGGACCGGCTGCCCGTCGATCGTCTCCATGCCGAAGACGATCACGATGTTCGGGTGATTCAGGGCCGCGGCCGCCTCCACCTCACGCTCGAATCGCGCCCGTACGGCCGGACTCGCCAGCCCCCCGGCGATGAGCTGCTTGAGGGCGACCTCGCGGCGCGGCTTCTGCTGCCGGGCCCGATAAACGACACCCTGGGCGCCGCGCCCCACCTCGGCCAGCAGCTCATACTCGCCGAGCCGCCCGAGTGCCCGCGGCACCTCGGCCGAGCGGACGCGGGCGATCCATTGCTCGTCGGGCAGGTCGAATCCGAAGTTGGTCGTGTCTGCGGCGGAGGTTCCGCCGCGCGTTTCGTGAAGCGTCGGGTCGGGATCGGGTCGGTTCATTTCCACTCACTCCGGCGGATCGCGCACCGGTTCGCTGCAACATAGTGCCCCCCGCCTCGCCCGTGGACGCGCGGCGCGGATTTTCTCCGCCGGGCGTGCGGCCGCGGCGGCTTGGCGGCATAATCCGCGGATGTTGCTCGCCCAGGGTGTCGGCCCCGGAGCCGGCGGATCGAGGCACGCCGTGTCGGACGAATATCGCGTACAGCTCGACGTCTTCAGCGGCCCGCTGGACCTGCTGCTCTACCTGATCCGCCGCGACGAGCTGGATATCCAGGATATCCCGATCGCCCGGCTGACCGAACAGTATCTCCAGTACGTCCACCTGCTCGAACGGATCGACCCGAACAGCGTGGGCGACTTCCTGGTGATGGCTTCGTCGCTGATCGAGATCAAGTCGCGGGCCCTGCTGCCCACGCCGCCGCTCGAGCCGCTGGACGATTCCGACGATCCGCGGGCCATGCTCGTCCGCCAGCTCCTGGAATACAAGGCCTTCAAGGACGCCGCCCGCAGCCTGGCCGAATCGGCCGAGGAACGCAGCCGCCGGTTCGTCCGCCGCCCGGCCGATCTGCCGCCGGAGCTGGCAGGCATCGAGCTGGAAGAAGTGGAGGTCTGGGACCTGCTGGCCGCCTTCAACCGGGTGATGACGGCGATCGGCAAGGGCCCGGGGGTTCACGACGTCCGCTACGACGAAACGCCGATCGAGCGCTACCAGTCCATCATCATCGAGATGCTCGAGCGCGGCGGGCCGGGCACGTTCGACAGTCTCTTCGATCGCGCCACGACGAAGGCGGAGCTGGTGGGCACGTTTCTGGCGCTGCTGGAGCTGATGCGCCAGCAGCGCGTCCGGGTCGAGCAGGATCGCGTCGGCGGCGTGATCTACCTGTTCCTGATCGAAGAGGTGGCGGAGCTTGCGCCGGAGGAAGTCGTGCGCGAGGATTCGCCCGCGGCCGGACGGGCGCCTGAACCATCCGCAGATGATAGCGAGTCGCGAGTCAGGAGTGCGGAATAGCGAATGCAGGGACACAGCGATGCGTGTCGAGCCAGGCGTAGCGATCGCAACCGGACCGCCACGCGCTACTCTTAGCTCTTCACTCTGAACTCCGCCTGGAGGGAATCCATGAGCAAGCCGAGTGAGCGACTCAAGGAGCTGGGGATCGAACTGCCGCCGGTGCCGAAGCCGGTCGCCGCCTACGTACCCGCGGTCCGGCACGGCGACATGCTGCTGCTCAGCGGGCAGATTCCGCTGCGCGACGGCAAGGTGCAAATCACCGGGCAGGTCGGTTTCGTCCGCAAGCTGGAGGAAGCCCAGGAAGCCGCCCGCATCTGCACGCTCAACGCGATCGCCGTCGGGGCCGATGCGTCGGGCGGCGTCGACAACCTGGCCAGCGTGCTCAAGGTCGTCGTCTACGTCGCCTCGCACGAGGGTTTCACCGACCAGCACCTGGTCGCGAATGGGGCCAGCAACCTGCTCCGGGACATCTTCGGCGAAGCCGGCCGACATGCCCGGGCCGCCGTCGGCGTGGCGGAGCTGCCGCTCAATTCGTCGGTCGAGGTCGACGTGACGTTCCTCGTCAGGGGCCAGTGAGCGCAGGCGGCAGAACGCGGGTGACAAGGGACAGGTGACAAGTGACGGATGACAGGTGATTTATGGAAAGTAGCGAGTGAAGAGTGCATAGTAGCGAATGCAGGTGAACCCCAACTCGCTGCTCGTGGTTTCCATACTCTCCACTTCGTCGTATGAGCGGATGCCGCTTGCTCGTGCCAAGTAGCAGCGTAGCTCATCGGACGCTTCCAGAATGCCCCACAACCTCACGCTCGGAGTAGACGTCGGCGGGACGTGCCTGCGAGCAGCCGCCGTCGGCGGCGCCGGCAGGATCGTGCGGCTCGAGCGGACCGCCCTGCCGTCGGATGTGGACCCGCCCGCTTTCGCGGCCGCGCTCGGCGAGCTGTTCAGGCGATTGTGCGCCAGTCGGGAGTGCTCCGCGCTGGAATCTGACTCTGCGCCGGCCGGGCTGGCCGTTCCGGGCATCCGCGACGCCGACGGCAGCGTCCTGCTGCGGGCGGTCAATCTTCCTCGCCTGGAGGGCTGTGACATCGCAGCGCTCGCCCGTTCCGTCCTTGGCCGGAACGTCGTTGTGGAGAGTGATATCAACGCGGCGACGTGGGCGCAGTGGCGCGCACCGGACTCACCCGCGCAGCGCTTCGCGTACCTCTCCATCGGCACCGGCATCGCCGCCGGAGTCGTCGTCAGCGGCCGGCTCGTGCGCCACACGAACGGCGGCGCCGGGCATCTCGGCTTCCTCGTCGTCGATACGCGCCCCGACGCCCCGACGGACGCGGCCGGAATCCGCGGCAGCGCTTCCGCCCTGCTGACCGCAGCCCGCACGGCCGGCTTCGAGCCCGGCCATCCCGCGTGCGCAGATCTCGCCCGCGGGCTGGCGGGCCTGCTGAGCGCCATCCTGCACGTCTACGCCCCGCAGCAGATCGCTCTCGGGGGCGGCGTGATCGAGCACGAACCGTGGCTGGTTCCCCGCACCGAGAGTCACTTCGACGCGATTCGCGGCCGGCTGCTCGATCGGCCGATAATCTCGCCTGGCGCGCTTCCGACCGACGAAGCCGGCGTGGTCGGCGCGGCGCAGCTTGCGCGAGAGCCCGGCCAGGGCGGCGCTCCCACGAAATCCCAACTCGTCGCCCCGTAGCAGAACGCGCGCTTCCGATATGCCGATACGTCGGGTGGCACGGCGCGCGTGTATCACGCCTGGGACTGACGGTCTCTACGCCAAGCGGTCGTCGCCGACGACGGGCACGCGCAAACTGCGCGAGGGAGCATTCATGACCCTCCTCAAGAGCCAGATGGCCGACGACCCGGCATTCCGCGGAATCCTGGCCGAGTTTGTAGCGGAGTTGCCCGCGGCCGTACGCGAACTGAACGAGCTCCTGGCGGCCGGCAATCTGCCGGAGCTTCGCCGGGCCGCGCACACGCTGAAGGGCTCCGGCGGCGGGTACGGCTTTCCGCAGATCACGGATGTCGCCCGCGAGCTGGAGCAGTCCATTCTTCGTAACGACCCGCCCGCACGGCTGAAGTCGTATACCGAGGCGCTCGTCCGCGTGCTGCGCAGCGTCGACGGCTACGACATCCACCTGGAGGACCGGAGTGCCGTCGGTCGTTCTTCTGATTGATGATTCGCAGGCGATTCATCGCCTGGTCGCGGTCCACCTGCGCGACGAGGATGTCGAGCTGCTCTCGGCGTTCGATTCGACGAGCGGCTGCGCGCTGGCCAAGCAGCGCACGCCGGACGTGATACTGCTCGATGTGCGCCTGCCGGATATCGACGGCTACCAGACCTGCCGGCTGCTCAAGAGCGAAGCGACTACCGGCCAGATTCCGATCGTCTTTCTGACGGCGAGCGATTCGGTCGAGGAGAAGATTCGCGGGCTGGACCTGGGCGCGTCGGATTACATCACCAAGCCGTTCGACGTGGCGGAGCTCAAGGCGCGGCTGCGCGTGGCGTTGCGCACGAAGCGGCTGATGGACCTGCTCGCCGAGCGGGCGAACATCGACGCGCTCACCGCTCTGCCGAACCGCGCCTCGTTCGAAGCCCGCAAGCGCCAGGAGCGGGCCCTGGCGATCCGCCACCGCCGCCCGCTGGCGTGCCTCATGGCCGACATCGATCATTTCAAGCTGATCAACGACCGCTACGGCCACCTGTGCGGCGACGAAGTGCTGCGCCGCGTGGCCCAGGCGATTCAGGACGAGTGCCGCGACGAGGATGTGCCCTGTCGCTACGGCGGGGAAGAGTTCGCGATCCTGACGCCGGGGGTCGATGCGGCCCGCGCCGCTGCGCTGGCGGAGCGAATCCGCGCCCGGATCGCCGCACTCGAGATTCCCTGGCGCGAGCACCTGATTCGCCTGACGTGCAGCCTGGGCGTGGCCGACCTGGCCACGAGCGGCGAAGTGTCGCTGATCGAGGCGGCCGACCGGGCGCTCTACGCGGCCAAGCACGCAGGCCGAAACCGCATCGTCGTGGCGACGGGCACTTCGGGGCGAAAGGCCGCGTCCAAGCGGCCCGCCAGCCGTGGCCGCAAGCCCGCCCGACCGGCCACCGCGTCCTGAGCGCTGCCTTCGCAGGGCGCCACGAGCACCGGAGCCCGGCCGTTCGTCCGCTGACCGCCAGCCGCTTGACCGTTGCCCCTTCACCGCCGCCCCATGATGATGTCTGGAGTCTCGTCCCGCGCCGGTGAGTCCGCGCTGACCCGGCACCCACGGGGAATTCTGCCATTTTCTTGTTTTTCCTGTGAGCCGAGCTGCCGGGTGCCGGCTCGATGTTCATGCCGTCGGGAGGAGTCAAACCATAAACTCGGTTTGCAAGCATCTGTGGCTTGCGGCGGCGAGCGTCTCGGCTGCCGTCGCAATGGCGGGTCAGGCGAGCGGGCAGTGCTCAGCCCAGTGGGTGCCGGGTGCGCCGGTGTCCGGTGCGGCCGGGACGGTGGAGGATATGGTCGGTTTCGACGCCGGCAGCGGGCCGGCGCTGTACGTGTGCGGCACGATCTTCGGAATCGCGGATGCGCCGGTGAATCACGTCGCCAAGTGGGACGCCGTGCGCTGGCAGGCGGTCGGAAACCCGGGAGGCGGCCAGCTGCACGCGATGGCCGAGCACGCCGGCGAGCTCTACGTCGCGGGTCGCCTCCGAGCCACGGACGGCTCTGAGTATTTCGGGGTCGCTCGGTGGGATGGGGCTGATTGGCAGGGCGTCGGCGGCGTTTTCGACGGCGAAATCTACGACCTCGCGTCGTACCAGAGCAAGCTGATCGCCTGCGGCTTCTTCGTGAGCGTCGACGGCGTGCCGGCTTTCTTCGTCGCCGCCTGGGACGGCGCACAGTGGTCCGAGTTCGAGGGCGGCGTGGACTCCATTGCCTGGGCCCTCCTCACGGACGGCGAGGACCTCTACGCCGGCGGGCAGTTCGAGCTCTCCGGCGACCGCCCCGTCCGCGGTGTCGCAGTCTGGGACGGCCAGGACTGGCAGGAGGTCGGCGCCGGCGGCGTGGACGGCAGCGTCGATTCGCTCGTGAGCCTCGGCCGCGATCTCTACGCGTTCGGGACCTTTACATCCGCTGGAGGGGTCCCGGTCCGCAACGTGGCCCGCTGGGACGGCACCGCGTGGCACGATGTGGCCGGGGGCGTCAATCGCTCCGTCTGGACGTCCGTCGCGTACGAAGGCGATCTGATTCTAGGCGGCAACCTGACCGAAGCCGGCGGTAGCATCTCCGCCTTTCGGGCCCGGCTCGACCTCGAGGGCCCGCCGCAGGACCTGAACGACGATCACCTGGTCGACTTTCGCGACGTTGTGATCCTGCTGGCCTACTTCGGCACACCGGGCGGCGCGACGCCTGATCAGGGCGACCTGGACGGCGATGGGGACGTCGATCTCGACGATCTGACTGCGATGTTAAACAGCTACGGGACGAGCTGCCCGTAGAGGAAGTGAACCGCTCGCGAACGGCGCAGCCGCCGCGCGGCTACTCCCCCGCGGCGCCCGCGCCGTTGTCCGCTTTCGTCAGCAGCCGCAGATCCAGCGGCACCATGATGATGTCGTCGGAAAGCGCCAGCACCGCGTCCGGCAGTCGGATGGAATAAGTTCCGATCAGCGACTCGTCCGCCTGCCGCGTCACCGCGATCGTGTGGCGCTCCTGGCCGCCCTCGAGCGTAGACACCTCGAACGTCCAGATCACGCGATCGCCGCTGCGCACGCTGGGCTGCGAGCTGATCACCGTCCGGCCGGTGCTCTCGCACACGCCCACGCGCATCACGCGATCGTTCTGAACCATGACGCAATCATTGATCAGCCCCGTCTCGCTCAGCACGAACCACGTATCGTCGAGATCGGTCAGAATCGTGCCCGAGCCGCCTCCGCCCGAGGGCGAGCCCGGCTGCTGAGGACAGCCCGCCACGAGGCCCGCCAGCGCGGCCAGCCCCCACAGCGACAGAGATGCTCTCACGGCGAATGCTCCGTCAACCTCGGCCGGTCCCCCGCCGACCCGACAAGCCCCGCACGTCCTGAGTCCCCGCACATCCCTCGGCCGCAGGATTCTACCCGCCACACCGCGGGCAGTTGCGGCCTCAGCGCAGCGAGACGCCCCCGAGCACGACGCAGTCGGTTCCGCCCAGACGACCGCGAACCGGCGGACTGTGAACGATCGCGGCCGCCTCCAGGTCTCGCTCATCGAGCAGCGCCCGCAGATCGATCCGCTCCCGCACCGACATCTCGGACCGCTTCAACAGCGCGTCCGTCAGCTTGTCCGCAAGCTCGTCGGCGACCATTTGTCCCTCGGGCGTGCCGCTCCGGTCGCGCAGCGAGACGACCGCGACGCTTTCCGCCCGGCCGGTCGCGCGGTATTCGTGGACCAGCGCTTCCACCAGCGACCGGGCGAGCTCGTCCAGCGCGTCGCTCTGGCCGCGGTGCGATGCGCCGGCCATGACCGCCCCGTCGGCGACGCGCACCAGCCGCAGGTCTGCGGAGACCTTCGTCGCGGGCTTCTGCTCAGGCTCCTTGCGTGGGGAAGTTTCCGCCCGGATGCCGATCACAAAACAGCCCGGCAGGAGCACAAACAGAGCCAGGCAGCAAAACGTCGCTCGCGCTTTCACCACCCATCCCTTTCACGCGACGGTACGGCCCGGCCCGCTACTTCGCCTCGTAGACGCGCTCGCCGCCGATGACCGTCACCAGCACCTTCGTCCCCGCGATCTCCCCGGGCTCGCACGTCATGATGTCGCGGTCAATGACGACGAAGTCCGCCAGCTTGCCCGCCTCGAGCGAGCCCTTCTGCTGCTCTTCGAACGCCGCGTAGGCCGCGCCGAGCGTGAACGCCCGCAGCGCCTCTTCGCGGGTCATCCGCTGCTCCGCCCGCCAGCCGCCGGCCGGCCGGCCTTCGCGATTCTGCCGCGTGACGGCCGCATAGAGCCCCAGAAACGGATTATGCGACTCGACCGGAAAGTCGCTGCCGCCGGCGAGGACCGCGCCGCTGCGCAGCAGGCTCGCCCAGGCGTACGCGCCGCGCGCCCGCTCGGACCCGACGCGATCCTCCACCCAGCGCATGTCGCTCGTGCAATGCGTCGGCTGCATCGACGCGATCACGCCCAGCTTCGCGAAGCGCGGAATATCCTCGGGCGACAGGAGCTGTGCATGCTCGATGCGAAAGCGGTGATCGGCCGGCCGGGCCGCGCCGTTCAATGCCGCCTCGTACGCATCCAGCGTCTCGCGATTGCCGCGGTCGCCGATGGCATGCGTGCAGACCTGGTAGCCGTGCCGCAGCGCCTGCTCCGCCACGCGGCGGATGAACTCCGGCCGCATGACCGCCAGACCCGCATACGGCCGGCCCTCCGCGTCCGTCGGCCGGTCCGCATAGGGCGCCAGCAGCCACGCCCCGCGCGAGCCCATCGCCCCGTCCGCATAGAGCTTGCACGCCCGCACCGTCAGCCGCTCGCCGATCAGCAGCTTGTTCTGCTCGAAATAGGGCAACGCGAGCTGCCCGTGGATCATCGCGTAGATGCGCAGCCTGAGCCGCCCCTCGGCCGCCAGCTCGCGATACACCTCGATCTCGCCGGCCGACACGCCCGCATCGTGCACACCCGTCAGCCCGACCGACAGGCACATCTCCTGGGCCTTGAGGACCAGCTCGCGCGGACCGGCGGCCGCCGCCTGCACATGCCGCGTGATCAGCCCCTTGGCGTTGTCGACGAAGATGCCCGTCGGCTCGCCGCGATCGCCGCGCAGGATTTCCCCACCCTCCGGTGACTGCGTCTCGCGCGTCACGCCCGACAGCTTCATCGCGGCCGCATTCGCCAGTCCCGCGTGCCCGTCGACACGCGTGAGCCACACCGGGTTCTCCGGACTGACCTCGCTCAACCGCTCGTGCGTCGGCAGCTTGCGATCCGGCCAGCTCTCGTGATCCCACCGGCCGCCGAGAATCCACTCCCCCGGCCGGGCCTGGCGGACGCGCGCCTCGACCGCCCGCAGCACGTCCTCGAACCCCGCCGCCTGGCTCAGGTCCAGCCGGCCGAGCCCGAAGCTGCCAAGCCCGCCGATGTGCCCGTGGGCGTCGATCAGCCCAGGCAACACCGTCCGGCCGGCCAGATCGTGGACCTTCGTCTCCGCGCCGGCCAGCCGCCGAATCTGTGCATCGGAGCCGACCGCGACGATCCGCCCGTCGCGGATGGCCAGCGCTGCGGCCCGCGGCCGGGAGGCGTCCATCGTGTAGATGTTCCCGCCGACGTAGATGGCCTCAGCCGCATCCTGCCCGATCGCCGCCGCCGCAGCGGCCGCAGCGAGTGCCACAAGCACGCACGCTCGATTCATCGCACCTTCCTGCCGAACTGCCGCGCACCGCGGCGGCCTGATACGTCCCCCCGCCCTGCCGGCTCACCGGCGGAGTCGCCCGCACAATACCCGCCCCGCCGGCGGCTCACAAAAGCAGACCGGCCGGCCCGCCTCACCATTCCCCCCTGCCCACATAGGGCAGAGAGCGGTAAGGCCGGCCGGCCGGGTGAAAAACTCTTCGATTCGCCGCGGCTTACTGACCGCCGTTCTGCGTATCGGCGAACGACTTCTCCACGGCCCAGAGCGTCAGGTCGGTGTCGACGATCGTCGCCGACGGACCCGGCGACGAGGTGATCACGCTGCCCGGAGCATGGAACTGGAACAGCAGCCGGTTGGGGGCAAAGTCGTACTCCAGGCCGTTCAGGTCGAGCTGACCCAGCGGCGGCAGCAGCACGCTGCCCTCGCCCGATGTCGTGACCGCCTTGAAGGCCCACGGGTCGTACTCAAGCGCCGTGCCTTCGCGGAAGTTCACGATCGTGGCCGAGCCGATCAGGTTGTTCCAGTGAATCTCCTCGCCCTGAGCATTGACCGCCCAGGCCAGGACGTAGCCACGCAGCACGCGGTCGCCCGGCTGCGCCCACGGAGAGTCATCCGGATCGCCCATCGACGGATCGAGCACGGTGAACGGAGCGATGCCCACAGGCTGGCCGGTGCGAGCCGACCAGTAGAGCGGCTGGTGCTTGGTCAGGTGAATGCCTACCGGCTCGTAGTTGCACAGGGCCGGATCGCCATTGACCAGCAGCAGCTTGACGCGGACATCCTGGAGGGCGTCGTTGGTCAGCGTCAGGAACGTGTCCTGCACGACCTGGCCCGACGAATCCCACTTGATCTCCACCTTCAGGTACACCAGCAGGCTGCCCTTGTCGCTGAGCGAGCCCACCAGCGGACCCTGCCCGCCACGCTGGCCGCCGCCCGGAGGCGTGACCGCCGCGACCGCCGGCGCCGCCTGGGCCGCGTCGTCCGGCCGCGAGTTGACGTTCGGCCGCGAGCGGAACTCCTCCTCGCCGCCGCCGACGCCCGGCCCGACGATGCGCCCGGCCTGCGTGCCCACGCCCTGGAGCGTGTAGCCGGCCAGGTCGAGCTCTCCGCCGACCTCGACATAGCGGAAGGCCGTGCCCAGCAGCGGGGCCTCGACGCTGTCCGGACCGCAGACGACCACGCTGCGCTGACCGTCGATCAGGGCGTAGCCGAAGTCGGTCTGGAGGTTCGGCCGCAGGAAGAAGTTGGTGACGCCGCCGAGGCCGTCGGTGTAGCGGCTGATGAGGCGCTCATCCCACGAGAAGATGCAGCGCTCGGTGCCGCCGAAGCGGACCTCGTTCTCGTTGAAGATGTCGAACTGCGCCTTGACGATCGGCGGGCATTCGACTTCCACGTTGACGCAGACGCGGGCCGTGCAGTCCGAGGTCTCGTCGACCACCGGATCCGGCACGCACAGGCCGGTCGTCACCGGCGTGCCCGTCGCCGTCGCCGTGTTGACGTAGCAGAGCGGGTCGTTGCCCGTGTCGTCCGACGTGAGGAACGCGTTCAGCTCCGTCGCGTCGGCGAACACGAGCTCGCAGGTGAAGACCTGCGATGCACCGGCCGCCAGATCGAACGGCCCGGCACACTCGTCGCCCGTGCCGTCGCACGCGGCGTCGCACAGATCGCAGGTCGGCACGTCCGCACCGGCCGCGACCGCGTCGGCGACCAGGTCGTCGTCGCAGAGCGTGACGTTGGTCAGGTCGACCTCGCCGGTGTTGAAGACCTCGAAGCTGTAGACGAGCCGAAGCGGGAAGGTCGGGTTCTCGAGGTTCAGGTCGTCATCCGGCCCGAAGTCGACGGACCCGTTGTTGCCGTAGTCGGCCGCGATCGTCTTCTCGCAGGCGATGTCCGGCACGAGCACGTTGATGCTCGAGTCGTCATCATCCGAGCAGTTGCTGTTGTCCGTGGTGCACGAGCCGTTCGGCACGCACACCTCGGTCAGCCCGTCGACGAAGACGCGGTTGGTCAGGTCGGGGTCGTCGCCCACCGTGCCGAAGCCCGGCGGAACCTGGACCGCGAACGTGATCAGCAGCGTCTCGCCCGGCTCGAGCCACGGCGCCGCCGGCCGGCAGACCGCGAAGGTGTAGCACTGCCGCGAGCCGTTGGACAGCGACGGCCCGAACAGCGGCGCGATGCAGGGCGTCACGTCGGTCGCCCCGATCGACGCCTCCACCGTGCCGGGGATGAACCAGTTCGGGCTGAGCAGGTCGCGGATGCGCAGCCGCGGCAGCCGCACGTCGCCCGTGTTCGTGATGCGGATCTCGAACCGGGCACACGAACCCGGCAGCGCGTCGAGCGTGTCGCCCAGCGCGCCCTGGTCCGAGGCCGGATCGTTGCAGTCGACGCAGATGACCTGCTTGTCGACCGTCAACTGGCACGGCGGCGGCGGGATGATCTCCGCACCGCAGTCGTCGTTGTTCAGCACGATCGGCGTCTGGTCCGTCACCGGCGGGACGCAGATGTCCGTATCGCCGCCGATCATCACGGCCGTCGCCGTCGCACGGTTCTCGAAGACGTTCGGGTCGGTGCCGCCGTCGTTGGCGGCCAGGGCCCGCATCGCATCGGCCGTGTCGACCCGGATGCAGCACGTCCAGACGGCCGACCCGCCGGGCAGGATCGTCTTGGTCGTTCCCAGCTCGCACGGCGGCTCCGGCGCCGGACAGAAGTTCACGCCGGCCGTCGCGTTGACCGCATCGATCAGCGGCTGATCCGTGACGGTCACGTCGAGCGGCACGTCGCCGTCGTTCTCGACCTCGATCTCCAGCCGCAGATCGGCCGGGAAGACGATCGTCGTCAGGTCGTGCATGTTGCTGAACGGCAGCACGGCCGGCCCGGGGACGCAGTCCGCGTTCGAATCCCAGGTGACTTCCCATTCCTTGCGGATGCAGCGGCCGCTGGGCTCGACCACGTCGATATCGGCGCGGTCGTCGTCCATGCAGCTCGGATCCGGGCACTCAGCGCCGGAATCGATCGAGCCCTCGACCACGGCCGTGTTGGTCGGGTCGCAGGCGGGATCAGCGCCGTCGGCGATCGTCGCCTCGAAGGTGTACACGACCGACTCGCCCGGCGCCAGGCCGCGGCCCAGGCAGGCGTTGATGTCGAACGTGAACGGCACGCCGTTGAGGTTGAAGCCGGCCGGCGTCGGGCAGGTCATGATCGTCCCGCCGCCCGCGTCAATGATGCTGAACTGCACCGAGCCGAGATCGGGCACGATGCAATCCGGCACGGTGCCGGCCGCGACCGAGAGCGTATCCGTGATGGTCAGCTCGCACAGCTCGACGCCAGCGCCGCTGATGTTGCGCGAGCGGACGTTGAAGAGCACCGTCGAGCCCGGGGCGGCCCGCAGGCTGTCCACCGGGTCCTCCGGGCAGTTCGGCTCGCTCGGCTCGCAGTCGAGGCACTCGACCGTCTTGGTCACCTCGAGCTCGCAGACCCGCAGGCAGATCGTCGCCGTGCCGGTCGAATTCAGCGGGGCCCCGTTCGGGCAGACATCCGCCGGCGCTTGCGGCGTCGCGACGGCCGTCGCGCAATTGGTGTAGCAGTCGGGATCGCCGCCGACCGGGCCGTCGCCGCCGCCGCCGCCGCCGTTGCCGCCGCCGGAGCGCTGGCTCGCCGTGCCGTCGGCCGGGTCGCCGCCCGGGCCGGTGTTGCCGAGCCGGCTCTTGAAGGGCTCGGGCGGGCACGGCCGCGGGTCGCCGTCGTCGAGGGCCATGAAGGCCTGCGCAGCCGCGAGCGAGTCGAAGCGGACGGTGCAGGTGACGAAATCGCTGCCGCCGGCCGGGACGACGATGGTCGTGCCCGCGGGGCAGACATCGCAGACCGTGAAGGAGACGCCGGCCGCCGCGGCCACGTCGGCACAGAGGTACTCATCTTCGATCAGGACGCTCTCGGGCACCTGGCCGAAGTTGTTGACCGTGTAGCGGTACTGAATGATCAGCGGGTATGAGCCGGCATCCGACGGGAGGATCAGGGCGTCCGGATCGGTCGTGAAGCTGTTGGGATCGTCCGGGAAGCCGACTTCCTTGAGGAAGCTGAACCCGCGGCAGAGGATGTCGACGGCGACCTGGTTGTCGTCGAAGCCCTGGGCGAATTCGCGGGCGGAGTCGATGACGCCGAAGGCGTCGACGGCTTCGTAATCGGCGAGATTGCCGCCGGCGAGGCCGCAATTCCCCGAGATGTCGATATCGCCGAGGGCCGTGATGGAATTCGTAACGTCAACCGTCGAATTCGGGTCGCACTCAGGCGATTCGACGCGGGCGGTGAACGTGATCACAACGCGGTCGCCCAAAGTTGCGGGTGTCGCGCACCCCTGAATCCCGTTCAGGCGCCCCAGACACGCGATCGTGCCGTCCAGATTCGCCAGGAATCGATCGGGGCCAACGAAGAACTGGTCGTTGAATCCCTCGGCGATGGCGTTTGCTGCGTTGATGACGGTTCCGACCGCTCCCCCCGCACGGAAAACCGTCACCTCGAGCGACGCCGGATCGACGACCATCGCTGGGGCCACCGCAGCTAGCGTATCAGCGAGATCGACGGCCACCGTCGCGTTTCCGGTATTCTCCACTTCGATCTTGAACTGCACCTGCGATCCCGGTAGCGCCTGCACCGAGTCGCTGTAGGGCGTGTTCGGGTCGTTCGGATCGACGCAGCGAACCTGCTTGGTCACCTCGATGTCGGGGAGTGGCAAATCGTAGAAGAACCGGACGCGATCCTCCTCAGAGGCGTCCTCTTCGCCGCCGCTGAACGAGAATATCTCGCCCCGCGCGATTTTCGCCCGCGTAATCGCGAACGGCATTCCCGGATCGATCGAATGGGCCACGCTGTCCACCCGCCGGATCACGAACTCGACGTCGAGGTTGCGCGGCGGCAGCGCCTCGAGCTGCGCCGCAGTCATTCCGACCGTCGGGAACGTCGATATCTCGGCCAGGCTGAGATCTGCACCCGAGAATTCCTGACTCGAAAGGAATACAGCGTCGCCTGAACCCGACGCGCGGAACATGCGAACGCCTACTTCAAACACAGGGGTGGCCAATGGCTGGATGTCGGGATCAAACGTCGGGCTGGCACAGATCGAGAAAATGAACCGGTACCCTTCCAGCCCCTCATCGGCCAGAGGGCCGAAGTCCCCGGCGACACAGTTCGGATCACCCTCCTCCGTGAAGCGCGTCACGGGGTTATTGACTCGACCGTTCCCGTCCATGTCGAACGGGGGCATCAGCCACAGCAGCGTGCCGCCTGGTGCCGGCCAACCAGCGCTGCAAAGCGTTTCAGGAATGTTCGGATCGAGTACGTAGTCGATATCGTGGAAATCCACATTCGGCGTGCCGCCCGCATCTCCAACACGTCGCGCATCGCCGTTCGCGATGTCAAAGCCGACATAGAGCAGACTGTCGTCCGACGTGGGGTCGAGAATATCGACGTTGCCGTCCGAATCCGGCAAGTAAACGACTGACAACGTTCCGGTGCTGAGCGGACTTCGGGCGCGGCCGTTTCCGTCGACGCACGTGGCACAATCCGGTACGACTGAGTCGGTCAGAACGGCGTCGCGAAACCCGTCGATCCCCGGCGTGAGATTATCGTTGACGTTATCCAGCTGGAATCGCGCGATTCCGCGCCGCCCGAGGGCTTGTAGAAGATCGGGTACACCGTCACCGTCCAAGTCCAGCAGGCCCAGCGCCTCACAATCGAGCACGCCGTCAGCCCCGATCAGCAGGTTGCTCGGATTGTCAGGATCGCACGGCTGCGCCGATGCGGCCGATGAGAGACCGATGAGCCCCGATACGATCGCAAAAAGGGCCGAACAGGTTCGGACCCGCCCCTCGCGTAGCATGGCCGCCTCCTTCGCTGCTCCGGATGATCTTGAGAACTGGCGCTGTCGCGTACCCCCCGCGGGACCCCAACTATCCCTGGCAGGTCAAACCTGTAGGAGGTGCGCCGAGAGCGCTTCCGAACATCCAGCGTAGCGGTTTCGGCGGCCCAGTCAAGACCGAAAAAATGTCGCGAAGCGATCCCGACGGGCGAGATTGTACCGGAGCGTCCTATAACGGGCTGCTGTGGACGAAGCTGACTTTCCGTAAAGACCTGCCGTCGCAGCGGTTGCCGCAACTCGAAAGCGACACGGGCCGCGCGACCGACGGCCGCGGCGACCCGTGTGAGTTTCTGACGGCACGTGCCGAACGTCAGAGTTCGTACGCGAAATAGCCGAACTGAGACCGCACCATCAGGATCGGAGGCTGCGGTCCGGACCCATCCGGATCAAACACGAATCCGCCGTGCATCGAATTCGTCCACGAAGGCACGACCTCAACGACGTACGGTTCTTCGCGCCAATCCGTGATGTCCCGTTTGCGAACTCGGCCGTCCGGATTGTCGAACATGAAATGCCACCGATCCCAAATCACGAGGGGCGACGATGGGACGCTGAACTGTTGTAGGAAGCCGTCATCGAATTCGTCGAACCACACAATCGCCGTGCCTGCGCTGACGCGCATGCCCAGCGCATCCGAGGAAACCGTGTCGCTCATCGCGAACGTGAAGTCCAGGTCCAACGGAGACCCCGCAGGTGCTGGATTCCACGGGTCCGAGATGTCGTACAGTAGGACCCGCAGGTCCTCGGTGCGAACGACCAGGCGGTTCCGGGCGCTCTCCATGAAGACGGCATTGCCGGGCAGCCCAATCTCGCCAACCGGCTGCGTGTCCAACAGCGCCGCGTCGAACAGAACGACCTTCGAACCGGCCGCCACAAAAAGCACTCCATCACACAGAGTTACAGCGACCGGGTACGCGCCATGTAACGCGGAGAGCGGAAGTCGATGCAACAACTGAAAGTTTGAAGTCGAGGCTCGATACACGTCGACTCCGACTAAGTAGCGACTAACGAACAGGCGCTCTTCATCCGCGGCAATCGAATTCGCACCGCTCAGAGGGTCCGAGGGCATGATCTGCACGGGACTGAGCGAAGCGCAGTTTGAGACCGACGTATACCCGACCGCTCCGTCAGTGCTGATCGACCAGAGCTTCGTGCCAACCAGAGTTTCGTCCTTCGGAATGAAAATCTGCCCAGGATGATTCTGGCCTGACAAAAACCGCATTCCGCGACGGACGGTAACGGTCGTCTCCGCCGAATCCCAATTGTCATACGTGGCATCGTAGATGGTCAGCCGAATTACATAGTCGGCAGGCCCCGAGAGCTGCATCTCGAATTCCTCGCCGGAACCATATGGCGAACCATTGACGCGCCAGCTATACATCGCCGCGCCGCAGGAGCACTCAGCGTCGAACTTCACAAACTGATTGTGCTCGATCGGATTCTCCGCCGTCCCCACCTCTTCCCACTGCTCCTCGCCCGTCACCGGGTCCACGTGCACCAGCTCCAGCACGCGGAAGTCCGCCCGCAGCTCGCCCGGCCCGCACGGCTCGCAGTCCGCACCGGGCGGGTCGAACGCGTCACCGGGCGACAGCGCCGCCGCGTCGGCCTGGCCGGCGCTCGAGCCGCCCCGCCCGCTCAGGCTGTCCTTCGGTGTCTGGGCCGATGCGTTGCTGATGCCGAAATAAACGACCGTGACCAGCGCGACAGCCATGATGATGTCGCACGCGCGGCCTGGCCAGCCGCCTTCCTTCCCCATTCCAGTCATCTCAACACCCCCCGGGCAGGCATAGTAGGTATGGATCGCCCGCCTGTTTGTTTGAGTGCTCCGGCCCGCGGTCCCCTCCGAGGCCGGTTGGACGGGGCGACGATGCCCGCCAGGATGACGGGGCGCCGCAATGCGGAGCCCCCGAAGCCCTGCGGACCTCTCGACCGTCCGACTGGAGAGTGCAAAAGGTGCGACCGGGTGGCAAACTGGGAAATGACGGCCGGCCGTCTGAAGCTGCGGCCGGAGAATTTGCGACCGATAATCTCGGCCGAAGATGGGCAATCCCTGCGCCGTGGATACGCGGTCTCCAAGGCCAGACGGCTCGCCGTCTCGTACAAGTCGTTTCCGTAAATCCTTGTGTGTCCCAGCGTTAGGGCGCGTCCGTGACGCCCGGGCGTGTGTTCTTTCTCCCTCCCGCGCGTCCCGCGCGGTTCCGCTAATCCTAGCGGCTGACGCTCATCATTTCGACAGCATTACGCGCGAAATCTGAGCGCAGCGCTCCGATACTGCGCCAACCGCAGGACGGCTGACACCGCCTCCCCCGCCGACACATCCCCGCAACAGTGAATTCCGCGCCGATTGATGCAGCGCGACCGCGGGTCCTCGCGAAGCGTCCAGAAAGGCTCCGCACAGGGCCCCGACACTTGCTGCCGTCCGCGCCGCCGGCCGGCCGCTGCCCCAATCCAGAGAGCGATGATCCCCCGAGCTTCTTCACGCCTCAACGGATGATAACCGCGGGCAACGTCCGCGTATTCCGCCGCTGCGCCCCCGCCGCGAGCCGCCGCAGCCGCCACGGCCCCGCCCGGCCGCACGCGGCGACAAAACCGCCCCCAAGGGGATTCGAACCCCTGTTCTCGGCTTGAAAAGCCGGTGTCCTAGGCCTCTAGACGATGGGGGCCACAAAGACGCCGCGGATGATAGGAGCGCCCCGCGCGGGGGTCAACGCCGGCGGCGCCCCCGCTGCGCCGCGACGAAAAAACCCGACGCGGTACACCCCCCGTTGCACCGCGTCGAGTGATTCGATCCTGGGTGGCGGACAGATCACGCCGCGTGCCGCGAGCCATCGCCCGCCAGCGGCGACGCGCTCTGCCGCCGTGTTTCGTGCTCAGGCCGGCGCGGCCGCCGGCCGCCGGCCGATGCCGATCGCCGGCACCGACGGTGCGTTCTTGCGGCGGCGGTGGCGCTTCTTGACCAGGCCGGTCGGGCGCGGGGCATTCGGCTGACGCGGCGGCAGCTCCACCGCGAGCCGCAGAAGCTCCTGGGCGTCCTCGGCGTATGCATCCGCACCGACCTCCTGCCAGAGGCCGTCGGCCCGGTCGAACACGCCGCCGGCGACGACGATGTTCATCGTCGGGCAGACGCCGATCTCGCGGATGGCATGAATGGCCGTCCGCGCCGCCGGGACACCGTGCGGCTGCGTGCCGAAGATCACGAGCAGCTCCGGCCGGAGCTCGCCGGTGAGCGTGACGATCTCGTCATGCGGCACGCCGACGCCGACCAGAAAGACCTCCCAGCCGTCTGCCTGAAGCAGATCCGCGACGATCTGCGCTCCCACTTCCTCGCGCTCGCCGTCGACGGCCGCGACGAGCACGCGCCGCCCCCGCGGCAGGCTCTGCACAAAGTGCGCCTGGAGCTGGTTGGCGACGGTGCGGTTGATGCGGAAGGCCATGTTCTCGATGGCGCTGTTGATCTGGTCCTCGCGATAGAGCCGGTCGATCTGCCTCATCGCCGGCCAGACCACGTCGTTGACCATCGCCACGGGGTTTGCGCCGGCGGAGAGCGCATCTTCGATCAGCTTGAAACACTCGGCCCGGCGGCCGGCGAGCAAAGGTTGCAGGTAACGGGTCAGAAGCGGTTCTGGCATGGACGTTTCGCCTCAGTCTCGTCAAGGCCCGCCGGCATCCGCGCCTCCGCGCGGCGATCTCATCTGATCGCGGCGGGCAAAGCCCCACCGAAACCGGCTCGTCCATCGCCGGAAACCAAACTGTCGGGTTGCCCCTCGCGGGGAACCTCATCCCCTCGCTAGCTTGTATCGTTCGCCCAGATTGTCATGCTTGACGGCAAGCTGGAGACTTTCGCTGAGCCTGCGCGGCGGCGCGCAGAAGCCGCGCGGCGGGCGGCGCGGCGCGGCGGCCGTTCGCGCTGGGTGCGCTTTTTAGCGGGACTGACGATGATTTCGGGCTTATGCGGACGCGCAGGGTTTGTCGCGGCCTGCGCGCCGGGCGGATATCATGCCCGCCGCCACGCGAGTCTCGTCTCGACGCTCGAACCCGGAGGACCGCTGGTGAGGCACAGCGCGCAGTACCCGTCCATAGCGGCCGTCGGGACGAAGATCGGCCCGCTGATCGAGCGGCACATGGACCTGGCCTTTCGGGCGGGCATGCACGGACCGCAGGTGGCGAGCGGTCCGCGATTCGTCCGCCTCGTCACGGGCGAGCCGCATCCGCTGGGCAACGTTGCGCTGCTGACGGAGCTGGAGGATGTCGCCTGCACCCGGGCGGCGATCGAGCCGCTGGTTGCGTGCGGCGCGCCGGCGGCCGTGCTTCACACCGGGACCGCGGGGCGAGAGGTGGACGAGTGTGTTCGCGGCGAGGGCTTCGCGCCGCACGACGGCATGCCGGCGATGGCGGTCGACATCGCGAGACTGCCCGAGACGACGCTGCCGCGCGGTTACGAGTTTGTGCGGGTCCGCGGGCGCGACGAGGACGAAGCGGCCGCGTGGGTGGAGGCGTTTGCCGCGGGCTACGAGCTGCCGCTGGCCGTCGCGAAGGCGTTCGAGCCGCGCGGATCGGATTCGCCCGACGAGCCGATGCAGTTCTTCGCGGTTCGCAAGGGCGCGAAGACGGTCGGCACGTCGGTCATGTACCTGGCCGACGGACTGGCGGGCGTCTACTGCGTCGCGACGGTTCCGGACGAGCGCGGCCGGGGGCTCGGCGCGTATGCGACGGCCGAGCCGCTGCGCGGCGCCCGCAAGCTGGGCTATGGCGTCGGCGTGCTGCAATCGTCGGCGGCCGGCTATCCCGTCTACCGGCGGCTCGGATTCGAGGATTTCGGGGCGGTATCTCTGTATACTCGCGTGCCCGCTTGACGAGCGCGGCGGGCGAGTGACGGCACGGTCCGCCGGATGTCGCGCGGCGGCCGGCGAAACTGAGAGAAGAACGGGAGTCGCTTCATGCTTCGTGGCTGGATAGTGGTCGGTGCCTGGGCGGCGTGCCTCGTGAGCACCGCAGCGGCGCAGGATCGGCCGATCGCCTTCGCCGGTGCGCGGATCATTCCGATCCGCGGCGAGCCGATTGCGGACGGCGTGCTGGTCGTCCGGCACGGAAGAATCGTCTCCGTCGGCGCGTCGAAGGACGCGACCATTCCGGATGATGCGCAGCGCGTCGACGCCTCGGGCAAAGTGATCATGCCGGGGCTGGTCGACACGCACAATCACATCGGCGGGATCGGCGGCGGTGATGGAAGCGGGCCGCTCCAGCCGGACGTGCGCATCTACGACTCGCTCAACCCGCTGGACGCGGGCTTTCGGCGAGCCGTGGCCGGCGGACTGACGACGCTCAATATCATGCCCGGCTCCGGCCACCTGCTCAGCGGCCAGACGGTCTACGTCAAGCTGCGCAAGGCCCGGACGATCAACGACATGTTCATACGGGATGCCGAGGGCAGGCCGGCGGGCGGGATCAAGATGGCCAACGGCACGAACTCGATGCGGGAGCCGCCCTTTCCCGGGACGCGCGGCAAATCTGCGGCCCTGGTGCGCGACCTGTTCGTCAAGGCGCAGGAGTATCGCGACAAGCTGGAGCGCGCCGGCGACGACCCGGAGAAGCGGCCGGCCCGCGACCTCGGCATGGAGGCGCTGCTGGAGGTGCTCGACGGGCGACGGATCGTGCACCATCACACGCACCGCGCCGACGACATCATCACCGTCCTGCGGCTCAAGGAGGAGTTCGGCTTCCGCGTCGTGCTGCATCACGTCAGCGAGGCGTGGAAGGTCGCGGATGAGATCGCGGCGGCCGGCGCGCCGTGCTCGGTCATTCTGGTCGACAGCCCCGGTGGCAAGCTCGAGGCGGCCGAGCTCTATTACGAGACCGGCGGGGTCCTGGAGAAAGCCGGGGCACTGGTCGCGTTCCACACGGACGACTGGATCACCGATTCGCGGCTGTTTCTGCGGATGGCGGCGCTGGGTGTGCGGGCGGGCATGTCGCGCGACGGGGCGCTGCGGGCATTGACGCTCAACGGTGCGAAGATGCTCGACCTGGAGAGCCGGGTGGGCTCGCTGGAAGCGGGCAAGGACGCGGATTTCATCGTGTTGAGCGGCGATCCGCTGAGCGTCTACACGAAGGTGCTCGAGACGTGGGTGGAGGGGCAGAAGGTCTTCGACCGCAGCAACCCGGAGGACTACCTGCACGCGATCGGCGGCTACGGCGCTGGGCGGGACCAGCAGCCGTACATGTGCTGCTTTGAGCATACGGACGGCGAATGAGGCGACACCGCAGGATGCAACAGGATATGCGAATGAGTGAGTCACGCACTGCGTGCCGGCGCCGCGCGATGGCGTCTGGACTGATGCTCTTTGTCGCGGCGACAACCGCCTTCGCGCAGAGCATCGCCGTCCGCGGCCGACTCGTGCACACGATGGGCCCGGCCGGCATGATCCGCGACGGAATCGTCCTGATCAAAGACGGGAAGATCGCCGCCGTCGGCCCGGCCGCCGAGACCACGCTGCCTGAGAACACGCCCGTGCTTCAGGCACCCGTGGTCACACCCGGCCTGATCGACAGCCGCTGCACCGTCGGACTCTCCGGTATCTACAACCAGCGGCACGACTCCGACCAGCTCGAACGCTCATCCCCCATGCAGCCGGAGCTGCGGGCCCTGGACGCCTACAACCCGCAAGAGCCGCTCGTCGAATGGGTCCGCAGCTTCGGCGTCACGACCATCCACACCGGACATGCGCCTGGCGAGCTGATCTCCGGCCAGACCCTCATTGTCAAGACAGCCGGCAACACGGTCGACCAGGCCGCTCTCGTGCCGACGGCCGCCGTCGCCGCCACGCTCAGCACCTGGTCGCGCAAGGAGGCAGACAAGTCGCCCGGCACGCGCGGCAAGATGATGGCCATGCTGCGGGCCGAGCTGATCAAGGCCGGCGAATACGCCCGCAAGCTCGAATCGGCCGACCCCGAGAAGCAGCCCGAGCGAAACCTGCGGCTCGACGTGCTCGTGCGCGTGCTCTCTGGCGAGCTGCCGCTGCTGATCACCGCCAACCGGGCGCAGGACATCGCCAGCGTCCTGCGGCTGCGCGAAGAGTTCCACCTGCGCATCTGGCTCGACTCGGCCGCCGAAAGCTACCTGCTGATCGACGAGATCAAGGCGGCCGGAATCCCGGTCCTGATTCATCCGACGATGGCCCGGCCGTGGGGCGAGATGGAGAACATGAGCTACGAGACGGCGGGCAAGCTCCGCGCGGCCGGCATCCCGATCGCGTTTCAGGCCGGCTACGAGAGCTACGTGCCCAAGACGCGCGTGGTCCTGTTCGAGGCGGCGATCGCCTCGGCCAACGGACTGAGCTTCGAGGACGCCCTGGCCGGCATCACGATCTACGCGGCCCGCATTCTCGGGATCGAGCAGCGCGTCGGCTCGCTCGAAATCGGCAAGGACGGCGACGTCGCGCTTTTCGACGGCGACCCGTTCGAATACACGACGCACTGCGTCGGCGTCGTGATCGACGGCAAGCTCGTCAGCGAGAAGACGCGGTGAACCCGACCAGGTGGGGCAGGCATCCTGCCTGCCGTGCTTTGCACCCGGCACCCGCGCGATGCGACGCGATGCTGGTCGCCGTTCTCCATGTAGCGGTATTCGCTCTCCCCGTCGCGGCTTGCGGCGATGAAGCCGCCATCCTCGCGCATATCCGCAGCTTCTTCCGCACCGACGACGCCGCTCATCGCCGCACGGTCGCCGCGCAGATCGCCGACGACGAGGCCTACGATCACACGAAAGTGCGCCAGTGGCTGCACGCGGCCGGCCTGTTTGAGCAGCTCCCCGTGGGCCGCCGCAGCATCTCCGTACAGCTTGCCGACGGCACCTCGCGAGCCGTCGAGCTGCGTATCCCGAAGGAATACGACGCAGCCAGGCCCTGGCCGCTGATCTACGCGCTGCACGGCCTGGGCGGCAGCGCCGCGGACGCGATCGCTCACACGCAGCGGCTGCTCGGGCCGCAGGCCGATGATTTCGTGATCGCCGCGCCGAACCAGTACGTCGAGTTTCAGCTCGCCGACCGCTGGCCGCCGATCGCCGAGCATCGCACGACGCTTCGCGCCGTCCGCCGCGCCGTCCACGTCGACGCCGACCGCGTCTACGCCATCGGCTACTCCCGCGGGGGGCATGCCTGCTGGACGCTCGCCGTCCTGATGCCGGACGAGTTCGCGGGGATCGTCGCGCTGGCGGGCTCGCTGCTGATGCCCGAGATCGACGCGCTTTGGCCGGAGTTCCTGCCCGCCGCCGCCAACACGCGCGTCCTCGGGGTTTGGGGCGAGAAGGACATTCTCGACGCCAAGGGCCAGCCCAGCTCGCACGCCGGCATCGCCGGGCTCAACCGCCGCCTGCGCGAGCTCGCCCGGAAGCTCGAGCTGCCGATTCAGTTCGTTTCTCTCCCGGATGTCGGCCACTCCGGCGTCGAGCCGCCGGCCGATGCGCTGGCGGCGGTGCTGGCGGCACGCCGCGTCCGCTACCCGGCCGACGTGCAGCAGTCTTTTCGCCACATCTCGCAGGCCGGCATCTACTGGCTCGAAGGCCACGAGTGGACCGGGCAGCAGTGGGACGACCAGCCGCTGCCGCTGGAACTGCGCCCGGGCGAGCGGCCGGAAGACCCCGACGATGTCCGCGAGGCCGGCGTCCGGGCCTATCGCGGCCGGTTGGGGAAGCTCGGCGGCCAGCGCGAGGGGCAGACGCTTCGCGTCTCGCGCCGATTCGTCAAGGAGCTGACGATCTGGCTGGGAGACGAGCTCGTCGAGCTCGACAAGCCGGTCACGGTCTATGTCAGCAGCCGCAAGGTCTTCGAAGGCCCGCCGCAGCGCGACCTGCTGGTCTGTCTGACGCAGGCCACGCGTACATACGACTTCGAGCGCCTCCGCTGGGCCGGGCTGCGTTTCCGCTCGGGCGAGCGAACACGGCCCGTTTCGGCGGACGATTAGCCGGTCCGGCAGCCCTGCTTTGCCGACCGGATTAGCCCGGCGGTATCGACGACAGCGGGCTCAGTTGCACTATGGTTCCAATCGACGGCAGCGAGCCGTTCGTGCCCGTCGCGATGAAGAGCATGTAGTGCCCCGGCGGGGCCTCGAATCCGTGCTTCGGCGGCGCGACGCGCAGCGTGTCGGCATCCGCGACCGTGAACGTCAGCTCCAGCGAGCGCTGGTTCTGGTCAAACGAATGCGTGGCCGCTCCGAGCCGGATCAGGCGTACTTTGGTCACCTGGGCCGCATCCGGCGTATCCAGGTAGAACGCCTTGTTGAAGATGATGGTGGCAGGAACGCTCGTGATCGTCGGCCGCGAGCCCTGGAAGAAGTATGGCGGCTTGAAGATCTGATAGGTGTGCTGGTCCTCGGTCGACGCACCGGGAAATTGTCCGCCGGCCACGAACACCGATCCATCCGGCAGGAGCACCGCCGCGGAGTGATACTGGCGCGGCGTGGCCTGAGCAGAACAGCCAGTGGTCGTCCCACGGGGCAGGCGCCTCGAATACCAACTCGATTGTGCCTGTAACCGGATCGAAGAGGACAATATCCGGAGCATCCGGTTTTTCGGGTAGGAACTGATCGATGCAGAGCACCTTTCCGTTGCGAACGAGGATGGCGTGAATGACCTGCATCGCGTTCGGAAGATTGCCCGGCACGGTGAGTTTCATGTCGACGAGTGGTCCCCACTCGCCGCACTGGCTCGGCGGCCGGCTGCACTCTTGCCCCACCAAGCGCTCAGCGCTACCCGTTATCAGTCCATAGACCAATAGCACATGAGCAGTCCTCACAGATTTCATGACGTGTCTCCCCATGAAATGTGAAACGGATTACCGCCGAGCGAATGCTCGTCCCGTAACGGCCAGCAGCAAGAGCAGCTTGCTCGACGAGGGCTCCGGTACGTAGACTGCGATACCGCGGCCTGGAACGATGTTGTCCACGAATGGCATCGAACCGAGAGAGTTGACTTGGCCCGTTGCCGTGTCGATTGCTAGAACCTCAAACAACCTAGCGACATAGACAAACCGCTCGTCCGGCGAGAGCGTGATTGCCGTGCCAGGCACGCCGGTCGCGAAGAGCTCTCGGCTGTCAGGGTCGCCACCCAGATACCGGTACAGGTTGTCACTACTCAGCACGAAAAGGTCTCCGGCGGTGTTTGTCGCGAGCGAGAGGATAAAGTTGCCATCAGGCAGCCGGTCGAAGAGCCGACCCTCGCCGGGAGCGGTGAAGAGCTTGATCTCTTCATCGCCCCTGACGGCATAATAGACCGAATTCTCGGGCGTCGTCGCGATCGGGCCAACACTGACACCGCTGGCGAATGGCGCGCCCGGTCCCCCGTCGGCAGGAAAGCGCATGATATTGCCCGCGCCATGATTGACGACATAAAAGTTGCCCGCCCGGTCGTAGGCCACATTGTTCGAGCCGGTCGGGCCGAGGATGCCGTCGCTGCTGTCGAGCGCGACACTCGCCTTCGCGTTGCCGTCAATCTCCACGATCATGCTGGCCAGAAAGACCGAACCACGGAGCGCGGAATAGTCCGGCGTGAACACGAGACCGGTCAGCCCGGGCGTGAATTCGTCCGGCAGGACGACGAATTCGCGCGATGCGCCCGTGGCCGGGTTAAACTCGTAGATGCGGTCGTTCGGCCCCCCGGGCTCGCTGGGATGAGCCGAAATGTAGATGTTCCCCGGAACGAACTCTCCGCTTGCCGGCGCCGAAGCGCCCAGTGCCAGCAACGCGCCGACCATGACCGCGCAGAATCGATCGTTCATGACATTCCTCCCCAGATGGCCGGACCCGACCCGGCCACAATCGAACGACTAGAACATCCTAACGTGAGCCTCGGCCAGAAAGCAACCGATAATTCTCGCCGGGACCGCTTGCAGTCACGCGCGCCTCAGAATCTCCCGATGCACCGACCCAGCGCCCGCCTCTCGCCGCAGGTGCTGACCCGGCCCGAGCGCTTCGCTCACGTCATGCTGACGTAGTTCGGCGGCTTGAGCGAACGGCTCGATCGCTCGGCCAACCACGCCGCGGGCCGCGTGCCTGAAGACAACTCTCGTGTCTGTGATGGAGAAGTCCAGCAAGCACACCATCCCCACCGCAGGCCGCGCGCCGCTTCGATTCCGATCGACCCCGTGCTTGGCGCAGCGGGTCTGACGCCGCGCCGCACGCCGAAGGCCCGCGGCGCACCGGATGCCGCCGCACCGGAAGACCCGCGGCGCCGCGGATACCCGCGGCGCGCCTGGACCGGCCGCAGAGCCGAACCCGCCGCGGCCCCATTCCCGCCGACGCCGACCGCGAGCATAATCTGCCCATCACCGGGCCGGCCGCAGCGCTGCCGGCGCCGATTCGATCGGCCGGGAGGCATATGACGCACGCGCGCATTCTGTTCGAGCTGGTCTGCATGTTCGCGCTCGGCGGCGCGGCGCAGTGGCTCGCCTGGCGGCTACGTCTTCCCTCCATCCTGCTGCTGCTGCTCTTCGGCTTCGCCGCCGGCCCGACGACCGGCCTGCTTCATCCCGACGCCGTTTTCGGCGAGCTGCTCCTGCCGCTGGTCTCCATCTCCGTCGCGATCGTCCTGTTCGAAGGTGGGCTGACGCTGAACTTCCGCGAGCTGCGCGGCGTCGCGCACGTGGTCTGGATGCTCGTCACGCTCGGCGCGCTCGTGAGCTGGGTGCTCGTTGCGGCCGCCGCTCACTGGATCATGGGGCTCGATTGGCGACTGGCGACGCTCTTCGGCGCGATCCTCGTGGTCACCGGCCCGACCGTCATCGGGCCGCTGCTGCGACACATCCGCCCGACCGGGCCGGCCGGCTCGATCCTGAAATGGGAAGGCATCGTCATCGACCCGATCGGGGCGCTGCTGGCGGTGCTCGTCTACGAGGTGCTCTTCTCTTCCGGCGGCGGACACGGGGCCGCCTTCATCGCCTGGGCGCTATGCAAGACGATCTTCGTCGGCGGCGGCCTCGGCCTGCTCGCGGCCGCGCTGCTGGCGGTCGCCATCCGCCGCTACTGGCTGCCGGAGTTTCTGCACAACAGCATCGCCATCGGCCTGGTCACGGTCGCCTACGCCGCCGCCAACGCCGCCCAGCACGAGGCCGGCCTGCTGGCCGTGACGGTCATGGGCATCGCCCTGGCCAACCAGCGCTTGGCCGACCTGACCCACATTCTCGATTTCAAGGAGAACCTGCGCACGCTGCTGATCTCCGCGCTCTTCGTCCTGCTGGCCGCCCGCATCAGCCCGGCGGATCTGCGCGGCCTCGGCCTGTCCAGCGTCGTCGTGATCGCGCTGCTGATGATCCTGATCCGGCCGGCTTCGGTGGCCGTGTCGACGCTGCGCTCCAAGCTGACCTGGCGCGAGCGAACCTTCATCGGCTGGATGGCCCCGCGTGGAATCGTCGCGGCCGCGGTTTCTTCCGTTTTCGCCTTGCGGCTCGAGCAGGCCGGCGTGGCCGACGGCGGTGTGCTCGTGCCGCTGACCTTCGCGACGATCGTGGCCACGGTCCTGGTCTACGGACTGACGTCGCCGATCGTGGCCCACCGCCTGAAGCTGGCCGACGTGAAGCCGCAGGGACTGCTCATCGTGGGGGCCCATCGCGCGGCCCGCGAGATCGCCCTGGCCGTCAAGGCGCTGGGCTTCCGCGTACTGCTGGTCGACTCCAACGCGGGCGACGTCGCCGCCGCCCGCCTCGCCGGGTTGCCCACCTATCACGGCAGCATTCTCGGCGAGCGCACCATCGAGCAGCTCGATCTCGGCGGGATCGGCCAGCTCCTGGCCATGACGCCCAACGAAGAAGTCAATATCCTGGCCGTGCAGCGCTTCGCCCCGATCTTCGGCCGCCACGGCGTCTACCAGGTCGTCGCGCGCGAGAAGAACACGCAGCTCGAGGGGATCGATCCGCGGCTGCACGGGCGGCGCCTCTTCCACGAGAAGGCCACGCTGGCGGAGCTGATGGCCCGCCTGGCCCGCGGACATGTCGTCAAGAGCACCAAGCTCAGCGAGGCGTTCACCTTCGAGACATTTCGCGCCCAACGCAGCCCGGAGCTGCTGTGTCTGTTCGTCGTCAGTGAAGGCAGGCGCCTGACCGTCGTCGAATCGGGCACGAAGATCGCGCCCAAGCCGGGCCAGACGGTCGTCAGCCTCGACGTCCCTCCGCCGACGCAAAATCAGACGGACAAAGAAGTTACGAATTCCGAGAAGCCCGCCCGCTCGGCCTGAGCGCGACCCTTCGCCGCAGCGGATCGATTCCGCATCCGGCCGCGCAGACGCCTCAGCGGCGGTCGTCTACAATGAATGCACTCTCGTCGGGACAGCCGGGAAGGTCGATATAATCTCGCGTGGACTTCATCGCTCCGCGAGGGTTTGCTATGCGCCGGCGCGGCACCCCAACCCCTGCCACGTTCGCCAGAGCGGCGCTCGGCGTGCTTGCACTCGGGCTGGCCGCGGGCGCGCATGGGGACATCTTCCACCTGACCAACGGCGGCATGCTCGAAGGCGAGCTGATCGAGCAGACGCCCGAGATCTACCGCATCCGCACGACGGTGGGCATCGTCACGCTCGGCCGCGACGCGGTGCGCGAGATCGTCGAATCCGAATCCCCGTTCGAAGTCTACGACCGCCGAGTCGCCGAGCTGAACGAGACGGCCGATGAGCACTTCGCGCTGGCGGAGTGGTGCGCTGAGAACAGCCTCGGAACCGAGCGGCGGCGGCATCTTTCCCGCTGCCTGGAGCTCGATCCGAATCACGCCGGGGCGCGCCGGGCGCTCGGCTACGTTCGCGTCGGCATGTTCTGGGTGGAAGCTCGCACGGTCGTCGATCGTGGGTCTCGCAACCGCCGGAGCGAAGCCGACGACGTGAACGGCGAACAGGTGATCGCCGCGATTCAGGGGCAGTGGTATCGCCAGATTCGCGCGATCCGCGACAACCTGCTGGGTTCGCCGCAGGCCAAGCACATCGAAGAGGGCCGCCAGAAGATTCTGGCCATCGAGGACCCGCTGGCGATCGCGCCGCTGGCCGAGGTGCTGAGCGAAGGCAGTCTCGACTGCCGCGCGGTCCTGGTCGAAGCGCTGAGCCGCTCGCCGACCGACGAAGCGACGATGAACCTCGCGATTCTGGCCCTGACCGACGGCGACGCCGAGCTCCGCCGGCTCTGCGTGGTCGAGCTCGGCCGCCGCAACGACTCGCGCGTCGCCGCGCAGTTTCGCAACGCCCTCTCCAGCGGCAGCGAGGCGCTCATCCGCCGCGGCGCCGAGGCGCTCGGCCACCTGGGCGACCGCGGCTCGGTGCCCGACCTGATCGATCAGCTTCGCGTAGAGCGCCGCAAGCGGGTCGAAGTGCCGGTCCGCACATACTTCGACCGCGTGCAGCAAGTCTACAGCAACGGGATGCGCGTGACGCTCGGCGCCGGGACGAACGTGCGGTACATGCCCCGAATCGGTGTCGCCACCGCGGGCGACTTCGTCCGCTTCGACACCGAGTTCCGCGTCCGCGACGTGACTGTCTTCAGAACCGAGGTGCTCGAAGCGCTCAAGGCCATCACGGGCCAGAACTTCGGCTTCGATGTCGAAGCCTGGCGCCGCTGGCACGAGGAACAGACATGATCATTCGAACGACCGCTCTGATCGGCGCCCTGCTCTCCTGCTCCCTCGCCGCGGCCCAGTCCGATTTCGACCGCGACCGGCAGCTCATCGTCCGCGCCGCCGGCCAGCAGGCCCAGCAGCCCGCCAACGACCAGGCCGATGCGGCCCCGCCGCAGGAGGACCTCGACTCGGCCGAGGGCCAGGCCCGGCACGAATTGCTCCTCTCGCAAGCCCGCCTCGAGCTCGTCCTGGCCCGCAAGGCCCTGCGCGACAACCAGCCCGAGCCGGCCGCGCGGCGAGCGAAGGCCGCCCTGTCGGTTCTCGCGACGCTGCCCGAGAGCCCCGAGCGCGAAAGCTTCGAGCTTCAGGCGGAGGGAATCCTGGTCCGCGCCGAGCGGGCCGGTGTCGACGTCGCCGCGATCCCGGCCAGCGCGCCAGAATCCGCCGCCGCGGGCCGGAGTGAGTCTCGCAAGCTGCCGACACCCGCCGTGCTGCGGGCCGAGCAGAACAAGGAGAGCTGGCGCGTGCAGAGCTGGGTCGACCTCGACGTGGCCGAGTCGGAGCTGCGGATGCTGACCGAGGCGGACGCCGCCCGCGTCGTGCCCGGCAGCGAGATCGCCTATCCGCCCGACTGGGCCGCTCGCACGGCCCGCCGCCAGCCGTACGCCTCCGGCCAGATCGCCCGCTCGGAGAGCTGGGTCGATGAGAAGGGCCAGGAGTGGTACGTGGCGCTCTACGACATCCGCGAGCTCAGCTACGTTCCGCCGGACTTCGTCGTCCCCGGCGGCGTGCATCCGTGGGAGAACCTGATGTACGCGCTCGACCGCGAGGCTCTGCGGCGCCGCAGTATGATTTTCAGCGGCTACGCGGATGACCTGGCGGCCGGCCTGCCGCTGCTGAACTTCTTCGGCGGCGGCGTGGATCCGTTCCTGCTGCGCGGCCCGAAGTACAGCCCCGCAGCCCAGCAGCAGATCGCCGACATGGTGCAGGCCTTCCTCGACCGCACGAGCGAGGCCCGGGTCATCACCGTTCCGTCGGTCAACCCGTAGGCGCGGCGGACCGCGCGGGTGACGCTGGCGTAGCAGGCGGGCGGCGGCATAATGCTCGCATGCACATCTGCCACGTGATCACGCGCCTCATCATCGGCGGCGCGCAGGAAAACACCCTGCTGACATGCGAAGGATTCGCGGCCCGCGGCTACGAGGTCACGCTGATCACCGGCCCGACCACCGGCCCCGAGGGCAGCCTCGTCGAGCGGGCCCGCGCGGGCGGCTATCGCCTGATTGAAGTTCCCGAGCTGCGTCGCGCGATCAATCCCTGGCTGGATGCCCGCGCCCAGCGCGAGTTGATCGGCCATTTCCACCATCTGCGGCCCGATATCGTCCACACGCACAGCAGCAAGGCCGGCATCCTGGCCCGTTTCGCCGCCTCGCGCGCCCGCGTGCCGATCATCGTTCACACGGTGCACGGCATGAGCTTCAACCGCACGCAGCCGTGGGCCATGCGGCGGGCGTTCGCGCTGCTGGAGCGCTGGGCCGCGTTTCACACCGACGCGATCGTCACCGTCGCCGACGCGATGATCGAACAAAGCGTCGCCGCGCGCATCGCCCCGCGCTCACGCTTCACGACGATCTATTCGGGCATGGAAGTCGAGTGCTTCACGCCGACACGCTATGACCGAAGCGCCATCCGCGCCGCCTGGGGTCTGCCGCCGGGCGACGACAGGATCGTCGTCGCCACCGTCGCGCGGCTCTTTCGCCGCAAGGGATACGAGCAGCTCATCCCCATCATGCAGCGTGCCGCCCGCCGCGAGCCGCGCCTGCACTTCGTCTGGATCGGCGACGGCGCCCAGCGCGAGCAGTACGTCACGCAGCTCCGCGGCCTCGGCCTCCAGCAGCAGACGACGCTCGCCGGCCTCGTCCCGCCCCAGCGAGTCCCCGAGCTGCTCGCCGGCGTCGACCTGCTCGCGCATACGTCGCAATGGGAAGGCCTTCCGCGAGCCGTCGTGCAGGCCCTGCTGATGCAGATACCCGTCGTCGCCTTCGACCTCGATGGAACGCCGGAGGTCGTCCTGGACGGCCGCACCGGACGCCTCATCCCCCACAACCATCTCGACACCTTCGCCGGCGCCCTGGTCGAGTTGGCCGGCGATGCGGACCAGCGCCGCCGGCTGGGCCAGGCCGGACGCGAGCATTGCCTGGCCCGCTTCGATCACCGCCGCATGGTCGACCAGATCGAGCAGCTCTATCTGCGGCTCGCGCAGCAGCGAAATGTCGAGGTTTGACCCCCCGCCGCACCTGCCCCCTGCCGCTGCTGTCACGCGCTCGCATCTGCCACGCGGCCGCGCTCGAGCCTACGAACCATTTCGCGCCCGCGAGATGGCCTTGTTCACCTGCTCGATGACCGCCCGCGGCTGCGACACGTGCTCCCAGACCATCGCCGCAGACCCGTTCAGCGGCTCCAGCACGATCGTCCCGATCCGCAGCATTCGCTGCCAGTTGCTCTGCCGCAGCTCGGCCCGCGCCAGCCGTGTCAGCAGATTTTCCGACACCTTCACGCTCATCACGCCGCGAAAGCGGATCACGCGCCGATTCGTGAGAATGTACAGCCGGCTGGCCCACTCCAGCATCGCCAGCACGACCCGCGACACCGCCACCAGCACGATCCCCGCCAGCAGCGCCGAACTGGCCGACCACTGCACCGGCGGGGCTACCCGCGCAACGATCGCCCACAGCAGGCCGCAGACCAGCACCGTCCGACCCGCCACCAGCGGCATGTACCAGAGCGACGGCTTGAGCGACAGCTCGATGATCTCGCCGCCGTCCAGCAGCGCCAGCGACCGCGGCGCGGCATCCTCGATCGTGGCCACGCCGCCGGCGGCCATGCCGAAAGGATCGTGTGCGGGCGGACGCGTCATGGCATCAACTCCTTGCGGAGCACGCCGATGTGCGGAAAGTTCCGGTAGTGGTCGTCGAAGTCCAGGCCGTAGCCGACCACAAATAGATCTTCTATGTCAAAACCGACAAAGTCAACCTCCGCATCCGGCGGCGCCTTGGACGGCTTGCGCAGCAGCACCGCCGTCCGCACGCTGGCCGGTTCGCTCCGCCGCACCATTTCCTGCACCCGCCGCAGCGTCCGGCCGCTGTCGAGAATGTCGTCGACGATCAGCGCGTCGCGCCCGCGCAGATCGCCGACCAGGTCGACGACCGTCCGCGGCTCGAGCCCCTGGGTCGTCCGCCCGGGATAGGCCGAGACGTGCACGAGCGCGATCTTCATCTTCAGCGGAAGTTCGCGGATCAGGTCGGCCAGGAAGATGATCGATCCGGAGAGAATCGGCACGAGCGTGAGCGCGGCGCTGCCGTGGTCATACGTGGCCGAGATCTCCGCCGCGAGCGCTCGAACGCGGGCCTGGATCTGCTCCCGGCTCAGGATGATTCGATCGATGTCGGCATCCATGGGGGCATTATATCGCCCGAGGCGAATCGCGCGGCTTTGGGGAGCGCGGGAGTCTCGCCCGCAATCAGAACCCCGTGCGCCAAGCACGGGGTCAACTGATCAGCGACTGACCCGCCGCTTGGCGCGGCGGGTTCTGATTGTCGCGCGGCGGGTTCTGATTGTGGTGCCGCGTCAGAACCCCGTGCGCCAAGCACGGGGTCAACTGATCAGCGACTGACCCGCCGCTTGGCGCGGCGGGTTCTGATTGTCGCGCGGCGGGTTCTGATTGTGGCGCCGCGGGTTCTGATTGTGGCGCCGCGTCAGAACCCCGTGCGCCAAGCACGGGGTCAACCGATCAGCGACTGACCCGCCGCTTGGCGCGGCGGGTTCTGATTGTCGCGCGGCGGG